>NZ_JBLYEE010000006.1:0-318063 GCF_048515415.1 Pedobacter sp. N23S346
TGATAAACTGGGCAAAATTGTAGAAATATTATACGCTACAGATTCTTTAAAAAGATTTAATATGGTAGAAACAACAACCGGAAAGCTTAAACTTCGTGTGCGTGTAAAAAAGATTGGCTCTTTAAAAGATTGAGAAAAATTATTTTTATCCTGAATGAAATCAAATGTTTTTTTTAGGAGCCACTTTATGTTGCTCCACTTTTTGATTTGAAGAAATTATACTCATCTTTATATTGCTTTTTTAATAATTAACTTATCGATATAAATATTTGATTTTCAAATATTTATATCGATAAGTTAATAGCATTGGGTGAGACACCTACCAGTAGGTTAATCCTATGCTTTCAAAGGTGTACGGGTTCGATTTCCGCCCCCAGTACAAACCCTTTTTACAGTGTGTAAAGAGTTTTTTTTGGTAACTATTTTTGTAATCTAGACTAGGTTCAATTGGCGTTGTGATATTAAACGATATCCTTAAAAAATCGTAACTGGCTGGATAAATAAATGGTGGTCTAGTTATTCACCCCATTTCTATGTCAATAGTATTTCAATTTAATATTCTCTTATTTTGTGTTTAGATTTGATAATATGTAACTTTGGTAAAGTAATGTTAGGCATATGGAGGTTACAGTAAATATTGGCTATGAGCAGCTTTTGGATGCAATCAAAAAATTACCTGCTGCAAAAATTAATCAGCTAAAAACTGCATTAAACGAGGGATTTATTCAGGAAAAGGCGACATCCGAACTTTCAGAATTCCAGAGTTTCTTGTTGAATGCTCCTACCATGGATTCGGATCAATATAAACAACATAAGCTTGACAGGAAGCAGCATTTATAAACAATTGAAATCAGCTTCAAAATTAATTGAATTGCCAGATTTGTTAATTGATGCTACCGCATTAGGTAATCAGCTAAAGATTGCCACATTGAACAAAAAACATTTCGAACGTATAGGAGGATTGGAAATAGTTAATCTATAAAAATAATTATTTCCTCAATTTTATTTCCAAAATAAAATTCTTAACAGTTCTATTAAAAACGTTTGGATATTTGTAACGTTTCCATACTCCCAAAAGTCTATTTCTACACAATCAGCCTTAATAATGCGTCCAAATCTTCATGAAAATGCTTGTATAATTGTATCGTTGGGAGTACTTCAAAAAAATCGAGATTAAAGCCTTCATGAAAATCAGGGCTTTTCCATTTTAAGCCAAAAAGATCATATTCAAAAATTGCACAGAAAGGAATTAAAAATTATCTTAGAAGCAGTCTAAAAATTATAATTTATCAACTTACGAAATTTCCAAAGCCTGTGCGCTGAAGAATTTCGTCAGTTTTAATGATAATACCACAAACTTTCGAAGTATTTCCCCCAACAACGGCCACCAAAACTTCGCAAGTTGATCTTCATTCATGAAATTTAGACAGTATCTTCGAAAAGAATAAATTATATTTCAGGCATAGAATGAAATAGGACTGATCTATGCTGTCATAACTGATCAGAAATAAACAGTTAATAGAAAATGAAAAATATAAGCTTTTTTATACTGATTTGCTTGTTTAACATGTCATCATCTGCTCAAGAAGATCATTCAGATATTTTATACACTGACTTAGACAATGATTTGATTAAGGATGTAATTACTATTGATCGACAAAACTCAGTGATCATCTGCAAACTCTCCACGCAGAAATTCAAATCAATCCGAAGCCTGGAACTGGAACTCGACCCCTCCTCATCTGGTATCCGAAAAACAAAGAGCGGCTTTGAGTATTATAATAACTGGATGCGTTCTGGTTATACCTGCCAGTTCAGGTATAATCCAAAAGAAAAACAGGTGCAATTAATTGGTATGAGTCGGTATGAACTCGGACCTGCAAGCAATGATGGCAGTGGAGAATCAAGTGTTAACCTCTTAACTCATGATTATATTGGTAACTGGAATTACTTTGATAATAAAAAAATTAAATTAATTCCTATCCCTTCAATCAAGAAAAAAATGATCCTCCCTGCGGTGTATTTATCAAAATATAGTGAGAAAACGTTTTATAAATATCAGGATTGGTGTACTCAATTATTTGAAAAAGCGAAGGCAAAAATGCTTCAAAAAGAATAAATAGAAGCACACTAGAATAATCATTCATTTAAATATATCTCCTAGAACGACCAGACAACTATCTGCCCTGCGTAAACATCTGCATTAAGGCATCTAAAATAATTTTTAAATTAGTTTTGCATCTGATATTTATATTCCTATATTTGCAACCCCAAAGGGAATACAGCGATTGTATTCATTATGCGAAAGTAGCTCAGTTGGTAGAGCACGACCTTGCCAAGGTCGGGGTCGCGAGTTCGAATCTCGTCTTTCGCTCTAAATGCCTTCTTACCAGGAGGCATTTATTTTAAAAGGTTAATCGCCTGCTCGGGTGGTGGAACTGGTAGACACGCAGGACTTAAAATCCTGTGCTTTCAAAGGCGTGCGGGTTCGATTCCCGCCCCGAGTACTTCAAAAAAAATCGAAATGAAAGCCATCAGAAATGATGGCTTTTTCTATTTGGGTTCGACTCCGGCTCCAGGTACAGCCCCTTTTTATGAAAAAAAAGAGTTTTTTTTGTTTGAAACCTGCCTATCGCTTTAAAAATGGGAGATTTTAATGGTTCGATTTTCTGGTAGGTTATATGAAACAACCCAGCCGTACTAAGGTCGAACCGATTATGACAAAAAAGATATGTTCTTGTTCCCGATTTAAACCGTAACAAATAAGTAACAACGTAATTTCAAATTCTGGAAAAAGATCTAAGTTACTTATTTGCGAAGCAAATAGTCCGTAAGCTCGGAATTGGAGTAGAAGACTTAGAATCTTTTAGTCAGCGGTTCAATTCCAGGCGGGTCTAAACATATTGAGATAACACGTAAGCTAGACAATACGATTGTTCTATGGTACTGTCTTCAAATCAAGCAGGATATACAGGATATTATTCAGTCCGAAATGGAGCGGATGTTGAATGACCCGGGGTTGAGCCATCTAGTGGTGAGAAAATAAAGCAGGTGTTGCATATTTTAAAAAAATCCATATCTTTACCTTTAAAGTAGACAAAAACCCCAATAAATTGGGTTTTAAACGAAACAAAAGGTAATGGCGAGAAGTACATATATATCAGAAAATCTCACTCAAAAGCAAATAGACTTTATGCTCATGCTAGATGATTATGAGCTAGATATATTCACACTAGAAGAAGTAAAAGCTCAACTAGGCGATAAAGCGGATAACATAAATGAGTTAATTGAAAATCTTGTTCACAAACGCATATTTTCAAGGATTGAAAGAGGAAAGTATTGCAGATACAATTTCAGGGACGAAAATGTCATTGGTTCATTTTTGGCTTCAGATGGAGTGATTTCATATTGGTCGGCTTTACATAAATATGGACTTACGGAACAGTTTCCGAACTCGATATTTGTCCAGACAAGCAAAGCTAAAAAGGACAAAATTGTCTTCGGGGTCTATTACAAATTTGTCAAAGTCATCTCATCGAAACAGGCGGAAATTAAAGAAGAGGGATATGGAAACCATAAATATCGGATAACTACAATTGAAAAAACCATTGCAGACTGCTTTGACCTACCGCAATATTCAGGTGGATATGCAGAATTAATCAGAGCTTTTAACGAAGCCTCTTTGAATAGCAAAAAAATGATTGCTGCATGTGAAGCTATCCACAACATCGCAGCAATAAAGCGTATGGGATACCTTGCTACCTTATTTGAAAAAAATGATTTGACTGATTTCATTCAATATGCAGAGAAACAGACCAACGAAAAATATAATCTTTTTGATCCAGCAGGTGAAGAGGAAGGTGAATTTGTCAATCGGTGGAAACTAAGGTTAAATATTACTGAAGAAAATATACTAGGTATTATAAATAAACAATATTAATGATCTTCCAAAAAGAAGTTGCAGATATAGCTCAGAATGTGGGCGTAGCAAAAACAGTAATCGACAAGGATTGGGTACTGGGGCATTTTATTGCTGCAATGTACACTGTTCCAGAAATTAGAGATAATCTAATATTCAAAGGAGGTACTTGCTTGAGAAAATGTTGGTTTGATGATTATCGATTTTCAGAAGACCTTGATTTTACATCAACAAATGAAAGTTTCAACTTCACCGATAAGAATCTATTAGATATCTGTGAAAAAGTGACTGCACATGCAGGAATTAAAACGCATATAGCATCACTAAAACCAATTAAATTTCAGGACAAGCACGTAGGATTTGAAGCAATAGTAAAATACTGGGGAGCAGACCATTCAAAAAACGAGGCACCTCCACCAGTAGAAAGATGGCAGACCAAAATCAAGATTGAAATAATACTATACGAGAAGATGATTTTTGAGCCCATTCAAAGAGAACTATTTCATCCGTACTCGGATAGCTTATTAATTAATACATCTATCCCTTGTTATGCAATAGAAGAAGTTTTATCGGAAAAAATTAGAGCATTAATACAACGATCATACACTGCGCCACGAGATTACTATGATATATGGTACTTATCAAACAATATGACTGGTCTTGAATGGAACAAAATAATAGCGGCGTTCCATGTAAAAATTAAATATAAAAATTTAGAATTTACAGGAATAGAACAGTTAATCAATCCTAAAAGTGAACGGGCGGTAAAGCTCGCATGGAGCAATAGCCTTGGGCATCAAATCAAAAGAGACACACTGCCTGATTTTGATGTAGTTAAAGGAGAATTAGAAGCGTTGTTGAATAAAAATTTTGTGAAAAATGGCTAAAAAGAAAAAAACATATATATACAAATCTAAACTTGGCATGTTGATTCAAGGCAACTCGATAGAGTTGCTTGATACTGATGATGAGATTGCGGCACTTAAGGGTAAAGTGAACCTAATAATTACGTCACCTCCATTCCCATTAAATAATAAAAAACAATATGGTAATGAAAAGGGTGAAGAATACTTAAAGTGGTTTATAGAGTTAGCCCCTATTTTCTCAAATCTGTTAGCAGATGACGGTTCGCTTGTGATAGAAATAGGAAATGCCTGGGAACCTGAGCGGCCTGTACAATCTCTTTTACATTTAGAATGTTTATTTGGATTAGTAAAAAATCCCAATGCCAATCTAAGACTCATTCAAGAGTTTATTTGTTATAACCCATCTAAACTTCCGTCGCCTGCACAATGGGTTACTGTAAATAGATTGAGAACTGTAGACAGCTATACCCATGTTTGGTGGTTAGCAAAGACAGATTTTCCTAAAGCAGATAATAGTAAGGTACTTAGGCCATACAGTAAAAGCATGTTACAATTGCTTAAAAAACAGAAATATAATTCCGGAAAAAGACCATCCGAACACCATATTAGTGAAGCAGGTTTTTTAAAGGACAATGGAGGAAGTATTGCCCATAACTTCTTTGAAATGGATATACTGGATGAAAAAAGAGAGGTTCGATTGCCGCATAGCGTTCTAAGCTTCTCTAATACCAATTCAAATGACTACTTTTTGAAAACTTGTAGAGAAAAAAATGTAAGCCCCCATCCTGCGAGAATGTCTGGTGGGCTTATAAACTTCTTTACGCAATTTTTGACTAACGAAGGAGATTTAGTATTAGATCCATTTTCAGGCAGTAATACAACCGGTTACTGCGCAGAAAAGCTCCAAAGAAAATGGGTGTCTTTTGAAATAAAAGATGAGTACATAGATCAAGCAATCATTAGATTCAGCGACCCAGCGCTTAAATCCCCTCTAACTAAAATTAAATAATGAAAACAGTAGATAAAATAAAAAATTTGATGTCTGTTGATCCTCTTAAACAAGGAAAGCAGCCTGATCTTTTTGTAGGGCATCCTTTTACCTTAGATTATAACCGAGCAAATATTCTGGTTTGTGATGATGATAAAGAAAGAGTAAAAGGGATCGCACAAGGAACTTTTCTGTTAGCATTCTACGACAATGAAGAGACTGTAGAAGAAGCAATCTTATTACGTGCACTTGCACCTGCAAAATTACCAACCGATAGTGCTGTAATAAGCTCAATGATAGAGTACTATAAGGACAATCTGCCAACGTCAGGAAATAATTCCAAATTAGACGACTTCACACGATATGAATTCAGCTTCTCTGGACTTGAATGTAGAGTATTAGGAACCTTTTATAGAAATACTGATGACAAAGTTGAATTTGGGGCAGATTTAGAGAACTTCTATTCGGCACATCATTACAGTGTTTATAAAGTAAATAAAGATGTGTTAGGGTTTATTGTTAATCAACGTGACTCGCCTGATATTATACCCGGAAATGATAATGAATTTTCTATCGGGCATGTAAGGTATAGCTCCAGCTTACGATTTCAAAGTAAAGATATTGAGAACAATGCAGAAGTATTTATTCATCCTGCTGATCTATTAGGTAAAAGAACATCTTTGTTTGGAATGACAAGAACGGGAAAATCAAATACTGTGAAGAAAGTAATTGAGGCAACATCTCAGATATCGGGCAAAGCTAAATTGCAATTACAAAATGAAAGCTCCACGCCCATAGAAGAAAATTTAAAATCTTTCGATAAAAGTGGAGCTCCAAAATACCCTGTCGGTCAATTAATATTTGATGTGAACGGGGAATATGCTAATAAAAACCTACAAGATGAGGGTACAGCTATTTTTGAGAAATACAAGGCGAATACAGTAAGATATAGTATTCTAGAGAAATCTGATCCAGATTTTAAAATAATGAAGGTCAATTTTTATAAAGACATTCCAACAGGATTCAGCTATATATGTGCATCATTGGACGATGACAAAGGCGATTATATAACCAGCCTAAAAGTTCTTGACTTTATCCCACCACCTTTGGACAATGAACACTTTAGCGAATGGACAAAATATAATAAGAATAAAGCGATATACTTCTGCTGCTTAAATAAGGCTGGTTTTAAGCCACCAAATGGATATAAGGTTAAGTTTAAGACTGATGCAGCAATAAAAGATCTCGTCAACACAAAATATAAAGATATTGACACAGAGAAAGGTGTTTCAATCGAGGAGGCTGAAAGCTGGTTTAGATGTGCATGGGAAAACATTAATGAAAAGCCTTTTGCAGACTATAAAAAAACGAACGGCAAGGATTGGTTTTCCGACGATATGAAAACACTTATGATATTCTTAACTCAAAAAAAAGATGGTAGGTCCGTAAGCGGTTTTGATAAATTTAAACGAGTGGCTAAAATGCACACTAACACTACAGATGACTCATTTGAAGTTGAAATATCAAAGTTTCTTCGGACTGGGGGAATTGTAATAATAGATTTATCTCAAGGTGATCCAACATTACAAGGTATTTTTCTTGAGAGAATTTCTAAAAAAATATTTTCAGACTCAATGGCACGTTTTACAGATAGTCTTCCAAACAACTTTATTCAATTTTATTTTGAGGAAGCTCATAATCTATTTCCTAAAAAAGATGATAAGGATTTAAGTCAAATTTACAATCGAATAGCAAAAGAAGGCGCAAAATTAAACTTGGGGATGATTTATGCAACTCAAGAAGTAAGCTCTATAAGCTCTAATATTTTAAAAAATACTCAGAACTGGTTCATTGCACATTTAAATAATGAAGATGAAATTAAGGAGTTGCGAAAATATTACGATTTCGACGATTTTGCAGATGCCTTAATAAGATTTAGTGCTAAAAACGACAAAGGTTTCGTAAGAATGAAAACCTACTCAAATCCTTTTGTTGTTCCGGTTCAGATAGATAAATTTTTAGCACAATAATATAAAGAAATAATCATGGCATATAGTAGTAAAACAGGGAAAAGACCAGATGAGTATGCGAGTAAATCTTCTCATTCACACATTGTCAATGACCAGGATGTTAGGGAATTTCTGAGTAGTTGCGAGTATCCCAAATCTGTTGAGGATGTTGTGTTAAATCAAGCACTTGTAATTCAATTACAATATCCTGATGAGAACCCCATAGAACACATTATTGCAATGGACGGAAGCTACACTACTGTGCCAGTCAAAAAAACATTCCCTTCCTCGCAAATTACTTTTTTTCAATTTGGGGAATTACTACTTAACACCAAGGATCTTGATAACATTTCGGAAATGCCATTTATATCGAGGGAATCCATGTCAAAATTAAAAGAACTGGAGAGAAGCAAATTAGTTTTACCTACTAAGAACGTATCGTATAAGCAAAGCCTCACGCTAACTCATTCTGTACGGAAAAGTATATATGAGTTTTTTAAAAGTAAAGATGATGAAAAAAATCTTTTGGACACGTTATTTTGGTTGATCTACGAAGTCTACTCAACCCCTATTGATACTTATAATCTATCTCAGTGCCCTCATTGTGGCGAAAGAAATGTTTCCCTAAACAGAATTGATTTTAATAGTGACTTCATTTCCAACTCTTGCAAAGTCTGCAATAAAGATATTTACTTGACTGATATTTTCAGATTGCATGAAGCAGTGGATGATGAATTAGGGGCAGGTGGGATTTTGGGCTACTTAACCAACTTAATTGAGCAAATAAACATTATTCATACTATTAAATTTATCAAAGAGAATAAACCTGATCTACTTAATCGCTTTTTATTTATTAAAGATGGGCCTCTTGCATTCTTTGGGCAGACGGCAAATATGCATGATCCGGTTAGAAAGCTTTGTAACTATCTTTTTGATAAATATAATTTATTTATGGCTGGATTAGAAAAATCTGGGGCCTTCGTTGAACATGCGGATGAAATTAAAGATCTTTTGAAACCTGGTGAAGCATTGCTGTTAGATAACAAGCACATTTATAGCTATATATTGCCTGGGCCGTCTGACAATCCTGACCCATACGCAAGAACCTCGTATTATAGCTCAAAGCTGATCTTCAAATCAAAGGACAATAGAATGTATGTAATTACTTTGCCAGTCGAAAGTGAAAATATAGTTTTAAATCCTCAGAAATCAGACTTTAAGAATATTGATGTAATTCTTTGGAATATCGAAAAGCTAAGGTGTGATATGTATGACAATGCAATTGTTCCTGTAGCACTAGCTAATAAATTAATTTCACTTTCAAATCACCCAAGTGCAACTATTTTGGAAAAATTCGCTAAAACTCATGCCAAATGATTTACATAGACAGATCAATAATTTCGCATCCAGAGGTTTTCTATTCAACAGAAATCGAGATAGCAAAAAAAAGATTGGAAGATTTCTATAACCGCTCAAAGGAGTCTCGGTCACAGGAAAAATATTCTAAACCTTTTGAACCCGAGCTAAGAGATAAGTTTTTAAAGGCATTGAGGGAAGCCTTTAATGGCAAATGTGCTTATTGTGAGTCCGTAATTCCTTTAGAAATTACAAAATCTGAATACGACCATTTTCGCCCCAAAAGTGGAGCAAGAGGATTAGAAAAGGAGTTTTCCAATGACCACTATTGGTGGCTTACTTATGAATGGAATAATCTTTATTACTGCTGCCCAAACTGTAATCAATATAAATCATCTTGGTTCCCTGTTGAGGGTACGAGATCTGCAATAGCAACAAAATATGAAGATATCATTGTTCAGGAAGTGGCATTATTGATAGATCCTTGTGTTGATCAACCGGAAGAACACTTAACTTATAACGAACACGGAGAGGTAGACTTTCTAACCGCCAAGGGTAAAACTACTATTGAAATTATAAAGCTGAATCGTTCTGATCTCGTCGAAGCAAGACGCAGAACGTTGGAAGAACTTAAAGAGCAATGGACTTTCTTCTTATCATTATTTAAGAACGCAAATCAAAATATGGAACGTGTGAATGAAATTACACGTTCCTGGGGAGAAATATTTAATAATCGAGAATCACTCAAACCATATTTAGGCATTCAAAGGCAATTGCTTACTAAGTGGCTCAAAGAGCTAGAAATTCATGACTATATAGTTAACAGAGACTTTAAAGTATTCTTAGATAGTGAAATTAATAAAGGCGAACCGTTAAAATTCTCTCTTCAAGAAATTGAAAAATTTGCGAATAAAACAGAGCTAACAATTGATGTCAGAGAAAAAATTAGTGGTGAACTTAAACTTGACGATATCCGACATATTTACGTTGAAAAAATAGAACTCAAGAACTTCAAATGTTTTACAAATTTAAAATTGGACTTTGGTAATAATAGTGGGATAGCGGAGAGCAAAATCAAACAAGAAAATCCTATAATAGAACCCTGGGTGTTATTTTTAGGAGAAAATGGTGTAGGCAAAAGCTCTCTACTCAAAGCAATTGTCATTGGTTTAACAGGAAAAGATTACATCAAGGATCTGGCCATAACAGGAAAAGAGATATTAAAGCATGGCGAGGAGAATGGCTATATTAAATTACACTTAGTTGGTTCAACAAATCCTATAGAAGTCCATTTCAATAATAACGAAATTATATCTTCAATTAGTCAGCCCATCGTAAACGTTTTAGCTTATAATTCAATCCGCTTAAAGCCTACAATTGGGAAAATGATACCAGAGAAGATCGAATTTTATGGCGCCAAGGCTAAAAATTTGTTCGACTACACTTTTTCATTGGTAGATGCTGATAATTGGCTGGCAACTTTACCTAAAGAGGTATTCGATCGTGCAGCTTTAACCCTCAAGGATTTAATGATATTAGATCACGATGATATTATTGAGATTGAAGAATATCAAGCCATTATAAAACGAGGAAACGACAAGTTCTATATTGATGAACTCAGCGATGGCTATAAATCCATTTTTTTCTTAGCTGTCGATATTATGGCAACGTTAGCTGGTGAAAACGTAACGTTTGATTTAGCTGAAGGTATGGTGCTAATTGACGAAATTGGAACACATCTTCACCCAAGGTGGCGTATGGAAGTTGTCGGCAGATTGAGAAAAGCATTTCCTAAAATCAGATTTGTTGTAACCACCCATGAGCCTCTCTGCCTAAGAGGTCTTATTGCCGGTGAAGCAGTCGTCCTTACAAAAGATGAAGACAAGGAAATTATAGCTCTAACTGACTTACCTGATCCAAGTGAGCTGCGTATTGATCAAATTTTGACTTCAGATTTTTTCGGATTAAAAAGCACTATTGATCCACAAACGGAGAGGCTGTTTGATGAATACTATACTATTCTGGCTTTAAACGACGATGATCGAACCGATGAACAAAATAAGCGAATACTAGAACTAAGTGAACTTATCCCGAGAATAAAGCATTTGGGAGACAATCTTCGGGAAGAATTGGCTTATTATGTTATTGATGAGTTATTGGCTAGAAAAACCAGAGAGGATGGCTTAAAAATAAAAGAGGACTTAAAAGCAGAGGCTATAAAAAGAGTTGAGAGTTTATGGAAGACTATTGACAGCAAAACCGGAAATCTATGATAAAGATAGATAGAGCCTCAGTTCCACGCCCGGCAGCATTAGATAAAAAAAATAGAGAAGGCAAAACAGAAACTGCAAGGGCAATTGAACATTATACACCCTATGATGCCAACAAAGTAGCTTTTGAGTTTAAAATATATTCAAATACAGAAGTTAAAGATGCTCTTGTAAAATTGTTTAAGAGTAAATGTGCCTATTGTGAAAGCACTTTTTTACACGTCTATTCTGGAGATGTTGAACATTTTAGACCAAAAGGTGAAATTGAAGAAGCGCTTCCGGACACTAAACCTGGCTACTATTGGTTAGCAGCTGATTGGGACAACTTATTGCTGTCTTGTCGTAACTGTAACCAAAAACTAAAACATTCTCTTTACGGAGTGAGTTCAAAAAAAACAATGGGAAAAATGAATCAATTTCCATTGTCTGATCCTACTAAATACGTGCGTCAACACGGAAATGCTAACGGAATAAAAGACGAAGAATCATTTAGGCTATTATTAAACCCCTGTGAGGATAATCCTGAGGAACATTTGGAATATGGCAAAGAGGGCGTTGTTCGTCCAAAAAAAGATGAACATGGAGTTTTCAGTATAAAAGGGCAGACTTCTATTGAAGCTTACGTTTTACAAAGGGTTCCGTTAGTCCAAGCTCGCGAGAAGGTACTTATCGATATCCAAGCTCAAATTCAAAGAGTAAAAGAAGCAACACATAATTTTAATCAGTTTTTGAACGATCCAAATACTGCCCTAAGATTTTATTTCGAAAAAATTTTGAAAAGAGAATTGGAGCGACTCAAAAGGTTTCTAAATCCAGAAGAACAATATGTCGGAATGGCAAGGCAAGTTATAGGAGAATTTCTGAAGGTAAATTTTGGGATACTGAATGTCTAATTAAAATCCCATTTTAAACTTAAAGTCTGTCCAATTATGAATATAATTTCCTACCACAATGCAAACTTATAACCAAAATATTAAAAATGAAGCTCGTGAAAAACTAGTAAAACATGCTATCCAAACACTCACAAGTGAGAGAACGGATAGTTTTCTAGTTTCTAAGGAACACTTTATAAAAATAACAGATTACTTCAATTCCCTGTTTTTCAGATTTATTGGAAGCAAAAGTTTTGAATTCATCAATGAATATAATTGGCTTTTCTTTGGAGGCAAAAACAGTTGGTTTGAATTCTATGATAGCAAATGCAAACCCAAACTAGCAAGCGAATTAAAAGTATTATATCTTTCAGGACCAGAGCCATATAATGATATAGATATTTTATGTAATAATGGAATTAGACTTGAAAATATTTGGGCAATTGAATCAGATAAGAAAATATATGAGCAGGCACTAAAATCCTTAATTGAGGCTAAAATTCAAATCAAAATCCATCGAGGGTCGTTGGCGGAATTTTTCGAGTTAACCAATCACGAATTCGATATTGTCTATTTTGATGCATGCACTCCAATTCTTTCGCCACAACAATCCCCATTGGAAATAATTAAACAGATCTTTCTTAATAAAAGGCTTACGGGATTATCTGCTTTGATTACGAATTTCGCAGAACCAGGAGACAACTATAATTGGGGTGATATATTAGCTACGTGGTTTGCAACAAAAGAATTTTATGAAGTTCCCCCGGAAGATGATCAATTTGGAATGAGTTCATTAGAAAAATCAGGAGCATTTTCAAGTTATAGCAATTATATAAATCAGCATTTGGATTCTTATTATGATACCTTTTTAACACATTTCATACCTACAATAGCGTCAGAAATAATCCCAATGTGGCAATTATCTTCGCTAGGGTCTGTTCAAACTAATCATCTACTTAATGAACAGTCGCTCCAAAAAGAATTGGAATCGATTAAAACACATAAGATTAATACAAAAACGACAAAGGAATTAATTGATGAAATACAACATTACTTATTGGCTATTGATGCCTATCCGCTATTAAATTGGGCTAGGTTAATAAACGAACATTTGCCAAAAGATCATACTCTAAGACGATTTATCAACAGTACTCGAAAGAAGATGACAATAGAGGATGCTCTATATATTGGTAGTTTATTAAAGCGTTTCGAAGAAGCTGATACAGGTTTTAAAACATTTATCCACAATATCTGCGGAGAAAAGTTAAAAGACACTATCACTAAACTTGATTTTTTTGATAGATACATGAATCTGACCTGCGACATACCAATGAAAAACTTGCTAATTGAATTATTGATGGGAATTTATGGGCATCCCTATATTGCCCATGCAGGTAAAACTATGGGCCTAAAATACAAAGCAAAAGATACATGGATGTATTCGAATGTTTTTGTGTTCGATCAATGTCGCTATCTATACGATTTTTTACCAACTCTTGATTTATGGGAAAGTTTTTTTGAAAACTATCCTAACCAAACTATTATCCGGGGATGCATAGATGAAATCCGACGAAATCATCTATACTTAAATAACTCGCTTTTTAAGTGGGGATTTATTGAAGATGTACATGGCCAATTTGGCTCTTCGCAACTTTCTGAAAGAGTTAATTTAAATAATCAAAATAAATAATGATAGATAAGGAGAAATTAATCGCGAAACTCATTGGCAATTCGTTAAGTTTCAAAACATCTAATGATAGTTATATAACAGTGGCTGAACTTAGTATGACAGATGAGCGTGGAATAGAGGAAACTATCGATAAAAATACTGCGATAATTTCGCCTAATCTTATCAATAAAATAAAAGCTTCTCATGTTAACCCATTTGTGAATCGCACGGGAGTAAATTACAGTAAGGATTTTACCTATTCTCCGGCCTTCTGGCTATATCTCTCAAAGCATTTGGGGTTAAAGAAGGTTGAGCCGTTGGTAGTGTCATGGGAGTCAGGAAATCATACAACATTAAATATAGACCAAGCATTCTTAAGTACTTTTCAATTGTCACCAAGATTATTAAGCGATAAAATATACTGGGATGATTTATCAAAACCTCAATATGAAGTAGTTCAGAATAAACTTTTATCGGAATATAAATTTCCAATGCATTCCGAGGCTTATGTCAAAATTAGGAAGGACTACTTAGAAGATTATTTATATCTAAGAAAAAAGGTTGCCGTACAAGTTTTTACGGTGAAAAAAGAAATCAGTCTTGACAAAGACATTCTTGAACTACTTAATGGTAATGAGTTCTACATTGAAGAATTTAATCGATATGAAATAAGAATCCGGAAATATAATCATAAGGAAAATACTGCTAGTGTTGAAATTAACGGTTATAACGTGCTATTTGAAAATGGAATTTACCCAAAAGTGAAACAGGAAATCTCTACAGGCCATCATTGGAAAGGAATAGAGAATTTAGTAACAGAATGGAGAGCAAGACATGAGATGCCGTTTGAATATATCTATGTATCTGATGAAGTATTATCTAAATATGAAAGTGATGACGATTACGAAGTATATCCAAAATCAGGAAGTGTCAGCTATGGAAACCAATGGAGTGTAACATATTGCGAACGCATTGGGCGAAATGCTATTAAGATCGAGATAAAGAAATTATATGAGGGAAATAGTTACGAAGTAATTGATTACTGGAATAAATTTTCGATACACCCTTCCGAAGTTATAGAAGGAGAAAATATTGCTAAAAAAGCTGAGTGCTTGACAAAAAAGTATTTTCTTTTTGGCCGTTTATTTTCCAAACTCATGAATCACCTTTTTAGTTTTGACTTTTCTGCACTGGACATTATTACTATAGACGAAGAACGGATAGAGTATACTGGATGGTCGGACTTCCCAGATTATAAACCTATCACCCATCATCTGAATTTAAAATCCTTCTCCAAGGAGCAATTTATTTCACGTTGTAAAAGACTATACATATTGTTAGCTGAAAATTTCAAAGAAAAATCACTACGAAAAATAGTTGATCATTTGGGCTTCTCAAAAGTAGAGACTAAAGATTTTAGAAGTCTAAGGCTTCTTGAACTAATTCTCAAGTATTTGCATATAGCGCGGATAACCGGCTTAGATCCAGCGAACAATAAAGAAACTATCATTGAAAGGATTAAAGAACTGAAAGAATTCAAATTTTTATCAGCGTTATTTGCTTTAAACAATGTAAGGCAATTAGATGCTCATAAATCGGGAGATTCAAAATCAAAGTTTCATGCAGCATTAAAGGATTTGAATGTAGAGCCAAATTCTGTTTCAAATAATTACGCAAATACCTGTGAGCAGGTCTATAATAGTTTAGATGAGATGTTTATTGACCTAAATATATTTCTCTCTGAAGCATACGATTTAAATCGATAGGAATATGAAACCTGATATAGTACCAAATTACTATGCATACTTCTTGAAAGTGAACGGAAAAAATTTATCTAATTCACAAAAAGAACATTTTTTCAATTGCATCAATAAGATTTATAAAAACAACTATAAGTTCATATATCGAGGTGATAAAAAAGATAAAATTCAATCAGTTTATGGCTTAACAGAGGATCGTTTCGAATATGATTTTCGCCGTTCAATCTTTGTTTTAGGCGCAAAGGCAAGTATGTTTATTGAAGGAGTATTACCTGGGGCAAATAATATAGATATTGCAGAAGCAGGCAATAATGAATTTCGCCTTATATTTAGGATGCTACACAATTTACTTCAAAGAGAATTACCCTTTGGTACAGCTAGAATTGCAATAAAAAGTTTCACAAAAACGGAAGAAGTGTTAGTAACATTTTTTCGTAATCAGGGAAATGAGTCGGTATTTATTGACATCATTAATGGGCTGGATTCACAAAAACAAATACCTATTAGAGATTATTACCTTGCTCTTTTACACCATATAAGTAAAAGCGATTACTATGCTTCGTCGTTTTTACTTAGCACTACCACTAGCTTTACCCAAGCGAATAAATTTGCTTGGAGTCACGAGAAAAAGTATAGTAATAATCCCTTGATCCTTTTCGGATGGCTTCCAGAAAAATATGAGGGGATTTTGAACGCACCTGATTCTAGAATTTTAAAAAGAAAAATTGATATGGAGGCCTTAGGATTACCATTTTATGAGAAAAGTTTTTTTCCTGGTCAGCAGGAAATTACATTAAAAGGGGGCTTATTGCCACATTACTTATTAGGATATTTACATAATAATGGCGAAGAGGAAGTGTTCGAAATTAATCCAGCATTATTTAAACAAATGATTCCTGGAACGGAGTCGAGTTGCCGATTGATCAGAGTTCTTTCCATCAACGAATACAAACTACATTATTTGGTCGATTTTTCACAGTCGGTGAGGTTAATGACCAATTCCGGCAACATCAGAAGCTATAAACCATTACTTCTACGCAGCTATTAACTCACTGAATAACTTCAAATCCTCCAATAACCACTTCAGGTTTTGTACCCTAAGGCTACTATTCACGCCACTTTTACAAAGTCCGTGCATAAATCAAAGGTCGATTATTGTTTATGCCGTGGTGTTAGTATACAATATTGCATTAATGCTATTTCAATTCTAGGTAAAAACCGTAACAAATACGTAACGAAGCAAAATTTTGCGGTTTCAATAATACCTCGTAAATTACTTTAGTAAGTCAGAAGAGCACATTTTGCCTCATAACAGGGCGGTTAGGCTACAAGACTCATAATCCTTTACTCCAGCTATTTCATTCAAGATAGCTAGTGTTTTTGTATACTTTTCATCTCATATTTCTGCGTTATATAGCAGTATAAGGGCGATTTTTACCAGATCTTCTATAAACTGGTTCGACCTTAGTACCTCTGTGAGTACATAAGGAAACAACTTTAATAGGTTGTTTCCTTATTTTATATCAATAAATTAGTCGGATCAAACTTTGGGTAAGCTGTAACCGTTGTGATACTGGGCCAGCAGGTATTTATCGTTGATCTGCTGGTCTGTAAACTGGTGTTTGGCATTGTCCCATGATAATTTTTGTCCGCTTCTGAAGGCAAGATTTCCCATTTGGGCAACGGTAGCTACATGCGCAGCATCCTGTATAGAGCAGTTCAGTTCTTCTTTTTTTCTGGATCTGACCACACTAAAGAAATTAACCATATGATTGTCTAGTCCATTATCTGATGATTTAACAAAGGGCTTGCTCACTTTATTGCCACTTACCTTTTCTTCAATAACTTCCCAGCCTTGCCTGTTGAGGATCAGTGTGCCGTTGTTACCGATATAGGCAATCCCATGGTTGCGGTTATAAGAGCCGTTATCGATGCCCATAGCAGAATCCCATACCATGTTGAACTTGTCAAATTCATATAAGGTAGTCAGCGTATCAGGAGTTTCTTCATACAGATCAGGATAAGCAAAGCGGCCACCTAATGCAGATATGGTTTTTGGTACAGGAGAATTCATACCCAGCAAGCCATAATCCAATAAATGCACGCCCCAGTCCGTCATTAACCCACCGGCATAATCCCAGAACCAGCGGAAATTGAAGTGATATCTGCTCGCATTGAATGCTCTTTTATTCGCCGGCCCAAGCCACATGGCATAATCAACGCCTGCAGGCGGTAAGGTATCCGGTACTACCGGAGCAGGTTTCATCCAGCCCTGGTAACACCATACTTTTACAGTTCTGATATTTCCCAGCTGGCCGCTCTTTACGAAATCAACAGCATCTTTAAAATGTTGCTGACTGCGTTGCCATTGACCTGCCTGTACAACCTTATTGTATTTTTCCTGCGCTTTAACCATGGTACTGCATTCAACAATAGAGTTGCCGACCGGCTTTTCAACATATACATCTTTACCTGCCTGTACTGCATGAATCATCATCAGGGCATGCCAGTGATCGGGTGTCCCGATAATTACGGCATCAACATCTTTATTATCAAGCAGTGCACGATAATCTTTATATCTTTTTACTTTTGCGGCGTCAACATTCATCGACTTTAATTCGGCCATCCTTTCATCAAGCACATTGGCATCACTGTCACACAGGGCGATCAGGTTTACCCCCGGTACTTTGAGGGCCGCTTTGAGGTCAGACCATCCCATGCCTTTGATTCCTATCACACCAATATTGATTTGGTCGTTTGCGCCAATAGTCTTATTAAAAAGAGCATAGGCAGGATTGTCTAAAGCAGAAAGCATGGCAGTGGTTCCCACTGCGGTTGCAGCGTAGTTGAGGAATTTTCTACGGTTTAACATTTAGTTTAATTTACGGTTCATACTAAAAGTAAATTACAAAATAATTAGTGGAGCATCCAAAATATATCGTTAAAATCAATAAGAATGTTACCCATATCTGTGTCCTTTATAGAGCGTGATCCCATCCTGTTATTCCATAACGCGATGGGCAAGAATAGGCTGTTTGGCAAACTTGATCACCTCAATGGTCGGAAAACTGAAATCTTTCCTCACTTTACCCAGGATAAGGCAACATCCTGTTCCACGGAAGGGTTAGAATGGCGTATTATTCGGAAAATGGGTGGTATCAAAGAAATTTCCAACTGCATTCAGGAAAGTGTCAAACCACATTTTTTACTGATTTTGGTACGCACTGTTTTTTTAAATACATACAGACCTACGGATGCGGATCACCGTTAGGTTTTTCAATGACGAATGTGCTCAGTATCAACGCAGATTTGAAGGCCATTTCTTTGCGCAAGTCATCGATGTTTAGATCTCCTTTTTTCACATCTAAAGCCAAAGCTATCACTTCACCTACTGTCACACCACTTTTGTTTTACCCCGGTTGTAAAAATCAAAGTCGCCCAATTTACCGGAAAAACTGATCATTCCATTTAATGTGGCCATAATATTGAGTATATTAGCATAAGCAAAGGAATGATCAATTAAATATAGTATTTTCCCTCTTTTTAAATTGCATTCATGAGCTCGCTGAAAAGCTCGGTTTTGTTAAACTTTTTATCAAGAAAATGTTTAGAGCCCTTCGGCGGCTAGCCGAGGCAAGGATGAAGTAGATGACGAAATGGTTGGTGAGCCACCTAGCCATGGGTTCAGTGTCTCACCAATAAAAAGGCTTTGTCCCGCAGATCAGAATGATCAGCGCAGATTTTAACTTTCGCTTCTGCGGAAATCACCAAAATCTGCGGGAAAATTATTTTAGTCATGCCGATTCATCTGGATTCGATATACAGTAATCTTATATTTCATCTATCGTCTCACGGACAAAAAAACTAATCCCTGTAAATTCAAAGTAATAAATAGATTAAAAGTGATTTAAGAAACCAATGTTCCTCTAGCTCTCCGTTTACTTACATTTATAGCTCTTTCTATTCGTGGCCGATTGTATCGCTGAAGCAAAATTGGGTATAAATGAAATAAGATATTCAAGATTAACAACGACAATGATTTGAGCATTCCGAATTTTAAGGCAACAAAAACATTGAAACCAAATACGATAATCAAAAGAATTAAATGTCCTAATTCAGATTGTTTTGTTTGGTAGTGAAGGTGCATTAAGGCTTTGGTATTCCTTTCTATAGGGTTGGCCTTTCTGATCAATTTTTCCCAGCCAGTCCAAACTAATAATTTTCTGAAAAAATTTACGCCAAAAGACTCATAGATTTTGCCTCTTCTTTCCCATGCTTTTTCGTTGAAATAGCTTGATGTAAGCGGGCTTTTTAATGTTTCAGTAAATAATAGTGCACTCCCCATCAACATGAAGTTAAGCGCCCATGCGAATGCAAAACTTTCTATCTTTAGAAATTTAATAAGCGCACAAGTTACGGCAATGGTAACTATGACAATTAAAACTAAAATTGCGGCTTTTTTCATTTGCTTATCAACATTAGGCCTTTAAAATTGATCAATACAACGGTTTTATATTTTGTAATTGCATCATTTGGGATGCCTTAAATACATTAAAATATATATAAGCATTTGAAGTGAAGAGATGGAGCATGATGGTTAAATCTAGTATCCACAAGATATTAATTTTCATTTGAATATTAATAAAAAACAAACGTTGTTATCTCTTATCTGCACGAAGGTTTTGAATCTGAATACCGTTCCATATCAACTATTCTGGCAACTATCTTTTAATCAGCTTAAATTTCTTTACTTGTTCGCCATTTTTAACAATTACCCCAACGTAAATACCGGTAGTAAGTGCTGTTAAACCAAAACGATTGGTACTCGCAGCTTTCTCTTCGAATACCTTTTGCCCTAAAATATTGAATATAGATAGGCTGTAATCTTCAAAAGATCCACTTAAGATGGTTAAATAATCAGTTACAGGGTTGGGGTAAAATGAAAATTCATTCTCTTTAAGGAAAGTCGCCGAAACCAGATCACTCACAATATTTCCATTCACTGTTTCAAAAGTTACCCGGTAAAACTGTATTCCAGGTTTAGGTTTATCATCAAAAATAGCATAATCGAGAACGTTATTTACTGGCTTGGTTTGCTGCAAAACGGTATACGTATTTACACCCGTTTGTTTCTCCCAGATAATGTTTTTGATATCTAATGTGGTCCCGATACTGAGGTCGAGTCTAATTTTATCATCGGCTGTGGTGGAAGCAAGCAGACTTCTGGTATAGCAGGCAACACCTTGTTGGGTATAATCGATAGTGTAACTCTTCAAGCCCGTAAAGCCTGTACCATTTGCCGCAACTGCATAATATTTACTGGCAATACTGTTCATATCCAGTTTAATTAAGGTATCAGCCACCGTTAAAACCGACGATAATACATTATTAATAATGCTGTAAACGGTATAATCTTTGGCACCAACTTGCGGATTCCAGCTTAAAACCAATCCATCTTTACATACATAGCCCACTTTTAATTCCCTGGGCGAGGAAATAATGAAACTCTGGCTAGTAAAAACAGCACCGCCCACTTCCATTTTAATAATAGCTTTCGAAAATAAATCTGGTGCGCCCCAATTGTAAAATCCTTTAGTTAAATCCACATTCGAATCAATCACTTTCCAGCTGATGCCATCATCGTAACTCACAGAAAGTTTACCAGTTTTTTCAGGATAGGTATTTTCCCACCGGATGTAATTATCCTCTCTCCCAAAAAAGTAGACCTCTTTGCCGGGCGTAATAAAAGAGAAGGTATTTTTATATTTGTATTGATAAGCCAGCGCGAAATTCTGCTGCGTACCTTGTGTAATGCGTTCGCCTTTTACATGGATTTTAAAATTCCCTGCTACCGGATTTTCAATGCTCACCTGCTGAATATTATTGATCAGATCTACTTTTCTTATTGCAGGCAAGGCAATCGAATCCAAATTAGATGCGCTGCTCAACACCCAAGGCAATGTAACCGATCCCGAAGGACTTTCGAGGCTTAAATCCAAGCCATTCACCAAACTTTGGGCGGCATTTACCGCAGCAGCCGGGTCATTCCAGGTAATGGTTAGTTTAGCTTCAGCAACATTTGCTGGAATAGTTAGTGGAATGATTAGATCTTGCCCTTTTGCTGCGCTATATAATGCAACTCGATTTTCATTGAGGGTTTTTAACGACTGGGCTACATTCAACTTCCCATAACCAAAAATATAGTCTACCTGTGGCGTTCCCAAATCATCAGCTGAGTTTATTAGCGCTGCCCTGATTAACGAAGCGGATGGCGCTTTCGAAAACTTTTGGCGATAAAATTGCTCCAGCAAGGCAATGGAACCACTACTAATTGCGGCAGAACCTGATGTTCCATCTTCGCCTAAGGCTACGAGCTCAGGTTTTACGCGGCCATCATAAGCCGGACCTTTACTACTCTGATTTTCTGAAAGGTTTTCGCGGTTAATCCCTCCTATCACCAACAGGTTTTTGGCTTGTTTAAAGTTTCCGGTTAAGTTCGCTCTTCCTGTTAAGCCCTGATAAAAACCACCAGCTGGCGTTTGTGTACCACTATTTCCTGCAGAAAAAACATGAATCAGCGTATCAGTTTCAAAAACTTGTTGATCATATGCAGCGGCTTCTATTCCATAATTATTGTCTATTCCAGTTCCATACGAATGATTTTGTACCCGAATCTGCAAGCGATTTAAATCTGAAACCGGATCTGGCAATAAATTCACAAAGCTAGAAAAGGCCAGCTTTGCATTTGGTGCAGCGCCGAGCCCACGAATAAAAGAATTACCATTTCCCAACGCCAGTGTGGCCATACTCGTGGCGTGAGAAGTTGCTGTACCGCTGGTAACTGCACCAGGAACCGTTTTGCCAAGAAGATCCAGATCGGTTAAGTCGTACATCCCTTCTTTAAAGGAAATATTAATGCCCGTACCATCAATCCCGGGAAATAAACTCCGGGCATTCGTAATCTGATTCAAGCTGAGATCCAGCCCATTAATAACCACTTCCTGTTTGGCAACAGGGAGAATATCAGCATAAATAATCTCCTCTTCGGTAAGTATCGAAGTTAAATCATCAGCGGTAATATAAATAGTATAAATAGCATGCTGCTGATCGATTGACTTAATTTTTAACGGCTTTAAAAACTCTGGCTGCACAATACTACTCTTAACAGCCAATCTCACAGTGATAGAATCGCTTTTTTTGCTTTTATTGAGGAGTTGCGCTAAGCCATCACTGGCTTTCCAAAGGCCATTAGCCTCAACCTGATAAACAACACCCTGAGAAAGATTAGAAATATTTGCTTTACTAACGATAAAATAATCGGCAGTAAGTTGCTTTTTAGGATGTAAACTCCTGATTTCAGTTGGTGTTAACTGATGATCAAACCTAACTAACAGGACATCATTTACGTGTAAATCTGTCTTTTTTTTGTTGGCAGAAATAAATTTTTGCACTTTTTTTTCTACTCCACCAGGTTGTCCTTGTGCATTTAAACGTAATACGCACACACAAAGGAATATAATTAAATATACAGTATTGACTCTCAAAAAATATTTTCTTGTAAAATTTTGTTTACATCATAAATCTTCTCTAAATTAGCATTTATAAGGTAATTCACAAATTATATTAACTAACTTATCTATTTGTTCCCAATTAAATCTAAACTAAAATGAAAAAAACCAAATTTTTATCAGTAGCAGCAGCATGTTTACTGTTCACAACTTTATACTCTTGTAAGAGTAATGATACAGAAACTGTGGCCGAAAATAAAACTGATATTTCTACAGCAACCCTAGAAAAAGTTAAATCTTTAGGCTTCAGCACTGAAAATATCCGTAAAATTGATGAAGGCTATTTAGTTGAAGGAGATATTCTTTTAACTGATGCTAATTTAACTGAAGCTGCTTCAGGTGCTAACTTAAATATTGCTGAAACTGAGCAATACCGAACCACCAATGTGGTAAGATCATTACCTCGTGTAATCACTGTATCTATTACTAATTTACCTCAGGTATATAGTGATGCCGTAAACACCATGATATCTAGATATAACTCTTTGGGTTTACGTATTACTTTCCAAAGAGCAGCTGCAGGCACAACCGGCAATATTAATGTGGTTGGTTTTAACGAAGCACCAAGTGGTGGATTCATCACTTTAGGTTCAGCAGGTTTCCCTACTTCATCGGGTAACCCTTATAACCAGATCAGAATGAATACCAATGCTGCTGCTTATGGTGCTAACCCGAACTTATTGTATCTTGCTTCTGTGATCCAGCACGAAGTAGGTCACTGTATCGGTTTCCGTCACACAGATTATATGAACCGTGCATTTAGCTGTGGCGCAAGTGGTGCAGGAAACGAAGGTGCATCAAACGTTGGAGCTGTACTAATACCAGGAACTCCATCTACTCCAGATGCTGCTTCTTTTATGTTAGCTTGCTCTAACGGTGGTAACCGCACATTCAATTCTAATGATGTTGTTGCATTAAACTACATTTACTAACCAAAGACCAATTGTGAATTACCTTATTAAGCGCTCCGAATAATTTCGGAGCGCTTTTTTGTTAAAACAAATTATTGCTGAAGACAAATATCCAGTTTTAATCGGCCAGCTCTTTGATAAACTTGCCATTAGTACTGTACCAAACATTAACATCTGGTGTGCCTTCAATACCTACCCAAGCTCAGGATGACAACCGTTTTAACCCACCGTTTATGTGATGCCCCAAAAACCAATTCACATTAAGAAACCTCATAGATCTAATGAAGCACCATGCTATTTCCACCTCGCTATCCGGCCTAGGAAATGATGGAAGGAGAAGCCGTTGAAATTTTTGTACCAACGTTCAAATCCCCCCAAGCCAGGGTAGCGCGAACGGCTCTTAAAACAAATCTTCATTATAAACCAAATCGAGCCCTTGCGCTACCGTCATCTAAATTTCGACGAGCTAATTCAACATCAGGTCCAAGCCTTGAGTTTTGCTTCTTTTTGTCAAGAAAAAGAAGATAGCCATTCGGCGGCCAGCCGAGGCAAGCCAAGTGATGGGTAAAATGGTTGGTGAGCCACCACACTATGGGTTCGTTGATGACAAATCACAATGCAAAACAAAATTTTTCGTAGCTAAAAATTGAAAATCATATTAAACCATATGTACTGAATCAAGTTCAGGATAAAGACCGTTTTAACCCACCATTCATGGAAGATCAAAAATCTCAGCTATAAAATAATTCATGAACTATAATCATTTATTTTCCTGTTTGTTCTATATCTCTATCCATCTCTACCAAATCGACATCGCTTGGCTCGGAGAAATCGCCAATCAGGTATTTATTGAAATGATCCGCTAATTTCCAGAAGGCATATTCCGTCATATCGCCGAAACCATGTCGCTGCCCAGGAATAATGAGAAAATCAAAGCGTTTTCCAGCTTTCATCAGCGCATTTGCCACGCGAATAGAATTGGCCGGGTGAACGTTATTATCTACATCGCCATGCATTAACAATAAATGTCCTTTTAAATTCTTCGCCAGATCTGGGTTTTTATCAATACTATATTTAAATGAAGTATCTCCTTTTAAAGAAATGGTTTCTTTCACCCCATGATGTTTTTCGCTCCACCATCGATTATAAATACTGTTATCGTGGTTGCCTGCATTTGATACTGCTACTTTAAAGAAATCAGGATAAACCAACATGGCCGCTGTAGACATGAAACCGCCACCCGAGTGACCTGTAATACCTACCTTTGATTCATCAATAAATGAATATTTGGCCGCCAATTGCTCTATCGCTGTTTTCTTATCGGCCAGGCCGTAATCGCGCAAATTTCCATAGCCGTAAGTATGATACCATTTCGAACGCGATGGATTGCCACCACGGTTTCCAACCGTAATTACAATATATCCAAACTGCGCTAAACGCTCTGTACGATCCATACTTTTACTAAAAGCCTTGTTAACCGCCTCTGTTTGAGGGCCTGGATAAACATATTCTATAATCGGATACTTTTTATTCGGATCAAAATCAAAAGGTTTGTACATTACACCGTACAAATCGGTAATCCCATCATCTGCCTTCACTTTAAATGGCTCCGGATATTTGTAACCCGCAGCAATTAATAGCGAAAGATCTGTAGTTTCCAGCTCCATTACTTTTTTTCCACTTCTGTCATAAAGTGTAGACTTTGGCGCGGTGTTCACCCTCGAATAATTATCAACAAAAAAGGTATTATTATCATTTAAGAAAGCAGCATGATCAAAATCGCCGGCGTTAAGCAGTTTCATGTTAGAACCATCGAAGTTGATGCTGTATAAATGCAGGTAATATGGATCTTCTTTAGCCTCTCTCCCGTTTGCTGTAAAATAGAGCACGCGGTTTTTCTCATCAATGTTAACAATGCTTTCGCAATGAAAAGCACCTTTTGTTATTTGATTTTTGAGTTTGCCATTGCCATCAAAAAGATAAAAATGTGCCCAACCGTCGCGCTCGCTCCAGTGGATTAATTCTTTCCCATCATTCACCAATCCAGGGCGATTCACTTCTACATAGGTATTAAAGCGCTCATCTATAATAGGTGTAACTTTCCCCGTAGTAATATCAACAGTAGCAATGTCAATACGCTTCAAATCACGACTGGTACGTGAGAAATAAAAGCGATTATCATTACCCAACCATACTGAAGGGCGAAATTCGTTATCGCGATCTTTAGCCAATACGGGCTTGCTCCACACCGAAATACTTTGATCTTTAAATGCCGAAACATTTAGTTTTTTGTAAGATTTAGCAGCAAAATCGAAAAGCAAAACCTCGTCTTGTGGTGCCTCAGCCTCGCCGGGCATTTGATACTTGTATGTTTCTAAAGTTGGGCGCCCGGGCGTTACACTATTAATTACCCAGAGATCTTTTACCTTGCGGGAATCGGTTCTATCTAAAACGAAGAATTTCGAATTTGGCGACCAAAGCACATAAGCGCCTCTTCTCTTTTTATTGTTTTTTTCGTTTTCTACATTGTTTTCGCCATCACCATCGCTGCCGTAAGAGTAAAACTTAATACCATCTTTTGTAAGCTGATGCTCTACAATGGTGCTGTCTTCCTCATTTTTAACAGCCTTTTTGTAATTCTCTTTATCCATCCAATATAAATTGTAATTACGCGAGAACACGATAGCGGATGAATCCGGAGCAACAGAACCCCAGCTTGGTTTTGGTTTGGGCTTGCTAAAATTCGGCACCTCAGTTAATTTTGCAGCGGCCAGTTCATATTTAAAAGAATAAATTTTCTTCTGCATAGAATCGGCCGCTTTTTTATCTTTCCTATCTGGCTTTGATTCATCAACAGAACTTTTTACTTCGAATGAAATACTTTTTTCATCTGCGGCAAATTTTAAGTTTTCCAAAGGCAGATGTTCGGCATCAAACGGATCGCGAACAATTAAGGTAATCTCTGCCGCTAACCTGGCATTATCAAAGATTTGCTTCTTGGTTTTTGCAGCAGGATCTACCAAATACCAGAATTTCCCCTTCGGACTTTCGAAAGTGTACCAGAAACGGTTACTTAATTTTAACCAGTGCGGATCAACCGACGTTGCATACACCATCTTTTTCAGTTTATTTGGAGAAAAACGTGATGCCAGTTGATAATTAGCCTTTGGTTGGGCCTGAATATTTTCGGTTAGGGTAAAAGTTTTGGTTTGTGCAGCAACAGTTAGCGACAGCAACTGCGCACAAAAGAATAATTTGTAAATTTTGTTCATTAAGAAGGGTTTGGAGCGGCTAAATTATTTAATTAAAGCCAATTAAATCTGCTAAAATGTGTAATAAAAACGTTATTCAGTAATATTTTATGTTAGTAAATATTTATCAACACCAGTTATTTGCTAAGCAATTATTTGATAGAATTTATAGTTTTGCACTCATATATATTTACTATGAAATACAGCGTACTTACCATAATAGCAACAAGTGTAATTTTATTGACAAGTTGCCAGTCAGAATCATCACCAGAAACTTCGAATGTTACAGATTCTTCAGCAAAAGCAAACACCACAACATCTTCAGCAACTACACCTGTTGATGTTTCAAAAATAAAAGTAGCTGATGCTAAAACCATTTTGGCCCGTAAACAAGTACCTATTCTGTGCTACCACCAGGTAAGAAACTGGAAACCTACTGATGGTAAGGTTGGGAAAGATTACATCGTTGAAATTCAGAATTTTAAGGATCAGATGAAAATGCTGGCTGATAGTGGCTACCATACCATTCTGCCAGATCAGCTTTATGCCTATTTAAATACTGGCGCAGCATTACCAAGCAAACCCATCATGCTTACTTTTGATGATACTGACCTGGATCAGTTTACGATTGTAAATCCAACATTGAAAAAGCTGGGTTACAAAGCAGTGTATTTCATCATGACTGTTTCTATTGGTAGAAAAGGAAAATTTGTTGATTATATGAGCAGCGATCAAATTAAACAACTGTCAGATGAAGGAAACATCATCGGCTCACATACTTACGACCATAAAAATTTCAAAAAATATGCAGGTAAAGATTGGGAGGAACAGTTAGATAAACCAACTAAAAGGCTGGAAGAAATTACAGGCAAAAAGATGACGGAGTTTGCTTATCCGTTTGGGCTATGGAATGCCGAAGGTATTCCTGAATTAAAAAAGCGTGGTTTCAGAATGGCTTTTCAACTCTCAACCAAGCGTGATGAAAGGGATCCTTTATTTACCATTCGCAGAATTATTGCAAGTGGTTACTGGAGTCCGAAAACATTGAGTAACAGCATTAAAAATAGTTTTTAAAATGGGATTATTTTCGGCATTACTTGGAAATGCAGGCGCAGTTGACCAGGAAGATTTAATTAAGCAATATGGCACCTTATTAATTGATGGTGAACAGATTGAATTGGGTTTTAAATTAATTCGTGATACTTTTATTTTTACGAATAAAAGATTAATACTAATTGATAAGCAAGGCATTACGGGCAATAAAACTGAATATAAAAGCATTGTTTATAAAGCAATTACAAGATTTAGCGTAGAAACTGCCGGGACTTTTGATTTAGATGCGGTATTAAAAATCTGGATCTCTAACGAACCCATCCCCAGTATTGAAAAGCAGTTTAATAAATCGGTGGATGTTTACCAGGTTCAAAAAATATTAGCACAACACGTACTCTAATAACATGATGAAACGATTTCTAGCCATTACTGCTATTCTTCCGGCTCTGTTTACCGCCTGTCATTCAGATTCTAAAAGCAAAAAAGCTGAAAATTCAGCGGTTGCAAAAACTGAAGTGATTGATACAATAAAACAAAAACCTGCAGATGCCAAAGCCATTCTGGCTAAACGCGAGGTGCCTGTTTTATGCTATCATCAGATTAGAAATAATATAGCCAGCGATAGTAAAAGGGCTCATGATGACATTATTGCTCCAGATAAATTTAGGGAACATATGAAAATGCTGGCTGATAGTGGCTACCATACTATTTTGCCAGATCAATTGTATAATTACCTGGTTTTTGATGCCAAACTACCGGAAAAACCAATAATCATTTCTTTTGATGATACGGATGAAGATCAATTTACGATCGGAAATGCTACGTTGAAAAAATATGGGTTTAAAGGCGTTTATTTCATCATGACGGTTTCTATCGGGAGAAAAGGCAGGATTAGTTACATGACTAAGGAGCAGATTAAACAGCTAGCTGATGAAGGCAATACCATCGCGAGCCATACGTATGATCATAAAAATTTTGCTCAGTTTACCGATGAAGACTGGAAAACACAAATCGATGATCCCACCAAAAAGCTGGAGCAAATTACTGGTAAAAAGATAGAATACTTTGCTTACCCATATGGCGTTTACAAAGCCTCTACTTTGCACAAATTAAAGGAACACGGTTTTAAAGCCGCTTTTATTCTTTCTACCGCCAGAGATGAAACTTATCCGCTTTATACCATTCGGAGAATCATAGACCCGGGAAGATACACGGCTAAAAACCTTTATTACAGCATTAATAAGAGCTTTAATAAAACAAAATCATAAATTAACTGTCAAGTATTAGTCGCGACTAATCGAATCTATGAAAAAGCATTTATTATTTCTATTCCTCCTATCAGCTGTAATTACCGCTTGTAACAATACCAAAAGTGATTCCACGACATCAAATGTAAAAACTGCTACAAAGCAAACGCTTACGGGTAATTTTTACAAGCGCCTGGAAGGAACGATTGCAGGTAAACCTGTTGTAATGCACTTGCAAAGACTCAACGGCGACATCGACGGCGATTATTATTACGATGGTTCCTGGTTAAATTTATCAACTGATACTGTGATTGGTCAGGATGGTTTGGTGCTTGCAGAGTATAGCTTTTACAATTCTTATTTTGAGCAAGACGCGAAAGAACCACGCATTTCTTTAAAATGGACGGGTAATGGTTTCAAAGGAACCTGGAAAAGTGGCGATGGAAGTAAAAGTTTCCCGGCAATTTTAGAGGAGAAATATCCTGAAGGCAGCTACCAGTTTACCACGGGTATTTATCAGGATTCAGTAAAAGCTTATCCAAATAAAGCAGATTCGCCAATTGCTCAAATTACTTTCGAGTACTTAAAAGCAACAAATACAGATGATGCGGGCAATTGGCTCAACATTCAACTTAAAAAAATATCTGGATTAAAACCAAATGTAGATCGTGAAATTAGCTTTAAAGCCATTTCTGCTGCCTATTTAAAAGATTATAGTGCTGAGGTTGCCAGCCAGCAGCAAGATGATAGAAGCGATGGCGAAGATGCCTGGCTGAATTACAGCAATAACAGTCAGCAATCGGTTTTATATAATGATAACGACTTCGTGGTGATTGATTTCCTGGCTGATGCCTATACTGGTGGCGCTCATGGAAATTATAGCAGCCTGATGTATTGCCTGGATGTTAAAAATAAAAAACAAATGGTTTTGAGTGATATTGTAAAGATTGACTCCAATAACCTGCAAAAATTGCTGGAGCAGAATTTAAGGAAACAATATAATGTCAAGGCTAACGAAAGTATAAACAAAGTTTTGTTTGATGATTTTTTAAAGCCGAATAAAAATTTCTACTTCAATGCTAAAGGTTTAGCGTTTATGTATAATCCTTATGAAGTGGCGAGCTATGCGCAAGGGCAAATTGTTGTTTTTATTCCTTTTAATGAATTAAGGGCTTATTTGGTTCCTGCCTTTGCAGAAAGAATTGGTGTGAAATAAATCCACTGGTGAAGTTTACAAGGCCTACAGCAAAGGAAAACTTCGCCAGTTTCAACAAAATTCTCTTAAGACTGACGAAATTCTTCTAACACACAGTCCATTGAAATTTCGTAAGTCGAATGATTTAACTTGCGAAGTTTACAAGGCCTATAGCAAAGGAAACTTCGTCAGTTTCAACAAAACTCTCTTAAGACAGACGAAATTTTTCAACCAAACATTCCATTGAAATTTCGTAAGTCGAATGATTAAAGAATTTCCTTCACTAAATATTTATTACCGTTAAAGCTCAACTCATCTCCTATTTTTGCACCAACAAACGCCCTTCCGATTGGCGCAGCTTGCGATACTGCAATGAATTTTTGACCATCGACGTTTAATTCGCCTGCACTAATGCTGATATAAAAATTTCCATTCGAGGTTAAAACCAGGCTACCATTTTTAACTTCTTTGGCTGCATCTACATTTTCAATTTGTTGAAGTGCGATTTTTTGCTGCCCGGCTTCATACAATAACTTGCTGTTGCGATCCATTTCTTGCTGCATCATTTCTCGCGTAGTTTCGTACTTATCGCCAGCACTGCTTTTGGTATCGTCATTAGATGCCTGACGGGCTTGCAACATGGAATATTCGATATTTTCTATTCTGTTTTGAATAAAATTTAAGCAAAGCTGATAAAGTTGAGATTTTAAGGTAGACATAGGTAGTGATGTAAGATGGATAAGGGAAGATGTGAAATAGTTGATGGAAAATGTGTTAGATGGATAATGGGAAATGGATGATCGCTAATGGGAAATGGGATTATTTGCGCAACGATAAAGCTTGATTCAGAATCGATTTTATCTTTTCTTCTTGAAGATCTTCGAGGGGATTAATTAATAAAATTTTCATTCGGGCTCTTTTCTCTTATAGCAAATCTTCGTGTTCAATCTTATTTCCATCAACGAAACCTATGTAGGGGCTGATGGAGTTTTTTGTGGATCCAAAGATAGGCGAACATTTTGCCTTTATGGTAATAAAATAGCATTCCATATTTCCAGTGTTCAGTTACCTCTGCACAAGCCATTAAAAGCGACTTAAATATTGCAGAAACGGATAACGTACAATGTTAAATGGAATTGAACAGACTCCAGACTTTGAACTCAATACTTGATACTCGATACTTAATACTCCAAACTCAAAACTACCCTTCTATCCAGTTCACTTTTTCTTCCATAGCAGTTCGATTGGGTATCCAGGGTTTTTCATTATGATAGCCCATATAAAACAAGCCGATGCATTTTTCATTTTCTTTTAAGCCTAAAAAATCGCCCAAATCATCAATTAATGGTGGAGAGCTCCAGTAGGCACCAACCTTAAGGCTTTCGGCTGTTAAAGCCATGTTTTGAACCGCACAGGAAACTGCTGCCAGTTCTTCCCATTCCGGAATTTTACCACTAACCGCCATGTTGATCGCGATAATACAATCAGATTGACTTGTTTTTTCGGCAAAGCTATCGTACTTTTTTTGAAGAAACTGGTGCGACGGAACCAGGTCTTTATATAATCTGCCTAGCTCCTCGCCCAACTTTGCCAGGCCAGCTTTTCTAATCACTGTAAAGCGCCAGGGTTGGGTTAATTTATGTGTAGGTGCGTAGTTTGCGGTTTCCAGAATCTGATTAATCACTTCAACTGGAATTTCTTTTTTTATATAACTGGCCGGGAATATACTGCGGCGTTCTTTTATTACTTGTGATATGATATCGTAATTACTCATTTTGTAAAAATAGTTAAAAGCTGAAAGACTAAAGTGGCCAGCTAAAGCCAAATTTAATAAAAGCACTTAGAACCGTCTAAAAGTTAAAAGCTGAAAGGCTAAAGATAAAAGACTACTGTTAATTTCAAACAAATTATAAGTTAGTAACCTCAAGTAAAAAGATTGCAGTGAAAGCGGGACAGCTTAAGCCATATCATACTGAACGATCATTTTCAAATTTAAAACTGATCACTAAACCAACTATAGACTTTTGACTTCGGACTATAAACCCTATCTTTGCGGCTTATTTATTTATAGTATGATTTCAGTTTCTAATTTATCTTTACGCTACGGCAAACGCACATTATTTGAAGATGTTAACTTAAAATTTACTCAGGGCAATTGCTATGGTGTAATTGGGGCTAATGGCGCAGGTAAATCTACTTTCCTTAAAATTTTGTCAGGAGAAGTTAACCAGACATCAGGGAGTGTTGCTTTTACTCCGGGCGAAAGGATGGCGGTTTTAAAACAAAACCACTACGAATTTGATGAAGTTTCGGTACTTGAAACTGTGATGATTGGCCATAAAGAACTTTATGCCATCATGAAGGAGAAAGATGCCATTTACATGAAGGAAGATTTTACTGAGAAAGACGGCGAACGCGCTGGTGAATTGGAAAATATCTTCGCTGAAATGGATGGATGGAATATGGAAAGCAATGCGGCAACCATGTTGAGTAACCTTGGCATTACTGAAGATAATCACCATAAACTGTTAAAAGAATTAGATAACACGCAAAAAGTACGTGTGTTATTGGCCCAGGCGTTATTTGGTAATCCAGATATTTTATTACTGGATGAGCCAACCAATGATTTGGACATTGAAACCATTGCCTGGCTGGAAAACTTCTTAGCTGATTACCAGAATATTGTACTGGTAGTATCTCACGACAGGCACTTTTTAGATGCCGTTTGTACCCACATTGTGGATATCGATTTCGCGAAAATGAGTATCTACACTGGTAATTATACTTTCTGGTATGAGTCTAGTCAGTTGGCGTTGAAACAACGTAGCGACCAGAACAAGAAAACGGAAGATAAGGTGAAGGAGTTACAGGAATTTATCCGCAGATTTAGTGCGAATGCATCGAAATCCAAGCAGGCAACTTCCCGTAAAAAGGCTTTAGATAAAATTGACATCACCGAAATTAAAGCATCAAGCCGTAAATACCCTGCCATTATTTTCAACAATACCGGTCGTGAGGCTGGTGACCAAATTTTGCAAGTGGACAACTTAAGTAAATCTGGTAATGATGGTATTTTATTTGATAAAATCACTTTCATGGTGAATAAAGGTGATAAAATTGCTGTTTTATCGCAAAACAGTTTGGCTACCGCAGCATTTTACGATGTGTTAACCGGTAGAACGCCAGCTGATAAAGGTGAATTTAAATGGGGTGTTACCATCAGCACTGCCGATATCCCGAATGATAACTCGGAATATTTTGCTGGCAAAGACGAGAACCTGGTTGATTGGTTACGTGAATATTCAGGAACTGAGGCTGATGAACAATTTGTAAGAAGCTTTTTAGGTCGTATGTTGTTCTCTGGCGAAGAAGTTTTAAAGAATGTAAAAGTACTTTCAGGTGGAGAAAAAATGCGTTGCATGTTCTCCAGAATGATGTTACAACAAGCCAACTTGCTGATGTTTGATGAGCCAACCAATCACCTGGATCTGGAATCTATCGAGGCATTGAATAACGGGATGAAAGATTTTAAAGGAGCTGTTTTATTTACTTCACGAGATCACCAGTTAACGGAAACCGTTGCAAACAGAATTATCGAAATTACGCCTAAAGGCACCATTGATAAGTTAATGACTTACGATGAATTTATCAATAGCGCAGATGTTGCAAAACTTCGCGAGGAGATGTATTCGTAATCGATACCATATTTTATTAATCAGCCACATGAAAATTTCATGTGGCTTTTTTTATGAGAAAAATTACCACAACTGTAGCGTTTCTGTCTCCTTAATCGTTTAACCCAAAAAAGCGTTAATGGCCATTAACCAATTTTGTTTATAAAATTGATTTAACTACAACATGAAAACTAAAAACTACTTTGGCTTAACTACTAAAATTATATGCTCTTTATTCGCCATAACATTAACATTATCTGCCTGTAAAAAAGACTGGAATGATGATCCAATTGAAGCCGCAGGAATCGGTTTTGTACATGCATCTCCGGGTACTGGTCCTTTAGATTTTATCTTGGACAATCAAAAGATAGGCAGTTTCACCTATACCAATGATCGCGGATACTATGCTGCTTATCCAGGAACGAGATTGGTTGGGGTATCGAAAAAAGACTCATTAAAATACCTCACCAATGGAACTGCTGCGTTAAAAGGAGGTGGATTTTATTCTGTTTTTGTGGTAGATACCTTAAAATCCACTAAGCTTTTATTGGTTGAAGATGACCTGAAAGCCCCGGAAACAGATAAGGCAAAAATTCGTTTTATCAACTTAAGCCCGGGTTCTTCGCCATTTGATTTACAGGTGAGCAATACCGACCCTGCAGGCCTTACCGCTCCTTTCTTATTGACAACGAATAAAGCCTTTAAAGATTTTTCAGCTTTCTCATCAATAAACCCATCAATCAGCTATAATTTCGAAATAAGACAAACCGGAACAACTGCCGCCGTTGCCAACCTAAATAATGTTAAAATAGAAAAAGGAAAAATCTATACCATTTGGGCAAAAGGCTTAAAAACCGCAACAGATAGTACTAAGCTTTCGCTTTCTATAATGACAAACAAATAATATCTACCCGTTGATTTAGCACCATTCGGTAAATTGGATGGTGTTATTTTATATTTTTGCAATAGCTAAGCATAAGCTAAAAAACTAATCGAACGTTAAATAGGCCTTTACCGGAGTGATCAAAAAAATACTCAGATTTGAGGAGATTTTAAAAGGCTGTGTAAATAACGACAATAGCTGTAAAGAAATGATGTATAAATCGTTTTATGGCTATTTAATGGGTATTATTTTAAGATATACAAAAAATACTGCTGATAGTGAAGAGCTTGTAAATGATACTTTTCTTAAAATATTTAGAAGTGTATCAGGATTTAAACCGCCTCAAAATCCTGAAGAATTGCAACGGTCTTTTAAAGGATGGATTGCACAAATCGCATCCCGAACGGCAATAGATAAAATAAGAAGCTCGAAAGCTCATTTTTATGTTGATGATTTAAATGAAGATCAACATCCGGCTACACAGGTTTCTGTTGCCTCAGATCTTCATGTAAACGACATCATGAATTTGTTAAATCATTTACCGGATACGCAAAGGCTGGTGTTTAACTTATACGAGATTGAAGGATTTGCTCACGATGAAATTTCTAAAATGTTAAATATCCCGGAAAGTTCGAGCCGTGTTTATTTAACCCGCTCAAAAAATAAGTTACGGGCACTTTACACCAATACATTAGTTGGTTCATATAAAAAAAATGGATAAGGAATTAATTAAACATATCACCACCCAATTACAAAACCACGAGGAGAATTACGCTCCTGGTGCCTGGGAGCGCTTTTCTAAAAAGGAAGAGAAAAAGCGTGGTGGCTTTGTTTTCTGGCTATTGTGGACCGCCGCCGCGATAATTCTGGTTTTATCGGGTTTATTTTTATTTAATAATGAAGATAAAACGAATAAGAATACCATCGCAAAATCTAAAACTGAAAATACTGATTCACCATTAATTGAACCGAAAAAAGACCACATTATAGATCATCAGATTGCTGCTGAGGATTCAAAACCTGCGTTAAAAAATGATGAAAGATCAGGTGCTCCACAAGCTAAAAATACTTATCAATCGCAGGCAAACAATTTCGTAAGCAAGAATCCACTTTACGCAACTAATCAGGTTCAGGATAAAACCAATGAGCGTAAAATTGATGTTATCGAAAATATAGCAAATGTAACTCCTGCAAATAGTGGTATTTCCAATACTGAAGTTAAAGTTCCACAGGAAAAACCAAAAGCAAATAATAAAATGACTTTTGAGGACCTACTGGCGTTAGACAGTAAAACAAACCAGGGAAAGAATGCTCAAAATAAGGGAAACCAAAGCCAGAAGTGGCAACAAGATGTTTATGTAGCACCTTCGATGGGTAATGACAGCAAAGTAAATATGAATTACGGATTTTCATTGTCGTATGCTATCGCGAATAAACTATCGATTAGCTCTGGGGTTTCTTATGCATCAGTGAGTTCAACTGAATCTCAAAATGCTGCTGCGCCTCAAAGTTTGTCGGGGAGAAACCTGGAATCTGTTAATGCTAAAGTGAGTGGTATTGATGTGCCGCTTGAATTGAGGTATAAAATCTCAGACAAGCTATATACTGGTATTGGGGTATCTGCATTGGCGGTAATTAACAACTCACAACAAAACACTTATATTGTGAATCAGGTTCAGAGTATGGCATCTCCATCAGCAAATGGAACAACAGACATCAGAAGCTTTATTGTGGCAGAAAAACAAACGGAGCCGCAGCCAGAATCTAAACTTGATCCGGATAAATATATTGGTTTTTACAATTTCTCTTTAGGCTATAAACAAAAAATATCTAAAAAGAATAACATTGCCATTGAGCCTTTCTTAAGGCTCCCTATGAAAACTTTTTCAAGAGAAAATCTAAACCTGACCAATGGTGGTTTGCGTTTAAAGGTAGATTTTTAAAAGGTGTAGCAATCATTTACCAGCTAACCATCATCTCTTTTGTATATTTGTCATTAGATTACAAATTGATATGAGATCATTAGCCTTGTTTTTATTAATATTTATTGGATTATCTGCAAAAGCACAGCATGATCCAAGCGACCAGATGGACTCCCCTAACTGGGATATTATTGGTGGTGTAAAAATTAAGACGGTAAAACCGACCGAAACTTATGCCATTTATAGTCCAGGCATTCAGAAATATGAAAGTAAGGCATTTGAACTTTCAGGATATATTGTTCCCATAAAGGATGGTATGAAACAAACGAAGTTTATGCTTTCTACCTTACCGATTAACCAGTGTTTTTACTGTGGCAAAAATGGGATTCCAATTATGGTACTGGTAGAAATGGCTGAGCCAATTAAATTTACTTATCAGCCGATTACCGTAAAAGGCACTTTAAAACTGAATAAGGGAAATGCAATGAACAATCCTCCAGTTGAACTCACCGCTTCAAAATTATTATAAATTAAAAAATCCCGATCGAAATCGGGATTTTTTAATTTATTTATCTAGATATTTTTCTTTTTAGAAAGACCTAGTGCGCTTCATGTCCGTCTGCACCATGTGCATGACCATGAGCCAATTCATCCTGAGTAGCCTCGCGAACATTTAAGATAGTTCCGCTAAACAATAAGTTTTTGCCAGCCATTGGGTGGTTTAAATTTACTGAAACGGTTTCTTCATGTACAGCTGTTACGCCAGCTCTGAAGCTGTTTCCTTCATTATCTTGCAAAGGAATTACTTCACCCACTGCCGGAACTTCACCACCAGCATCAATAAACATTGATTTTGGAAGATCAGCAAAAGCACCTGGATCGATATCTCCGTAGCCATCAGTTGCTGATAATTCGAAACTATATTCATCACCAGTTTTAGAACCAGCTAAATGCTCTTCAAATTTAGGCAACATCATGCCTACGCCATATAAAAATACTAAAGGATTTTGCTCGTCTGCTTTTTCAACAAAAACTTGTTGTCCTTCTTCGTTGGTAGTATGCAATTCATAAGTTAATGCAACTACTGAGTTTGGTGAAATATTCATTCAGATTTTTTTTATTGTAAATATGCTAATGCTTCCTCAACAGTGCTAACCGGTAACTGGCATGATTAATTTTGGCAATATCTTTTTTAGCTCGAAGCGCAAAGATAACCTAATAATTAGTTTAACAAAAAAACTATTGAATTGTTGGGAGAAATGAGGCAGAATTGGCAATAATCAAGATTTCGTTAGAAAGTAATCATATTACTTCTGTGACATTACTTCGTTTTTGAGTAAAACAATGTCTCCTTCATTTTTTCTATGAGAAATTAGATGAATATAATGGTCCACTTCATCATTAATCACTATCAATTGATTGATATATTCATTATTACTTTCTTTATCAAACATCGCTGAGAATAATTTACTTCTATACTTTTGGGGACTCATATTTTGTTTATTAGCTCCCCTACTAATTTCAGCGTGATCACAATAACAATATAAAATCACATTATTCTCGCTAAGAAATTTTCTAATGATTGATGCGAATTGACTAAGTGTTGAACTATTATTAATGCCAACATTGTTTTCTACTGAAATAAGAACATCAACTATATCAGTTTCAACTCCATCTGGAATTTGCGCTTTGCCAATAAATTCGAACTGAATAAGATAGTTGTGCCCCTCTTTAGTTATTAAAGGTATGATCCTTTTTTCACCCATTAAAACTATTTCTTTGTTCCGAAATATTTCTCACGCTCAGCATCAAGTTGCTTCAACTTAGCTTCCTTCTCTGATTGTAGTTTTCTAACAAAAATGATAAGCTTTGCAGATGGTTTATTGATATGTAATGTCTTAAGTTCCATTATAATACAAATATATGAATTATTAAATTACATATTCTATCTCTAATTTAATAATTCCAATGCTTCCTCAACAGTGTTAACCGATAACTGGCATACTTTATTTCGGCAAATATAAACTTTTGTTTCATTGCTTTGCTTCCCTTTTAACAGCGGTAAGTTACTTTTTGTTCCACCTAATGTAATTTTATTGGGAATATAATGATTGCTTAACTCCAACTTAACCACATCTGTTTCTAAACCTGTTATCGCAATCTCATTTACACCGTAAATTTCGTTCAGCAATAAAATTGCCCAGTTTGAATAAGCAGAGCCATATGTTTTGATCTTCGGATGAACCGCAGCCAGCATTTCTGCCGCTTTTTCAGTGTAGTTTTCCAGATCGAATAATAAACCTAACTTTTTCAAGTTTAAAGCCATCGTTGAATTTGCTGCCGGAATTACATTATCCATTACTTCGTGCTTGCGGGCAATCAAACTCTCGCCTGCTGCAGAGGTGTAAAACAACATTGGTGATTCCGCATCATTGAAATGATTCAGAACGTAATCTGCAAATGATTTGGCTTCCTCGAGCCATTGTTCCTCAAAATCATACTCATACAAGGCAATTAATGCTTCGATCAGAAATGCATAATCATCTAAAAATGCAGTGATAGATGCTTTCCCGTTTTTATAATTTCGGTATAAGCCACCCGCTTCAGATTTCATATTTTTTATGATGAAGTTCGCTGCTGCAGCTGCTTTTTGGTAATATGCCTCATGACCCAACACTTGTGCCGCATCTGCAAGGGCTTTAATCATCATCCCGTTCCAGGCGGTCAGGCATTTATCGTCTAATCCTGGCCTCACGCGCTTGCTTCTTACCTCGAGTAGTTTAGCTTTTGCCTGATTAACTTTATCAAATAAATCTTCAGCCGAAACACCATATTTATACAGAAGGGTTTGATCATCAATTGTTTTTCTTAAGATATTGGTTTGTTCTTCTTCCCAATTGCCATCCTCAGTTACATTGTAATATTCACCCAATAATGCGGCATCATCTCCCAGAATCTGATCGAACGCTGCTCTATCCCAAATGTAAAATTTACCTTCTACGCCTTCGCTATCGGCATCCAAAGCAGAATAGAACAATCCTTCTGGTGAGGTCATCTCATTAAAAACCCATCCAATCGTTTCTACTGCGGTTTGTTTAAATGAATCAAATTTGGTGCATTGATAAGCCTCTATGTATAAACTAATCAGCTGTGCATTATCGTAAAGCATCTTCTCGAAATGCGGCACATGCCATTTATCATCCACCGAATAACGGGCAAAACCTCCGGCTAGCTGATCATAAATCCCACCTCTGCTCATCTCTTCCAAGGTGTGACAAACCGCTGTAAAAACAGATTCATCATCATTTAAAAAACCATAGCGAAGTAAGAAAACCCAGTTATTGGGCAACGGGAACTTTGGCGCACGATTGTAGCCACCATAACCAATATCGAAATGGCGTTTCCAGGGTTCTATAATTTCTGTTAAATGGGCTTGGGTATAGGTCTCTTTATTTTCAACGGCGATTACTTTTTCGCTGTCATTTATACCAGCCGTTAATCTTTCTGCATATTCAATGGCTTTATCGGGTTCGTTTGCCCAAAGTGCGGCCAAATTTTCCAATACATTAATCCAGTCTGTTTTACGGAAATAAGTGCCACCATAGATTGGTCGCTGATCGGGCAAACAAATACAGTTGAGTGGCCATCCCCCGCTCCCAGTCATGAGTTGAATGGCATACATATAAATCTGATCGATATCTGGCCGCTCTTCTCGATCTACCTTAATGCACACAAAGTGCTGATTCATCACTTCGGCAACTTCATGATTCTCGAAACATTCTCTTTCCATTACGTGGCACCAATGGCAGGCAGAATAGCCGATGCTCACTAAAATAAGCTTATTTTCTGCTTTCGCTTTCTCTAAAGCTTCTGTACCCCATTCGTACCAATGAACCGGATTATAAGCATGTTGAAGTAGATATGGTGAAGAGGCGTTAATCAGTTTATTAGGCTCAGCATGTGGATTTGACATAGGTTTTCGAGATATAAATTGGAACTGTAAAGCTATTAATTATCTACAAACGTGGCTGATTTTAGTTTTTGTTTTTCTATTTTAGATGAAATCAATTTGTGTACATGGAATTATTAAAAAGCGATTTATTTAGCATAGTTAAGGAGGTTATTATTCAATCTCGTCTGAAAGTATGCGCAATGCGTACCGAATTGAGTTGGACACATCACCGACTTTTATCTCGATTAGCACACCTTCAGCTTTTTACCTTCAATTTTAAAAAATGAAAATTACGCATACCGAAATATATCGCTTCAGCATCCCGATGGAGCCTTTTGTGATTGCCACTGGCACCATGCACTTTGCACAAAATGTCTTGATCAGAATTTATACTGATGCGGGCATTCATGGAATTGGCGAATGCTCTGCCTTCCCGATGATTGTTGGTGAAACGCAGGACACCTGCATTGCGATGGCTAAAGATTTTGCAGCCATTTTAAAGGGGAAAGATCCGCTGGAGATTCCTGAAAGAATGAACGATCTTTTAGGCTATGCTGACCATAATAGTACTATAAAAAGCGCATTTGATATGGCTTTATTTGATATCGCTGCCAAACACGCCGGCTTGCCGCTCTATAAATTTCTTGGCGGAACGAAGAGAACGATCGAAACGGATATGACGATTGGTATCGATACCCCCGAAGGGATGGCAAAAACTGCACTTAAATACCAGAGCCAGGGTTGCAGGATTTTAAAAATTAAGCTGGGCAAGAAAGTTCACGACGATATTGAACGGGTAAAACAAATTAGAACCGCCGTTGGTGAGGAAATGACTTTGCGCCTGGATGCAAATCAGGGTTGGAGTTTTGATGATGCCTTATTCGCGCTGGGCGAACTTGAAAAATATAACATCGAATTCTGTGAACAGCCAATGCGTACCTGGTTTGATGATAAATTACCTGAACTGAATATAAACTCTCCTATTAAGTTAATGGCTGATGAAAGCTGTTATAACCACCATGATGCCCGAAAACTGATTAATAGCCAGTCGACGACTTACCTAAACATCAAATTTTCTAAATCAGGCGGCATTCTGGAAGCTCAAAAAATTCATGAAGAGGCCATGCAAAAGGGGGTTAAATGTATGATTGGAAGCATGCTGGAAAGTCGGATTGCTTTAAGTGCCAATTTACATTTTGCCTTAGCAAGTCCGAATGTAGAGTTCTTTGATTTAGATACAGCCTTACTTGGTCACCTGGTAGATCCTGTTGTTGATGGTTTAACCTATGATGGTTATTTCTTAGATGTCCCTGAACTTCCCGGAATTGGGGCAGAAGCTGACGAATTTTTCCTGGAAGAGTGTGAAAGTTGGAGGGTGTAACCCCCTAGCCCCCTAAAGGGGGAACTACAGGCGAGGAGCAAATAGCAAGGTAAAAAAAAGAAAATATGTAATAAGAGATGTTAAATCTGAATAAGATAATTAAAAAAGCAAGTTTCTTAAAGAAGGACCTACAGGCGAGGAGCAAATAGCAAGAAGTATTATCCGTCTATAACTTTACAGTTAGTATAAACTATAAGAAAGGCAAGTCCCTTTTAGGGTACTAGGGGTTCTTTGAATTAGAAAAGAAAGCCTATTTTTAAAAGGATAGGCATAAATAAACAAAACTTAGGCCATATTCTGAATTGAACTATTTATTGAACTCTTGGTATAAACTATAGAAAGGCAAGTCCCCTTTAGGGGATTTAGGGGTTCCTCATTTTCTCTAGTGCAACACTATCGCCATTAAAGGCATTGAAATCTACCACATGCCCGATGCCATTAATTTTAGCTTTGTCTGAATGTTGCCAAAATTTCCAGCGGCTTTTATCCAAACGCAATTTTGGCTGATAATAATGTGCAATCCACAATGGATACTCATCTAGTTTTCCTTCCAGATTATCTTCGTAAAACTTTAAACCGGTGTAAATAATGGGTTTCACTCCTGTTTTCATTTCTACATAAGTAAGGAAATCGGAAAGTTCGAGTCTCATTCTTAATGGGGTAACACCGTCTAAAGTCTCAATATCAACAACAGGAGGCAAATCTCCCTTTTCTACGTTGGCTACCTGTAAAAAGAACTTTGCTTGCGCCCTGCCACTTTTTTTGGGTCTGAAAAAGTGATAAGCGCCGCAAACAATTCCTGCTTTAGGCGCTTCCCGCCAGTTGCGCTGAAAATAAGGATCAACTTGTAAAATGCCCTCGGTAGCTTTGATAAAGGCAAAACTAATTTTAACCTCATCTTCTTTCATCGCCTTAACCTTATGCCAGTTTATTTTACCCTGATAGTAAGAAACATCAATGCCATGCACTGTATATTTCTTTGGTATTTTGATATTAAAACTTTTATAGGTGCGGTAATTGGGATCTTGTCCCCAATCTTTTATCCACCTCCAGGAGGCTACGAATCCATTTAATATATAGCCATAATATAATGGAGAGAGCAAAATCAATAACAAGGCTGCTATGGCCACCTTCATTTGTACAGAAAGTAAGCCCTGCTTTTTTTTCTTCCCTACAGGTTTCCGGATAGTTGGTTTTCTCTCAACAGGTTTTCTGATTACTATTTTTTTATCTGTGGGAATTCTTTTCTCTGGCGGCATATCTATTCAGCTGCTAAATTGAGTAAAATCCTTTTAAATAAAAAAACATTCACTTGTTTAAGAACATTCAAATTTCTTGGATGGATCATTTAGGTAATTAATACATTTTCTGAATGAGCGCTAAAGCCCGGTTTCCCAGTGGCATAATATTTAAAAATTAAGTCTTTGGCATCTTTTTCATCTAATTTTACCCGTTCTAATAAATTCAAAGAAGACGCTTCATAACCTAAGAAGTTATCCCTGTAAATTTTAATTTCAGTAGTATAATAAAGATCAGCGGGTTCTACATTACCTATATTCACTTTTATTTCCTCGAAAACCCATTGGTTTCTTTCAGCGTGCCGGATAATCTCTTTCATCTTATCCAGGTTAAAATTAATCAGCGTTTCTATTATTCTGGGCTCAGTTTCGTTTCTCTTCTTTTCACTAAGATTTACCGTGATTTCTTCCGGAAGATAGATCACACCATCACCTAACTGACTGGCCAAATTCAGCATGATAAAAACCTGCGGCTCCGTAATAAGCGCCCTGTTTAAAGTTTCGCTTAATACAATATCCACTTCAGTGTTCGGCAAAACATAAGTTGTTGCATCGGTAATTTCAATCTGCCTTACGTATTTGTGCAAATCAAAAGCATCAATCACATCAAGCAACTTGTTATGGCTCGTTTCATTAATTTCGAGTAAAGTAAATTGAACTTCTTCAGGGCTAAAGTGAACCATTATGGGTAGGGCCAAAGTTGCAAAAGGGCCAGTACCAGCATAAAGAATGTGTATCGGGCCGCTCTTCTGAGCCAGTTTATCCTGAATGGCTAAATACAACCCCCTAATAAAACGTTGCGTTCTTAACACTTCTTTCACACAATTAGCGGCCCAAAAAGTTCCAATGGCATCACCAAAGGGCAGTTTAATATGACGACGTTCTATCGATTCCTCCGAGTCTATTTTACCTATATCAAATAACAACTTGGTATAAGCGGTTATGGCAGGTACGAGTTTATCATGAAAATCTCCTGGTTGGAGTATATGGTTACTGATGCTTTTCAGTTGTTCTTTAAGAAATTGAGTTTGATACATTAATTTAGAAAGCTTAGATTGTTAAAAAGATACTGAAAGATAAAAAGAATAGTAAAATTTTCAGCTGATTCCATCGAATTTATCTTCACAAAAGCACATAGTTATCTTAATATTTAGCATCAAATCCCCAATGCTTTTGTACTTTTGTGCGCTGGAAAAAACAACATGTTCAAACTCATTCTCAACACCTACAAATCTTCATTTAGTGGTTTAAGCCGCGAAACCTGGCTCTTGAGTATTGTAATGATGTTTAACCGATGTGGCAGCATGGCAGTTCCTTTTATGGGACTTTATGTTACTCAAAGCTTGCATAGAACAGAGATGGATGCCGGCTTAATCATTACCCTTTTCGGTGTAGGTTCTATTTTAGGCTCGGCAACTGGCGGAAAACTTACTGATCTGATCGGGTTCAGACCCGTTCAAATTCTATCCTCTATTATCGGTGGAATACTTTTCATTATATTTTCAACCATCACCCATTTCTCTACACTTTGTGTTTTAGCTGTTGTAATCAGCTTTTTTTCTGAAGCATTCAGACCCGCAAATTTTACGGCTGTGGCACATTATGCAAAAGAAAATACCATCACCCGCTCCTATTCCTTAAACAGATTGGCAGTAAATATTGGCTGGTCTGTTGGAATTAGTATGGCCGGTATTATTGCATCAATCAATTATAAACTATTGTTTGTTGTAGAGGGGTCAGTAAGTATTTTGGTGGGCATAGGCATTATGTTCCTGTTGCCGAAAGTGCAGGGCTTTATGAAAAAAGCGAAAGAAAACCGCAGCAATTTGGTGATTATGAAACCTTGGCAGGATGCTTTTTACGTCAAATTTATCTTGTTAACCACACTTTTTATCACCTGTGCATTCCTGATGTTTAGGGTGGTACCGGTATTTTTCAAGGAAGAATGGCATATTGATGAATTTGCAATTGGCATTATTATCGGCTTAAATGGTGCAATTATCGCGCTGTTTGAAATGATTATGATCAATAAAATAGAAAAGAAAAGATCGCCCATGTTCTTTATCATAATTGGTTCCATTTTCTTCGCTGTATCCTATTTATTATTAAGCGCACCGATTATTTTTCATGTAGTAACAGCAGTGTTAACCATCATCACTTTTACCATTGGTGAAATGTTCGTTTTACCATTTATCAACACGGTTGTGATTAGCAGAAGTAACGAGCATAACCGAGGCTTGTATGCCGCGGGCTATACGTTAAGCTGGTCTTGTGCACAAGTTATTGGTCCGTTCGGAGGATTTTTTATCGCAAGACACCTGAGCTATAACTGGCTTTGGTTTGGTTTAGCCTGTGTACTTATGGTATGTGCTTACGGATTTAGTTTACTCGATAAAAAACAAGAGAAGGCTATTTTGGAAGCTAATTAAATTTTCGTTCTCAACGTTCAGTCGGGAACGAAAATTAGTTTTACTTTACTTTTTGGGCTTTAACACCTTCATTCGTGATTTTCACTGGCAGGATCATGCCATTTGCATCAAATTTCATTTCATCTATACAGGTTACACGATGATTCCCATTAGTTTCCGTTAACGGACGGCGGTGATAAACAATATGATAAGTGCCTTTTTTCTCGTTGATAATCACAGAGTGATGTCCTGCTCCGGTCGCAATCGCAGGATCTTGTTTTAAGATCTCACCCACTCTTTTAAATGGCCCAAAAGGAGAATCGCCAACAGCATAGGCCACTGAATAATCAGGACCAGTCCATCCGCCCTCGCTCCACATAAAATAATATTTGCCGTTTTTGATGAACATATATGGTCCCTCCACATACTTATCCGGCGTAATTTCTTTGAAAATTTTTCCATCTTCAAAGGGTAAAAAGCCACTGAAATCTTTATTAAGTTTTGCAATATTACAGTGTTTCCAACCACCATAGATCAGGTAATATTGCCCGTCTTTATCCTTAAAAACAAACTGATCTATTGGTTGTGCTCCGTTATGAAACTTATCTACCAAAGGTTTTCCCAGATGATCCTTATATGGACCTTCTGGTCGATCTGCAACTGCTACCCCAATCCCACCTATTTCCTGATCATTCTGAATGTCGTTGGCTCCAAAAAACAAATAGTACTTTTTATCTTTCTGAATAATCGCCGGCGCCCACATGGCTTTATTTGCCCATTTAACTGCTGAAGTATCTAAAATATGGTCATGTTTTTTCCAGGAAACCAGGTCGTCAGATGAAAAGGCATCCAAAAAAACCTGCTCTTTATATTTGGCAGAGTAAGTGGGATAAACCCAATACTTGTTGTTGAAAATGGCTGCGTCAGGGTCTGCATACCAACCTTCAAAAATAGGATTACCAGATTGCTGAATCGTTTTAGTAGATTGAGCAAAAGAAGCGAATCCTGCTAAAAGTAAAAGAGATGAGATTAAATATTTCATGGGTACAATTTAGAAAAAATTATGGGGTTTAGAAATTCATATCACATTTATGATAAAAGGAAAAACGGATCAAGAGGAATTGTCTTAACAGATTAACGAGATATAACTTAGGCCGGTGGTGAGACACCAACCATTAGATTATGGCATTCATTTCCATTCTATGGGTTAGTTTCTCAACAGCCGAAAGAAATTTAAGCTTTAAGGTCGTAGCGTCTCGCTAAGACCAGTTTTAGATTTTAGTTCTGCAATCCACTATAACCGCCGTGCTATCCGGCCTAGGAACTGCTGGAAGGAGAAAACGTTAAAGCTTCTGCAAAAACTTTCATACCCCACTATCTAAGGCAGCGCGTACTCCGCGATTTTTCATCGCGGCTTGTGCTGCCGCCATTAAGCTTTGACGAATTTATCCAACAGCAGGTCCAAGCCTTGATTTATTCATAAGTTGTTTATTTTTTTATAGGTATTCATGAGCTCGCAGAAAAGCTCGGTTTTTTGTTACTTTTTTGATCAAGTAAAAAAGTAAGAGCCCCTTCGGCGGCGGTGAGCCGAGGCAAACCAAAGTGATAGCTTTGAGATTTAGAAATGGTTGGTGAGACACCAACCATTAGATTAAAAGGGATTTTAAGCTTTTAAGGTCGTAGCGTCCCGCTACGACCAGTATCTATGAGTATTTAGACTTATTTACTCAATTCAGCAAAATATTTATGAAACAATGGCAAAGTTTCGATGCCTTTGTAATAATTATAAATATCATATTTTTCATTTGGAGAGTGCAGTGCATCACTATCCAAACCAAAACCAAAAAGTACAGATTTAATTCCTAATACATCTTCAAACAAAGCTACAATCGGGATACTTCCACCACCACGGGTAGGAATGGCTTGTTTACCAAAGCTATCTTCGATTGCTTTTTCAGCAGCCTGGTAAGCAATGCTATCCGTTGGCGTAACAACCGGCTCACCACCATGATGAGGCGTAACTTTTACCTTTACATTTTTAGGTGCAATGCTTTCAAAATGTTTAGTAAAGATTTCTGAAATCTCTTCTGAACTTTGATTTGGCACTAAACGCATAGAAATTTTAGCATTTGCTTTGCTTGGTAAAACAGTTTTGGCACCTTCGCCAATGTAACCGCTCCAAATTCCATTCACTTCCAAAGTTGGTCTAGTACCAGTCCGTTCTAATGTAGAATAGCCTTTTTCGCCCCAAACTTCTTCAATATCAAGATCTTTTGTATATTCTGCTTCATCATAAGGCGCAGCATTTAAAGCTTTTTTCTCCTCATCTGTTAACTCCACAACCTTATCGTAAAATGCCGGAATAGTGATGTGGTTATTTTCATCATGCAGCGATGCAATCATCTTGCAAAGAATTGTTGCCGGATTAGCTACTGCTCCACCATAAACACCTGAATGTAAATCACGATTCGGACCAACAACCTCCACTTCCATATAAGCTAAACCTCGCAGGCCAGTCTCAATTGATGGATGCTCCATGCTGATCATTGAAGTATCAGATATTAAAACAACATCAGCTTTTAAGCGATCGGCGTTTTCTTTAACGAAAATACCAAGATTTGCAGATCCAACTTCCTCTTCACCTTCAATCATAAATTTCACATTGCAGGCCAACGTATTGGTTTCCATCATCAATTCAAACGCCTTTATATGCATGTAAAATTGTCCCTTATCATCGCAGGCACCACGGGCGTAAATTTTGCCATCGCGAACAGTTGGTTCAAAAGGCGGTGTATGCCAAAGTTCCAAAGGGTCTGCTGGCTGTACATCGTAATGGCCATAAATTAAAACAGTTGGTAATGAAGAATCAATTAGTTTTTCACCATAAACGATCGGATAACCAGCGGTAGGGCATATCTCTACATGATCTGCACCAGCATCTTTCAATTTTTGGGCAACGTAATCTGCAGTTTTTAGTACATCATCCTTATATTTTGGGTCGGCACTAACCGATGGAAAACGCAATAATTCGAACAACTCATCTAAAAAGCGTTGCTTGTGCGTTTCTACATAATTTTTAATCTCTTGCATAACAAAATGAATTTGGACAAATATAGGGTTTTAACGCAAAAGGCATTAGCCAATAAATGAATTGGGGCAGAAACCCTCAAAAATAATCCGGCTAAAAAAGTTAAATTTTTATTACGTTTTTAAACAGCTGATAGTTAAGTTTAAACCTGGATGATGTAGAATTTTTGGAGTAAGAAAATTTCTCTTTCATAAATCGTTTTAACCCATTTTTCTGTAAATTGCGGCCTTAACAGATATCCTAAAACCAACTAGAATGATGATTTGTAATGAAATTTAGCACGAGATTGATTTTTTTTCTGCTGTTGCTTTTTTCTTTAGGTATATCAGGTATTGCACATGCTCAAAATCCGCCTCGGGTAAGCTGTCCAGAGGCTGCTAAATTCTATGCAAAAGACAGTATCAATATTGTAACTTTCGGTGCCAGTACCGTTGAAGGTGTAGGCGGCGTGGGCTTTCAGTCTATGCTAAAAAGCAATTTCGAAAACTGCTACATTAATAAAGTAGTTGATATTACCAATCAGGGGATTGGGGGCCAGACTACACGACAAGGTCTATTAAGGATTGATAATTCAGTAAGAGATCGAACAGGTTTTATCGTAATTTCTATGGGGATTAACGATGCCATCGCAATTAGTAATGGAAGAGGTAGTTTAGCTGAATCTGAGGCGAATATGCGTCAGTTAATTACCATCAGCCTGAAGCAAAACCTGATTCCTATATTGTGCACTTTGCAAAATGTCGACGATAGAAATAATGCGCCATTAGTATCTACCAATGCAAATATCAGGGCTTTGAACACCATTTACAGACGCTTGGTAACGGAATACAAAATTTATCTCGCTGACATAAATGCGGCCATGAGACGGGATTTTTCTCTTTACCAGGATGTATTTCACCCAAATGCTCGAGGTTACAGACTCATCAGCTATGTAATATTTGATGCCATTAATAAGGCTATCTTCGATAGGTTTCTGATGTTCGTTGTATCGCAAAACTATCCAAACCCTGCATCTACTCAAACATCTGTAGACATCGTTTTACCAGAGACGGATAAAATTAATGTCCAGATTTTCGACCTGATGGGCCGCCTGGTTAAAACCGTTGTTAATGAATATTTAAATACCGGAAAGCATACACTTGAAATTAATACCATTTCTTTTGTACCTGGAGTTTACTTTTTCAAAATCACATCAGACTCTGGCAAATATAATACTGCCAAAAAATTTATCGTTGCGAGGTAACTTAAATAGCTATAATTAGTCTTACAAGAGATTAAATTGTTTATATCTTTAAAGCCATGCCTGCAGAGAATTTCACTAACGAACCAATAGACATCGGTGCGCTTCCTAAGTTTGAGGAAGTTATTTTAAGAAAGCCACATCCCGACTATTGGAAAATCATCTGTATTAACCTCGTTTTGTTTTTCGTACCGTTGGCTATCTTAGCCGCTTTGCTCCTATTTTTTATTGATGATTTCAGGGCCTACACCCCATTGATCATCAGCGCTTATGTTATTATTACATTCATTTCTTACCTGCTTTATTATATCGGTTTTAAAAAACGAGGCTACGCTGTCAGGGCTAAAGATGTGATCTATAAAAGCGGGGTCATTTCAGATTCTACTACAATTGTTCCGCTGAATCGAATCCAACATATCGAACTTAATGAAGCTGTTTTTTCCAGAATGTACCATTTGGGTACTTTACAGATCTTTACCGCAGGTGGCCATACGGGGCATCTAAGCATATCAGGCATTCCGATAGCTGAAGCAAAAAGTATCAGAGACTTGCTACTGAAAAAACTCGATTTAATTGAAAATCCTTCCACTGAACCTGAGGCTTGATATGAATAAGGATTTTAGTCAGCCCCAGCGTGAATCGGCCTTTGGCATTATTGTGATGGCAGTTCACACCATGATAAAGGTTACAAAAGCACTCTTTTTCTTTTTGATTTATGCCTTTATTAAAATGGGTGGCACATACACCCGTTATACGCTCTTGGGAATAGCAGTTATAATGCTGCTCTGTTTAATCTACGCTTACTTTTCCTATCTAAAATTCACCTTTTTTCTTGATAAAGAGAAGCAAGAATTTATAGTGAACAAGGGAATTTTTAATCGTGATCAAATTATTATTAAACTAGATAAAATCCAACAGGTAAACATCAATCAAAGCATTTTACAAAAGATTATTGGAGTTTATGGGCTGAAGATAGATACCGCTGGCGCTAAAGGGGAAGAAGTAAGTATTAAAGCGATAGATGAGGTTTCAGCTTATAATTTAAAGGATCATTTACTGAGCAAACGATCAGAGACAATCGAACAAACACGGGAAGATCACACCATTCCTACCCCTGAAGCCGTATTGAAGATTAGCTCGTGGACATTATTTAAAGTAGGACTAACTTCCAATTATGGAAAAAGTCTGGCCCTGATCACCGCCTTCTTTTTATATGTTATACAAGAGGCCAGGCATATTATGGATGTATTCCAAATTGATAAGGGGGTAATCAAAAATACTTTCATCGGCTTCGCAACCATATTTTCAATCGCGATTATTGTGGGTGTGCTCCTTATTGCATTTTTAATTTTCAATATTGCCCGTACGTTTTATAAATATTTTGAACTGGAGATTATTCAGCATCAGCATTCGCTCCTGCTATCATGCGGATTAATTGCCAAAAAGAATACATTGATCAATCCGAACAAGGTGCAGGTTACCAGCTATAGTCAGAACTATTTTCAGAAAAAGTTAAATATGCTCAACATGAGTTTGAAACAGGCACATTTTGGCGAAAGTAAAAAGGGCAATGAGATTCAGGGGAATACTTTGGAAGTTGTAGGATGTAACCCCGTAGAACGGGATGAACTCTTGAAAATGATTTTAGGTAAAGTGCCGTTAAAAGGTAAAACCTTCATCCCTGACTGGCGATTTTTGAATTTACCCGTTTTTTTTAAACTGGTAATGCCAGTTGCTATTTTTTTAATTGTGGCATTTAAAATCCCGGAAGTGAAGCCATTTATAGGTTTCGCAATTGCTTATTTTCTGATCGGTTTTTTGATGATTTTTATCAGCTATCGTAAACACCGGCTTTCAGTTAACCAGGAATTTGTGATCAAAACAAGTGGCATCTGGGATATTTCCAATGAAATCTTAATACAATCGAAAATTCAGTCCATCACTACTTCACAATATCCATGGCATAGAAGTATAGATGTCGGTCATTTGTGTTTGCACACCGCTGCAGGGCAGATCAGATTTAAATATGGAAATTATTCGGAGATTAAACAGCTGGTTAATTATTGGCTGTATCAGGTAGAAGATGGTAATGAAGATTGGATGTAATTAAGGTAGAGGGTTTGAGGTAGAAGGTGAAAATGTATAATTATGGTTGTTATTTTCTTTTAACCAAGGTCTGTGAGTCTGTAGAACATCTTATTTTTCAAGAGTTTAATTTTTACTTTGGGTTTTAAACCCTCAATAGCAGCACAAACTTAATTTAAATAAACCTTGGCGAAGCGGATACCGGCCATGTGTTTAAGGCTTGCAGGCGTATGAGCAAAGCAAAGGACGAACGAAACAATGGAATACAGGTTTGGCTTTCCTCAAAATAAAATTCAATTCACAACACCTAACTAATTACCAACAACTTTAGCAAAAAGACCGGAGAATTGTTATTTTTGAGCCTCAAAAAAACAGGAGCCGATTTGGATTATTTAGAAGGATTAAACCCACAACAAAGAGCAGCAGTAGAAAATACAAAAGGACCGGTAATGATTGTTGCGGGTGCTGGTTCGGGTAAAACACGTGTAATTACTTACCGTGTGGCACACCTTATTCAAACTGGTACCGACCCATTTAATATCCTGGTTTTGACTTTTACCAATAAGGCCAGTAAAGATATGCGGGAGCGGATTGGCAAAGTGGTTGGGGCTGAGGCGAAAAACATCTGGATGGGAACCTTTCACTCCGTTTTTGCGAAAATTTTACGTGTAGAAGCAGAGAAAATAGGTTATCCGAATAACTTCACCATCTACGATACTGATGATAGCAAAAGTGTGATCCGTGCCATTTTGAAAGAAATGCAGCTTGATGACAAATTATACGCGGCTAACTTTGTTTTTGGCAGAATCTCTTCGGCAAAAAACAATCTAATTTCCTGGGGTGAATATCAGGCCAACGATCAGATCCAGGCGGAGGATATCCAAAATAAACGTCCGTTAATTGGTCAGATTTATGAACAATATGCCAAGCGCTGCTTTAGAGGTGGGGCGATGGATTTTGATGATTTGCTTTTCAAAACCAATATTCTATTAAAAGAACATCCGGAAGTTTTAAATAAATATCAGCAGAAATTCAGGTATCTGATGGTGGATGAGTACCAGGATACTAACTTTTCGCAATATACTATCGTGAAAAAACTGGCTGCAGCTTACCAGAATATCTGTGTGGTGGGTGATGATGCACAAAGTATTTATGCTTTCCGTGGTGCAAATATTCAGAACATTTTGAATTTTGAACGCGATTATCCGGATTTAAAAGTTTATAAACTCGAGCAAAATTATCGTTCGACACAAAATATAGTTGATGCCGCAAGTAGCATCATTGCCAACAATAAAAATCAGTTGGAGAAGAATGTTTTCTCTGAAAATGCTGAAGGTGACAGAATTAAAGTAGCGCGTGCTTTTACGGATAACGAGGAAGGGAAACTTGTTGCAGAATCCATTATTCAGGAACGCGGAGTAAAGGGCTATAAACACAGCGATTTCGCCATTCTCTATCGAACAAATGCGCAAAGTAGGGCGATGGAGGAAGGTTTACGTAAGCTGAACATTCCATATAGAATCTATGGCGGGCAGTCGTTCTACCAACGTAAAGAGATTAAAGATTTAATTGCATACTTCCGGTTAACTTTTAATCCGAAAGATGAAGAAGCGATAAAAAGAGTAATTAATTACCCTAAACGGGGTATTGGAGATACTTCCATAGATAAAATTATTGTAGCTGCTGATCAGAACAATGTAACCTTGTGGGATGTAATTTCCAATGCACATCAATACGTCGACGGCCGTTTAGCCAATCAACTGAATGATTTTTCGATGATGATTCAAAGCTTTCAGGCGGAAGCGAAAAAATTAGATGCCTATGATTCCGCCTTATTTATCGCCCAACATGCCGGTATTTTAAAAGAGCTTTACACTGATGACAGCGTGGAAGGTCGGTCGAGATATGAAAATATCCAGGAGTTATTAAATGGTATAAAAGAGTTTGCAGAGCGTGAAGATATCGAAGAAAAAGGTCTTGATATTTTTATGCAGGATGTAGCACTTTTAACCAATGATGATAAGGATGGCGACAAAAATAAAGATACTGTTTCGTTAATGACGATTCACTCGGCCAAAGGTCTGGAATTTAAAAATGTATTCATTGTAGGTTTGGAAGAGAACCTTTTCCCTTCACAAATGTCGGTAAACTCCCGCTCTGATTTGGAAGAGGAACGCCGTTTATTTTATGTAGCCATTACGCGTGCTGAAATAAAATTAACCATCACTTATGCTACGTCGCGTTACCGCTGGGGAACGTTAACCAACTGTGAACCGAGTCGTTTTATTAATGAAATTAACCCAAGGTTTTTAGAGCTGGATGTTAAACCTGCCAAAAGCAATATGATTGAAGGCAATTTTGACGATGAACGTAAAACCTGGACTTCACAGCCCCGCGATTTCTTGAGCAAACCGAAACCAACAACCACTACATCTGCGCCACAACGCCCGAAAACAACTTCATTACTGGCGAAAGCACACGTACCAACACCGGGGTTTACGCCTTCTCAACCAAATGAATTTCAAGGTGGTATGGAAGTGGAGCACGAGAAATTTGGCTTTGGAAAAATTATCAGTTTAGAAGGCAATTTACCTGATGTAAAAGCAACTGTATTTTTTCAGGGATTAGGGAATAAACAATTGTTATTAAAATTTGCAAAGTTGATGATTGTGAGGTAAAAGAGAGGAGGCCTCACCCCGTGTGTGTTACAGCTACGTACTATCTGGATCCGAGTTTTTTAGCCACAGATTTGCAGATATATTTGCCACGGAAACACAGATTTACACGGAATTAAATTCAAAATTTTCCTTGCATTTAGTGCTTCCGTGGCAATAATCTTTAATGAAGCTATCCCTTTATCCAATCTTTAGCTCAGAGTTTTTTTAGCCACAGATTATGCAGATATATTTGCCACGGAAACACAGATTTACGCGGAATTCCAATCAAAATTTTCCGTGCATTTAGTGCTTCTGTGGCAGTACTTTTTGATAAATCTCTCCTGTTAATCCTAGCTTAGAGTTTTTTTTGCCGCAGATTATACAGATATATTTACCATGGAAACACAGATTTACACGGAAATTCACCTCAAAATTTTCCGTGCATTTAGTGCTTCAGTAGCAATACTTTTGATGAAGCTCTCCTGTTAATCCTAGCTTTAATTAGCTCAGAGTTTTTTTAGCCACAGATTATGCAGATATATTTGTCACGGAAACACAGATTTACACTAAAATCCAATCAAAATTTTCCGTGCGTTTAGTGCTTCCGTGGCAATACTTTTGATGAAGCTCTTCTTTTACTCTTGGTTCAAACCGCTACACTTTAAAACCCTCTCCCCCGGAGAGGGCAGCTACAACATCTGCCTACCGCCTATCTTTCATAGGGTGAGGCTTCTTTGCGGTTAAATCTAGATCATCCCTTGAAAAACCTCAAAATTTTCCTTATAATTGAGTTCGGTTCCTCCGATTAAAAACCATGCAACTTACTCGATTAGAAATTAAGGGTTTCAAGAGCTTTGGCGACAAGGTGACCATCAATTTTAATGAAGGAGTTACCGCTATTGTTGGTCCGAATGGTTGTGGAAAATCGAATGTAATCGATGCCATGCGTTGGGTGTTGGGTGAGCAAAGTACCAAAGCTTTACGTTCAGAAAAGATGGAAAACATCATCTTCAATGGCACCAAAAACCGCAAACAAGCGCAGTTGGCTGAAGTTTCCTTAAGTTTTGACAATACTAAAAACATTCTTCCTACCGCTTATTCGCAAGTTACGGTAACAAGAAAACTGTATCGTAATGGTGATAGCGAGTATCGTTTAAATGATGTCCAATGCAGACTAAAAGACATTACAGATCTCTTCCTTGATACCGGAATTGGTTCAGACAGTTATTCTATCATTGAGCTAAAAATGGTCGACGAGATCATCACCAATAAAGAACATAGTCGCCGGTCGTTATTTGAAGAAGCCTCGGGTATTTCGAAATATAAGCTTCGTAAAAAGCAAACATTCAACAAATTAAAAGATACAGAAGCCGATTTAGAACGCGTTGAAGACCTACTTTTCGAGATAGAAAAGAACCTTAAAACTTTAGAAAATCAAGCGCGAAAAGCCGAACGCTATTATAAATTAAAAGAGCAGTACCGCGAACTGAGTATTCAACTGGCTACACATAGAATTGCTTTTTTCCGTACCGACCTGGATGTAATTGAAAACCAGGAGCAAAATCAACAGGTAAGCCGGACGGAACTGAGCACTAAGATTGATCAGAGCGAAGCCGAATTACAAAAACTGAAGCTAGGCAGCATTCATCAGGAAAAAAACCTATCTGTACAGCAGAAAGCTACGAATGAATTGGTTTCGAAAATTCGTGCCTACGAAAGTGAAAAGAAAGTAAAAAATGAACAGATGCGGTTCCTTCAGGAAAAGGAAACCCGCTTGGCTGGTGAGCTGGAAAAAGACAGGAATCAGCTTAATCACATCAAATACAACATCAAGCGATTGAATGAAGAAGTTTTGACGGAAACGGAGGTTTTTAACCGCCTGGAAAGCGATTTAAAATCACTCAAAACCACACTTGAAACTTTAAGAGAACAACAGCAAATAGAAAAAAACAGGATTGATAACCTGGTTAAATCTGTTGGCGAACTACAAAATCAGGTTTATCAGGTCCAAAAAGAGATTGACATTTTCAATATACAAAAAGATGCCTTGGTACAGGAAACCAATAGAAATGTTGACGATACCGAAACCAAAACTTTAGAACTGAAAGCGTTCGACCACGCTCTGGCCGAACTTGATATTCAGATTGCCGAAAAACAACGAACCATTAAACAGCTTAAAGAAGCAGAAGAGATTTTAAAAGATCAGCTGGCAGAAACAGAGGTGAGCCTGACTGCTAACAAAGAAAAACTGACTTCCGAAAATCGTAAAAAGGACGCTAAACAAAATGAATATAACCTCACAAAATCGCTGGTAGATAGCCTGGAAGGCTTCCCTGAATCGATTCGTTTCCTTAAAAAGAACAATGCTTTCGCAAAGAGTGCCTTGCTCCTCTCAGACATTTTATTTTGTACCGAAGATTACCGCATTGCGATAGAAAATTATCTCGAACCTGTGATGAACCATTATGTTGTTGATCATTACGCAGATGCCGTTCAGGCGGTAAATCTTTTAACCGATGCTACCCGTGGACGAGCGAACTTCTTTATTTTAGCGCATATTCCGGAGAAAAGTGCCTCAGTAAGCACTCATGAAGGTTTAATCCCGGCGCTTTCTGTAATCGAAGTTGATAAAAAATACCAGCACCTTTGTAATCTGCTTCTGCAAAATGTATACATCGCAATTGATGAGCAGGAAAATATCTTCAAAAAACCGCCGACTGAAAGTTTAACCATTCTGGCTAGAAATGGGAAATATGCCCAAACGAAATTTACTTTATCAGGTGGTTCTGTAGGCTTGTTCGAGGGTAAAAGAATCGGTCGTGCAAAGAATTTAGAGAACTTAGCAAAAGAGATTAAACAATCTGAATCGCTCATTAATCAATATAATCAAGCTATTTCAGCTGCGACATCACAAACGCTGCATTTAAAAGAATCTTCCAAAATTGATCAGATCAGTAGCTTACAACAGGAACTTAACCGATTGAGTAACGAGCAAATTTCCGTTCAAACGCGTCGGGATCAATATCAGGAGTTTATTACCACGAGTGAGAACCGTAAGACAGATATTGCGCAAAAAATTGTTTCCATTGAGCAATTGCTTTCCGAAAAGTTACCAGCCCTGATTGAGTTGCAAAAAAAACAGCAACAAGATCACATAAACCTTCAGGAACAGCAATTAAACTATCAGGATATTGCAGATCAGGTAAATGACAGTGCCCAGAAATATAACCAGGATAATATCCGTTTTCATCAACAGCAAAATAAATTATCCAGCCTGGAGAAGGACCTTGATTATCGTTTTGTACAGGAAGAAGCTTTAAATAAAAGAATTGCCCAGAATGATAAAGAATTACAGGAAACGCTGGCACAGATTACGGCTACCTTACAGCACACCGATCTAAGCGATGATACGCTTTTAGAAATGTACCAACAGCGGGAAGAGATGGAAAAAGGCCTTGCGGACGCAGAAAAAGAGTATTTCGAAAGCAAAGGCAATATTAACGATTTAGAAAACAACCTGACCAATATCCGCAAGAGCCGCGAGGAGACGGATTTTCTGTTAACTGAAATTAAAGATAAAAAGAACACCCTCAAAATTGATTTAAACTCGCTTAAGGAACGTTTATCCGTTGAGTTTAACATCGACATCAACGATCTTTTAGAGACAGAAACTGATTTGAATGCTTTGGAAAGTGAGTTTGAAATTCGCCAGAAAGTAGAGAAAATGAAACGCCAGCTAGATGAATTTGGCGCCATTAATTCGATGGCTATGGAAGCTTTCAAAGAAATGGAAGAACGTTACGTATTTATTCAAAATCAGAAAAAAGATTTAAATGCGGCAAAGTCAGACTTGTTACAAACCATTAAAGAGATTGATGATACTGCAAAAGAAAAGTTTATGCAGGCTTTTACACAAGCCCGTGAACATTTTATTGTGGTTTTTCGCTCGTTGTTTAATGAAGAAGACAGTTGTGATTTAATCCTGTCGGATATCAATAATCCTTTGGAAGCCGATATCGATATCATTGCCCGCCCGAAAGGAAAAAGACCGCTATCAATCAACCAGTTATCAGGTGGTGAAAAAACACTTACCGCTACGGCCCTCCTCTTTTCACTTTACCTTTTAAAGCCCGCTCCGTTCTGTATTTTTGATGAGGTTGATGCGCCATTGGATGATACGAATATTGATAAGTTCAATAACATCATCCGTAAATTTTCTGATCAATCGCAGTTTATTATCGTATCACACAACAAACGTACTATTGCCAGCACCGATATTATTTATGGGGTGACTATGGTAGAACAAGGTGTTTCGAGGGTGGTAGCTGTAGATTTGAGGGAGGTTGCAGCCTAGGGGAAAGGGAGTAAAAATCAAGGAACAAAGAGCAAAGATTAAGGAGCAAAGAATAAAAACCAAAGCCGAAAGGTTAAAGATCAAAGCCAAAAGCGAACCTTGGTATTTTTATTATCGCGAAAGGGCTTCTTGAGCTGATTAAGCAATCTGTTTTTGATTTGTTACCGAAAAAACTATACAATACTCCTATTTAACATCGTTTGAATAGCATAACAAAAAAGGTATATTTGTTAATAACAAAGAAGGATATGTTAGCTACAGTTAAAGGATACTACGAAGGAGGAAAAATTATATTGGAAGAAAAAGCACCTGTCGATTCAAAAACCGATGTGATCGTTACTTTCCTAACCAATGAGAAAGCGGAAATTACAAAGAGAATTCCTGGTGCTTTTAAAGGAAAAATATCTATAACTGATGACTTTAATGAACCGCTGGATGATCTAAAGGAATATATGTAATGCCATCTGACCTTTACATTTTAGATACACATTGCTTAATCTGGTTTCAGGAAAATAATCCGAGAATACCATCAGGGGTAATGGACATCATTGAAAACATTAACAACATTATTTATTTTAGCCAGATAAGTCTGTTCGAGATTTCGATAAAACAATCTCTTGGCAAGTTAACCCACTTCAATATCACAGTAGAGGATATATATAACCAAGCACTTACAGATGGCTTTACGTTTTTGCCAATAGAGAATGTATCCATCTTTAATTATGGAAAGATCCCCTTGTTAAATGATCACCGCGACCCATTTGATAGACTATTAATTTCTGCTGCCATAGAAAATGACGCGACTTTATTATCTGCTGATGAAAAATTCAAACTTTATCCCAATATCTTAAAACTACTTTGGTAGCCATAATAATAAACCATGAAAATCCTATATATCATCCCCTTAGCCATGATGCTCAGTTGCTGTTCGTCAGTTAAAAATCAAAATACAGCAGGTTCTGGCAAATTAGATACACAGCTCCTAAAAGATGTTGAAGTACTTTCTTCTGATGCTTATCAGGGCCGAAAAACCGGAACCAAAGGCGCAGAAATGGCAAGAATCTATATCATAGAGCGTTTTCAAAAGCTGGGATTAAAGTCTTATCCTCAACATGTAAACTATGCACAGGAGTTTACCTTTAACTCAAGAAATGGTGCAAAAGTGAATGGAACGAATGTAATCGGTTATATTCAAGGAAAAGGAAGCAATGTAATTGTGGTTTCCGCTCATTACGACCATCTGGGAACAGTGAAAGATGAAGTGTTTAACGGTGCAGACGATAATGCTTCTGGAACTGCCGGATTATTAAAAATTGCGGCCTACTTCGCGAAAAACAAACCGAACAATACGATTATTTTTGCCTCTTTCGACGCAGAAGAAATGGGCTTGCAGGGTGCTAAAGCCTTTGTTGCCAATCCACCAATACCCATCAGCACAATTGCCGTAAACTTAAATATGGATATGATCGGGCATAGCGAAAAAGGTGAATTATATGTTTCTGGAACGTTTAAATATCCAAATCTGAAAAAATATATAGATACCACCAGAAAAGAGATCAAAGTCTCTTTAGGGCATGATGATCCAAAACTCGGTCATGATGACTGGACAAATCAAAGCGACCAGGGTGCATTCAATGCGAAGGATATTCCGTTCCTCTACTTCGGCGTTGAAGACCATAAAGATTATCACAAAGCAACCGATGAATATTCTACCATCACTAAACAATTCTTTAGCGATGCCGCAGCTACGGTATTAGATGTAGTTAAAAACATCGACCGACAAACAGGCCTGCAACAATCGCTGAAAGATAAAATGATAATGAAAAACTAACATAGATAGTTTTTCATTAAAAATCCTAAACCTGCCCATAAGGCAGGTTTTTTTATGCAATAAAGCTTCACACACCGAAATTATTGAATTGATTTACAGCCATTTAAAGATAAACTATAAAAATAGTTCGTAAACTAGTTTTATAGTCGTAACTTCAATTAAGCAAACTATATAAATAGTTACAATGATAAAAGAACTGACTAAAGCTGAAGAACAGATTATGCTAATTCTTTGGGAAATGGAAGAAGCACTGGTTAAAGATGTGATTGAAAAAATGAACGAACCTAAACCCGCATATAATACCGTTTCTACGGTGATTCGGGTTTTAGAAGGCAAAGGGTTTGTAGACCATAAAGCGATAGGTAACACTTATATCTACTTCCCTGTTATTAAAGAAGCAGATTATAAAAAATTTGCACTTGATAAGGTGATGAACAATTATTTTGAAAATTCGTATGAAAGTCTCGTTTCATTCCTGGTAAAAGATAAGATTATGAGCAATGATGAATTAACTGAATTAATTCGGCTTGCAGAAAAACTTAAAAAAGATCAATCATGAATTTGATATGTTATCTACTCGAAGCCAACTTGTACCTCATTATATTTTATGGGTTCTATAAAATATTTCTGCACAAGGAAACCTTTTATACTTTGAACAGATATTTTCTGATTTTAAGTACTTTAACTGCTTTCACGATTCCTTTTTTCCAGTTGGGATTTTTGCAAGCAAACGGTGTAGAAAGTCAATTAATGATCACTCAACAAACCGAGGCCAGCACAAGTATCTTAACTATCGATCAAATTATCTTTATTATTTATTCGCTCACAGTACTGTTTTTTCTATCAAGGCTGGCCTGGGGATTTAGAAACCTTTTTAGGCTACTTAAACTATCAAATGGTAGAATTGAAAATGATGTCACCATTATAGAATTAAAGAATACAAAATCTGCATTTTCATTTTTCAACTTATTGTTTATTGATCCTGAATTACCGCATATAAATACAATAATGAATCATGAAATGGCACATATCAGGCAAAAACACAGTCTAGATGTATTGCTTTTTGAAATTATTGGAAGCCTGAACTGGTTTAATCCGATTATTTATTGGCTTAAAAACGACATTAAATTATTACATGAATACCTTGCCGACGAAGAAACCACTGGTAAAGGAATCGAAAAATATGAATATGCGATGTTCCTGATTCAAAACTCTTATGGCGACCAATCTATTCAATTAACGAATCAGATATTTAATTCATCCATTTTAAAAAGAAGAATAAACATGTTAAATCAGAAAAAATCTGCGAAATGGGCAAGGCTCAGATTGCTGTTGGTATTGCCCGTTACAGGAGCATTACTTTGCGCATCAACGATGGCATTCACCAAGAATTACGGAGTGGTGGATCTTTATCCGAAAAAAAGTACCGGACTTACAATAACTCTTCAGGATACTACAAGAAAGAAAAATGTTAAACAAATTAAGACAGCACCAGTTCCAACTGCGCCGAAAATTAAAACGAAAGGATCGAAACAAGTACCGCCGCCACCTCCACCGCCGCCTGTAAAACCAAATTTCAAACTTCCGAAATCGCCCAATACTCCTCCACTTCCTCCGCCACCTCCGGTTGAACCTAAGGGAAAAGTAAAAGAATCGAGAAGCAGTATCAAGCCAGCTAAGGATGCGAAAGCCGTAGGTAAGCCAGAAGAATTAACTATTAAAATTAGCGAGCCTTTACAGATAAAATCACCTGCTAAAAAAGAGGTAGTTTATGTAGAAGTACTTCCAAAAAGCTAAGTATTACTGAGGCACATACACCACAAATTTAGTATCGAAGAAATCTTCCTCAAAATAGTCTGAAAGCGGATATAATTCTGCTTTCAGCTTTGATTCTTTTATCTCCTCGGCCAAATCCCCACCTTTTAAATAAAGAATTCCATTCGGAATGGCATTGATCGAATCTTTTTTAAACTTCCCTTGAATCCATGGATAAAATTCTCCTAAACGGGTTACTGCCCTGGATATAACAAAGTTGAACTTGTTTTTGATCTGCTCCGCTCTCAAATGATCAGCTTGTAAATTATCTAATCCTAAAGCTGAAGCAACCTCTTTAACTACTTTAATTTTTTTCCCAATAGAATCTACAAGATGGAATTGCGTTTCAGGGAATAAAATAGCCAATGGAATGCCCGGAAAACCGCCGCCAGTGCCAACATCTAAAACCGATTCTCCGGCTTTGAACGTACAAACTTTGGCTATTCCCAAGGAGTGTAAAACATGGCGTTCGTATAATTCCTCAATATCTTTTCTGGATATCACGTTAATTTGAGCATTCCAGTAACTATATAAATCAAACAGTTGCGCAAATTGTGCAACCTGTTTTTCTGTGAGGTCCGGAAAATATTTTAAAATGATATCTGGTTTTACATCAGCCATAGGGGTAACTCTTAATGATTGTAACTTATTTCCAATTTACTTTTTTCTTACCAAACATGGCTAAGAATCCGTTTAAGGTTAAAAACAGAAACAAAAGTATATCTAATATTGGGAACCACCAACGTAAATCGCCGTAGTTTAAACGTTTCAGCAGTTTTGGATAAATAAAGCTTTTGATGATGATGCTAAGTAAAAGGATTCCGCCAGCAATATATTGTGCTTCCCTACCTAAAAACATACTCGCCACAAAAAAGCCATAAAATAGAAACTGAAAGATAATTTGCAAGCTTAATATAAATTTGTGTTTTGCTTTATACATTTTTCCAGCACCAAAATGGCGTTTTTTCTGTTTTAGATAACCTCCCCAGGTGCGATTTGGTTCACTCCACACATGGCTATCCATGTTGATCCGAATTTCAGTATTGGATCGGTTTGCATGTGCATTTACAAATAAATCATCATCACCAGATGGAATATGCATATGTGCCGCAAATCCTTTATTTTTAAAAAACAGCGACTTTTTGTAAGCCATATTCCGGCCAACGCCCATATAAGGCATTCCTTTTAAGGCAAATGAAAGATAGTTTACTGCAGTAAAAAAAGTTTCGAAACGAATCAGCGCATTTAATAACCCACGCCTTTTAATATATGGCGAATAACCCAAAACGATTTCTATATTTTCATCAGCAGGTTGTTGCATATCCATCAACCATTGATCTGATGCCGGGGTACAATCTGCATCCGTAAAAACCAACCATTCATGTTTAGCAGCCTTGATGCCCATCGTTACGGCAAACTTTTTTCCGGCTAAGAACTTATCATTATCCAAGATTTTAACAACCTTCAGGTTGCTGTATTTTTCCGCCATTTGCTCCAGAAATTCTTCCGTACCATCCCAGGAACGATCGTTCACCACGACCACCTCATATTCAAGGTAATTCTGGGTCATTAGCGTAGGCAGGTATTCCTTTAAGTTTGCGATTTCATTCCGGGCACATACAATTACGCTTAAAGGTTTTTTGCCTATGAATGGGATTTCCTCAACAACAGCATTGGCTAACTTCAGGTGAACAAATAAAACATAATAAAGCTGAACTAAAAGGCAGAAAGCCAATATGGAGAGCAGGATAATTTCGGGTAAGGTTAATATCACAGTGGTAAAATAAATAGGCGCAAATTTCGCATTTTTAATCTGCAATATGCCTGATATTTTAAAAAACCTTGGAAATATTATTCTGCTCATGCCATTCAAGGCCTGATCCATCTATTAATGATACTGCATTGGGTTAAGAACGGCTATTAGAATTGTTTGGTTTTGGCCATTAAACTCATAAACAGTATATATAGGTGTGTTAAATTTGTTACTTTTGTAGCCTATATGAAATTTACTTTACAGGCAAACGATCCACTATCAAAAGCCAGAGCTGGGACCGTTACCACTGCCCACGGCGAAATACAAACTCCTATTTTTATGCCAGTAGGCACCGCCGGAACGGTTAAAGCCGTTCACCAACGGGAATTGAAGGATGACATCGATGCTAAAATTATTTTAGGCAATACCTATCATCTGTACTTGAGACCAGGCTTGGATATACTGGAAACAGCCGGAGGTTTACATAAATTTATTGGCTGGGATCGTCCGATCTTGACTGATAGCGGCGGATACCAGGTTTATTCATTGAGTAAAGTGCGTAAAATTAAAGAAGAAGGCGTTACTTTCCATTCGCATATTGATGGATCTAAACATCTTTTCACCCCTGAATATGCCATGGATATTCAGCGCACCATTGGGGCTGATATTATTATGGCTTTCGATGAATGTACGCCTTATCCTTGCGATTATACTTACGCTGCCCAATCTATCAAAATGACGCACCGTTGGTTGAAACGTTGCTGTACGCATTTTGATAATACAGAACCAAAATATGGTTTCGATCAAACATTATTTCCTATTGTTCAAGGCTCGGTATACAAAGACTTGAGAATAAAATCTGCTGAATTTATCGCGAGCATGAATCGTGAAGGTAATGCAATTGGCGGATTATCTGTTGGTGAACCTGCTGAAGAAATGTATGCCATGACGGAAGTAGTTTGCGACATCTTGCCGTACGAAAAACCACGTTATTTAATGGGCGTGGGTACACCAATTAATATTCTAGAAAACATTGCCCTTGGGGTAGACATGTTTGATTGCGTAATGCCAACTAGAAATGCTAGAAACGGGATGCTCTTTACCAGAAATGGCATCATCAATATTAGAAACAAGAAGTGGGAAAATGATTTTTCTCCATTGGATGCTGAGAGTGATTTACATGCAGACCAGGTAACCAGTAAAGCATATTTAAGACACTTAGTACATAGCAAAGAAATGCTTGGAGCGCAAATTGCTACATTACATAATCTGCACTTCTATCTTTGGCTGGTAAAACAAGCTAGAGAGAAAATAATTTCTGGTGAATTTTACAACTGGAAAAACAAAATGGTGAAGATTTTAGGCCAAAAATTATAAGCATGAGTCTGTTAAAAGGGAAGATAAAAATCATTGATCAATATATTATCGGTAAATATCTGGGTACGTTTATTTATACCCTGGCTATTTTCGTAATCATTATTGTGGTATTTGATCTATCCGAAAAAATGGATGATTTTATGAAAAGTGGACTCAGTTTCTGGGGCATTCTTTCTAAATATTATGCAGGTTCTATTCCTTTCTACGTGAACATGCTTTCTCCACTGATTAACTTTATTGCGGTGATTTTCTTTACGGCTAAGATGGCCGATCAAACAGAGATTGTTCCCATATTAAGTGGTGGCGTAAGTTTCAACAGGTTTCTCCTCCCTTATTTTGTTTCCGCAACAGTGATATTTGCCGCAAATCTTGGCTCAAATCTTTACGTTTTACCCTACACCAATACCTTAAAAAACAGTTTCGAAAATACCTACGTCAAGCGTAACGACCCCTCCACAAAAACAAATATCCACATGAAACTGGATGACAAAACTTACATCTATTTGGAAAGTTTTGATAACAAAACCAATTATGGATACCGCTTTTCTTTAGATAATTTTAATGGTGATGTAATGGTAAAAAAAATCGTTGCAGATAATATTAAATGGGATTCTACAAAGCGAAAATGGCAGCTTAGCAATTACTCTATCCGCAAAATAGATGGCTTAAAAGAGTCTATGATTTACGGCAATGGTAAACTAAAAGATTCCATCCTTGATATGCGCCCCGATGATTTTTCTGCCTATGCAAATGTGGTTCAAAACTTGTCTACACAAGAACTTGCCGACAAAATCAAGAAGGAAAAAATCAGGGGAACAGGTATCATGAACGACCTGGAGTTTGAGCAGTATAAACGTTTCTTACACCCACTTTCAGCCTACATCTTAACCCTGATTGGCGTAGCACTATCATCGCGTAAAGTTCGCGGTGGTGTAGGGGTTTCACTGGGGATTGGAATCTTCATTAGCTTCGCTTACATCGTATTCAATCAATTCACTCAGATGTTTTCTACTAAGGGTGGATTACCGCCTGTAATTGCCGTGATCTCACCTACTATTGCCTTTGGTTTACTTGGCATTTATTTATTGAAGAGAGCGCCTAAGTAATCATGGATAGCACCAAAAAAAACTTATTAATTCTTCATTTCACTGTATTAATCTGGGGCTTTACCGGCGTACTTGGTAAAGTGATTTCTATCGACGCAGTACCATTGGTTTGGTACCGGGTTTTGATCGCGACATCAACACTTTTTGCCTGGTTTTTAATTACGAAAAAAGACATCAGAATCTCTAAAAAACAATTTATCCAGTTCTTTTTAACCGGTGCAATTGTTGCGATACACTGGATATTTTTCTTTCACGCGATCAAAGTTTCAACAGTTTCTGTTACATTGGTATGCCTCTCCTCCTTCACTTTATTCACTGCAATTCTAGAACCACTGATCAAAAAACAACCGATCCAGATCGGTGATATTTTAGTTGGTTTGATTATTATTTTAGGCATTTATATGATCTTCAAATTCGAAAGTCAATATACTCTAGGTATCATTTTCGGATTACTTGCAGCCGTTGCATCAAGTCTTTTCTCTACCATAAATTCTACACTTGTTCAAAAAAGTGAACCCTCTATCATTGGTTTTTATGAACTGGTTGGCGGACTTTTCTGGATTACATTATACCGTTTGTATGACGGATCGCTAATCAATTCTTCGTTCAATCTAAGCTTAAATGACTGGTTTTACATAGGCATTTTAGGTACGCTTTGCACCTCGGTAGCCTACGTTGCAGGCGTTTCTGTAATGCGAACCTTATCTGCATTTCGTGTGGCTTTGGTAACTAATCTTGAGCCCGTTTATGGTATAATTTTAGCCTTTATTTTCTTCAAGGATAGAGAGCAAATGACTGGTGGATTTTACATTGGAGCGGCCATTATTTTAAGCACCATTTTCTTCTATCCCATCTACAAAAAAAGGAAGAATAAGCTTTAATAATTTAACCTTTCTCACCTACCTTTTACCAATTGAATAATGCCCACATGGTTACTAAAAAAACACTTATTTTGATAAACTAAATCCGGCATTAAAAAGCTATCATTCCTTACTGAAATTATAACTATTCTACACCGACATTACGAACAAAATAATGATCTATAAAGTATCAGTTTCCCCCCAGAAAAAGATGCTTTTTTGAAAACATTTTCTTTAGTAATTATCCACTAAAAACTCCAGATAACTTTAAATAATAGATTATTTTCTAGCTGAAAGATATTGCAAATCTGGATCAGCAAAGAACGCTTATCCATGCAAATATATTGCAAAAACTGACTTATAAATGCACTAGAAATTAAGGGAAATGCAGCCATATTCAGAGCGAATTTTCAATACTTCTATTCTAAATCTCTCCAATTAGAGAAGGTACAGCTACTAATCTAAAAAGCTTAATTTGAGCAAACACACAAGACGCTACAGACTTATTATCAGATAGTTAAATACAAATCAACTACTCTATTAAAATATGAAGATGAAAATATAAAAATAGACATCGATAGCTGAATATTCAATAGAATTGCCATTATGAAACATAAAATTGCTCTATTTTATTGATCCTAACGTCCAAAAAACATACAAATTTCTCAATCAGCGTGTAGAATTTAAAAGAAAATTGATCATTAAAAAGCAAATGCAGGAACCGGATAACGCATATTATTAAGTTATCGATCAAAAATAAACGACATCAAAAACTCAGAACACTCCTACTCTGCAGATGTTATGATATAATATTATTCAAGTAATCTGAAAAATTCTAAATCTTAAATATGACACAAAGACAGTAATCATATTTCTAAACCAGTTTATAATAACTAATTAAACGTTGAAGATAGCATCACAAATCCCTGAAAATATATCATCATCAACAGGAGTGAGGATATTAATAGATCATCTAAATATTCAGATTGATCAAGATAATCAAACGAGTTTTTAACCTAAGATTTCGCACGCCTGCACAACCAGTTATCAAGGATGGAAAAAGAATTTAATTTCTTCTATAAAATGGTGATAATTTTCTCATACCACCCGTATCATATTTTCAGAAAACTCAAGAAAATTTTTGCTTAAAATCGATTAATAAGTGTAAATTAAAGCACTGAATTCAATGCATTAAAAAGATGTGTTTAAATACGCTTAAGCAAGCAAAATACAATTAAAATCACAGCTTATTATGCAAAATAATGAATTTAAATAAAACACACAAACAACTGAAAATCAGTTTAAAAAAATCATCTGATTAAATCTATAATACAATTAAGCAAAGCACACTAAAATCTTAAAAACTAATATTTTTAGCAAGGTATTTAAATGAAGTTAAATAAACTAAACAAAAGACTTATTATCAGATACTTAACATCAATTTCATTAAGTATTATTTCATATCCTGTTTTTGGTCAAATATTCAGTACGGCACAGAACCCACTTAGTGTACATTGGAACTATATTCAATCGGGAGGGTTCAAAATCATTTATCCCAAAGAACTTGAAAAAGATGCGCAAAGAATGGCGAGAACCTTACCCTTCATTTATCCTAAAGTTGGACTGGGCCTAAGACAGCAGAAGACGTCAATCCCACTCCTACTTCAAAACCAAGGAACTATTGCTAACGGCTTTGTTCAGCTTGGCCCGAAGAAGTCTGAGTTCTATACTACGCCACCGCAGTATTTCGACAGCCAGGATTGGCTGAATAACCTCGCTGTTCATGAGCTTCGACACATCGCACAGTTTGACAAATTGACAGGATCAAAGAAACATCCATTTCCAGAACTCGCATACTTCGCCTACTTCGGTGCTGGCATCCCTACCTGGTTTTTTGAAGGCGACGCCGTAGTGAATGAAACCGCATTAACCGAGTCGGGCCGGGGCCGACAGCCAAATTGGATCATGCCTTATCGGGCATCAATTTTAGAAGGCAAAAAATTATCTTACAGTAAAGCCTATTTTGGATCTAATAAAGATGTTACTCCAGGCTACTACCAAACCGGGTATTTGATGGTTGCAGACATGAAAGAAAAATTCGGTCAGTTCCTATCAGACAGCTTACTTGGAGATATCAGAAAACGGCCTATCAGGATTTATCCATTCTCAAAAAGTTTAAAAAAATACACTACAAAAAATACGAAAGAATACTTCCTCGCTACTCAGGATAACGTAGCTGATAAATGGACAAATCAACAGAGACTTTTAGTTACAGAAAACTATCAATCAATAAATAAAAAAACAGCGTTGGCAACCAACTATTTTCTGCCAGTGCGATTGAATAAAAATCAGGTTTTGGCACTTAAAGAAAGTAAGCAGGAAGCAAGGCATTTTGTACTCATCAATAAAGATCAGCCCGAACAAAAATTATTTAGTATTGGTTACCAGGAACAACCTTGGTTTAGCTTAAAAAATAACCTGCTCGTTTGGGATGAAATCCGTTATGATCCCCGGTACAAACAAAGGAGCTACAGCGTAATCTGTTCATACAATTTAGAGACTAAAAAATTCAATAAACTGAGCAGCCAAAGTAGACTCTTCTCCCCCACCCTATCTGATGATGGAAAGAAAATAATCGCTGTAAAAGTTGAACTGAACAATCAATTCAACCTCGTAGAAATTGATGCACTCAATGGAAAGATTTTAAAAACTTTCCCTAACCTCGAAAACGAAATCTTACAGACCCCAAGTTTTGACAAAACCGGAAATAGGATTGCTTACATCAGCGTAAGTGAAAAGGGAAAAAGTTTATGGATAATGGAAGGCGAGAAAAAGACTGTACTCATTTCAGAAAGCAGACAACAACTGAGCCGGCCAATTTTTATTGGCGACAAAATTGCTTTCAATGCACACTTCAATGGCATCGATAATATTTATCAAATAAATATCAACACTAAAAAAATAACAGCATTAACGGCGGCGAGATATGGAGCCTTTAATCCTTCTGAAACGGCAGACGGAAAAATCATTTTCAACGATTATAAAATTAATGGATATGAAATAGCAGAAGCTCTACCTGATCAAAAATCAATCGAAAAAAACAGCTTTGTAGATTTTGCAAAAGCAGCAGAAAAACAGGAAAATGTTGGAAACGTTTTTAATGATATTCCAGATACCACTTTCCAATCAAAACGCTATCACCAAGGATTAAATCTCTTTAGTGTACATAGCCTTATTCCGGTTATCGAAAATGAATATGTTTTTGGCTTAGAACTTCAATCCAACAATTTATTGAACACGATGGACTTCTATACTGGCGCAAAATATCACCGCGACCTGAAGCGTTTTGAATACAGCGCAGATATTCGCTATAAGGCGCTTTACCCGGTTTTAAGCGTAACTTACAGGAACCGTCCAAAGCGAACGTTCTACCGCACTAAAAACGTGATTCAGCAAGGCGACTGGCGAGAGAACTATGTGAAGCTTAATGCATCGCTTCCCTTATCGTTTAATGCCAGGAACCAGACCTATGCTTTTACGCTAAACACTGCAACCAGTTTTACACAACGGTATCTACCGGAGAACATGCCTTCTAATTTTATCAAAGCATTAAGATTCCCGATGGAATATAATTTAACTTTCAACCACAGCATAAGAACTACCGAAAGGGATATCGCTCCAAGATGGGCACAGGTTTTACGGGCAACCTATAATCACCAACCATTCGATAAAAATCTAAAGGGTGAAATCATCGCGCTCGAAAGTTTTTTCTATTTCCCTGGGATTGCAAAAAACCATTCCTTCCTGGCAAGTTTTAATTACCAAAAGGCGAGCGGCGTAAACCAGTACGCTACCGAAATTGCCACGGTTTACGGCTACAACAATATTCTCGCAAAAAGCAAATTACAAAACAGCCTGCTTCTTAATTATCGTTTTCCCTTTGTCTTTCCTGATTGGGAATTGGGACCGCTTGCTTACGTTAGGAATTTTAGAGCTGGCTTATTTTCTCACTACGAAAACATCGGAAAAGACACCAACATTGGCGAGCCAAAAACTTATGGCATAGAATTGAATACTAGTGTAAACATTTTACGGTATCAACCTGTTGTAGATCTTGGTACAAGATTGGTTTTCGTTAATAAGATATACAATCAAAATCCGATATTAGAGTTTTCATTCAATTACAGCTTTTAACCCAACCCCTTTAACAAAGGCAAATAAAAATAACATGAGCACTAAAACCATCTTCATCATCATCTTAACTGTATTGCTAACCATCTTTTTAACTGCCAACATAGACCCTGTTGATTTTGATTTTCTGGTAGCCACGGTTCCTGTCTCCAAACTTTTGGTCATCGGAATTTGTGTGATTATTGGTTTCATCATCGGTTACATTGTTGGTCGCCCTAAAAAAACAATCAGCAGTTATGACAATGAGATTGAAAGAAACCAGACGCTTCCAAATAAAAAAGAATTGAGTGATGAGGATAGGGAGTACATTAGCTAGGATTTTAAGGATTGCAGGATTATATGATTTGAAGTACTTAAGATCAAAGTAATTCTCATATCTTAAGTATTAGCTACGGCTAGGCTATTTTAACGCCAGAACGGTTAAAATATAAAATTTCCGTTAAAGGCATTTGACGAGGAAAATCTTAAATCTTATCATAACAGAAATCGTGAAACGATTTTTCTTCGTTTCGTTGCAACCTCATTGCGGCCAATAAAATCCAGAAGGAGATTGCCACGAATATTACCGATGAAGAATCGGAGAATATTCTCGCAAGGACGACAGGTTGGGTTTGGTGTTTAATATATAATCGGCTTTTCTATAATAAAGGGATTAATCTCACTAGCTAATATGAATGAATTTTATATAAACGGTCGTTAATTGTCTAATCCAACGCAGTCATAATTTCGCCATATAGCAAACCACTTCCGCCACCATAGTGCTGAATGATTTTAATATCCGGCTTAATCGCATTAAATCTTGATTTTAAGGCCTGTTCGCATTCCTGATCAATACCATTGCCTAATAAAACCAGATCAACAACCTGCTCTTCAAAAATTGACACGGCTTCTGCATCTGTACAAACGCAAATACCTTTCCATTCTGGCCGGGCATTTAGTAAACGATTCATCACCACAGTAATTTCAGGATCTCTACCGATATAAAGTATTGTATTCTGCATATAATTTGAGTTAAAGGTTAAAAGTTAAAGGTTGCGAGTCCTAGCCATTAGCCCCATAACTCGCAAACCTTAACACATAACTGGTTTATAATTCCATCGGAACATCCATTAACAATACTTCTGCATCTGCAGAGATTGCTTTAAAGCTGATGCGATCTGTATCCCAAACACCAATTGCATCTCTTCTATTTAATGTTTGTCCATTGATGGTTACTTCTCCACTGATCACAAAAGCATAAACGCCATTGCCTTGTTTTTTAATTTTATAATCGGTTTCAAAGCCTTCATCAAATTTACCTAATGAAAACCAGGCATCCTGATGAATCCAAACATTATCATCTTCACTGTTTGGAGATAAAATCTGCTGAAAATTGTTGTGACGGGCAGCCACATCTAAAGCCCGTTGATCATATCTTGGCGTAACGTTCTTTTTGTTTGGAAACAACCAGATCTGCAATAAATTTAACTGCACATCAGGTAAAGCATTAAACTCACTATGACTTACCCCTGTACCCGCACTCATTACCTGAATTTCTCCTGCTTTAATTTCTGCTGTATTACCCATGCTATCTTTATGCGCAATAGCACCAGCTAATGGAATCGTAATGATTTCCATATTGTCGTGTGGATGTGCACCGAAACCCATTCCACCATCAATCAAGTCATCATTTAAAACTCTTAAAACACCAAAATGCATTCTTTCAGGATTGTAATAGTTAGCAAAACTGAATGAGTGGTGAGCGTCTAACCATCCATGATTAGCATGGCCTCTGGTGTCTTCTTTGTACAAAATAAACTGTGACATAAATTTCCTTTCTTGTTTATGATACAAATGTACTGCTGGTGCAGAACCTGTGCATTGATGTAGGGTAAGAAAGAAGTTTTAAGGAGGGGATTGTTTTTCGTTGGTCGTTTTTGTTGTAAGCTGTGCGTTTTAGCGTGATTAATGATTAAATCTATTTTCGATCAATTTAGATCGTTTAAAAAAATTACTCGAAATCAACTTCATAAAAAAGGCGAGATCACTAAGCCATGCTTGTCCATCTCGCCTGTAGTTCCCCCTCCAGGGGACTAGGGGGTTAATGCCTGCTCAATATCAGCCAGAATATCATTAATATGCTCTAAACCTATTGATAAACGAATCGATCCTTGTTCAATCCCTACGATATTACGTTCTTCTTCAGTAAGCTTGTTATGTGTGCTCGTTGCCGGATGTGTAGCAATTGAACGGGTATCGGCTAAATTTGCTGAAATAGAGAATAACTGCAGGTTATCCATAAATTTACGGGCAGCATCAATGCCACCATCAACAACTATGGTTACGATCCCTCCACCCTGCTTCATTTGCTTTTTGGCTATTTCATATTGTGGATGCGACGGCAGAAATGGATATTTAACCAGTTTAATTTTTGGATGTTTCTCTAAATATTCTGCTACTTTCAAGGCATTTTCGCAATGGCGATCCATCCGGACAGCTAAGGTTTCTAAGCTTTTAGATAAAATCCATGCGTTAAACGGAGATAAAGCCGGACCACTATGACGGGCAAAACCGATCACCTCTGCAATCAATTCCTTATTTCCTAAGATTACACCACCTAAAACCCGTCCTTGCCCATCGATATACTTGGTCGCCGAATGGATAGAAATATGTGCTCCCAATTTAATCGGCTGTTGCAAATAAGGCGTAGCGAAACAATTATCAACTACTAAAAGCTGGCTGTGCTTTTTTGCCAACTGACCAAGAAATTCCAAATCGATAATATCAATCCCGGGATTTGATGGGGTTTCTACAAAAATTATTTTTGTATTTGGCTTAATCAAAGCTTCCCATTCTTCTGGTTTATCCAAATCGGCATAATCGAATGTTACGCCCCATTTAGTAAACACATTAGTTAACAATTGGTGAGTAGAACCAAAAACAGAACGACTGGAAACGATATGATCGCCATTTTTTAAGAAAGCGCCAAAAGTAGTAAAAATTGCTGCCATACCTGTAGCCGTGGCAAAACCATCTTCAGCACCTTCCAACAGGCACATCTTTTCTATAAATTCTGATGTGTTCGGATTTGAATATCGGCTGTAAACATTCCCCTCTTTTTCATTGGCGAATAAGGCACGCATTTCCTCTGCATCATCAAACTTATAACTCGAAGTAAGATAAATTGGCGCAGAGTGTTCTTTATGTAAGCTTCGTTCGGTTTGCGTGCGGATCGCTATGGTTTCAAAGTTTTCGGATTTCATTTTTAAAGTATCAAGATTTGAGTATTGATTTTGAGTATCGAGATTTTAGTATCAAGTATCAAGATTTTGTATGGAGTATAAAATTGGCATCATGTATTTTCGCCTCCCAGACTTGATACCTGATACTCACTACTATATACTTACATCCCGCTATTTTTTTATTTCGTAAGTAAAATTAATTTTTGCAGATCGTCCTAATATATTCGACACAGAGCAATACTTATCAAAAGTAAGGGCAAGTGCACGTTCTACTTTTCCAGTGTTTAAATCACCGAACAACTCAAAGTGAATTTCAATCTCATCAAAGATGGGTGGCATCTCTTCGTCTTTTCGGGTGGCGTTGATGGCAATTTTAATATCATCTAAGGGTTCTTTCTGTTTGGTTAACACATTCACCATGTCGATTCCACTGCAACCTCCAAGTCCAACCAATAGCATTTCCATTGGCCTGAAACCTTTGCCCTCGCCACCAATAGTAGCTTTTGCATCTAATTCTACAGTAAAACCGCTTTCGTTTTCTGCTTCAAAATTAAATTTCCCGCTCTTGCGGATGAGATTTATATTCATTTGTTAGTATCAAGTAGTTAGTATCGAGTATTAAGACTTTACGCTAACCATGTAAATTCAATTTTTTAGTATCGAGTATTTAGTATCGAGTATCAAGACCTTACGCCTTCTACCCTATAACCTTCTACCTTTGTTAAATATTATAATAAACTAAGTTGTTTTTTTCCAGTTCGGGCAATTTAACAGGTTCGTTAAAAATTGCAAAAACAGACGAGCCGCTGCCACTCATTAAAGCGAATGTTGCGCCTGCATCGTATAAACTGGTTTTTATTTGATGAATTTGGGGATACTTTACAAATACCGATTGCTCGAAATCGTTGATAACCTTATCTTTCCATGTTGTTGGAGACAAATGTATGATTTCTTTTAAAGATTGCAAAGGCTTTTGAGGTTTTACCAGGGCATAAGCATCAGCGGTACTCACGTGTATAGGTGGTTTTACCAAAACTATAAACCAACCCGACAAATCAACCTCACACTTTTCAAATTCATCACCTTTATTAAAAGCATATACAGGCTTATTTTCGATAAAGAAAGCACAATCAGCACCTAACCTGCGGGCATAATTTTCCATTTGATTAACGGATAAACCCAGACTGAATTTTTCGTTTATTAGTTTAAGTACAAAGGCACAATCTGCAGAACCGCCTCCTAAACCCGCTCCCACCGGGATATTTTTCAATAGATTAATCTGCTGCGCGGGAATAGCATAGTCATTTCTAATTAATTGATAAGCCTTGAAACAGAGATTATCATTCGCATCTCCGGGAATGTTTATACCATGAATTTTGCAAGATGTTTCTGTTGCATCCACAATTTCTACCGCATCTTTAATTTGGATCGGATAAAAAACAGTTTCGAGGTTATGATAACCATCTGCCCGTTTCTCGGTGATGTTTAAACCCAGGTTTATTTTTGCGTTTGGAAAAGATAACATTCAGATTTGAGATTTGAGATTTGAGATTTGAGATTTTCCCTCAAAGCCAAATACGGTTCTGATGCAAACATACAAAAGTCAGGCTTGTTTAAAAATCCGTTATTGTAGAAAACTAAAAGATTTCGGGATTAAGATTTTTCACATATTTGCAACAGATTATTTTCTTAAAATTTAAAATCCCGATTATTCGGGTTTCGGGGTATATGAAACAATATTTAGATTTAATGCAGCATGTGCTGGATAACGGCGCTCAAAAACATGATCGTACAGGAACAGGAACCATCAGCGTTTTTGGCTATCAAATGCGTTTTAACTTGCAGGAAGGTTTCCCGATGGTGACGACAAAGAAATTGCATTTAAAATCAATTATTCATGAACTGATCTGGTTTTTAACGGGCGATACCAATATCAAATATTTAAAAAATAACGGCGTCCGCATTTGGGATGAATGGGCAGATGCAGACGGAAACCTGGGGCCGGTTTATGGTTCTCAGTGGAGAAGCTGGCCAACGCCTGATGGACAACACATCGATCAGATTACCAATATCATCAATACGATTAAAAATAATCCTGATTCGCGGAGAATTATTGTTTCGGCCTGGAATGTTGCTGAGATTGAACATATGGCTTTACCTCCTTGTCATGCTTTTTTTCAGTTTTATGTAGCACCTCCTAACCCCCTAAAGGGAGAAACTAAAGGCACGCTGAGTTTGCAATTATACCAACGCAGTGCGGATATTTTCCTGGGTGTTCCATTTAACATTGCATCATACGCTTTATTAACCATGATGGTTGCGCAGGTTTGCGGATTAGAAGCGGGCGATTTTGTACATACTTTGGGCGATGCACACTTATACAATAATCACATCGAACAAGCTAACCTTCAATTAAGCAGAGAACCAAAACAGTTGCCTACCATGAAAATCAATCCAGATGTAAAAAGCATCTTTGATTTCAAGTTTGAGGATTTTACTTTAGAAAACTACGAAGCACATCCGCATATTAAAGGTATAGTAGCGGTGTAGATTTCTGTTCATTGGTCATTAGCCATTGGTTCATTTGTTTGGGCGCATACCTAAATAACCTATTTTATTACATCCCTTATTTAATTTCAATTAATTTAATAGAGAATGAATTATAAATTAGAGGATTTGGACGTGTATAATTTATCAGAAATAATCTCAGATAAAATCTGGAATATAGTTACCAGATGGGAATATTTTGCAAAAGATACCATAGGTAAGCAACTTTGTAGGGCTGCCGATTCTATCAGTGCTAACATTGCAGAAGGATATGGCCGATACCATTTTAAAGAGAATAAAAACTTTTGCTATTACAGCAGAGGTTCTATTTTGGAAGTAAAATCTTTCTTAAGGAAATCGAAAAACAGGAATTTGATATCTGAAGAATGTTATTTAGAACTCTATACCGAACTACAAACCATTCATTTGAAGCTTAATGCTTACATTAAATATATCGGCAAAAATCTGACCTGATTCATAATAATCTACGAATGCATGTTTGAATCTGGCCTATTAAACAGTGCTTAATACACCATGCAAACACTAATAAACAAATGACCAATGACTAATGAACAAAAAAGCCCTTCGCTTTCCATTGCTGTTGCCACAGGAGAAAACAGAGAAATAGGCAAAAACAACCAGCTTTTATGGCATATGCCAGCTGATTTAAAATTTTTCAAACAAACTACATCGGGACATACCATCATAATGGGCCGCAAGACTTTTGATTCTGTCGGCAGACCATTACCTAACCGCCGGAACATTGTAATTTCCCGGGATGCCTCTTTAAAAATTGAAGGCGTTGAGGTGGTAAATAGTTTTGAGGAAGCTTTAGAAATTACCAAAAAGGAAGAAAAACCTGTTTTCATTGTAGGTGGTGCCGAAATTTACCGTCAGGCTTTACCAAAGACTGATCTGCTTTATTTAACTACCATCCATCATCAATTTGATGCAGATACCTTTTTCCCTGAAATTAATAGAAATGAATGGGATGTGGTAAGTTCAGATTCACACAAGGCGGATGAAAAAAATAAGTACGATTATACATTTGAGGTTTTAAAGCGGAAGTAATTTTCGCAATAGCCCTGGGCCACTTAGCCGAAAATAGAAATACCTTTCGTGCCACCTAAACCCGATATAAGCGGCAGCCCCGGTTTTTTCTACCGGGCTACAGCGTTTAGCGGGACCGAACCCAAACCAAATGCTGCTGCTCTTGCTTTCCAAATGAATCAACTGGTATAATTTGATCATTAAAATGGATGGAACGTAACGATTGCATTGGTATTATGCGCTAATGGAAATTAATCTTAATAAATTATCAGTTAAGGGGTTCTATAATTTAAAAATTTAATTAGATTTGCCGACTTGTTAAAAAACAGCGAAAGACAAATTATTTTAAACAAACAATGCAAGGAAAAGGTTTTATTAAGTTTATAGCGATAGTTTTAGCTATCGTTTGTGCGTATGCGCTCTCTTTTACTTTGGTAGCATCCAATGTAGAAAAAGCCGCCAAAGACTATGCGAAGGGTGATCTAGCTAAAGAAAAAGCTTATTTAGATTCGATGAGTACCGAGAAAGTGTATCCAGTTGTTGGGTTTACTTACGGGGAAGTTAAAGCTAAAGAGATTAATTTAGGTTTAGACTTAAAAGGTGGTATGAACGTAACGATGGAGATATCGTTAGCAGAATTGGTTAAATCTTTAGCGGGCAACCCTACTGATGCTAACTTTAACAAAGCGGTTCAAAATGCACAAATCCAATTAAACGCCGGTGGTAAAGATTACATCAAAATTTTTGTTGATGAATTCGAAAAATTAAGCCCAGGTGTTAAGCTTGCAGATTATTTCTCTAATCAAGACAATGCATCTCAGTTAAAACCCAGCGCAAGCAATAACGAAGTTGAATCTTTCTTAGAAAAAGAAGCAACCAGCGCTATTGATCGTTCATTTACTGTTTTACGTTCTCGTATTGATGGTTTCGGCGTAGTAAGCCCGAACATGCAAAAACAAGAAGGTAGTAACCGTATCTTAATCGAAATGCCAGGTGTACAAGATAAAGAGCGTATTGCTAAACTTCTACAAGGTTCTGCCGAATTACAATTTTGGCAAGTATACCAGGTTCAGGAAGTTGTTCCTTTGCTTGAAAACATTAACAAAACATTAGCGGCCACTTTAAAAGCTGATGCGCCAGCAACAGCTAAAGATACCACAGCAGCTCCTGCTGGTGGCAAATTGGCTGGCTTAGAAAAAGCAGCAACGAAAGATACTACTGCTAAAGGTGGTAAGCTTGCTGGTTTAGGTAAAAAAGATTCTACTGTTGTAAAAGCGGAGTTAGCAAAATCTAACCCATTATATGCTGTGCTTAGCCTTCCTGTTTACCAGGGAGAAAACGGACAACAACAATTAATGCCAGGTGCTGTTGTGGGTATGTCTTTACAAAAAGATACTGCTAAAGTTAATTCATATTTAAGATTGCCTGAGGTTGCTGCTGCAATTCCATCTACGATGAAATTTATGTGGAGCGTTAAACCAAGAGAAGGTTCTAAAGTTTTCGAACTTTATGCTATTAAAGCAGTAAGTGCTGATGGTAAACCTGATTTAGGTGGCGAGGCCATTAGTGATTCGAAAGATGATTTCGATCAAAAAGGTAAGCCAGAGGTAACCATGTACATGACCAGCGAAGGTGCTGCGAAATGGAAAAAAATTACTGCTGAAGCTGCTGCTGATGCAAACAATAAAAAATCTATCGCTATTGTATTAGATAATCAGGTTTATTCTGCACCTACTGTTCAGAATGAAATTGCTGGTGGTGTATCTTCAATTACTGGTAACTTTACTCAAGCAGATACGAAAGATTTATCTAACATCTTAAAAGCAGGTAAATTACCAGCTCCGGCACGTATTGCTGGTAGCTACGTGGTTGGTCCTACTTTAGGTGCACAAGCTATTCACGATGGTTTAATCTCTTTCGTGATTGCGTTTATTGTGATCCTGATCTTCATGGCTTTATATTACCACCGTGCAGGCTGGGTGGCTAACTTTGCTTTGTTAATCAACTTATTCTTCATCATTGGTATTTTAGTATCACTTGGTGCAGTGTTAACATTGCCTGGTATTGCTGGTATCGTACTAACGATTGGTTTATCAGTAGATGCGAATATCCTGATTTTCGAACGTGTACGTGAAGAACTTGCCCACGGTAAAACAGTTTCGTTAGCAATTAAAGAAGGTTTCAAGCATGCAATGCCTTCTATTATCGATTCGAACGTTACATTATTCATATTAGGTGCTATTCTTTACGTATTTGGTAGCGGTCCGGTTCAGGGCTTTGCAACTACCTTATGTATTGGTATTCTTTCATCATTATTTGCAGCAGTTGCCATTTCAAGAGTGGTATTTGAGGGGATGTTAGATCGTAAAGTCGAAATCAGTTTCGATAATAACTTCACCCGTAATGCATTTAAAAATTTAGCATTCAATTTTGTAGGTCGTCGTAAAATTTATTACATCATTTCTACTGTAATTATCATTGCAGGTATCGGGATGTACTTCAAAAATGGCGGTTTAAATCTTGGTGTTGATTTTAAAGGTGGCAGAACTTATTTAGTTCACTTCGATAATGCAGTAAATACTGAAGATTTAAAATCAAAATTAACATCTGTTTTTGGAGATGAAACCCCAGAGGTTAAAACTGCTGGTGAAGATAATCAGGTAAAAATCACGACCACTTACCACATCGAAGATCAGGATGTTAAAACGGATAAAGTTGTTGAAGATGCCTTGAATAAAGGCTTAGCTGGTTCCAAATATGAAGTGGTAAGTTCTCAAAAAGTTACCCCGATTATTGCCAGTGATATTGTAAACGGTGCATTTTATGCCGTGTTGATTTCATGTATTTTCATGTTTATCTACATTGTTGTTCGATTCAAAAAATGGCAGTATGGTTTAGGTGCAGTAATTGCACTGGCGCATGATGTTTTAATGGTATTGTCTTTCTACACGATTTTAGATGGCGTGATGCCATTCTCATTAGAAATCGGTCAGGATTTTATTGCAGCGATTTTAACTGTAATGGGTTACACCATGACAGAAACAGTTGTGGTATTCGATCGTATCCGTGAGAAACTAAAAGAATCTGGTAAAGAAGATTTACATGGCGAAGAGCGTAATAACTTAATCAATTTTGCATTGAACAGTACCTTAAGTCGTACCATTTTAACTTCGTTAACGGTGTTCTTCGTGTTATTGGTAATCTTTATCTTCGGTGGAGACAGTATCCGCGGGTTTATCTTTGCCTTATTGATCGGTCGTATTATTGGTACGTACTCATCATTATGCATCTCTACTCCTATCGTAATTGATTTAGGTAGTTCTGCAGAAAAGAAAAAATAAGAAATTAAGATCCTTAAAAAAAAGCGTTCCGAGTAATCGGGACGCTTTTTTTATGCGCCTCATTCTGTTTAAGTTTTAGGGGATTTATTATGGCATAGGAAATAATGGAAGTAGAAGCCGGCCCCCTATCCGCCTCTCGGCACCTTTCCCCGGGAGGGAGAATGCGTAAGAAAAAAACATCTATCACACCCTGCAATCGGCACCCTGCTATATCCACCCTGCTATCCGGCCTAGGAGATGATGGAAGGAGAAACTGTTGAAATTTTTGCACAAGCGTTCAAATACCTCAAAGCCAAGGTAGCGCGAACGGCTCCTAAAACAAATCTCGATTACAGACCAAATCGAGCCCTTGTGCTACCGCTATTTAAATTTCGACGAGCTCATCCAACATCAGATCCAAGCCTTGATTGTTTGCTTCTTTATCATCAAGGATAAAGAAGAAGCCCTTCGGCGGCTAGCCAAGGCAAGCCAGTGCAGCGGAAAAAACTGCCCCTACATCTATCACACCCTGCAATCGGCACCGCCATTTCCACCCTGCTATCCGGCCTAGGAGATGATGGAAGGAGAAGCTGTTGAAATTTTTGCACAAACGTTCAAATACCTCAAAGCCAAGGTAGCGCGAACGGCTCCTAAAACAAATCTTTATTACAAACCAAATCGAGCCCTTGTGCTACCGCCATTTAAATTTCGACGAGCTCATCCGACATCAGATCCAAGCCTTGATTGTTTGCTTCTTTATCATAAAGGATAAAGAAGAAGCCCTTCGGCGGCATGCCAGCGCAGCGGAAAAAACTGCCCCTACATCTATCACCCCCTACCATCGGGCCTAAGAGAAGATAGAAAACTCTCTGAACCTCATTCATTAAACCTTTTCAATATCTATTTGTTAGATTAGCAAAAGAATAAACCGATACAGAATGGATCTACAGCTTCCTAAAAGTGAATACCCTAGAATAGTAATTGTTGGTGGTGGATTTGGCGGAATTGAGCTTGCTAAGCGACTGAAAAACAAACCTTTCCAAGTAGTGATGTTAGATAAACATAATTACCATACTTTTCAACCGCTACTTTATCAGGTAGCTACCGGAGGTTTGGAAGCAGAATCTATTGCCTTCCCGCTTCGTAAAATCTTTAAGGGACAAAAAAATCTTATTTTCAGGGTAACGAAGGTTACTGAAATCGATTCGGAGAAAAATTGTTTAAAGACCGATATCGGCGATGTGTGTTACGATTATCTGGTGCTCGCTACTGGCTCTACAAGTAACTTTTTTGGCAATAAAGAGATTGAACAAAACTCTATGCCAATGAAATCTATTCCTGAAGCACTGGATTTAAGGAGCATGATCTTACAAAACTTCGAAAAATCGCTCATTGAAACTGATGTAACTAAAAAAAATGCCTTGTTAAACTTTGTTGTTGTGGGCGGCGGACCAACTGGTGTTGAAACTGCTGGCGCCATTGCAGAACTTAAAAAGCATGTGATTCCAAATGATTATCCAGAGATGGATTTAAGCAAAGTGAATATCTATCTGATTGAAAATTCACCGGAATTATTAGGTCCCATGTCGCCGCAGGCACAAGTAAAGGCCAAAGAATTTTTAATTAAAATGGGTGTCCAGGTGATGAATGAAACCCGGGTTTTGGGTTACGATGGATTAACACTCACCTTACAAGATAAAGCCCCTGTTATGGCTTCAACCGTAATCTGGAGTGCAGGAGTGAAAGGTGAATTAGTCGCTGGTTTAGAGCGTGCTGAAGTTGTTCGTGGTGGTCGCCTGAAAACAGATACTCAAAACCTTATTGTAGGTTATCAAAATATTTATGCTATCGGAGATGTTGCTTCAATCATTAATGATGAAACCCCAAATGGCCATCCCGGAGTAGCGCCTGTTGCCATACAACAAGGACATCAACTGGCTAAAAACCTGGTTAACATCAAGGAGAACAAGCCTTTAGAACCCTTTAAATATTTTGATAAAGGCTCTATGGCTACCGTAGGCAGAAATAAAGCGGTTGTAGATATTGGTAAAATCCGTTTTCAAGGTGTGTTTGCTTGGTTTACCTGGATGTTTGTCCACCTGATGAGTTTAGTTGGTTTTAGAAATAAAATTATTGTTTTCGTAAATTGGCTCTGGAGTTATTTTAGTTACGATCGAGGAACCAGATTAATCATCAGAACATTTGTTAAGGATAGAAGTGTTGATTACCGTCAGGAAGCAGAGCGTGTGAAGGAAGTTAATTAGGGAGGGCGTTGAACGTTTTTCGCAAGTCGTTTTTCGTTTATTAGAGATCGTTAGCATAGCTTTAGTCTTTAGGCAACTCACATATTATACTTTAATTTTACCATTACTTCTTTTCTTTGCGAAAAACTTTGCGCATTTTGCCGTTAAACGATCCTGAAACAATGAGCCAAACCGAATTCAAATTAGTCGAATGTCCGCGTGATGCCATGCAGGGATTACACGATTTTGTGCCTACAGCATTAAAGTCTCAATACCTGAATTTGCTTTTGCAGGTTGGATTTGATACGCTCGATTTTGGCAGTTTTGTGTCCCCGAAAGCAATTCCACAGTTGGCAGATACAGCTGAGGTTCTGGCTAATCTGGATTTGGATGCTACCAACACCAAACTCTTAGCTATAGTTGCTAATTTGAGGGGGGTAGAAACAGCTATCAAACATCAGGAGATTAGCTACCTGGGTTTCCCTTTCTCTATCTCAGAAACCTTCCAGCAAAGAAATACCAATTCCAGCATTAAGCAGTCGTTAGTAACCGCAGAAGAAATGCTTTCTTTATGTGTTAAACACAACAAAAAGGCTGTTGTTTATTTATCTATGGGTTTCGGAAATCCTTATGGCGATGAATGGAATTATGAAATTGTAGAAAAATGGGCAGATGTTTTGGTAGATAAAGGCGTGGAAATTATCTCTCTCGCAGATACGGTGGGCATTTCAACCCCTGAAAAAATAAACGAAATTTTACCAAAGCTTTTATCAAGATTTAGCCATACAGAAATTGGCATCCATTTGCACTCCACCCCTGCCGAGCGGTTCGAAAAAATCGAAGCAGCTTATCATGCTGGCGTCAAACGAATCGATAGTGCATTGAAGGGCTTTGGTGGTTGCCCGATGGCTGCAGATGATTTAACCGGAAACATTGCAACAGAAGAGGTAATAAGTTTTTTAAATTCTAAAGGCGAGAACTTAAATCTGAATATGGATAAATGGAATGAGGCAATGGTTTTATCAGGGAAGGTATTTAGGTAGCCTCCTTCTTTTGCCACAGAAACACAGATTTTCACGGAAAAAATTCTGTGTATTCCGTGTTTCCGTGGCTAATAAAAGTTAAACCTTCTTCACCATTTTAAAATGCTGAATCCCCGCTTCTTCAAACTGCTCTCCTTCCGCAACAAAGCCAAATTTAGCATATAAGCTCATGGCATCAAGCTGCGAGTTCAAGTAAATATAATGAGCATCTTCTGGTAAATCAGATAATGCTTCGGCAATTAAAGCCCTTCCTACACCCTGCCCTCTAAAATCTTTGAGCACGGCAAAACGCTCTAATTTATAACCTGCATCAGTTTTTCTCCAACGGCAGGCACCACATGGCTGACCATTATGAGTGGCTAAAAAATGGATAGATTCCTCTTCATGCTCCCATTCCAATTCTGGCGGACAACTTTGTTCATCAACAAAAACAATTTTACGTATGGCGAATACTTTATCTAACTCTTCCGGGTGGATAACTTTTTGAACCTGTAAACTCATGGTCTATGGTGTTTAAAATGTTTATTTGTTTCTAATTTCGATTCATTCAATTCCTTTGCAACGTCAATGGAATGTGAGCAATGAATATCGGCCTCTTTTTTGGCAAGTGTAGCAATCGTAACATAAAATTTATGTAACTGATCCAGTTCCTGCTCACTCAGATCTTCAATATCAACCATGCGGTTACTCGCACCTTGCTGAGCAGCAATGAGTTCGTTCAATTTCAACTGAATGGCTTTCCCATCTTTATTTTGCGCTTTCTGGATCAGAAAAACCATCAGGAAAGTAATAATTGTTGTTCCGGTGTTAATCACCAGCTGCCAGGTTTCCGAATAATGAAATACCGGACCTGTTACCGCCCATATTAAGACGATTAAGGTAGCCGCAATAAAAGCAAAAGAACTGCCTGTGAATTTGGTTGCTGCATTAGCAAATTTCTCGAAAAAATTATTCTTTTTAACGTTGGTTTTAGGTTTTATCATCACATTTCGTTTCCTTAAATGTAATTATAAAAACAAACAAAAGCGCCATAAGTTTTCCAACCAATGGCGCTTTTATTTAATTACTGAATGAATGATTTTTGAATGATTGAATAAGATTATTTAATATCAAAAATCAAATTTACTTACAGTTTATCGTTTGCGTTGATGCAGTTTAAATCTTCAAATGCTGCAGTTAAACGCTTTACAAATGTTTCTTCACCTTTACGTAACCAAACACGTGGATCGTAATATTTCTTATTTGGTTTATCATCGCCATCAGGGTTACCAATCTGGCCTTGAAGAAAAGCTTCGTTCTTTTTGTAATATTCTAAAATACCTTCCCAGAATGCCCATTGCATATCTGTATCAATATTCATTTTAATGGCGCCATAAGAAATTGCCTCTCTGATTTCCTCCTGAGAAGAACCAGAACCACCATGGAATACAAAGTTAATTGGTTTCTCAGCCGTTAATGCAAATTTCTCTTTCACGAAATCCTGAGAGTTTTTCAAAATAACAGGCTGTAATTTCACGTTACCTGGTTTATAAACACCATGAACATTACCAAATGCCGCAGCAACCGTAAAACGTGGCGATACTTTGCTCAATTCTTCGTAAGCATAAGCAACTTCACTTGGTTGAGTATATAATTTTGAACTATCAACATCGCTATTATCCACACCATCTTCTTCACCACCGGTAACACCTAATTCAATTTCGATCGTCATGTTCATTTTAGACATGCGTTCCAGGTATTTCGCAGAAATTTCCATGTTTTCTTCGATAGATTCTTCAGAAAGATCTAACATATGCGAAGAAAACAAAGGCTTTCCTGTTTCAGCGAAGAATTTTTCACCGTGATCTAAAAGGCCGTCAATCCAGGGCAATAATTTTTTTGCAGCATGGTCTGTGTGTAAAACCACAGCAACCCCATAATGCTCTGCTAATAAATGTACATGTTTAGCTGCAGATACTGCACCTAGAATACATGCCTGTAATTTCTCATTATCTAAAGATTTACCTGCGTAAAATTGCGCACCACCATTAGATAATTGAATCATAACAGGCGAATTTACTGCCTTAGCAGTTTCCAATACCGCGTTAACCGTATTTGTACCGGTTACGTTTACTGCTGGTAAAGCAAACTGATGTTTTTTAGCCTGTTCAAATAATTCTTGAACGGCATCTCCGTAAATTACGCCTTTGTAGCCTTTTAAACTCATCTCTTGTTAATTTTATTAAGTCCGAAGTTATAAAAAAAAATAACATTCCAAGCTTTTGTAACAACAGAATTATTTGCTTAACAACTAAATAGAGGCTGTTTAGTGTAAAAATCACATTATCCTTAGTGTAGAAACTACACACTCTTGCCGGCAATTTCCAGTTCGCAAACCGAGAGGGCAGCTTTTAATTAAATACGGATCATTTCTCTAATTGCAAGTTAACTATTGGCCAATGACTATTTTACTGATAATAAGGGTCTACTTTATTATATTTTTCGTTTCTTTGCAATCCAATTCTTTAAAAAATTATATGGCTTGGTTTAAGAGAGAAAATAAAGGTATCATCACCACAACAGAAGAGAAAAAAGAGGCACCGGATGGTGTGTGGAATAAATGTCCCAATTGCAAAAAACCGCTACATCAAACAGAATTGCAGGAAAACAAATACGTTTGTCATTACTGCGATTACCATTTGAGAGTAGGTTCTAAAGAATATTTTGAAGTTCTATTTGACAACAACGAATTTAAAGAGTTATTTGCCAACCTCACATCTGGCGACCCTTTAAACTTCAATGATAATAAACCTTATACCGAAAGAATCATAGAAAGCCAGGCTAAAACTGGTTTAAAAGATGCCATTCGTGCTGGCGTTGGTAAAATTGAAGGGCAGGAATTGGTAATTGCCTGTATGGATTTTGCATTTATTGGTGGTTCTATGGGTTCGGTAGTTGGTGAAAAAATTGCCCGTTCAATCGATTATAGCATTAAACACAAGGTTCCATTTTTAATGATTTCCAAATCAGGTGGCGCACGAATGATGGAAGCTGCATTTTCACTAATGCAGATGGCTAAAACCTCGGCGAAACTTGCCTTATTGAGTCAGGCTAAAATTCCTTACATCTCTTTATTAACTGATCCTACAACTGGTGGCGTTACGGCATCTTACGCGATGCTTGGTGATATCAATATTGCAGAACCAGGCGCATTAATTGGCTTTGCCGGCCCAAGGGTAATTAAAGAAACCATTAAAAAGGATTTACCAAAAGGTTTCCAGACTTCAGAATTTGTTCTTGAACATGGTTTCCTGGATTTTATTGTGGATAGAAGAGCCATGAAGGCTAAAATTGGCGCTTTTATTAAAATGATGAATAATTAGATTGGTTCAGTAGTTCAATAGTCATTTGTTCATTAGTGCAAATCTCCTAATAAACAAATGACAAAATGAACCCTAACTATAATAAGAAAAGCAGGGCTTGAATAACTTCGGTTAATTCAGTCCTGCTTTTTGTTTCCATATAAAACCTATAAGATCTTTAAGACCTTATAGGTTTATTTTGTGCCATCTGCAACATTTCCATTAACATCCATTTCCACGGTGCTTATTCATTAAATTAGCACATCATTAACTAACCTATTATGAATAAAAAACTACTCTTACCAACCTTACTCCTATTTACCTCCGCTTTCACTTTTGCGCAAGACAAAAAAGTAATCGATAACATTGTAAAAGAAGTAAACGAAAACACCCAGTTAGAAAAACTCGCTCACGAACTTTTAGATGTAGTCGGGCCACGTTTAGTGGGTTCTCCACAAATGAAACAAGCCAATGATTGGGCGGTAAAAAAATACAGCGACTGGGGAATTTCTGCCAAAAATGAGAAATGGGGCGAATGGGCTGGCTGGGAACGCGGCATTACACATATTGATTTAGTAAGCCCGAGAGTACGCACTTTAGAAGGCACACAATTGGCCTGGAGTCCATCTACCAATGGAAAAACGATCAATGCAGAAGCCATAGTTCTTCCAACAATTACCGATTCGGTAGCATTTCAGAAATGGTTGCCAAGTGTAAATGGTAAAATCGTTCTGATTTCCATGAACCAACTTTCTGGCCGACCGGAAAAGAACTGGGAAGAATTTGCGACAAAAGATTTGTTCGAAAAATTCAAAAGAGAAAAAGCTGATGCATTGAAATTATGGACAGCAGGTATAGCTAAAACGGGTTACAATGCAAAAACACTTCCTGTGGCATTGGAAAATGCCGGGGCAGTTGCCGTGGTGATTAATAACTGGTCGCAAGGATTTGGCGTAGATAAAATATTTGGAGCCAATACCACTAAAGTACCAACATTAGATTTATCAGTGGAAGATTATGGTTTAGTGTACCGCCTGGCTTTAAATGGTGACAAGCCAATGCTTAAAATCGAATCAGAATCTAAAAAACTAGGTGCTGTACCAACTTTCAACACCATTGCAGAAATAAAAGGAAAGCAGAAACCCAAAGAATATGTAATGTTATCGGCTCACTTCGATTCATGGGATGGTGCAAGTGGCGCTACAGATAATGGTTCTGGAACCATTATGATGATGGAAGCCATGCGTATTTTAAAGAAATTTTATCCGAATCCAAAACGTACCATTTTAGTAGGACATTGGGGGAGCGAAGAACAAGGGTTAAATGGTTCAAGAGCTTTCGTTGAAGATCATCCGGAAATTGTTGGAAATCTACAAGCCTTATTTAATCAGGATAATGGAACAGGTCGCGTGGTTAATATCGGTGGACAAGGTTTTGCGAAATCAAAAGACTACATCACCCGTTGGTTAGCTGCCGTTCCGGATACAATTAAAAATCAGATTAAAACAAGCTTCCCCGGCATGCCGGGTGCAGGTGGATCTGACTTTGCTTCTTTTGTAGCAGCAGGTGCATTAGGTTATTCCTTAAGTTCTACCAGCTGGGATTATGGAACTTATACCTGGCACACCAATCGCGATAGCTATGACAAATTAGTTTTTGATGAAATTCGTAGCAATGTAATTTTAGCAGCGATTATGGTTTATATGGCTTGCGAAGATCCTGAAAAAACTTCCACAGAAAAAGCCACAGATTTGCCAGTCAATGAGCGTACTGGAAAACCAGCAACCTGGCCTGTACAAAGAAAATCAACCAGAAAAGGTGGATTATAAATAACAATTGAACATATTCTAAAAGGAGCATTTGGAAACAGATGCTCCTTTTTTAAAATTTAGTTATTAACTAAAATTTTGAAAACGAGCTCAATATTTAAATTTATAACAGTAATTTTTTATTGTTTTATTATTATCAAAGGTCAAATTATTGGCATTCCACTTATTTTCTACCTGCTTTTTTCTTTGTTTGATTTAGGAACGATAAATCAATTGCTATCAGTTTTGGCAATTGTGGGTCTAGTTTTAATTTTAATTAAACACGAATTGAAGCAGTTAAAAATCAATTCAAAAGTTATTGCTTTTTTCTTAATCTTATTACCTATAACAATTCCTTTATTTTATATACCGTTTAATGCTTACAATTATCCGGCATTTATCTATCCTACTGTACTATTCTTAGTCACGTATGTACTTTATTTATTTTTCCATTTAAGAGACATTAATAGAATACGAAGAACCCAAGATTGATATAGCTTCTTGTCATCTACAACCACCCAGTGGTTGGTGGCTCACCAACCACTTTTATCCTTGCCTCGGCTGGCCGCCGAAGGGCTTTTACTTTTGGCTTGGCCCAAAAGTAACAAAAACCCAAGGCTTGGATCTGACGTCGGATTAGCTCGTCAAAATTTAAATGGCGGTAGCACAAGGACTCGATTTGTTTTAATAGAGATTTTATTTTAAGAGCCGTTCGCGCTACCTTGGGTTTGAAGTATTTGAAAGTGGGTGCAAAATTTCAACGGCTTTTCCTTCCATCATCTCCTATGCCGGATAACAGGGTGGAAATAGTAGGTGCCAATTGCAGAGTGCGAAAAATGGTTTTATCTTTCGCCCTTTCCCTTCCGGGAAAAGGTGCCATCAGGCGGATAGGGGCTTTTTCTCCTTCCATCATTTCCTACGCCAGAAGCAGGGGCATAGAGCAAAGTGCTAATCCAGGGATGAAATAACTCTCCCACCTTGCTATCATCTAGAGGGGATAATTTATTTCATAAAAATCAATATAAGTGAAGTTATTGTAATTATTTGATTTTTAAATATTTAATAGAACTATGGCAATTGCTTTTCAGAAAATTCAGGAAATTAGATTGCCACACTTTAATGAAAAATTAAAGTACGCAGTGACGAATTTCTGATACCTATTCTTCCTTTTTCTGAAACTTATAAAATAAATAACCTAAAAAAGGTAAAATCAAAATACTCCCTAACAACAGCGCTAAGCCTAAACTATAAATGGTTTTCTCGGGTCCAACGGTTTCGAAAAGTGAAATCGCATCTCCGTTTTTTAAGCGAATAAAATTGGGAAAGTGTGCGTAACTAATGGCTACCAAAATCATCGTAACCTGGAAACCTGCTAAAATCCTCAACACTTTGGTTTTTCCCTTAATTAGAAGATACCAAAGTAAAATCAACGATAAACTTGCTAATATAATCGCGCTTAAGCCTACAGGATTTTTAAAAACCCAATCAATTAATGGAATTTTATCAAGCTGTGCGGCAATGAAAACCATAGCTCCAAATACTACCGCTGCAATATTCATGTATTCGGCTTTTTTGATAAACCTGCCCTTATCGTGGGTATCATCAGTTTCACCAATCAGATAAATAGCCGCCAGGAAACCGCAAAGCGAAACCGTAAATAAGCCTACCGCAATGGAAAACCAATTGAGCCAGCTGTAGATATAAGCAGAAACGAAATCCTTAGCCTCCGTATCAATATGCCCGGAAATTAAGCTGCCGGCAATAATACCTAAAAATAAAGCCGTGATAAAGCTGGAATACTTGAAAATGCGATTGTAAAGCCACTGCATATCATCTTTTATCGCATCATAATGGCGAAATACGAATGCTGTACCCCGGGCAATAATTCCAACAAGCATAATGAGCAAAGGAATATGCAGATAAACTGACATGGTGGTATAAATGTGCGGAAAACCAACAAAAAGAATTACAATGGCAATAATGAGCCACATGTGGTTGGCTTCCCAAACCGGGCCAATGGCCTGATACATGGTTTTTCGGGTTCTGCTTCTATTCTTGGTGGAGGTAAAAAGTTCAATAATTCCGGCACCAAAATCTGCTCCTCCAAGTAAAAAGTACAGCAATATGCCCAAACATAAAAAAGTAATTACAACATATTCCATAATTAATGATTTGAGGTTTCGGATGCAGAATCGTTATACAATACCGGAACCATTTTAATCTGCCGGTAAAGAAGGAAAGTTACAATTATACTTAAAGACAAATAAATCGCTGAAAAAATGTAAAATGAATAAGCAATTCCCGGCATCGGAGTTACGGCATCTTTGGTTCGCATAATGCCATAAATGATCCAGGGTTGACGGCCAACTTCTGTAACTACCCAACCTGCCTCCAACGCTACGTAACCTAAAGGAATGGCGAGCACAAATAATTTCAGGAGCCAACGTTTCTCTAAAATAGATTTCTTTCTAACAAGATTAATAAAATACACCAATGAAATGAGCGCCAACAACGTACCTATTCCAACCATGATTTGGAAAGCATAATGTGTTATGGCTACTGATGGTTGCTCATCCTTAGGGATTTGATCTAATCCCTTCACTTCGGCTTTAAAATCGCCATGCGCAAGAAAACTTAATGCACCAGGAATTTTAATAGCCCCCTTTACCGTTTTATCTTTTTCATTTACAATTCCACCGATAAGTAAGGGAGCTGGCTTTTCTGTTTTATAAAGCGCTTCCATTGCAGCAAGTTTTGCTGGTTGCCTTTTAGCCACATCCTTTGCAGAAATATCGCCACTTAGTGGTTGTAATATAGCGCCAATACATGCAAATATGGCCGCTATTTTAAAGGCTTTCGAATGGAATTCCTTATTTTGATTTCTTAAAATCATCAAGGCATGCACCCCTGCTACAGCAAAACCAGTTGCCGTAAATGCTGCCAAACACATGTGTAGTGCCTGTGAGAACCAGGCTTTATTGAACATGGCCTGAATGGGATCGATGTTGAGATACTGTCCGTTTACAAAATCAAATCCCGCCGGACTATTCATCCAGGCATTAGCGGCAACAACTAAGATTCCTGATGCCAATCCGCTTACTCCAACCACCATTCCGGTAAACCAGTGGAACCATTTATTTAGTTTGTTCCATCCGTAAAGGAAAAACCCTAGGGCTATGGCTTCGATAAAGAAAGCTGTTCCTTCTAAAGAGAAGGGCATTCCAAAAATCAGTCCGGCGTGCTCCATAAATTTTGGCCACAACAACCCCAGTTCGAAAGACAACATTGTTCCTGATACGGCACCCGTAGCAAAGAAAATGGCCACACCCTTACTCCATGCTTTAGTCAGGTTTTTATACACCTCATCATTAGTTTTTAACCATTTATAATGCGATACTGCCATAAAAAAAGGCATTACCATACCAATACAGGAAAAAACAATGTGGAAGCCTAATGATAAGGCCATTTGGGATCGTGCCGCTAAAAAATCATCCATATCTGATATTGGATTTGGTGTATCGCAAATATAGAAGATATGGATGGAGTTAGTGTCAATTTTAACGCACTGGCAAGGTTTATTTTAAATATGGAACGTTTATAAATTGAAAATAGATTTGAAGTTAGGCAGCTAATTATATATTGATAAATATTAATCTGCGAATCTGTGGCCATTAATTATAACAAGATATTGACCGCAGATTCGCAGATTTTGTATTTCAATAGTCTGATGATCTACAGCGTAATTTTAATTCCCCTTTAATTCATCATAGGCGGCAGTTAAACTTCTTTGAATTCCTTCACCTTGCCACTCCGGTGCATTCGGGATGGTAGTTGCCTTTAAAACCTCTTCTTTGCTTTTTCCGGCTTTTATTTCTGTACTAACAAAGGTTAGTAAGTTTTGAAGATAGTTTTGAAAAGCCTTTACATCTGCTTTGTTTCCTGTTACCTTCTCAGGTTCTCGGCTATGCCCAAAGATGAACAGGGTATCATTATCAAACTGGTTATGAATTTTATCCAAGGCAGTGATCCAATTACCAATGTGCGCCCCATTTTCTCTGTCGATATATGGATATTTCCGATTGGATACCAAATCACCAACATGTACTGTATTGGCGTTTTCAAAGTGATAAATGGCATCACCATTGGTATGGGCAGAACCATAATAATAAGCACTTATTTTTTCACCACCAACAGGTGCTTTCCATCCCGTTCCAAAAGTGGTATCGGGTAATAATTGTTTATCCAGGTTGTTGGCTTTCTCTGCTGCTCTTTTCTGATTCACTAAAGAGTTTTGATGTGATACTACCTTCTCTGCCAATCCTTTAAATGCAATGTTACCTGCAGTATGATCACCGTGATGGTGCGTATTAATTAAATATTTAAAAGGTTTTTCGCCAAGTTTTTTTAATTCTTCTATAACATGTGGCGCAGAAGTGGGAAACTGGGCATCTACCACTACAAATCCACTCGATGAATTTAACCAGCCAATTGTTCCACCTTGCTCGGTAAAGATGCCTACATTGTTTCTCAAGGCTTTAAAATTATAAGCCCTGAATAATTCCTGCTGAGCAAAAACATCGGTTTTATAAACCGACAGCAAGGCCATTGCCAGTGCAGAATTTTTAATAAATGTTCTTCTTTCCATATTTAAGCTAAAACTAAAAAGCCACAACGCGTGCTGTGGCTTAAATTTAATAATTTCTGATGAAGAATTAACTTCTTAAATCCCTGATCCTGGAGTTGTACCCGGCTCATGTCCTGGACCAAAGGCATTATTCTTCCTGCCTTTATCCTTGTTGAATAGATTTGTTGCCACCTTTGATGATTTATTATCATCAAGGTTTCTATTTTCTTTAATATCTTCAGCAGTTTTATCAAGCAATTCATTCTCAATGATTTTGCCTTTTTCTTTATCGGTTCCCATAGTTTTTAATATTGATGTATTTAAGGAACAAGCAAAAAATTATTTTGTTTTTGATAGCTGTTTTGGGAATAGTTTTAGCTTGAACAATAACATTGTTCTACCTCCCCTTTTGAGGGAAGTTTCAAAACATTAAAGTATGTTAAATTAATTAAAACATCGCTCCCGGGAGTTTTACTAATTCATGTATTGAACCAAAAGAATGAAATTTTCTTTTATGGACTTTATCAAAATGATGAGAGGATTCGAAAGAAAATTTAGATGAGTTGTAAATGTGTTTTCTTTCTTCAATCAATTTACTTTCTGATTGAACATTGTCTTGATTTTGGGTGACTTGATTGGTTTCCATAGCTACGGGTTTAAAGGAAGCTTACACCCCCATGGTTAGATAAATTTCAAACGTGATTAAAGTTCTCTGCCAGAGAACCTGCAAAAAAGTTATTTTAAAATTTGCTTCACCTTATACCATGGGATTTGATAAGGTATCGTTGAGGAACAGGATGTATTGGCTTTTTGGTTTGCCTTTGTCTTAATTAAATCTAAGGTTTTAATTTCAGATTTACAAGCGCTATAAATTTAATTTCTTGCTTATTTATTACGAATGAGATAATAAATATTTCTAAACTATAGAACGGAACGGCCTTAAATAGCACCACAGTTTTGCAGAGTTTAAACCTGATTGTAGTGGAAAGCCCGCAAACCCGATTTTTTATCAGGTGAGGACTTGAAACGAAAAGCAGGACTAACAATAAGCAGGGAACTGCATTTGCTTTCTAAAAGCAAAAAACTTATTCAAAAAAAAATCCCGACTCTCATCGGGACTATTCTATTTGGTTATTGATATTTTTAGGCTAATGCATTTTGCTTCACCACCATTTTAACTTTTTCTATAACGTAATCCAATTCTTCTTTAGTAGTGTATTTACTGAAAGAAAAACGCACGGAAGGGCGATTAGGATCGGCGTGAATACCATTTAAAACATGCGAACCAATATTCGATCCTGAAGAGCAAGCGCTACCTCCTGATGCACAAATACCATTTATATCCAGATTAAACAATAACATATCTGCCATATCCATTTCTGGAAATGATACGTTTAAAACGGTGTAAAGGCTTTTATCTGCATCAGTTTCCCCATTAAACGTAATCCCTGGAATTTCAGCAATAAGTTGATTTTTTAAATAATCTTTTAAAGATTGAATATAGTTTTGATGCGCATCCATTTCTGAATAAGCAATTTCCAATGCCTTTGCCAAACCCACAATGCCGTAAACATTTTCAGTTCCTCCACGCATATTACGCTCCTGTGCACCACCATAAATCATCGGTGGGATTTTAACATTACTGTTTACAAACAAGAAACCAACGCCTTTCGGACCATGAAGTTTATGAGCTGCGCAAACAATAAAATGCGCTTTTAATTCGCGAACATTATGAACATAATGGCCCATAGTTTGAACCGTATCTGCATGATAAATTGCATTGTATTTTTCGCAGATATCACCCACTTTAATCATATCGGTAAGCGTACCTAATTCATTATTAGCATGCATTAAAGAAACAAAAGTACGATCATTATTCTGCAACAATTCCTCTAAATGTGCATAATCAATATTGCCCCTTTCATCAATATTAACAAAACTCAGCTTATCTATTTCACCATTTTTGAGCATTATATTTAAAGTCTGCTCTACCGCATGATGTTCTATTTTAGAGGTAATGGCATGTTTAATTCCATAAGCAGAAATGCCACAACGAATAGCGGTATTATCTGCCTCGGTGCCGCCTGAAGTAAAAAAAATCTCTGATGGAGAAGCACCCAAAAGGTTAGCAACAGTTTTACGGGCTTTTTCTACTAAAGTTCTTACTTCACGTCCAAGTGCATGAATGGCAGAGGGATTACCGAAATAATTCTCCATTACATTACTCATTTCTGCAATTACTTCTTTATCTAATGGTGTTGTAGCTGCATTATCTAAATAAACCCTTTTCATATGTGTTCTAACCATTTAAATGATTTCATCCCTGCAGATGATCTCATGAATTAATTTTATTCTATTTTTTGGAGCGATCTTAATGTTATTTTACAAATGCAGTATTTCTTTGATATCAGAAATAATTTTATTTGCCAGGCTTTCTGCTACGGTTTCGTTTTCAGCCTCACTGTAAATCCGGATAATTGGCTCTGTGTTTGAACGTCGCAAATGTACCCATGTTTTATCGAATTCAATTTTTAAGCCGTCTATTGTGCTGTGCGGCTGCTTCTTATACTTCTCTTCAACTTGTTTTAATAAATTGTCGATGTCCATTTCTGGCGTAAGCGTAATTTTGTTTTTAGAGATATAGTATTGTGGGTAGCTGCCTCTCAAAACAGAAATCGACTTACCGAACTTAGCCAGATGCGTTAAAAACAAGGCAATTCCAACCAATGCATCTCTGCCATAATGAGATTCCGGATAGATAATACCGCCATTCCCTTCGCCGCCAATGATGGCATTGCAAGCTTTCATTTTATTAACCACGTTCACCTCGCCTACTGCAGCAGCATGATATTCAGCACCTGCCTTTTCAGTAACATCGCGTAGTGCACGGGTAGACGATAAATTTGATACCGTATTTCCGGGTGTATTCTTTAATACGTAATCTGCTACGGCAACCAAAGTATATTCTTCGCCGAACATGCTGCCATCTTCGTTTACGAAACATAAACGGTCAACATCAGGATCTACAACAATGCCCAAATCTGCATTTTGCTTCTGCACTTCTTTGGCAATATCACCCAGGTTTTCTGGCAGTGGCTCCGGATTATGCGGAAAGTGACCATTCGGCGTACAATACAATTCTGTTATTCTTTTAACACCCAGCGCTTTTAATAAAGCGGGGATGAAAATACCACCGGTAGAGTTCACACAATCGATAACAATCTTGAAATCTGCATTTTTAATAGCTTCAACATCTACCAATGGCAATGCTAAAACCTTATCTATATGCTTTTGAAGGTAGGTGTCGTTATTGATTACCTTCCCTAATTTATCTACATCAGCAAACTCAAATGCACCACTTTCGGCAAGGTCTAAAACCTCTTTTCCATCAGCATCGCTGATAAATTCACCGGCTGCATTTAATAACTTTAATGCATTCCATTGTTTAGGGTTATGGCTGGCCGTTAAAATGATCCCGCCACCTGCATTTTCATCTGGTACCGCAATTTCAACAGTTGGTGTGGTTGATAAACCTAAATCAATCACCTCTATACCCAAGCCCTGTAAAGTGCCAATCACTAAATGATTAATCATTTCGCCGGAAATACGGGCATCACGACCTAAAACAATTCTTTTAATCCCTGTTTTCTGAATAACCCAACTTCCAAAAGCAGCAGTAAATTTCACTACATCAATCGGCGTTAAGCCATTTCCTGCCTGCCCGCCTATTGTTCCCCTTATTCCTGAAATCGATTTTATTAAAGTCACTTATTATATTTAATGATAAGCATCAAAAATAAGAAAAAAAACAAGACGACAGCCATTTTAGCGCCCTTACTAAACTTAATTTACATTTAGTTTATATCTATTTATACGATGTATTTAGTAGAAATACTTTACCAACTTCGGCCAATTTGATATGGTTTTTGAAAATCATCTCAGTGGATTTTACTTTTTAACATCAATAATATTGCAATATTGTTGCATAAAAACATGATACTCGTTTCTAAGCAATAGTAAAATCTTATATTTGCGCAAATTTGGTTATTTTAATGATTGCTCAAAGAGTGTTAAAACGGCTTCGGTTGTGAATTTAATGTTCTGCGGTTAATCCAATTTTATCTAAGTTTGCAACTTTTTAAAATACAAACAGCTTTTTTATGCAGCGCAAATGGTTTCAATATTGGTTTAATTCGCCATATTATCATATTCTTTATCAACAAAGAAATGATGCTGAAGCCGAATTTTTTATTGATAAGCTAACGGAATTTCTTCATCCGGATACCGATTCAAAAATGCTGGATATTGCCTGTGGAAAAGGCCGGCATTCCATTTACCTCAACAAAAAAGGCTTTGATGTAACTGGAATCGATCTTTCAGAACAAAGTATTAAGTATGCCAGACAATTTGAAAATAATAAACTTCATTTTCTGGTGCACGACATGCGCAAGCTTTTCTATATCAATTATTTCGATATTGCCTTAAACCTTTTCACCAGTTTTGGCTATTTCGACACAGAGAAAGAGCATGTAAATGCCCTGAAAACTTTCAGAAAGTGCCTTAAAACTGAGGGGATTTTAGTTATTGATTATTTCAACACCGGAAAAATCATCAGGAATCTCAATTCTTGCGAGGTGAAGTCATTAGACGGAATCACTTTCAATATTACCAAAAACGTAGTTGAAGGAAAAATCATTAAAAAAATTAATTTTGATGATAAAGGAAAGATTTACAATTTCGAAGAGCGGGTGCAGGCCTTTAGCTTTGAAGATTTTGAACGCATGATGACGAAAGCAGGAATGACCATTCATAAAACATTTGGCAATTATGAATTGGAAGATTTCGATGAATGCACATCAGACAGGTTGATTCTAATTTGTAAAAAAGCATGATAGAGAGCATACAGCAATTTGACCTGGAATTGTTTCTTAAAATTCACCGTGGGCTTTCCAATGGCTTTTTTGATTGGCTGATGCCACTTATGCGTAATCGCTATTTCTGGTCGCCACTATACGCTTTTATTGTTATCTTCTGCATCAGGCAGTATAAAAAACAAGGCTATTATATTATCGCAATGCTTCTTTTCACCTTTGCAGCAGGTGATTTAATTTCTGCCAGGCTTATCAAACCGTTAGTATCAAGAGTTCGTCCATGCAATGATTTTAGTCTGGCCAACGAGATTATTCACCGTGTACCCTGTGGTACAGGCATGAGCTTTCCATCTGCACATGCCACCAATCATTTTGCCATTGCTGTTTTTCTGATTGGCATTTTTTATAGCCGATGGAAACCTATTTTACCAATTGGTATATTTTGGGCTTTTATAATAAGTTTTGCACAAGTGTATGTTGGTGTTCATTACCCTGTAGATGTTACCGCAGGCGCATTACTCGGAACCTTAATTGGGTTTATCTGTTCAAAAATGTTTAAAAAACTACAACCTGATTTTTAAGCTATGGAAATCTGGAAATTTTGTGTATTATTTTTTTGTGCCTTCCTGGGGGGAGCCACAATTTTCCTGGTGAAAAGTGATAAATCAAAATTGCTTAAACTGATTCTTTCTTTTAGTGGCGCCTATTTATTTGCCATTACTGTTTTGCATTTAATTCCGGATGCCTTCAGCGGACCAGATAAAAGAGAAATTGGAATCTTTATTCTGGTAGGTTTTCTTTTGCAGGTATTTTTGGAACAGTTTTCTGAAGGGGTGGAACATGGCCATATCCATAAACATCACGACGGGCATATCTTCCCTTTTGGGATCATGATCAGCCTTTGTTTGCATGCATTTTTAGAGGGCATGCCTTTGGCAAAAGAACAGCATAATGAATTAATTTTTGGTATATCATTACACCATATCCCTGCGGCATTTGCACTAGGAAGCATTTTACTGCAAAATCATTTCAAAAAAGGTAGCATTATCATCTACCTTGGCGTTTTTGCTATAATGGCACCGCTGGGATTTTATGTGAGCCTGGGCTTAAGTAATGGAAGCATCGGCGGCGTTGAGGCTTACTTTAATAAAATTATGGGTGTGGTTATTGGGATTTTCCTCCATATTTCTACAACTATATTATTCGAATCCAGTGCAGATCATAAAATTAATCTCCGTAAAATGATCGCTGTTTTATTGGGAATTGGTGTTGCACTAATTGGTTTTTTTGCAGGTCACCACTAAAATTATCATTATCCGGTGGAAAAATAGCAGTAAAAGAATCTATAATTTTGATTATCTTGCTTTATGGATGACATTGTAAATGAGCCTGCTGTAGCCTACGAAAAGAGACGTTACACCGTTCAGGAATACCTGGAAATGGAAAAAGTTTCACAAGAAAAGCACGAATATTTTGAGGGTGAGATTTTTCCACTTCACAGACCGGATGTTACTTCTATGTCTGGTGCCGGGATGAATCATAATTTTATCTTTACGCAACTCTTTACCGAAATAGCCAATAAACTAAAAGGCTCGAAATGCATGCCTTTTGGTAGCGATATGCGAATGAACATTCCTGAAAACTCACTTTTCACCTACCCTGATATATCCATTTACTGCAACGAAATGAAACACATGGAGGAAGATGAAGATACAGTTCTGCTACCAACTGTTATCATAGAGATTCTCTCGCCCTCTACGAGAGAATATGATAGAGGTCATAAATTTAAACTTTACCGGGAAATTCCATCATTGAAAGAATACATTATGATTGATTCTACAGCCATTTCGGTTGAAGCTTTTCATATCAATGAGAATCAAAATTGGGAGTTAAACGAATATAAAAATATAGATGAAAGTCTGAACTTTTTTAGCCTAGGTTTTAATGTCGAGCTGAAAGATATCTATCAGCATGTTATTATCTAAAATCAGGCACCAAAATTTTATTCTCCATTTAAACAGCTAAACAACAACACGAAAAAAACTGTATAACAAACAGTTACAACACTATCCGTTTTTAAACGTTTAATCGTTTAATTTTTTCAACCTCAACAATAAATCATTTAAATTAGTACATGGATAAAATTGTAAATGAACCGGCTATAGCCTATCAAAAAAGACGTTATACCGTTGAGGAATACCTGGAAATGGAAAAGACATCATCAATAAAACACGAGTATTTTGAGGGTGAGATATTTGCGATGTCGGGTGCTGGTGATAATCATAATGAAATCTTTAGTAATGTTTTCGGGGAAATTGTTAATAAACTTAAAGAAAAACCCTGCAGACCTTATGGGAGTGATAAAAGGATGACTATTCCAAAGAATACGTTATTTACCTATCCTGACACATCTATCTATTGTAATGGCTTAATACATAGCGAATTTGACGAAGACACCTCAATTCTGCCGACAGTAATCATAGAAATTCTATCTCCTTCAACCAAAAATTACGACAAGGGTAAAAAATTTAACCTCTATAAAGATATTCCATCACTAAAAGAATACATCATGATCGATTCTACAGCCGTTTCGGTTGAAGCTTTTCACATCAATGAGAATCAAAACTGGGAACTAAATGAATATAAAAATGTAGATGAAAGTTTAAACTTTTTTAGCCTCGGTTTCAATGTCAAGCTAAAAGATATCTACCAGTATGTTAGGTTTAGCTATTGACAGATATAAGCAATCACTTATTTTTTCTCTTTCTTTTTCCCATATCCCCATGGGCAATGCTTACATTTATTCTTGCAGCAAGAGCCACGCTTTAAATGGTAAGCTTCAGTAAAAACCATCAGGCCATCTTCATTGAAATAAAAATCTTCGCCTTCTTTCATGTTTAAATTTTGAATGAGTGGGGGATTGAATGAATGAGTGAGTTTTGAATGTGTGGATTATTGATGTGTAAATGAATGAATGATTGGTTGCTAGCTATTTGTTTATCTTGAAAATGATGAAATTCCTATCAAATCCTGTCACTTAGTTCAATATTTTAACCTCCAACCGATCTTTAAAATGGTCTTTTAGTTGTGTGCCATCACCATGCAATGTCCATACTTGTTGTGGTGCAACTTTTTCTATGGTTTCCAGAATTGCATCCCAATCGGCATGATCAGAAATATACAATGAAATGCCATTTTGCTGTTGCAGGTTTTTCCACCCGGAAGCAAAAGCACGAACCACATTAATAGCTTTATGATAACTGTGGAAAACCATAGGCGGAACAATGTAAACCTGCTGCTCATGAATATTTTTCATCACCTTTCTGTCGTACATTTTATAGTTCCCCAGTTTCATTCCATAATCTTCATAAATTTTCACAAAAGGCATGATACTGTGGTGAACCATCACATTTTTCTCCGGACAATATTGATTAAGTAATTGAATAATTCTTTGGCTCTTCCCTAATGCATAAGCACCCAACATGATATTGGCATTGGTTGCATTTAACTTCTTAATCTCATCAATTGGTGATGGATGTTTGGTATCGGGATTCGCAAATGTGCTCTCTGTAATTAAAACATCAGCCTTTACAAACTCAAAAGGTTCGCAGGTTTGATCGGGTTCAATTTTATAATCTCCTGTATAAAGGTACTTTATGCCCTGATACTCCATCAGCACCTGTGCAGAACCTAAAATATGTCCGGCAGAGTAGAAAGTAATGATAACATCCTTAATCTTGAATGACTGATGATAGGTTTTGATGTGAAAATCTACAGCTGCAAATTTTCGGTAACGGTGTTTCATAAATGATTCGGTGGCCGCTGTGCAGTACACATTCTGACTTCCACCAATAGCGTGATCTCCATGTGCGTGAGAAACCACAGCTTCTGTTACCGGCTGTTGTGGATCTAAATAGAAATCTCCATATACACAATATAAACCAGTTGGTGTGATGGTGATAAAATCGTCTAAAATCATTTATAAGATTTAAGAATAGGTAAGAATTTTATGATAAAAAGATGCCAAAGATCGCAGATTATATTTTTAAATTTCATTATTAAATAGGTACTTTTTATTCTGAAATCAGCGTATCTGTTGCTTGTTTTAGAAATTGTTTGTGCAAAGCCAAAACCTGCTCAATGATAGATTGTTTCTCATCATTAAAGATAAAATGATCGGCCATTTTTGCTTTCTCTTCATCGGTCATTTGCTTATCCATTCTGGCTTTCACCTGATCTGCAGAAACCTGATCCCGTTGCATTACCCTGGCTAACTTTAAATCAAAGGGGGCAGTAACAAGAATAGAAGTATCACACATTTTATAAGAATCACTTTCGAATAGTAGCGCGGCTTCTTTCAATGTATAAGGTACTGTAGAATCAAATTGATTTTCCCAATTTTCAAATGCCCTGAATACAGCGGGATGAACCAAAGCGTTGAGTTTAGCCAGTTCTGCTTCATTATTGAAAACAATTTCAGCCAGGTGTTTATTATTGAGTTTACCATCTGGAGTATAGCTTTTTGCACCAAACGTGGACGTGATGCCTGCAACCAGCAATGGATCTGATACCATGATTTGTTTAGCTGCAGTATCAGCATAAAATACCGGGATGCCTAAAACTTCAAAAATTTTGCATACTGTTGTTTTGCCACTGCCTATTCCACCTGTAATACCTACTTTATACATTATTTTTCTACTACAAAATCTACCTTTGATGGATTGATACTAATCAGTTTACAATAATCGGGAAATGCAGTGATCTTTACCGTAAACTGCTTATGAGCCAGATCCCGCCATTCGTTAACGTCTACCATTGCAGAGATAAAATTTTCATTCACCTGACTATAGTTACCCAATGCAACTAAAAAAGTAACCTTTACTTTTTTAGGATACAACCGGATGTTGTTGTAATTCTTATTATTACTAATCTTTAATGGTACTTCAATCGTTTTTTCCGTAAACTCATCTACAGGTAATTTAACTTCAACGGATGATGGATAAATACTCACATTTTTATGAATGCTATGTTGCAAACCTACCCGAACGGTAGTACTACCTTGAATTTTACTCAATTTCAAAGTATCCGTTGGCCAGAAAGTTATTTTACTTAATTCTTCGGCAGGCCCTGCAACCTTTACGTATTTTGGGTTCAAAATGATATCACTCGATACTCCATACTGGCTAATAAAATCCAATTTACTTATCAGATTTATAGGAACCTTTTTAACCGTTCTCTTAGTAAAATCAAAATACAGGGTATCCGGCTTTACAGAAATCACTTTTTGCGTGCTTTCAAGCTGCCGGTTTACGTTATATAATTGATCGGAGAACGTAATAAAATCTTTTGTATTGAGCTGACTAAGGCTAACCGATATGGAAGGTGGGCTGATCCTTAAGCGTGAAAACAATAATTGCCAACCAGTTCCCTCTACCTGCAAATCTACAGTATCTGATTGTAAAGGATAAAATGCTCGGCGGATGGGCGTATTTTTAAAAACCAAAACTGTTTTGGCTGTATAAATATATTTGTTGTTTAATGCCATAAAAAGCCATGCTGCAATTGCCAGAAACAAACAAGCCAAGAGTGTAAACACACGTCTTTTCTCTATTTGGGTTAATCTAATAAAAGGCATATTTTATGATCTAATTGACTATCGATGCGAAACAATTTACAACAATATTGCCAAATGTAGCAAAAGTAAACAGGTGCTCAAATAGAAATGATGCAAAGACTTAAAAGAAGTTCCTGATCTTGAAGTTTTACATTTTCAGAAAATGCTGTACATTTCTCATTAAAGTTTAAACAAAAAAACCGTCGCTCTGGTGAACGACGGTTTTCCATTGTAAGTGAATGTTTTAAACTTTCGCAGGTGCGGTTGCTGCTTTGGTTGCATCTAAAGAAACTGCTGATTTATCAAAACGAATTTTAACACCACCTTCTACTTCTATTAAAAACGTAGTATCATTCATATCTGCAATACGTCCGTGGATACCAGCAGTAGTGATGATTTTGTCGCCTTTTTTCAATTCAGCTACTAATTTTTTATGCTCTTTAGCTTTTTTAACTTGCGGGCGGATCATGAAAAAGTAGAATACTACCATGATTAAAACCATTGGTACAATCGTAGTTAGCATGTTGCCTCCACCTGCTGCCTGTAAAATTACTGTTGATGTCATTTCTTATTTATTTGATTTGTATGTTAACATTTAATCGGCTAAAAATTAGCCTTACTTTTTATTTTGCCACACGAACATCGCCTACCAAGTGTACGCTTGCTGTTGCCAGGTTTGCATTAGAATTTACAGTAATCACCTTATCCTGCATTCCTTCTTTGCCCTGGCTATTAAAGGTCACCTTGATTACACCCTCTTTACCAGGCAAAATTGGTTCTTTTGGAAACTCTGGAACAGTACAACCACAAGTTGCCGTTGCATTTGATATGATCAGCGGACTTTTTCCAGTGTTTTTGAATTTAAATTCGTGATTTACCTTTTCTCCCTGTGCTATCTTCCCAAAATCGAAAATCTCTCTTTCAAATACGATTACAGGTGCATCAGGTGAAACAACTGTTTTATTGTTCGAACCAGCAACTTCTGCAGTTGAATTATTTGCATTACGACATGCTGTAAAAGACAATGCAGCAATGGCGAGAATGAATACCTTTTTCATAATTACTCTTCTATTAACCCGCGACCAATTTTCTTGATGGTATTGTTTTTCTTCAGATCGCCTAAAATTTTGTCCAAAATACCGTTTATAAACGAATTACTCTTCGGTGTACTGTAATCTTTTGATAACTCTAAATATTCGTTGATGGTTACTTTAACCGGAATTGAGGGGAAATTAAGCAGCTCACAAATAGCCATTTTCATTAAGATTGTATCCATTAAAGCTATCCGTTCAGATTCCCAGTTTTTAGTTCTCTCCGCAATCATTTCCTGATACTTCACGTCATTTTGCAAAGTATGTACAAATAAATCTTGTACAAATTTGCTGTCTTCCGTCCAGTCGGCACTAATTTCAGTCAACTTATTTTTGAAAGGATCATCAAAAGTGAAATTTTTCAACGTTTTAGCAACCATGCCTTTCATCACTTCGTGATCAACTTGCCAGTTGATAAATTTCTCTTCAAAAACCTGAATAATAGCCTGGTTTTTCAGAATGATTTTTCTGAAAATATATTTAATAATATCTTTCGATGATTCCAAACTTTCGTTAGGATCTACCAGATAATCCGCATATTCTTTAGATGCTTTTAAAGAATTGAATACCGTTTTACGAATCTCCGGATCGAAACCCCAATCAACTTTGTATTTCTTAACCGCTGATACATATTCAGGGTTTTGCTGCATTAAAACACTAAACTTATTATGCAACAATTTCAAATTTGGGTTTAAATCGTCTGCTGTTTTTAAGTGTTTATTCGCCCGCTCTGCGGCGTCGTTGGCAGTGAACTCGGTCACTTCTACCATGAGCGATAACATCCAGATGTACATTTCATACACGCTGTCGATGCTTTGCATTAAAAGTTTTAAATCTCCTTTAATGTCTTTTTTGTCTGCCATCTGCCAAGCAAAAATATTTTGCAAAGCTTTGATTCTTAAGTGCCTTCTGTTTAACATGAATGTAAGAACGAGTGCGGTTTATAAAACCTGTTGTTAATAATTATTAATATGATGATTTAATTTTTTTAATGTCGGCAATTCGTTTTTCAGCAATTCGATTTGCAGCAATGTTTGTTGATATTTTTTCAGACTTACTCAACTTAATTACGCTCCTTGTGGCATCGTAAATATTTTCAGTAAGCTGAACAGTTCGTTTTTTACCAAAACCTGTTAACTCAGAATAACAGGCAATTAGTCCTCCTGCATTAATAAGGTAATCAGGCGCGAACAAAATTCCTTTTTTCAATAACAATTCACTATCCAGAACCTCATCTTTAAGCTGATTATTTGCAGAACCTGCAATAATTGCAAATTTCATCCGCGCTATGGTTTTATTGTTCACGGTGGCCCCCATTGCACAAGGTGCATAAACATCGGCATCGATACCGAAAATTTTATCCGCTTCTATTGGTTTCGCTTTGTACTTTCGTGCAACATAGGTAAGTTGCTCCTGGTTAATATCACTAATTAATACCTCGGCATTTTCTTTTCTAAGCAGTGCAACCAAATGTTCTCCAACGTTTCCTATTCCCTGCACTACAATGGTTCTTCCGGCAAGCATATCTGTTCCAAAAACCTCTTTAACACTGGCTTTGATTCCTAAATAAACACCTTGAGCAGTAAATGGAGCAGGATTTCCGGCACCGCCAATAGACTCGGGCACGCCGGTAACATGATTGGTTTCCATCCGGATATATTCCATATCCTTCGTATTGGTTCCCATTTCTTCTGCGGTAATGAATTCGCCATTCAGGTTTTTAATAAACCTGCCATAGCTGCGCATTAGTGTTTCAGTTTTATCTTTTCTGGAATCACCAATAATTACGCCCTTTCCACCACCCAGATTCAATCCTGTAATAGCAGCCTTATACGTCATTCCCCTGGATAAACGCAAGGCATCTTCTAAAGCTTCTCCTTCAGTAGCATAACTCCACATGCGTGTTCCGCCTAAAGCTGGCCCCAGAGTGGTATCGTGAATGGCTATGATTGCCTTTAAACCTGTGTCAGGATCATTACAAAAAACCAATTTCTTGTGCCCATAAGCACTTAATTGCTCTAAAATTGATGAATCTGACGAAGAATTTGCTGGCATATGAACGTTCGGCTAACTTGCTACAAAATTAAAATAAAAAAACCATTAATGCGTGTATTTTCAGTAACTATAACGAAATTAATTTCATTCTAATCTTTCGCTAATCAAGTTTTAATTTATCAAAAGCATATCTGGCAATAATTAATCGATTTGATATTTACTTTAGCCTTATAAGAAGCTACTGTAAACCTATTCAGTTTTATAAGCCTGTATATTGAATAATTATTCGGGTTGAAATAACAAAATTATCTAAGTTTGTATTACATGAAACATCTGCGCAGACTAAATAAATATTTTCTAAAATATAAATGGTGGATTATTCCTGGAAGTATTTTTGTGATCATTTCCAATATTTTTGGCGTTGTACCAGCACAGGTAATCGGTTATGCGGTAGATTTAATTACTGAAAATGTACAGATCTATAACCTTTTTCAGGGCTTTGAGCGACAAGAAATCATCTACAGTATATTTAGCAGCAACCTTCTTTATTTTGGTTTTTTAGTGATTGCACTTTATATCATGAGGGGCTTATTCCTGTTTTTTATGCGTCAAACCATAATTCTAATGTCGAGGCATATCGAATTCGACATGAAAAACGATATCTATCAGCATTACCAGGAGTTGAGTTTAGGTTTTTACAGAAGGAATAACACAGGCGACCTGATGAACCGGGCAACTGAAGATGTAAACCGGGTTAGGATGTATGTTGGCCCAGCCATAATGTATACCATCAATACTTTTGTTTTATCAGTACTGATTGTTTGGTCTATGTTTGATGTAAACTCCAAACTGGCAATTTATTGTTTATTGCCCCTCCCCTTTCTGGTGATCATCATATATTATGTAAACACATTGATTTTTAAGAAAAGTGGTAAAATTCAGGAACGACTTTCTGAGCTTTCCAGTTTTGTGCAAGAGCGCTTTTCGGGGATTAGGATTATAAAATCTTATGTTCGGGAAGATTATACCAGGAACATGTTCGAGATTCAAAGCAACGAATACAAGAAAGACTCGATGAGTTTGGTAAAAGTTTCTGCGTTGTTTTATCCAACCATGTTACTTTTAATTGGCTTAAGTACTATTTTAACCATTTATATCGGCGGTATCCAGGTAATGAATGGGAGCATCACGACCGGAAATATTGCAGAATTCATCATTTATATTAACCAACTTACCTTCCCGGTTACCATGCTGGGCTGGGTTACCTCACTCATTCAACGGGCTGCTGCCTCACAGAAAAGAATTAACGAATTTTTAGACATTCCATCAGACATTGAATCGAACGAACTAGACGACACAGAAATAACGGGTAATTTAAAGTTCGAAAATGTTAGTTTTACTTATCCTGATACCGGCATCCAGGCACTGAAAAATCTAAATTTTGAGATCAAAGCAGGAGAATTTGTAGCCATTATCGGTAAAACCGGGTCTGGAAAATCTACTTTAGCTAATTTGATGATGCGGATGTACGACGTTCAGGATGGATCCATCTCCGCCGATGGAAAAAACCTGAAGTCGCTGAATTTAAAGAACTTTAGAACCCAGATTGGCTTTGTTCCACAGGAAGTTTTCCTGTTTTCTGACACCATTAGAAACAATATTGCCTTTGGTTTAGATCAGGTTACGGATGACGAGGTTTATGATGCGGCTAAGAATGCATCGGTTTACCATAACATTATTGATTTTGATGAAAAGTTTGAAACCATGCTCGGAGAACGCGGAATAACGTTGTCTGGCGGACAAAAACAGCGGGTATCGATTGCGAGAGCACTCATAAAATCGCCTAAAATTTTAATATTTGATGATTGCCTTTCGGCTGTAGATACGAAAACGGAGGAAGAAATTCTGCAAAATCTGGGAAAAATGATGAAGGGAAAAACCAGTATTTTGATTGCACACAGAATTTCCACTATAAAAAACGCAGATAAGATTTTGGTATTGGATAATGGAAAAATCATCGAACAAGGTACACACAGTGAATTACTTAGCCTAAATGCACGTTATACGGAACTTTATAACAATCAACTTTTGGAGGAAGAAGGACGAAGTATTTAATTTGTATGAAATTGTATTTTGAACTTTAAATATTTGCTTTATATTTACCGAAACCAAAAACCAACATCAATACCAACCATGGGAGAATTCGACAACAAGGAAAGAGAAGAAGTTTTTTCAAAGAAAGTAAGAGCAGGCAAGAGAACTTATTTCTTCGACGTGAAGGCTACTCGCTCAGGTGATTATTATTTAACAGTTACCGAAAGTAAAAAAAGATTAGAAGACGGCGTATTTGTAAAGCACAAAATTTTCTTATACAAAGAAGACTTTGAGAAATTTACCGAAGGCTTAAATGAAACTGTTGATTACATTAAATCTCACCAGGATGTTGTTGAAAAACGCTATGAATATGTTGAAAATGGTGAGCACAATACAAAAGCAAACGACGATTTTTCGTTCTAAATAGAAATATAACAAAAAAGCCTTTGCTAAAAACAAAGGCTTTTTTGTTATGCGATGATTTTATATCGGCTATTTGGAAAGGTTAAACAGCGGCCATTCCGGCTCCAACCAGAAATATCAAGAAAAAATAACCAACAATTACCACAATGGTAATGATTCCCCAAAATTTAAATAGCGATTTCACATTTTGTAATGCAGTGTTTAAACTCTCCTGACTTCCAAATAACACACCTTGCTTACCGTGATTAGATATTCTGAGAAGTAATAGGCTTGGATAGAAGTAAAATAAACCCAATAATAAATATATAATTGTTATTGCTATTGAGCCGCTTTGCCCTAACGCACCAAACTGTTTTGCCAATGCAGGATTACTTCCTAAAAGTGATGAAACGCTAAATGAAACTAAAACCAACAGCGCGGCGAGCGCGAACCCTACAAACGACAAAAATTTTGCCCATTTGGTGATATCATAAATATAGCTCCGCATTTCCTCCGTTACAATCAATTTCACTTCCTGCGGCACTTCGTTTTCTAAATCTTCCATATTTATAATCTGTAATTTTCGATAAACTTAGATAAAATATCCCTTTACGACAAATTAGCAGCTTTAATTAAACAGTTTAAAAGCTTATCTTTGCCCGATTTTTAAGCGGAAAGCGGAAAGCGGAAAGCGGAAAGCGGAAAGAAAATGGAGAATGGGGAAGGGAAAATGGACAACCATAAACGATGAACGAAAAACGCTGGACGAACAACGATCGACGAAAAACGAACAACGACGGACTAGAAACGCTTAAAAATAATTAATTTTTGCAAAACACTATAGACTATAATATAAATGGCATTACAATGTGGTATAGTTGGTTTACCAAACGTAGGGAAATCGACACTTTTTAACTGTTTATCAAACGCAAAAGCGCAAGCGGCAAACTTCCCTTTTTGTACTATTGAACCAAATGTTGGCGTAATTACAGTTCCTGATGACCGCTTAACTAAACTGGCAGAATTGGTTAAGCCAAATAAAGTACAACCGAATACCATTGAGATTGTAGATATTGCTGGTTTAGTTAAAGGTGCATCAAAAGGTGAAGGTTTAGGCAACCAGTTTTTAGGAAATATCCGTGCAACAAATGCCATTATCCATGTTTTGCGTTGTTTCGATGATGGAAACGTAATCCATGTTGATGGTTCTGTAGATCCGATTCGTGATAAAGAGATTATTGATACAGAATTACAGCTTAAAGATTTGGATACCGTTGATAAACGGATTCAAAAAGTAGAGAAAATGGCTAAAACGGGTGGTGATAAAGATGCTAAACGTACCTACGAAATTTTAACCGTTGTTAAAGCACATTTAGAAAACGGTAAATCGATCCGTACGGCTGCTTTGGCACAGGATGATTTTGACTTTATTGAAGACTTGGGTTTATTAACTCAAAAGCCTGTAATGTACGTTTGTAATGTAGATGAGGCTTCTGTAGTAACTGGCAACAAATATGTGGATTTGGTAAAAGCAAGCGTGGCTGATGAGCGTGCCGAAGTTTTGGTAATTTCTGCTAAAATTGAATCAGAAATTGCAGAACTGGAAAGCTACGAAGAGCGCCAGGAGTTTTTAGCTGATTTAGGTTTAGATGAATCTGGTGTTAATAAACTGATCCGTGCGGCCTATAAATTATTAAATCTTTACACTTACTTCACGGCAGGTGTACAGGAAGTTCGTGCATGGACGATTACGAAAGGTTTTACAGCGCCTCAGGCTGCTGGAGTTATCCACACTGATTTCGAGAAAGGATTTATCCGTGCGGAAGTAATTAAATACAATGATTTCGTAACCTTAGGATCTGAAAATGCATGTAAAGATGCTGGTAAATTAGGTGTTGAAGGTAAAACTTACGTAGTGGAAGACGGAGACATCATGCACTTCAGGTTTAATGTTTAAATAAAATCCAGAGTTACTAACTTTTTATGGCACGATAGCACAGAAAGTTAGTAACTCTTATTCGATAAATTTAACAACTCTTATCTGTTAAACCTCTAATCCATAAGATGCCAGCTGCGCTTTCGTATCTTCGTAAGTGGTATGGTGAATTCCTTTTAAGCCCAAACCTTCTGCTACCTGAACAAAAAGCATCCGGTCATCAATGTACAAACTCGTTTCCACATCACTTTGTGAGATATCAATAGCTACCTTAAAAATATCTGCATCTGGCTTACGGAAGTGCACAAAACTTGAAGAAACAAAAAAATCAACAAACTCATTTAACTTAAAAGTATTAATGCGGTACTGATTCAGTTCTCTTCCTTCATTGCTAATTACAGCAACTTTCAGGTTATATTTCTTTTTCAAATCACAGATCAACCTGATCATTTCCGGATAAGGCAATGATTTTTTGAACATAAATTCTTTAAAATCGTCATAAGAAAATGTGCGTTCCTTAAAAAACACAATGCGTTCCAGGTATTCATCGAGCGTTAACTTTCCAACTTCATAGGTATCGAAAGTGAGGTGATGACGTTCTTCGAGATCTACAGAATCGAGATTAAACAATACAGAAGCCTCTCCCCTGGCATGTCTATCCCATCCATTGGTTAATAATACGCCACCAATATCAGTAAACAGGGTTGTGATTTTATTTTGCATAATATGAGTTTAAAGTAAAACGCCTTTTAAAAATAGTAAAGCAAAACTGAAATATATAATCAGGCCGGTAACATCTACCAACGTTGCTACAAAAGGGGCTGATGAAGTTGCAGGATCGGCGCCAAGTCTTTTCAAGATGATTGGCAACATTGATCCGCTTAAAGATCCCCATAGCACCACGAAAACCAGTGAAACGCTAATGGTAAGCGCAATTAATACCCAATGTTCGCCATAAGCATTAGGCCAGGCTAAGTGCCAGAAAAAGATTCTTGCAAAACCAATAATACCTAAACAAAAACCTAATAAAAAGCCAGAAGTAAGTTCTCTACGCATTACCCGCCACCAATCTTTAATGGTTACTTCTCCAAGCGCCATGGCCTGTATAATTAAGGTGGAGGCTTGTGAACCACTGTTTCCCCCACATGAAATAATCAATGGAATAAACAAAGCCAAAACCGTAGCTTTATGAATCTGTCCTTCAAAAAAACCCATGGCTGTTGCGGTGAGCATTTCTCCAAGCATTAAAATCGCTAACCAACCTACCCTTTTTCTAACCAGATTGAAAATAGAGGTATCCAGATAGGGCTCATCCAATGCTTCGGTACCGCCTATTTTGTGCATATCCTCAGTATACTCTTCATTGGCAATCCAAAGGATATCATCAACGGTTACAATACCAAGCAGGATATTATTTTCATCAACAACAGGTAAAGCTACCCGGTTATTCATCCGAAAGATATTAATGGCATCTTCCTGTGGATCATTCGCTTTTAAAGCAATAAACCGTTTATCGGTAAGTTCTCCAATAATCGCATCCGGATCGGCGAGTAATACTTCCCTGATTCTGATGTCATCAAGTAAAATTCCGTCTTTGTCAATCACGTAAACCACATCAATGGTTTCAGAGTTTTTTCCATACCGCCTAATGTGCGACAATACCCTGGTTACAGACCATTCTGGCTTTACAGCTATATAATCCGGAGTCATTAAGCGGCCGATACTATATTCATTATAACCAAGAAGTGCCAGTGATTCTTTTCGTTCTTCTGAAGGCAGCAATGAAATCATTTTTTTCACTACATCGCCCTTCATTTCTCCGAAAAGTGCTGTACGATCATCAGGAGGCAAATCTTTAATGATTTGATTCAGTTTATTGCCTGAAAGTTTTTTAATGATCCTTTCCTGGGTAGGGAAATCAAGAATTCTGAAAACGTTTACTGCCCGGTTAAGTGAAATGGTATCGATAAATTTAGCTGCACACTGGGGAAGTTCGTCAATCAAAGCTTCAACATCAGAGATATTGAGCTCATCCAGATATTGCTTTAACGCTTTATCATCCTCTCTTTCGAGTATTTCCCGAACCTCTTCTACAACCAATTCTTCCATAAACAACTATTTATTTTACTACATGCCTTAACCTCTATTAGCGATTCGCAAAGGTGCGTTTTTATTTTTATAAAGCAAACGATGGGCTTTCAAATTCAATTATCAAAGTGCTCCAATCCAGCAGAAATAGATACAAATAAGTTACAACTTAGTTTCTATGAAAAGATTTAATAATTTTTTAATGCAAAATATACACATAAACTGAAACCTGGTTCCTTTCTTTGATCAATGTTAAATGCTAAAACGTTCACTAAATATTAGTATGGTTAAACGAGGCGTTACAGACTTTTCACACAAAACAAGAATGTATTTTTTAATAGACATAACTGTACATGACGGTTTGTAAATTAAAGGTTAATAGATTTGAGTAAACCAAATTATAAAACTCACATGAATCAAAAAATTCAAAAAGTAACCTGGCAAGGCCTGGCTGTTTTTATGCTTTTATTTTCTTTAAACGGGTGCAAGAAATCCGACAATCTGCAGGATCCCTCAGAACTGGCAACCTTCAGTAATCAATCGAAATTAATGGCTACCGCCGCCGCAACCGCAGCGACGTCATCAGGAGAGGTTACCGGCACTGGGGGAAACTTTACAGCCACTGTAAATGGCGTAAATAAATACACGGGCACCAATTACATTCAAGCAATCCAAGCTGCAATAAACGGACTCTCTTCCGGAAGAACAGTTAAAGAATGGGTAACGATTCGCACCTCCGGAGCATCAGGAAGTTCGGGTGGATCGCTGAAATATGTAAACATGGCAAGCAATACCGGTCTTGATTTTTCTGGTAATACTTTTAATGCAAATAGTGGCGATGCGCTAATTATCCCTGTATGGGCAGATCGAAAATCAAATATCGAAGTTAAAAATCTAAAAGTAACGGGCAAGCCACGATATGGCATCTGGTTTAAAGGTTGCACGGGTATGAACATCAGCAACATTACCATGAATATTTCACCTCCTGCAACAGATCTCGGCCTGGGGATCAGGGTGGATAACAGCTCAGGTTCTACCAGCAACCTAACAGTAAGCGGAACCATTAACATTACGGGCGGCGATAATTCTATCGAAACCTATGGACTTGATGGTTTCAGCATCGGCAATGTTACATCGAGCAATAATGCAGCCTGTGGTGTTTTACTTAATCAGTCGAAAAATGGCACTGTAGGCACAGTTACCGGCACCAATAATAGCACCACTGGTTCGGTTACCGGCTATGCTACCTTTCGCTGCGCCAATAGCAATGGTCCAAACATTACCTGTGCAAAAGTTTATTCACGTGGTAGTGGCCGTGGTTTTTTTAGTGTTACAGGCAGTAACGGCTGCACAGTGAACACCGTAGATATCGCCAATACTGCTATACAAGGAATTTTATTACAGGATGCAACTAATACCAAAGTTTTAGCAGGTACAGTAAGTAATGGACACCCGAACGTACAACATCAAAATGCGGTAAATTGCAGTACAAAAGTTAACGGACAAACCTACACCGCTACAAATGGCAGTTGGTAAGATCCAATTATTAAATAGGCGGTATTTAATTTGCCGCTTATTTAATCTCAAAAGTGTAGCATTTTCTTTTGTTCTTTATTTTATTCTGATTCAACTGAGCATAGGCTGTCATGTCCCATCTGAAAACAACGCAGAAAAAACTGTTAAGCCTGTTCCCGTTTATAATGCTGCTTATACTTTTCCAGAGAAAATAGTTAAAAGTTTGCAGCAAAAATATCCAAACCTGGTACCGATCAAAAAATCAGATTATGCGCCTTTATTCTGGGATTTTTATGATGCAGAAACGCTACCTGCTACCGCTACAACTGATATTAACAACGATCAGAAGAGTGACTTCGGGTATATTGTTCGAGATCATGATGTGCTTAAGGTAGCCATTGCCCTATCCGATGGTCGCCAATATCGCTACTGGCTTTCGCCTTTTACAATTGGCCTTTTGGAAAAAACAGGTGTAGACTTCTGCATTGAAATCAAACCAGCCGGACGTACGGATATCGTAAAACCATCCACCAGTTCTTTATTGCTTCAAAAAAATGGATTCCTGATTAAAAAACTGGAGCAGGATAACATTATCATTTATGAAAATGAAGGTGAGATTGCCTTTTTCAACATGAAATAGTTCGACCTGTCAATTTTAGAATATGAAGATTTTTTTAATAAAAAACATCGCCTACCTGATTTCTTTCCTATTCATTACAATTGTTTATGGCTGTGGGAACAGCGATACCTTTACAGATATTGATGGCAACATTTACCATAGTGTTCAAATTGGGAAACAAACCTGGATGGTAGAAAACCTGAAAACCACCAGATTTAGAAATGGCGATACTATTGCACAACAGGATACGAAGACAGGGTGGAAAGCCACTGATCTTCCGGCCTATAGCGCCTATAACCTGGAAAATTCTAATATTAAAGATTATGGCTTGCTCTATAACTGGTACTGCATTGGCGATAAAAGAGAAATTGCACCTAAAGGTTGGCGAATCCCTACTGAAACGGACCTAAACGAACTGTTGCAATTTATTGGTTCTGATACCATCGCAGCCACTTTATTAAAAGAAGCGGGAAATTTACACTGGCTACCATCGCCTACTACAGGAACCAACTCAACTGGCTTTTCTGCACGCCCCGGTGGCTATCGAGATGTGAATGGAAATTTCTATATGCGCCAGAGTAATGGTTATTATTGGACCACCCAGGGCAGTTTTGAAATGTATCACTGGAGTTCGAGGGTTTTCCAGGCTTTTGCCAATATCCAAAGAGATCCGGTATTTATGAAATATGGCTTTTCAATAAGATGTATTAAAGATACCGACCAATAGTCTTATTATCTTATAACCAGATTTTCACTCACATGCAGAAATGCATTACTATCCTCTAAAATTTAATTTAAAGCAGGCATAAGAATGATTTCTTTTGGCTGCCTTATAAGCACTAAAATTATAATACTGATATAAAAATATATACAGGAAGCCAATAGGCTACCAGATATTTTTATGCACATCACAGATACAGTCTTAATGTAAATCAACTTCACATACAGCCCTAATATTCGATAATATTAGGGCTGTATTTATGTTTCAAGGAAAAAGGAGATAGAGATTTCTCAAAACTTATTCTCCGCAGATTATTACTATTAAGTTAGTAATTAAAGTTAGATTGATTCCCAAAAGTAATCAAAAATATAATTAGTCATTTCTACCAAACTAGAATTGACAATACTAATTATTATCAATTAGCTAAACATAATTGCTATAATAGCTACTAGAATGTAATATAAAATAGTTCTAAAAAAAAAGTCTTTCTTCCTGTTAATATCCCTTAAATAAGTAACACAGAATATACGCCATTCACCTTTCTTTGAGGTATAAACTATTTTTCTATTCAACCAGTATTATATTTTTTTTTGCACGCCAAGATTTAGAACTATCAATTTTAATGTGATTTGAGCTAAAAAATCCATTGCGGTATTTCTGAATTGCCTTCAAAATATAATGGTTTAGTTTATAACTAATGTCTATCCTATTAAAAGAAAATAGCACACGCATCATGGAAGATCAAATACCATTATTACGTTTACAAAAAAAATGGCGATCTACACGTTCATTTAAGATTTTATAATTCACGAATAATCATGCCATATACAACAGATATGAGTAAACTAAGGGGAAATGTTGAAAATATGAGGGCAACGGGACTTGATTTAAGGATGCAATTGGAAAACGAGATTAACCATCTTTTGACAGAGGTTGTTTTTAATCTTGATTCAACCGGTAAATTCATTAAACTAAATAATCCCTGGACTTATCTTTCTGGATATGATATCCAATATTCACTTCAGCAATCTATCTTCTCCTACCTTGAAGACCAAGAACAAATTAAACAAATCAAAGATTTTATGTTTAGCAATCAACAGCGAAGTTTGAATATCGAATTAAAAATAAAGACGATAAATTCTTTTAAATGGGTAACCGCCAACCTACTTAAAAATGATAAGTATACAAATAGTAGTATGGTATGGGGAACATTTATCGACATTACCAAATGGAGAGAAGAGCAAAATACTTTGCTCAAACATTTAAGCGACGAAAATGAACAACAAATAAGAAGAATTAAGCTATTAAAAGATTTTCTGCATGACATCAATTCCGCCCACGCCGGAATTTTATCCAGCATTGAACTTCTGGAAATGATGAGTTCTAAAACAAATACAGCAGGAAGAAACAAAAGCGAATACTACTCTGACATTAAAGCACAAATGCTCAGCACCAGCAATTTGCTGGATAATTTTCTGTTTTCCTTAAAAATCTAATCCTTGCAATATTTCTGTCACATCCCATGTCTCAAAAAATAACAAAAATCGGAATCATTGAAGATAACGAATATCTTCTTAGAAATTATAATGATTATTTTGATCTGCAGGAAGAGTATCAGGTTAGTTTTGCTTTTAAGAGCTTCGGCATTTTTGAAAAGAGCAATAAAGACAGTTCTTTTAACGCCGATATCATATTGCTGGATATTAATCTTCCGGATATTTCTGGAATAGATGCGATTCCTATCCTTAAAAAATATTATCCAAAGGTAATTATTGTTATGCTAACAGCCTATAAGGATGTTGAATATATCATTAAGTCGGTGCAAAGTGGTGCACTCGGTTATCTGGTAAAAGGAATGCCTTTGAATGAAATTAAGCTATCTTTGGATACCTACAAATCAGGTGGTGTAGCAACAAGTCCATTGGCTATAAAAAAAATATTCGAATACATTGGCCAACTGCACAAAAAGAAAGAAAAGGAATTTGAGACTTTAACTCCCCGAGAAAAACAGGTTGCAGAATGTCTAATAGAGGGTTTATCCTACAAAGGTGCAGCAATAAAACTTGGATTGAAGCCTACTACGATTAATCAACATCTTAAAAACATTTACATTAAATTTAATGTCAACTCAAAAGCAGCGCTTATTTCAAAAGTACTTTCCAATCAAATTTAGCTAGATGATCAATAAATGATTTGCTTTATCTATCAGAGCTAAATACCAATATCTAATGGTGTTAAATCAACGCTTTTTAATCATCTGGCAGAATGAAAATAATAATTTTTAATGATACTTTATTCTCTACCTCAGACCACGAATCAACATTTTTTATAAAAAGATAGCGGATAAGCTTAATAATTATCCTTAGCCTTGATTTGATAGACATAATTAAATATTAAATTTTGATTGAAGTTCAATATTAAAAATTAGCAGAAAGACTTTGGGTGCAGTATCTATTCAATTAACTTTGCTAAAGTAATTTTAACAATAGTGCCTTTGTTAGCGATGCTTTCAATTTCTATTGTTCCATGGTTCATTTCTACATAGGTTTTAGCAATTGACAATCCGAGGCCTGAGCCGGGAATTTTTCCGACGTTTTTTGCCCTGAAAAACTCCTGGAAAAGAAAAGGTTTATCGTCTGCTGAAATCCCTATGCCCAGATCCCTTACTTCCAATAACACATGATCATGCAGATCTTTGGTGCGAATAGATATTGGAGTATCATCGGGTGAGTATTTTACAGCATTACTGATGATGTTTTCAATAACACTCGTCATTAAAGCAGGGTCTATGAATACCATGGCATCATCTGTAAAAAGAGAGATTTGCAAGTTTCTTTCGCCAACTATCTCCCTCCCATAATTTTCCAGATAACTATAAATAAAATCATTGAACCGAACAGTATCTGGCAGATAAGGCAATCGGCAATCTTCGCTATTATTTACCTCAAACAAAGCGTTGATCATGGTCGAGATTCTATCGGTTTCGGCAAGAATATGATCTAACTTCTCTGTAACCCTATCTAATTTTTTTTGATCCGGTTTATTATCCAATAGCATTTTACAAATCTCAATACTGAGTTTAATATTCGATAATGGGGTACCCAGATCGTGGACAGACATATTTACAAACCTTGAACGGAATGTATTGAGTCGCCTGGCTTTTTGAAGTTCTTTATAAATATGCTTAAAAGGCCAGTTAATCAGTATGGATCTGCCTATTTTAGCAAAAAACGATAATGAAATCTCATTTTTGATCATGATGCGCATCTTGATTAGCTTCGTTAACAAATGCAATCAACAAATAAGCGCATTGTAATCGAAGATCTTTTGATTGGCATAAAAACAGAGTTGATTGTTAAATAGTATTTAACAATCAACAATCTTAGGCAAAATACAATAGTTATCTATAGTCCAACGACTAATTTGACATTTAGCATCAAAAAAAAATACATTTTTTCATTCGAGCAGCATAATTATAACTCTTTAGAAAAAATGCGTTTTAACAGCAAGATTCAAGGCAATTGTTAGTTTAAAAAGCTAAACAGGATTATATTTTTAAACATTATTTAATTTTATTGTAGTTTTTATCATTCAAATTTGAACTACAATATCTTAATTAAAAACTTTTATCCTTAACATTGATTTCTAAATTAACTTTATGATCAAAATACTCCTCATAGAGGATGATGAACGACTGAGACAAAATATTGTCGAAATACTGGAGTTATACGGATATATTGTATATACCGCAGTCGACGGACAGGAAGGATATGAAAAAACGCTACATTTAAAACCTGATTTAATTATCTGCGACCTGAATATGCCAATAATGAACGGACCAGAATTTATCACTAAAATTAAAACCAGTGCTTTAGCGCAGACTCCAATTCTCTTGCTAACCGGGACCAGATACTTTGACAATCATCAGAAAAGGGCAATTGCCGAAGCTTCTGGATTTCTGAGAAAGCCATTTCTGATTAACGATTTAATCTTATTGATTAAAAAATATACAGGTAATTATTAAGATCACTATTTCAGTTTCACTATTAAGAAACTTTATGTTGTTCACGGCCCCGCGATGCCTTGATTTTGCTATATAGCATCATTAATCTTTCAATCTCGTTTTTTTGAATAAAATTTCTTTTGGAAATGCGGTAAAGTTCATTACCCAGGAAAAAAGAGGCCAGGCAAATGCCAGAAATTGCGCCAGCTATAAAATAAGCAAACATAGTATTTTGAGTTAATTTAAAATGCTTTTTCATCCCCCTTCAGGGCGGTAAAAACGGTGAGTAAACAAATCTTAAGATCTTTCACAAAACTCCAATAAGTAAGATATTCAATATCTGAGTCTATTCTGTTTTGCATATCCACAATTTGTTTGGTTTCCCCCCTTAAACCATTGATTTGAGATAGTCCGGTAATTCCGGGTTTTATAAAATGCCTGACCATATAATTCTCAACAACCTGACTGTAATCACAAGTATGTTTTAACATATGTGGCCTTGGTCCAACTACACTCATTTCCCCGATCAATACGTTGTAAAATTGTGGAAGTTCATCCAAGCTGGTCTTCCTGATAAAAAGTCCGATATTGGTTAAACGATCATCCTTTTTTTGGGCTTGCCGGGTTTCACTTTCGGTGTTTACCTTCATACTTCTGAATTTATAGCACCAAAACGCTTTGTTATTTTCACCTGTCCGAAGCTGTTTAAATAATACCGGGCCTCTGCTTTCCCACTTAATCATTAAAGCTAAAATCGGATAAAGCCAGCTGAGAATAAATAAGATAACTAGCAAACTAAAGACTACATCAAAGGTTCTTTTCTTTAAGCGGTTAATGCTGTCTGCAAGTGGTTCAGGCCGGGAGCAGATTACCTGAAACCCCGCAAGCGTACTAACAGTGAACTGATCAACAGACGTTTCGGGATAAAAAGGTATAAATTTAATTCTTAAACAATGGCTGTCTGCCAACTTAATGCAAAGCCCCATGTCTTCGAGATAGTCTTGGTGTACCACCACGTATAATTCCTTCAATTTTTCTTTTGCAGCAATGTTAATGGTATTAACCAATGATGCCCTAAGTTTATCTGGATGGTCATGTACGTTAGATTCATTTTCATTAAAAAGTTGTACTGGTTGATTAATGGCTTCAAAATAAGCAGCCAATCTAATCCCGGCCAGATTAAAGCCCCAGATTCCAATTTTTGGAGATCTGCTTTGTATTCGTACCAGTAAAAAACCCATTAAGATCCTGGAAAACAATAAATACAGGAGCATGCCTGTAAGTTGCCATAATTGAGGAACAAGGCTTATTCCAATAGGAAAGAGCCATAAACTAAAATAAGTGAGCGATTGTTGCAGGGCAAACACAAAGCAGGTTTGTCTGAAAAACGCTTCAACACTTAAATCCTGTTTGAAATGATATAATTTAAAAACAATTGCCGCCAGCCCCCAGGCCAAAACAGCCAGCTGTTGCAGATTGATCAGACTGTAATTATTATTTGTAATAGAATAATGAAACAGGTGAATAGAGATTAGTAAGGCCATGATATCCAACACCATGCAAGATATCATGGCGATGTATTTGTATCTGTTTCTCATCTTTGAATTAATACTGGTTTTCAATTCGATAAACGATTCCTAATACCCCCTGCTTGTAGCTGTATGGATTCTTGTTTAATGTTAATTTCCCCATGGCTTGTAAATTTAAGCCCCACTGATTATTGGCCCAAATAAACGTGCCTAAGCCAAAGTTTGTATTAAACTTATCTTTTCTTGCTGCATCACGCCAGGTATAACCAATACCTGCCATAAGGTAAGGTTCAAACCAATAATCTCTTGGCATTAGTTTAGCAAAACTATATTTTAGATTTAAATCTGCCGCGAAGAGCTTATCGCCACTAAAGCGATCATTGTTGCCTGTCAGCATCCCGTTTACAGAAAAACTCTTACTAAATCCATAATCGGCAAAAAGCGTTAATACACTAACATCCCAGCTTTTGGTATTAAAAAAATTCTTAAAGTATCTGTTACTGTTTTCAGCATCAAATCCACCATCATTTATGGCATTAATGCCAACCCCGACAATCCATCTTTTTTTAAAAGTATAGATACCGGAAGTGCTATTGCTTTGATAAGGGGGTTGGTTATTCTGATTTTGAGCATCAGAAATTTGGCAGAAGGCACCGGTTGTGATGAATGCACAAGTAAGAAGTAAAAGTAAAAATTTCATAAAGATTGTTTTAGAGATTATTTAAGAAGTAGTATTATTTACCTTGATTGCGTTTAGAAAGCAACGTGCGCAACAGCAGGAATACAAAGCCTGTATTGGTGATCAGGTATCGTTTAAATAGCCTGCGCGGTTCTTTGCATAACCTGAAGAACCATTCCAGTCCATAGCGTTCCATCCACATTGGGGTACTTTTTTGTTGCTGCGTGAGTACTTCGAGTGCAACGCCAATGCCAAGCATTACTGCAGGGATTCTGTTTTTCATATGGGCCATCCACTTTTCCTGTTTTGGACAGCCTAAGGCTACAAATACGATTGCAGCGCCTGATTCTTTTATTTTCCTTATTACTTCCAGATCTTCCTCATCACTGAGTGGCCTGAAAGGTGGAGAATAACTACCTACAACCTGTATACCATTATAATTTTTCTTGATAAAGCTTACAGCCCGCTCGAGTGTAGCTGCTTTCCCACCGTAAAAGTAAACTGGCAATTGCTGCACCGCACATTTTTGAAGAATGGCATCCATCAGGTGACGGCCTGCAATTCTATCGGTTTTAATGCCGTGAAGCAGCGCCATACTCCAGCAAAGGGGCATTCCATCAAGCACTGCCATATCTGCATGCTGGAGAACCATGCCAAAGGCCACATCTTTTTTAGCTTCCATTACCATGTGTACATTAGATACACAGATATAAGCAGAGTTCTTTTTCTCCGCAAGACGGATAATGGCCGATACGGCATCAGTAAAGTTCAATACGGAAAAATTGAACGAGAAGATTGATTTTTGGGATATTAATTCCATTATTGTTTGGTTGGTTTGCGAAAATTTTGGCACTCAGGAGATGAGGCACAGGTATTTTTTGGGCATAGCGCTGCCATTACTGTTAAAAAACAGGTTCCTGGCTCAACCAAATAGGTTAAACCAGCATGGTGATAGATTTATTTTTGATTATTGCGCCTGATTGATTGGCGCCACTTGTTTTTATCTTTTATACTTCCCAGCAGGAGTAAGCAGGCAATTACCAGGGGTGTTGATTAATGTTGCGAATGTGTACCATTTCCTCGAGTTCACTTTCGAATCTTTTCCTGATTTTTTTTGCAGGCACTCCTGCATAAATCCAGTAGGCATCAAGATCTTTGGTAACCACCGAACCAGCAGCTACAATACAGCCATTTCCAATAATTACACCACTCATTATAGTTGATCCATAACCTATCCACACATCGTTGCCGATAATGGTGACTAAACCTTTTCCTTTCCATTGATAATCAGGACTTCTGATTTGTTCAGCCATTCTGATAGGTGTGCCTACCTGCTGAAAATTATGATCGTACTTTCCCACCACGGCAACCCTGTTTCCGAAAATGACGTGATCACCAATGATGCAGTCTGCCTCAATCTGTGAATCTCTTCCGATATAAAAATTTTTTCCAATAACCAGTCTGTTTTTTGCCCACAATCTTGTCCGGATACCAGCATGAAAACCTTCGGCAATATTATACCTTCGCCAAATGGTTTTAAGCAGTAGTTTGATTCTAATCAGTTTAACCAGTGATACTATTCCCATTGCTAAACCTGAAGTGTTTTGGTAATGCCGGTAACAAAATTATCCACCATGTTTTCTACCGTATACTTTTTTGCAGAAGCTTCACAATTCACTTTTAACTGGTGAATCCTTTTGGGTTTATTTAATAATTCTACTATGGCTTTAAGGTAATCCGTTAAATTATTTTTAGAAACAATACCATTATATTCATTAACCAGGTATTCAAATTCTGGCCCATGAAATTCATAATCAGTGGTGACCATAGGAGTAGAAAATGCAAAAGCATCCAATATGGCCAATCCAATGGCTCCAGGCATTAAAAAAAGTGTTGAAATCTTAAAATACAGCGCTTTATCTCTACCGAATTTTGGGCCAACCATCAGCATCCATGGCCTTTTGAGGGCTTCCTCATTTACATATTCACGAAGCGGTCCCCCACCCAGGATCATCAGCTTGAACTGATAACCCATAGCATAAAGCCTGTCGCAGGTTTCAATCAGAAAATCTAGTCTTTTCTCCTTGTAAAGTGCTCCACAATAGATCAGTACTTTTTCATCTTCAGTAATATTCAGCGCCAACCGCAACTCGGCTACTTCTGCCTGGGTAATGGAATTAATATCATTAATCAACTCCCGGGTATCAATAGCATTCTCCACTACAGTTACTTTATCCGATGGATAATGATTACCAATTAGCTTATGCTTGATATTGCCAGTATAAGCAAACCAGTGATCAGTATAATTGGAATATATTCTTTTGAAGCGATTCAGCAACGATCCCTCATTCGCCTGCATATTGCTGCCGTGGCCCCAGAAGGCAAATTTCTTCCCTGAAACTAACCTCCTGTAAAGTAATACATAGTTAATGAGCAACTTATTTGCCTGTTCTACAATAACGAGGTCGGCGGTTTCTATTTCTGCTAAACAGGGTTGCCATATAAAGGCTTTCTTTCCGAGATTAAAAAACTTGTTTGGTCTGAATTGCCCGAAGTCTATTTCACGGCTATCATTTTTTCCCTGCGAGTCTACATTTCCATAAATTAGATGAAGGTGGATAGACTTTTCTGCTAATTTTTTATGGAGTAATGAAAAAAATTCAAGACGATACTGTGGCATCGACTTGTAAAGAATTAATACATTTTTCATTTGGTTAAATTGGTATTGAGCGTATAAAAAAAGATGTTATTTGGTTTTCGGTTTAGAATACTATTCCAGCAACCATTCTGGCAAAATCAATCATAAAATATAAAGGTGCGGGTGTTTTGGAATGCCTGAGTGCCCAGCGCCACCTAATCTTCAAGTTTCTTGGCGATTTTATGGAACTGAAAATTTTAATCAGATAAGGCAGTGAAAACCTTTCAAATGCCAGGCCTGTTTCCTGTACATAACTGTAAACCAATGCCTCCGTACTGATGATTAATGAATAGCCATGTTTTCTTGCACGAAGACTAAAATCTTCGTCAGCTGCATAATGAGGAAAGTTTTTCTGATCGAATAAACCTATATCATAGAATACTTCAGCGGGAATTAATGTTCCTCTCCCAGGCAAAAGATCGGTTTTTATTGTTTGATAGGCTTGTCTTAAATCATCATAACGAAGCGATAAATTTACCTTGCTTTTATAACTGGCTGTCCAAAGATTATAACTGGTGCCAGCGAAAATAACTTTCTGCAAATCAGCGATATCTACACTTATGCTCCCAATTATAGTTTTTGGATGAATAGATGCTACTTTTAATAGGCTGCTTATGTAATCCCAACATACCTCAAGATCATTATTTAGCGTTAAAATATAAGCTGCCTGTTGGCTTAGCGCATATTTCACGCCTAAATTTGTGGCAGCTGTCCACCACATATTTTCATTGCCTTGCAAAACGATAACCTGTGGAAAATTTTCTTTGATAATAGCGGCGGTTCCATCTGTAGATCCATGATCTACCACCACTATTCTGAAACCACTAGTATCCTGATTGTCGAGGCTCCTCAGGCAATTTATAGTATAGCTGATTCGATTGAATACCGGGATAACGATATAAACCAAATCTTTCACTTTTGAATATTCCATTAACCAATAACTTGAAAAAGTAAACGTAGAGCATCATAGAAAGGCATCCGAAAAAAACAGTAGCCTGACCATTGATAATTAAGATATAAAGGGCATAAAGGATAGCATATTGAATGAGCTCAAATACAGAACCTGGTTGTGTTAGTTTAACAGAGGTTTTATTGATAAAATAAGCCAGTGGAATCATCGCCAATGCGCCCCAGATCCCATAAGCAAAATACAACTCCGATACAATTCCCGTTCTGATCCCAAATTCAATGTTGTAAGCATTCATCCATACATAGGCGCTCCCCATATGCGTAAGAGCCTCTTTATCAAAACCGAAAAAGTTTAACATGCCCGAGTTGAAAAAAGCGCCCATATTACTCAAAACAAAATCATAGTTCTTTACAGTAGTATCACTGAATTTTTCGAATGAATACACAAAATCCTTGTATTCTACCCCAAAAGGGATTTTCTCGATAAATATGCCCAACCATTCATCTACATTATTATTGCCAAGGCGGATGGCCAGCATGCTGATATAAATCACCACTATTGCAGTGGAAATCATAATGATTGGCACATAGGATGTTTTTTGTTTAGGTGATAGCAACTTTTTCAGGTAATCATTAAAAGGAATAAAGGCCAGCAGGCAGATAAAAAGGATAAATCTTTTTCCATCAACTGATGAAATAAATAAAATAGCGAGCGCAAAAATGATGTTGAGTACACGGTATTTTTTGAGCTTAAAAAAATAAACGGTCAAAAGAAAGCTGTATACACAAATAAATTTATAACCATATAAGGCTCCATAATCGTAATTATACATCTCATCAACGAAGTTATCGCCAGATAGAATAGGCAGGAAACCGACCGCTTTGTATAACGAAATAATAAACAAAACGGGAAAAACCAGAATAACAAGGTTAAGTACCGGATTATTTAAATGAAAATTGTTGCCAGGCTTTATGCGGATAACTGGTTTATTTTTCGACTCGAAACCAATCAGGGCAATGATAAACACCATCAGATTCAGAAAATACAGAATCGATGCATCATGAATATTTACATTGAAGGTGGTATCATACACAATTACACTGTTAATATTTAATACGCCCAGAAAAAAAAACGATATCCAGAACCTTGCCAGCAAGAGGTTGTATTTATTGCTAACAAAAGTTGATGCCCAATAGCAAAATGCAGCGAATACCAAAACATCTGTTGGTGTATAGATAACCTTATTAGACCGCTGAAATAGAAAGCCTACAATTGGGTTCATGAATGCAATGAGCAGATAGGGGTAATATTTTTTAAGAAGCGTAATCATGACGTGATTATTTTAATTAACCTGGCGGGATTACCTGCCCAAATTTCATCCTGAGGGATATCTTTCGTTACGACTGAACCTGCACCTATGATAGACCGGCTACCTATTTTCACCCCCTTTAAAATGGTAGTATGGGCGCCAATAAACACATCATTACCAATTAATACCGCAGCGCTTTTTCTATTGGCCACATCCTGGTCCCAGTTTTTTCTTTGTAAATAATCCGTGCTGTGAAAATCTGTATCATAAATAACAGTATTGCCACCAATCTTTACATTGTTGCCAATGGTAATGCGATCGCTGCAGATAATGGCAACAGCGCTCATCCCTACATTTTGCCCAATAACTAATGCAGCGCCCTGGCTAACTACAAAACAGCATTTTTGCTGCCTGCCAATCATATTGTATCTTCCACCGTTATTCATCTTGAAATCTTCTCCAATACTCATTTTCCCGGATGGGGAAATATCCAGGTATGGAATTCCATTCGATTTTAACCCACGACCAAATGATACCAGGTTTGCTTTTAAAAGCATAATAGAAATCACATATTGAAATAAGTAGGAAACTGATCTGTAGCCCCATCTTAAAGTGCGGTACATCAGATTAAAAAAGTTCATATAAAAACATTTAACTGGCCCATAAGCCACTATTTACTCCGGCCAGAATTTTATTGCTTTGGATCCAGAGTAAAGTCATCATTACAGCCAGTACGAGCACATTAGAAAACACAGCACCAGCCACACCTATCTTTCCTGTCATCCAAACAGAGAGCGGGATATTAACAAAACAGGCAATAATATAGAGGTACTGCTGCAGCCTGATCTTACCCAAACCATTGAGAAAATAACTATTCAAAGACATTCCGGTATATACCACGGCATAACAGGCCATGGCAAAAGAAAGTGTCTTCGAAATCGCCACCGAATTACCTATCCACAAGCTGTAAAGTACGTCAGACAGCAGAAATAATACTGGAATAATCAAGATGGAGATCAATAACCAGATTCTTTTCATCTTCCTTAGGTTTGTCTTCATCCATACCAAATCTTTCTTTGCATATGCATCTGCAAATGCACTCCAATAGGGTGTCATCAAAATCGTGAATGCCATAATGACGATTGAAAACAGACGGTAGGCAATATTAAAACAGGTTACTGCTTCAGGTCCGATTACCCGGGTGATGATGATATTGTCGGTTTGAAAAAGTACAAGTGCACCGAGCTGAATCAAAAAAAACGACCCTCCAACATGGAGTATTTCTTTTGCATATGTTAGCTTAACATGCCTTACAGAAGGGATGATTTTCTTTAACCTGCCATTAAATAATATAAATGTGGCTGTTAAAAGAATGAACAAAGGCACAAATGCCAGTGCAATCGTCATCATGAGCAAACTTGCCTGCACCGTATATTTTAGTATTAATACCGTAATCAAAACCCCTAACTGCCCCAGGAAAGAGATGAATCCGGCCAGTGCCGACTGGTGAATGGAGGTAACCACCACATTGATGATCTGAACACTTAGCTGAATACAAAATGCCCCAATCAATACCAGCAAAAGCAAATGCATATCTGCCGTAACTGTAGGTGGGATATTTAAAAAACCACGCCAGTTAATTAATGGATTAATTAAGCAAAAGAGCAGAAACACACTACCAGAAATCAGAATTAAGGCGGCATAGGTAGAACTGATGTATCTTTTAGCTTCATCATATTGCTCATGGGCGATAGCATGTGTAAGTTTATTCCGGAGTCCGTTACCCATTCCAATATCAAAGAAACTCATCCAGCTCATGAGTGAGCTTAAAGTTAGCCAGATCCCGTAATTGGTGGCACTGATGTAATTGATGGTGAGTGGTACCAAGATTAATCCCACCAGGATGCTGCCACCTTTAACCCCAAAGGAAATGATTACGTTTTTAAAGATTTTCAGTTCCCGGGCATCTTTTTTCTCAAAGAAAAATGAAACTTTCCGTTTAAATGAGGTAAGAATTTCGATAGTAAGCTTTTTCACCACCATATTTATAGTCTACCATCTACCAAATCTCTGTCTATTACAGATTTGGCATCGAATATTACCCCGTTTTTGTTTTTGAATTGTTCGAGATCAAGACTCAGGAATTGTTGGTGGGCTACAGTAAGAATGATGGCATCGTAATTACTTCCATGATCGAGATTATTCATAATTCTTACGCCATATTCGTGGTATACCTCATCTGCATTTGCCCAAGGGTCGTAAACATCTACACTCAGGCCAAACTGAATTAATTCCCTGTAAATATCAATTACCCGTGTATTTCTAACATCCGGACAGTTTTCTTTAAAGGTGAAACCCAAAACCAGGCATTTTGCATTTTTGATTAAGAGCCCTTTTTTGATCATTAATTTAAGCACCTTATTTACTACGAAACCGCCCATACTGTCGTTTACCCTTCTGCCTGAAAGAATAACCTGCGGATGGTAACCAAACGATTCTGCTTTATGGGCCAGGTAATAGGGATCTACACCAATACAGTGGCCACCTACCAGGCCAGGCTTGTATGGCAAAAAATTCCATTTAGTTGATGCAGCTTCAATAACATCAGTGGTATCAATACCAATGCGATCGAAGATCAATGCTAGTTCATTAACAAAAGAAATGTTAATATCCCGTTGTGCATTTTCAATCGCCTTACTCGCTTCTGCTACTTTAATACTGGGTGCCAGGTGTGTTCCTGCGGTAATGATTGAGGCATAAAGCGCATTAACTTCCCTTCCAATTTCAGGAGTAGAACCGGAAGTAACTTTTTTGATTTTAGTTAATGTATTGATTTTATCACCTGGATTAATCCGTTCAGGTGAATAACCGCAGTAAAAATCTTCGTTAAATTTTAATCCGCTGTTGGCTTCTAAAACCGGAACACAATCTTCTTCGGTACAACCGGGATAAACGGTTGATTCATAAATCACAATATCACCTTTCTTCAAAACCTTGCCTACAGTTTCACTTGCTTTTAACAGTGGATTGAGATCCGGTTTTTTAAACTGATCTATAGGCGTAGGTACAGTAACAATAAATATTTCTGCATCCTGAATTTCTTCAATGGAAGAAGAAAAAAAGATGCTGCCTTCTCCGGGCAATTCAGCCTCTATTAATTCATCAGCTACACCATTACCTGGTATTTCTGCTTCTGCAAAAGACAAGTGGGTTTTAGCCTTAAGGATAGCCTTTAAACTTGCTTCGCTAACCTCTCTGGTGCGGTCAAAGCTATTATTGAGTTCAGCAATTCTTTTGGTATCGATGTCAAATCCAATCACTGTATATTTCCTGGCAAATTCTATCGCCAGTGGCAAGCCAACATATCCTAGTCCAATGACTACAATTTTTTTATTATCCATTTTTCTCCTGATCTAATTATTTAAAAGGTTGCATCCCGAATACTGGTTTACACTATATGATTTGGTGCCTGTATTTTTTGGTTGCTTCCATATTCAGGTTTTCTACATCTGCTGCTACCATCTCTTGTACCAGTGTAGCCAGATCGTATTGAGGTATCCAACCTAATTTAGTTTTCGCCTTTGTAGGATCACCGATTAAGAGTTCTACTTCTGTTGGCCTGAAATAAGCCTCATCTACTGCTATGATTTCTTTACCAACACTAATCTGATACTGCGGGTGATCACATGCGGCAACATAACCCCGCTCATTCAATCCCGTCCCCTCAAAAGCTACTGCAATGCCCAGTTCGGCAAATGCCATGCGCACAAAGTCTCTTACTTTAGTTGTTATCCCGGTAGCGATTACGTAATCTTCAGGTGTATCTTGCTGTAAAATAAGCCACATGGCTTCTACATAATCCTTAGCATGACCCCAATCCCGGAGTGCATCCATATTCCCTAAATAAAGTTTATCCTGAAAACCCATGGCTATCGCTGCTACTGCCATCGTAATTTTACGGGTTACAAAAGTTTCGCCACGCAAAGGAGATTCGTGGTTAAATAAAATACCATTGCAAGCGAACATCCCATAGGCTTCGCGATAATTCACAGTAATCCAATAAGCATATAATTTAGCTACCGCATATGGACTGCGTGGATAAAATGGTGTGGATTCTCTTTGTGGAACTTCCTGTACCAAACCATATAACTCTGAAGTAGATGCCTGATAAACACGTGTTTTTTTCTCCAGGCCTAAAATGCGGATGGCTTCCAGCAAACGTAGCGTTCCAATTCCATCGGCATTAGCTGTGTATTCGGGGGTATCAAAGCTCACTTTTACGTGGCTCATGGCTGCCAGGTTATAAATTTCGTCTGGTTGGGTTTCCTGTATAATGCGGATCAGATTGGTACTATCTGTCATGTCGCCATAATGTAGTTTAAATCTTAATCCATCTACATGTGGATCTTGGTACAAAAAGTCGATGCGGCCGGTATTAATCAGGGAAGATCTTCTTTTTAGTCCATGTACAAAATATCCTTTCTTTAAAAGTAATTCGGCCAGATATGCACCATCTTGCCCGGTAACACCAGTAATAAGAGCTGTTTTCATTATATTTTATCTATTTTATTATTGTATTAGTTAGATTGAAGGAGAGCCTGGGTAGATTCCAGAAAATCTAGATATGCCCTGATGATTCCATTCTTTAAAATTATCTGATGCTTCCAACCCAAAGCGTGTAACTTCGAAACATCCATAAGTTTACGCGGTGTACCATCTGGTTTGCTTTGATCGAAAATTAGATTCCCTTTAAAACCAATAACGTTGGAGATGAGTAAAGCAAGTTCTTTAATACTTAGATCTTCGCCAGTACCGATATTAATCAGTTCCTTTTCATTGTAATTCTCCATCAGAAAAAAACAGGCATCAGCCAGGTCATCAGCATATAAAAACTCTCTTCTAGGTTCTCCGCTGCCCCAAATACTAACCGATGAATAGTCATTTGCTTTGGCTTCATGAATTTTTCTGATTAAGGCTGGCAGTACATGCGAATTTTCCGGATGATAGTTATCACCTTCTCCATACAGGTTGGTGGGCATTACGCTAATAAAGTTGCATCCATACTGATCCCGGTAGGCCTCACAAAGTTTTATACCTGCTATTTTCGCTATGGCATAGGGTTCATTAGTGGGTTCTAGTAAGCCGGTAAGTAAATATTCTTCTTTTAATGGTTGCGGTGCTAGCTTAGGATAAATACAGCTGCTTCCCAGAAACAACAGTTTTTTTACACCGTTAAGGTATGACTGGTGAATCACATTATTTTGAATCTTAAGATTATCATATAAAAAATCTGCTCTGTAAGTATTATTGGCTACAATTCCACCAACCTTTGCGGCGGCGAGAAAGACATATTCTGGTTTTTCTTCTTCAAAAAAAACAGCAACCGATTGCTGGTCTCTGAGGTCGAGTGCTTTCGAACTTCTGGTAATGATCCGATTAAAACCTTCTTTTTTTAACTTTCTATAAATGGCTGATCCTACCATGCCACGGTGACCGGCAATATATATGACTGCATTTTTATCCATATTTTTGATAATTTCTTTAATTTATTTTATTGCAGTAAGTCTGGCTTTTCCAGCTCCAGTCTTTCATAAATTTCTTTCACCTTCTGGCTTTGGTTTCGAGGAATAACAAGAATGGCATCATTCGTTTCTACCAGGATCAGGTTTTCCAGTCCAACAAATTCCACATGTTTATTTAGCGTGGTCATTACGAGGTTAGGCATTGCTTTATAATTTCCGGAAATGTTCTCCCTATAATCCCAAATGGCATCAAAAGAGCCGAGATCACTCCATTCAAAATCGGCCTCAATTACCCTGAGGTTATTAGAACGCTCCATTACTGCATAATCCACACTTATAGAAGGTATTTCCATAGTTTCAAATTCTGGCATAAAAGCCCCAGACCTGTTAAGCCATGTTTTATAAGCTGCTTCGTAAACCGTGGGGGCATGTTGTTGCAGTTCTTTAAGATATACGCCTGCCTTAAAACAGAACATGCCACTGTTCCATAGAAAGGAACCGCTTTCTACGAAGCCACGTGCGGTTTCTACATCAGGCTTCTCCCTGAATGAAAGCACCCGGTTATCAGACCTTTCGATGTAGCCATAACCTGTTTCGGGTTTTGACGGACGGATTCCGAAAGTAACCAGTACATCCTGTGCTGCCAGGTTTATTCCTTCTGCCATTACCCGCTGGTATTTTGCATCGCCGTTAATCATATGATCAGCGGGTGTTACGATTACAATATCGTTGTATGCCAATCCAAAACAGGCAAAAGCAATGGCAGCAGCAGTATTTCTTGGAGCAGCTTCAACGATGTAGAAATAATTGTTTATGTTCCCATTTGCCATCACTTGCTGCGAAAGCTGATGGTTATCTTTGTTGCCTACAATGATACAGGCATCTGAAATAGCCTTGTTTCTGGCTAAGGTTAATTCAAACATCGATTTTCCGTCTATAATGGGCAGATATTGTTTCGGTGCAGATTTTCGCGAAAGTGGCCATAAACGACTGCCAATTCCACCAGAGAGGATAACGTTATAAATCATAAAATGCTTAATGTTTTATTTTTAAGGCTGAGATTTTCAGCTTATTTTTTTCGGAAGAAACTAAAAAAACCATTTTTAAGTCCGGTCACTTCTTCTGTGTAAGCGCTATAATCATAGCCATAACCGTATCCATAGCCATAGCCATAATTTCCACCGTAGCCTCCCATTCCCCTTTGCTTTACACTATTAAATACGATGGTTAATTTCTTTAATTTCTGTTCATCAATCAACTGCCTGATAAATTTCAGGTAGACTGTTGGCGTGTATTCATGTCTGACCACATAAAGCGATACCGAACTAAATTTAGCGAATACCAGTGCATCGCTCACCAAGCTAATTGGAGGTGTATCAACGATAATGTAATCAAACTTATTTTTGAGCTTTTCCATCAGATCAGAGAATTTTTCGCTCCCTATTAATTCTGTCGGATTTGGTGGAATACCACCTGAAGAAATCAGGCTTAGGTTTTCTACAGGCTTACCGTTTACTTTAGCCTGCTGGATAATCCCATCAATATCTGCAGTATCAATAAGATAATCTGTTAACCCCGGGCCATCCAGTTCCGGAAAACCTCTAATTAGCTTGGGTCTGCGCAAATCTAGCTCCAGCAACAGTACTTTTTTTCCGATTAATGACATGGCAATCGCTAGGTTTTGGGCCACAAATGATTTACCTTCTCCGGGTATGGAAGAGGAGACCTGGATAATCTTATCTTCTTTACCAAGGCCCAGGTATGACAGGTTAATCCTCAAGGCTCGAAACTGCTCTGCGATTACAGATCTACTGCCTGCAGCCACAACGAGGTTGTGTCTATTTTTGTTATAAGATAGTTCTCCTAAAATTGGGACTGGTAACCGCTGTTCCAGTTCTTCACGAAACATAACAGTTTGCATAAGCCCTTCTTTTAGCCATACTAATCCTACTGAAATTCCTATCCCGAGGGCCAACCCAATAAAATAGATAAAGACCTTTTTAGGCTTAACTGGCTTTGAACTTGCAGATGCTGGTTCAATTAACCGACTATCGGCCGCGGCAGATGCATAGGAAAGTGCAGTTTCTTCTCTCTTCTGCAACAGAAAAGTATAAATTCCATTTTTAATCTCCTGCTGGCGCGATATATCAATCAGCGCTTTTTCTTTTCCGGGAATTTGTTTAAGCATCCCTTTACTTGCGTTAATATCGCGATCCAGACTATTGGCAGAAGTTTTTAAATTGGTACGGATGTTATTAATGTTTTCTAAAATGGCTTTCTTTAACCTTTTAAGTTCTTCATTAAGCTGTTGCTGCTGATAGTTTTGTTTCCCGGTAATGCCATCAATTCTGGAAAGCTGGGCTTCTACATCAAAAAGTTTAGTCAGTAAATTTGCCAGTGCCACATCATCAATGCCCATCAGTGAAGGAGATATTCCGGCATTTGATTTTTTGCCATTAATATAATTCTCTACATCTTTCAAAACCAGCAACTGCAGGTTTACCTGAGAAAGCTTTTCGTCATTATCCTTAACCGTTTCCAGGTAAATCTGCCCCTGTGCACTGATATCGAAAATGCCCTCTTTTGATTTAAAATCTTTAATATCCTGTTCAACTGATTCGAGATCTCTGGTAATTAGTTTAAGTCTTTCATCTACAAACCTAAGTGTGTTTACGGCAATAACGTTTTTATCCTCAATAGCCGCTTCATTATAGGCACCAAAAAGCGCATTGATAATTTTCTTACCCTTTTCCGGGTCTGATTCTTCCATGCTGATGGAAATTACAGACGACTGTTTTGAACTGGCTTCTGCCTTAATATCCTCTTGCAGGCTTTTTGCCAATTCCTCTAATGGATTAATAATAACCATAAGATCTTCTGTACGCCCGGAGTTATCTTTGGCGATATAATCCGGATTTGCTGCAAATACAAAATCATGCCCCTGAATTTTTATAGCTTTACTCAGTGCAAAGTTTTTATTGTTGATGCTAATGGTTTTCTGCTTAAAATTGACAGATACATTAAGTTTAATTAGAGATTTTGGTAAATCTTCCTTATCCAGGGCATAGATTTTTAAAGGCGCGTCTTTTCCGTACCATTCCACCTTCCTTATTCTGCCTTCATGTACCTGGGTAACATACAAATCAAGTTGTTTGATTACCTTTTGAATGAGTGGTGCAGAGCGGATAATTTCGATCTCATTCTCTACAATTTTCTTCTCTCCAAAAATGTTTAATGCATCTAATATCTTCCCGGCATCAACGCCTTTCTTCTCATCTTTTACCAGAATTTTCGAATCTATTTTAAAAATCGGGCTGGTATAATGCAGGTAAAGAAAGGTACATGTAAGTGTGATCAGCGTACTGAGCAAAAATAGTGGCCAAAAGGGAAGAAAACGCTGAACCATATTGCCCAGAATATTTTTCTCCTGATTATCAGCCATTTGAAACTGATTGTTAATTTCGTTATTCAATGCTTTATCTATTTGAAAATGGTGTTTACGAGAACCAGTGCCGCCGCTGTAATGATAGCAGGGATGAGTGTAGCCGTTTGGCTGGTTCTAAATTTTTTGGTTGTTCTCGGCTCAACATAAATGACATCGTTTGACTGGAGATAAAAGAAATCCTGAGCTACAGAAGCCCTGTTGGTCATATCAATGCGATGATATTCCTGGGTTTTCTCATTTTCGCGGATCAGCATCACCCGTTCCAGATTTCCAAATTCGGTAAGCCCGCCCGCCTCGCCTATCGCGTCTAGTAAGGTCATTCGTTCATCTAACTTTTTATAGCTGCCAGGCTTCATTACCTCCCCTATTACCGTGACACTGAAATTTAGCTGCCTGATGGTAACTACAGGATCTTTTAAATAGGCTTCGAGCGATTTGCCCAATTCATTTTTTAGCTTGCTTTTGGTTTTCCCCGCAGCATTAATGAGCCCAAGCACCGGAAAATTAATTTGGCCGTTCTCATCAACCAGGTATCCATTGAGTTGTAAAACATCCGTTTGTACGCTTCCGGCAAGAATATTATTAAAATTAGCTGATCCCAATACATCTGCACTGTTTACATAGATATAAAGCAAGTCGCCTTTTTTAATGGTATCTATAATGGGTGTTTTGGGAATACTATAGGTTTGCTGATTTTTTAAATCATCGAAATAATTAATTTTTCTGCTTGTTCCACAGGATAAAAGATCGAGAATTAAGATAAATCCAACCAGGTGAGCGGATATTCGTATAGCCTTCAAAATAATTTAGATTAGTTTTTTATAAGGGATAAATCTGATGTGTTAACAATAGCGGTCAGGCTCATGCCGAGTGAAGGGATTTCAAGCTTAACCTGTTTATCTGTTATAAAGATTACTTTGGCTTCTCTACCTTTCAGGTAACCAGAATTAATTCTGATTCTATCGTTAATTCTGATCTGTTCCTGGTTTACCTTTACATCAGAATAGTCGTTCAGAAAGTCCATAATTGCTGTAATTTCTACTTCTCTGATCACGGCAGGCTTCCCCAGCCAATGAACAAAGTTTACCACTCCATCAGTTTCCTTTACCCGCCACATATCTTTCTTATCAATCTTTACAAATACATAAGATGGGAACAAAGGTTGCAAGATTGTTTTTTTGCGATCGTGCCATTGCCGAACAACCTTGTTTAACGGACAATAATGTGAAAATCCATTTGCAGCAAGCCTTTCGGATACTTTTTTTTCGAATCTCGGCCTTGTATAAACCGCATACCATTCTGTTGAGGCATTTATCATATTTAAATTTTGAGTAGGCAATAGCTTCGCTGAACCTGACTAACATCAGGTGACTTCATTAAGTAACATGAAATAATGTTTCTTATCTCTCGAGCAAATTTAGAGCTGATTGGAATAAACCATACCCCTTAAATAAGGCATGTGTATATTTTTATTTTGATTTTTCTATGAAGTTTTGTTTGACTGGCCTCTATATTGTTTCGCCACGCCCGCATTATTTAATTGAAATAGTAGGGCATTAATATAGGCTTCTTAATGTTTAATAAACTGACGAAGTTCTGCCATGCGCTTTCCCTTTAAAACTTCGCAAGTTGACCCCGTTATTTCTGCCTGTTTTCATCCTTTCATCCCTACAATCAGGGATAAAGCAGCTGTTCTTATCAGATATATTTGCCGCCAAATAATAAAATAAATATGTGTGGAATAGTTGGCTATATTGGTTATAGGGAAGCTTGGCCGGTAATACTCAAAGGTTTGAAAAGACTGGAATACAGGGGTTACGATAGTGCCGGAATTGCTATTGCAGGTAATAATGGTCAGTATGTTTATAAAAAAGCTGGAAAAGTAGCAGTACTGGAGGCATTTGCAGCAGAACTTGATCAATCGGGCAAAGCAGGTATGGGGCATACACGTTGGGCAACCCATGGTGAACCCTCAGACCGAAATGCTCATCCGCATCTTTCCAATGATGGTGCACTCTCCATTATTCACAACGGTATTATTGAAAACTATGCAACGTTAAGAGAGGAACTTATTGAACGCGGGCATCAATTTAAAAGTGATACCGATACAGAGATCCTGATTCACCTCATTGAAGAAATACAAAAAATCGAAAACCTGGAACTAGACCAGGCCGTTCGGCTCGCATTGCAAAGGGTAAGCGGTGCTTATGCCATCGTAATTATGGACCGTAATGCACCAGACTGCCTGATTGCCGCCAGAAAAGGTAGCCCCTTGGTGATTGGAGTTGGTGTAGAAGAATACTTCATTGCATCAGATGCGACACCAATTGTTGAATACACTAAAAATGTGATTTACTTAAATGATGATGAAATCGCTCTGATTACCCCTACCAGTCTGTTGATAAAACATTTGGACAACATTATCCAGACACCAATGATTCAGGAGCTTGAACTAAAACTGGAGATGCTGGAAAAGGCAGGCTTTGATCATTTTATGCTCAAGGAAATCTTTGAGCAACCACGTTCTATCAGGGATTGTATGCGTGGCCGAATTTACCCTGAAACCGGAGAAGTACGCCTTGGTGGAATTAAAGAATTTGTAAAAAAGTTAGAAAATATAGACCGGATTATCATTGTTGCCTGCGGAACATCCTGGCATGCAGGTTTAGTTGGAGAATATTTAATTGAGGAATATGCCCGTATTCCGGTTGAAGTAGAATATGCGTCAGAATTCAGGTACAGAAACCCGATCATTACAGAGAAAGATGTCGTGATTGCCATTTCCCAATCGGGAGAAACTGCCGATACCATTGCTGCCATCGAAATGGCAAAAGCACGTGGGGCAACTATCCTTGGAATCTGTAATGTGATCGGCGCATCCATTCCACGCCTTACACATGCTGGAGTATATACCCATGCCGGACCAGAAATCGGTGTAGCTTCCACCAAAGCCTTTACCGCTCAGGTTACGGTGCTCACATTGATTGCCTTTTACATTGCACAGCAAAAGGGAACCATTACCACTTCAAAATTAATTGAATTGTTAACTGAACTGGATGCCATACCAGAGAAGGTTCAGGAAACCTTAAAATCAAATCAGCTCATCAGGCAGGTAGCAGAAAAAATTAAGGATGTCAGTAACTGTTTGTTCCTCGGTCGCGGAAGTGGTTTTCCTGTTGCACTGGAGGGTGCATTAAAATTAAAGGAAATCTCCTATATACATGCTGAGGGATATCCTGCGGCAGAAATGAAACATGGCCCGATTGCGCTTATAGATGCAGATATGCCAGTGGTTTTTATCGCCACAAAAAATTCTTCCTACGAGAAGGTCATCAGTAATATTCAGGAAGTGAAAGCTAGAAAGGGACAGGTGATCGCTATAGTAACGCAGGGCGACACTGAAGTGAGGAAAATGGCAGATTATTGTATCGAAATTCCCGATGCCAACGAAGCTTTCCTGCCCCTTCTGGCTACTATTCCATTGCAATTGCTTTCCTATTATGTTGCTGTAATGAGAAACTGTAATGTTGATCAGCCTAGAAACCTGGCTAAATCTGTAACCGTTGAATAGGTTAAGCTGAATAATTAAGCTGCGTTTCAGATCAGGATCAAACGTATCATATGCAAACACCGATGTGGGTTTAGAATCCAATCTCATTGCATTTCTAACAAAACGTAACCATTAATTTGAGGAACTAAAGCTTTCCCGAAAGGGCAAGGCTATTATTTTATGGCATTAATAAATTGAATAATATGCTTCAATCAAATTTTAGCACTAAGTAACATTCTTGTTAATTTATGGTTAATACCTGATAAAATCATCGTTAGATGTGGTTTGAAAGTCGCCTAAATTTGGACAGACCAACAAACTAACAACATGCTAACTAAACTAAAGACTGCTTTGCTAGCCGTAACCATGCTTTGTTTTATCCAATTACATGCCCAAACAGCACTTGTAAACGGTAAAATTACAGATGCATCTGGGGCAGCACTTCCAGGTATTACCGTAAAAGTTAAAGGTACATCGCAAGGTGTATCAACAGATTCACAAGGTAATTTCGCAATCAAAAGTCCAAACCCTTCAGTACTTATTGTAAGTGGAATAGGATTTCAAACCAGAGAATTTGCCTATGCCGGGCAAAGTGCATTAATTATCTCCCTTACAGACGATCAGCAAAACCTGAGCGAAGTGGTAGTGACTGCCTTGGGTGTAAAGCGCGAGAAACGCAACCTTACTTACAGTTCACAGGAAGTAAAAGGCGACCAGCTTACCCAAACCAGAGAACCAAATCTGGTTAATGCGCTGGCTGGAAAAGTTTCAGGCGTACAGATTACCAGTTCTTCGGGCACACCAGGTAGTTCATCCAGAATCGTGATCCGTGGAGCCAATTCGCTTTATGGAAATAACGAAGCATTAATGGTAATTGATGGTATTCCGGTAAATAATGATGAAACCGGAAATTTAAATTCAGGTCCGGGAACAAACAGGATTGCAGATTTAGACCCCAACATTATTGAAAGCATTAACGTATTAAAAGGTGGGGCAGCAACAGCTCTTTATGGATCTGATGGTGCAAAAGGTGTAATTATCATCACCACCAAAGCAGGTGCACAGAACAAAAAGCCATCGCTTAGCTTCTCTTCTTCCCTATCATTGGAAACTCCGCTACTGCCAGAAATTCAAAATAAATATTCATTGGGATCTAACGGAAACTATTTCGACGGAATTACGCAAAAAACAAGTACCTCATGGGGTGCCAGAATGGACACACTGAAAATAAATGGCCAGCCTGCACAGGTTTATGATCAATCTGATTTATTCTTTAAAACGGGTAAAACCTACACCAATACAATCGGTTTAAATGGCGGTGGCACATACAGTTCTTATTTTCTTTCTTACACCAACCTTGCACAGGAAGGAACGGTACCCAGCACATCTTTCGATAGAAATACCGTATTTGGAAAGTTTAGTACGCAGATTTTAAAGAATCTGGACATGACCTTCTCCCTAAATTACGCCAATACCAAAAATAACAGGTTACCAGAAGGTTATGCTTTAGAAAGCCCGGTATGGACCATTTTTTCTGCCCCGGTATCTTATGATTTGCAACCGGCTACAAATCCGGATGGATCGCAACGATTATTCCGCTTCTCCAGAAATAACCCTTATTGGGTATTGGATAACATTAGCAATACTTCAGTAGTAAACAGATTTTTGCCAACCTTTAATGCCAACTACAAGCCATTAAGCTGGTTAACGATAACCGAAAGATTTGGAGCTGACGTTTACACGGAACTAGGAAAGTATCATGAATCTTTATTATCAGTCTCAAATCCTAATGGACGGATTGTAAACAACTCTTCTAATTTCAGACAATATAATAATGACCTGATCATTGGCGCAAACAAGAATTTAGGTGACTTTACCATTGACGCACTTTTGGGAAATAATATCATTTCTACCTATTATCAAAATTCTTATGCCAATGGCGTTGGTATCACCGTTCCAGGATTTGATAACATTGCCTCAACATCAACGATAAATTTTTCAGAGAGAAGTTACCTCACCAGAAAAATAGGATTCTATCTTCAATCCAATATCGATTATAAAAAGTTCCTGATCCTATCGCTAACGGGTAGGTACGATGGTACATCTGTGCTGGCTAAAGACAACAGCTTTTATCCTTACGGATCGGCTGCAACCAGCTTCATCTTTTCCAATTTCTTTTCTAAAGAAGTTTCTGACATCATGAGCTTTGGAAAGTTGAGATTGTCTTACAGCACAGTTGGAAATGCTAGTATCGGCCCATACAGTTTGCTAACGCCTTATGAATCGCAAAATGTTAGAAACATTGCATTCCCGTATCAGGGTCAATCGGGCTTCTTAATTAGCGGTACATTAAGTGATCCAAATTTAAAAAATGAGCGGATCAATGAATTTGAAGTTGGCCTGGAAACTGGTTTCTTTAAAAATCGCTTAAGTTTGGAAGTTACCTATTTCGACAAAAAAACAAAGAATGGAATTATCCCGAATGTAGCATTGGCACCATCAACTGGCTTCAATTCAACCAGTGTGAACACAGCTTCCATGCGCAATAAAGGTATCGAAGTATTGTTAACTGCCAGACCAATCAAAACTCAAGATTTTAGCTGGGACCTTACCTTAAACTACAGTAGAATCAGAAATAAGGTACTATCCATCTACAACAACCTAAATCAGGTAGGTAACGGGTTTACCTTCATATTTGTAGATCAACCTTATGGTGTAATTTATGGAACCCGTTATGCCAGAAACAGTGAGGGTAAATTATCCATCGGAGACGACGGCTTACCATTTGCAGCGGATGAGCAAGGTATTATCGGCGACATTAATCCTGATTGGATGGGTGGGATCATCAATAACTTCAGGTATAAACAATTCACCCTGAGTTTCTCTTTCGATATGAAAAAAGGTGGCGATATTCAAAACAATGTTGATGGTTATGGCTATTTCTATGGTACGCCTAAAGTAACTGAAAACCGCGATCCTCGTATTGTAGAAGGTGTAAATGCCACTACCGGATTACCAAACGCCGTAACCGTTTCAGGACAAGCTTATTATCAACGGATCAATAGTATCCTTGAATCGGTTATTCAGGATGGTACTTATGTAAAATTGAGAAACGTAAGTTTCGGTTATAACTTTAAACCAACCTGGCTTCAAAAAACTCCTTTTAAAACCGTTGGCATTCAGGTAACCGGTAGAAACTTATGGATCTATGCACCACACTTTACTGGCGGAGACCCTGAAGTAAGTTCTTTTGGATCTTCTAATGGTTCGCAAGGAATTTATTCATTCTCCACCCCAACATCAAGGTCGGTAGATTTTGCTTTGAAGTTAACATTATAGGTATCACAAAGAAATAATCAACATGAAAAAGATATATTTTATTCTAAGTTTTGCATTGATGACGGCTTTCGCTGGATGCAAAAAATATATAGACGTTAATTACGATCCAAACAGGCCAATAGATGTAAAGGAGTCGCTCATGCTGCCGCCAATACAGATGCTGATCTCACAAAATATTAATGCTTCCGGCGATGCCAATCTGAGTGTGGTTCTTCAGCAATACCTGCAGGTAATGGCACTAAACCAGGTTGCGCCCAACTTTGGCACTTACCAAATGTTCAGCGTAGACATGGATGGCGACTGGAATAACGTATACGTGCGAACACTTAACAACCTTAACATACTTAGTACAAAGGCCACTTCTAACGGTAACTCTAAATATGCTGCGATTTCGAAGATTTTGAGCGCTTACACTTTGGGTTATGCAACTGATGCCTGGGGAGATCTTCCATACAGTCAGGCTTTTAAAGGAACTACAACACCTACCCCGGTTTATGATACTCAACAACAGATTTATGTGCAAATTCAGCGCTTATTAGATGAAAGCATCTCAGATATCGATCGGAATACTGGCTTAGCACCCGGTGCAGATGACCTGATGTACCTGGGAAACATGGCAAAATGGAAAAAACTTGCCTACACCTTAAAAGCGCGTTATTATATGCACCTTACCAAAGCCCCCGGTACAACGGCCGCAGCACAGGCGCAACTGGCATTAACCGCGCTAGCCAATGGTATGCAAGATAATAGCGACGATTGTAAAATAGCTTTTAGTGGTGCTGCAGGTGCAGAAAACCCATGGCAACAGAACTTTTTACCAGGCACAACATTCGTGCTGGCCAATACTTTTGTTGACAACTTTAAATTGAGAAATGATCCAAGATTAAGCAAAATGATTAAGCCTGCCGTTCAGACAGGTTTATATACCGGCAGACAAATTGGACTTGAAGAGATTGGCAGTTTAGAATCGTACTCCATTCCTGCTGAGTTTTATGCAAGTGCAAGTGCCAGTAATTACTTGGTTAATTATACTGAAGCTGCTTTTTTAAAAGCGGAAGCTACTTTCATTCTTTCCGGTGCAAATGCTGCACAACCATTTTATACAGAAGGTGTTCAGCGCCATATGGACAAAGTTGGGGTAAGCACTACTGATGCAAATAATTACCTGGCCGCAAGAGGTACGTTAAATGCTTCAAATGCCCTCCGCTTAATTATAGAGGAAAAATTTATATCTAATTTCCTTAATTCGGAAAATTATACCGACTGGCGTAGAACGGGATTTCCGGCTTTAACAAGGGTAAAAAATGCGCTGTCTGAGATTCCAAGAAGGGTTTTATATCCAAATTCGGAAATCACTTCAAATCCACAACCGCAACAACGAGCTAAAATTGTAGATCGTTTATGGTGGGATAATAATTAAGTTTTTTTAAGCAATTAAAAAAGAGGTTGCATCATTGAAAAAAATGAGCAACCTCTTTTTTGTTGCTTTCTTAGCCTTTACCTAAGAAATGATAGATACACTTAAAATTTTGGTAGAAGGAGTCAACCAGAGTTGCTAAAAAAGAAAGGAAGCCATCGTGCTTCCTTTCTTTTTTAATGTTCAGTAAGAATTAATTCTTTTTGTGTTCCCAGAGGGATTCGAACCCCCATCGGTGGTACCGGAAACCACAATTCTATCCATTGAACTATGGGAACTTCGAGCGGCAAATATATAACTTGCCAGGCAATTTTGGCGTATGAAAATAAAAATAGTGCAATATAATTTTGAGAACCTGAGATTGAAGATCAGGGCAACAAGTTTAACTTACGAAGTTTCAAAGGGAAAGCGCGTAACAGAACTTCGTCAGTTTAATTAACTTATTAAGGCATTAAGAATTATTGTCATTCAGAGGGGTAATTTATTTTATAAAAATCAATATAAATGACGTTTGTGCAGGATATAGGTTCTGCGATATGCAATTCCTACCGATTTATCTGGAGGTGCCCGCAAGGCGGGGTTATTAATTTGTCCTGGCCAGACGGGCTTTTTTCTTTTGGCATCAAAAGAAACAAAACCGAGCATTTCTACGAGCTCATTAATACAGAAAAAAAACAATAAATAACACATTAATAAATGTCGGCTTAAAATTTTTGTTTTAAAGTTTGTGGTTAGGCTTAAATAAGCTATCCCCAAAAATTTGTTAGGCCGATTTGAGCGGAACGAAGATGCAATACTTAGGCTTAGCCAGGCGAAAACAAAAATAGTAAAAAGACTCATTATCAATTAATTGAAAATAACGTCAATGGTAGCGCAACGAAAAATCCCCAACCTACAAAGCACAGAACCAAATCAAGTCCATTTATTTGAAACATTAAGACATTAAGGTAAAACTTCATAATTAAACACGGGCGTCATTCTGAACTTGATTCAGAACCTATTTTGTGATAATCCAGAAAATATGAAAACCCACTAAGCACAGAACATAACCCTACCCCACTTATAGCCTCAATGGTAATTAATTTGCAAGATAAAACGTCTCCGTATCTTTCAGAATTACTAATTTATCTTTAGCGACATGGTTTTTTGCTGCTTCTTTACCAAGAGAAACTCTCGTGGTACGGCAATGATCCAAAGCATCCATATGGACTGCAATAACTTTCGCGTTGCCACTTGAAGCAATTAAATCCATTGTCTGTTTTTCATCCATAATGATTGGAACATTTTCAAATCCCTTAATCTGAGCACCACCAGAGTTAACCACAATAATATCTGGCTTAATCCTTTTAATATTTTCCTTTATATGATCTGTCCAGATGGCATCTCCCATAATATATATCGTAGGCAGACCAGTTGCACTAAGAATAAAGCCCGAAGTTTTACCCATCATTTCCAGCACCTTGCCCGATCCATGCGCTCCGTTTACCCTTTCAATATTAATATTTTCCCATTTTGTTTTATGCTCAAGTGTTTCTGCATTTGTGTATCCCCTTGAACTAAAGAATGTTTTATCTGCAGGCTGATTGATGATTTTAATAGATTTGCTTAATTCCTTATTGGCAGCATCGTCAAAATGATCTGCGTGAGTGTGAGAAACCAAAACCAAATCAACACTATCCGTAATTTGCTGCATCGGTAGTTTTAAATCCACTGTAGGATTTTTGGCAATGCCAGCCCAAGATTCAAATGCCCCTTTTGGAGATAGCATTGGATCTACTAAAATTTTGTGTCCACCATAATGAATGATTAGTGTGGCATTTCGTATGAGCTGAATACTAGGTTTTGAATTAGAGCTACTTTGGCTAAATGCGATTATTGCTGTTATCGATAAAATAACTGATAATAGTACTTTTTTCATGATTTAATATTTTTTTTACTAAATTTCCTTCATCGGAAAAGAAACAAAGTTCATTAGAAAATTATGGTTTAAGGATATCAAATCAAGCTTAAATACTAGCATTTTGATAAGCATCCAAAATAAATAATAGCGATTTTTATTCCTTGTATTTGAATCAAAAAAAATTGAAAACAATAAAGTTTCACAAAGGTGAATGCGGTGTAGATTTTCTGTTAAATGTATTAACCGAAAAGGATATTGATTACAGGCAGAATACAACCTTTAACACTGACTATTTTGAAATTTTGTTTTTCAAAAAAGCAGAAGGTTTTGTCTTCCTTAATGAAAAGAAAATTACTGTTTCAAATAATTCCCTGGTCTTTATCTCTCCATATCAAAAGCGAAGTTGGAATTTGAATGTGGGCAACCTGGAAGTTACTGCATTAATATTTCAGGAAGAATTCCTGAATGATTTTTTTTCTGATAAGCTCTTCACCTATCGGCTGCTATATTTTTACCAGTTAAACTTTCCGCTATCCATAACAGTTAGTGAAGAAGACCTTCTCAAATATTGCGGGAGTTTAACCGAGATCAAGTCTGAACTGATAGATAGTAAATTTGATAGTTCTCACATTATTCGCTCCCTGGTTTACTATCTTTTACAGTCACTTAATCGCCAATACGCCACTCAACAGGGATTATCTTTGAATATGGAGGGTAATAATCAAATACCATTTTTATTCAAAAACCTGATCGAGTTACATTTTCGGGAAAAACAGCGCGTTAGTGACTATATCGATATGCTAGGCGTAAGTAGAATTTCTCTTAATAAAGTAGTAAAAGCACAATTTCAAGTTACATCAAGTCAACTGCTGAAACAACGCCTAATATTTGAAATTCAGAATCAGATTATTCATTCCAATAAGACGATAAATGAAATTGCTTATGACTTAAACTTTTCTGAGCCAAACAATCTGATGCGCTTTTTTAAATCTCAAACAGGTTTGACTACTTCAGAATTTATAGAAGAGAAAAACCTGCGTTTAAAATAAAAAAACGAAGCGGCATGGCTTAAATTGCCAACCGTCCCCGTTTATATTACTTAAGGTTTTTACTTTCCCCAAAATTCATCATCCACTTGTTGATTGTATGAGAATGTCCAGACGTAAACAATCTTTCCCGCCTTAACTTCAAATAGGTCCATTCCACCCAGCGCCATACTATTCATTTCTTTTTTTGCGGTAAACCAAACAGGAACTGCTACCAGCTCCCCACTTTCCATCATTGCGCCATCAGGTTTTACTGTCATGTTCCCCGATGTATCAGTCATTATGCCTTCAAACATTTTGAAAATTTCATCAAGATTATTCTTCAATCCAGAAAACTTATTGTTTCCTGGCTGGCTCCATTTGGTTTCTGGTGTAAAGAAGGATAGTGCTTTCTCCACTTCACCATTTGCCAAAGCATCAAAGTATGATGCTACAACTTCTTTTGCTTCCATGTGTTAATTATTTAATAAAAAAGCTTTTGTTATCTCTTGCCCATTGCGCTAAGGAAGTCATTTCAACAGGTAATTTTTCCAGAATATCACTCATGTTTGGATTAAATTTAGAAGGATATTCCTTTGCATTTTGCAAGAATTCGTAAAAGGATGCAACAGCTGCTGCGGCTGCTTCACCTACAAATGGAGCAAGAATACCTTTAAATTCTGCAGGTGGTTGGGTATAATAAACTATTTTTTCGTCAACGCCGGTTGAAAACCTATCTGCCAACTCCTCACCCTTTAAGTTTTCCAAACCACTTACCTGGAAAGTATCAGCTTTCAAATCAGGATGATAAATAGCTTCAACCACTAGCGCACTCACATCTCTGGAAGCGATCCATCCGATAGGCATTGCTTCAGGAGTAGGATAGGCTAATTTCCTTTCACTAGAAATAAATGGCGCACAAAAGCCACCCATCATATTTTCCATGTAAATTGTGGGTTCGATAATTACATAATCCAGTCCACTTTTTACCAGGTAATCTCTCACATCTAATTTAACATCATCAGTGGGTATACCAGTTTTTTGTTCGGGAAGCCAGCCACTGGTATTCCAAACAATCTTTTTGATCTTATTAACCTTGGCAGCATCAATAACATTTTTAGAAAATTCCAATCCATCAAAAGGATTTGGTAAAGAAACCGGAATCATAAAGGCAATTGCATCAATGTTTTGGGTAATCTCTAACATTCTGGCAGCGTTGCTCATATCCCCTAAAACAGGCTCCGCTCCGGCCGCTTTTAATTTTCCAAAACTTTTCTCAGTGCTCGTTGCAGCAATTACTTGGGCACCTTTTTTATTTGCTTCTGCTATAATATTAAACTGTTGTGAGCCGGTGGCTCCAAAAACTAAAATTCTCATTTTTTCTATGGTTATAAAGTTAAACTTGAACAAATTTCAATAATTACCTACCTTTGTACAAGTACCTACTGAACGGTAGGGTACTTACTCTTTAGTTAGAATAGCTGAATATCAATGGAAAAAAAATTAAAAGAAATTATACCTTGCGACGATAATTGTCCTGTTAAAGCATCTTTAGGTCTTCTAGGTGGTAAATGGACACTACTGATTATCTTCCAGATTAATGATGATGTGATGAGATATGGCGAGTTGAAAAGAGCTATTCCAAGTATAAGTGAGAAAATGCTTATACAAGAGTTAAATATGCTTGTCGAAAATAAACTTGTTATTAAGAAAGCTTATCCTGAGATCCCTCCCAGAGTAGAATATCGATTGACAGAACTTGGCCTGAAAACAATGCCGATTATAGAAAAGTTAATTGAATTTGGTCAGGGAAATTTAGTATAATTCAGCAAGATATTATAAGCACCTAAAAAATAACTACTGAAGAAATTCAAAGGGTAAATCATCATTAAAATTAATTGCTCAATTATTAATAAAATCTACAGATTCACCTAAAATATTTTTTTTTAAATCCATCTGATGTAAATTGGTGTTATAGAAGCTATGTATATCATCAACCGTCAACAAAATTGGGGTCGCTTAAATTTGAAGCAAGTATAAATTTATGAATGATAGCATCCTGTTAAGGTTGATCACCTGGAAAAAAAATGGCGTTTGTAGATAATGAATGTAGTTAGCAGAAGTTCGTTTTATGTCTCTAGCCAGGAAAAGAATCATCAGCCAACGCAGAAAGTGTTTTCTAAAACCTTATTGCCGGCATTAAAAACAGGCAAAGAAACCTGGTTGCTTATTGGTTTTTTTGGTCTTTTAAAATTTGGTATTCATTTAACAGGCATTTCTAACTATGGGCTCCACGCAGATGAACTCTATTATATTTCGTTAAGTGAACGTTTTGCCTGGGGGTTTTTAGATATTTCTCCTTTTGTAACCTGGATGGCAAAAATTGCTTCGGCTTTGTTTGGTACTTCCATTACCGCCTGGCGAATTATACCTTGCATTTTCGCTGCCGTAACAGTAATGCTTACCGGATTAATGGCGCATTACCTGGGTGCAAAGAAACTTGGAATTACAATTGCTTGCTCCGCTATTATCTGTTCACCTGCTTTTTTGGCTACCTCCTATCTGCTACAGCCTGTTGTATTCGACGAATTTTTCTGGGCACTTCTGGCCTTCTCCATACTGAGGTTTCAGCAAACGCAGAAAACAGTATTTCTATATCTTGCTGCCTGCGCTTTAGGGTTTGGGATGCTAAATAAATATACCATTGTAATGTACCTTACGGCGATTGTTTTAGGCTGGCTGATCATTTATAACCGGAATTTAAAAATTGTTGGACGAAAGCTGATCGGGCCTGGTTTGCTGTTTACATTGCTTATTGTTCCAAACCTGTTGTGGCAGTGGTTTTATGGCTTTCCAATTTTCGGTTACCTGAAACTGGTGGGAACGCAGGCTTTTTCTCTTGATGTATCTGATTACCTATTCCAGCTCTTTTTCTTTCATGGTGCGGGCGTTTCCGTATGGACAGCAGGTTTTCTCTTCCTCATTATGAAGAAAAACAGGAATAAGTTTAACCTGTTATGGCCGGTTACGCTGGTGATACTCGTAATTTTGCTCGCTTTATTAAAAGGTAAACTGTATTATGGCCTTGGGATGTTCCCGATATTATTTGCTGCCGGAGGTTGTTGCTGGGAAATGATGTTTAAATCTCGTGTGTTGCCAAAGTATATTTTTGTGGGTACCATTTATTTATTCGGTTTACTTTGCCTTCCACTCGTTATCCCGGTTTTCCCTATTTACATTTGCCGCAATTACATAAAAAAAATGGTGGCTTACACTTCATTCTCCAGGCCAATGGTATGGGAAGATGGATCGAGTGGTACTATTCCCCAATTTTTTGCAGATATGACGGGATGGAAAACGCTTTCTGATAAGATCTCAACTGTTCAGCGCAATAATCAGCACAGTAAACCTATGGTGCTCCTTACCGACAATTATGCCATTGCAGGCGCCTTAAAATATTACGCTACATTTTCAACACCTCAGGTTATTTCTGCTAATAATAGTTTTATGCTGGAATCGCCGGTTAATCTTCCATCGGGTACAATACTCTATCTTTCTAAAGATACCAAAGAAGTAGTGGCCAAACTTGCCCGGCATGTGTTACTTTCCGAAGAATTGCAACTGGAAAATTCCCACCTTAAGGGGGTTAACATTTATATCCTTTCGGGTGTAAACGAAACATTTAGAAAAAAGTACATCAATGATCGGAGAAAGTTCTTCAGCCCCATAGAAGGCATCAGCTTAGCTACAATGTCAAAAAAAATAAACGATAAGAATATACTCAGGGTTGTTGCGAACTTATTTTAAGGGGATGGTAAACCAGAAGCTGCTTCCTTCACCTAACTTACTATCTACACCCATTTTTCCTCCATGCCTTTTAATAATTTCGGATGAAATATAAAGGCCAAGCCCCAAACCAGAATAAGCTTTGCCATTGTAGCTCGCTCTGTAATACCGATCGAATAAATAGGGCTGAACATCTTCACTGATTCCATTTCCAAAATCCCTTACCGTAACCTTTGCCTGATCTTCGATCTTTTCTACAATCAGATGAATTTCGGATGAGTCTGATGCATATTTCACCGCATTATTTACAAGGTTTACCAAAACCTGATCAATTCTATGTTCATCTGCAAATACTTCTAAATCCAAATCGCCTTTAATTACCAGATCATATTTACCAGCCACCCGAATATGGTTGCAACAGCTATCAAGCATTTCTGATATTTTGAAAGTTGTTTTTTCCAGTTCCAGCTGGCCTTCGCTAATCCGGTTCATGTTAAGCAGCTCATTAACCAAAGCATTTATCTTCTCCATGCTTTTGCTCGATTGTTCGATCAGTCTCGGCAGCATTTCGTGCGTAGGATTATTTTTCAACTTTGAAAGCAATTGCAAACTTGCCTTTAAACTGGTAATCGGTGTTTTCAACTCGTGACTTGCAATACTGAGGAAATCATCCTTTTGCTGGTCATAGTTTTTTCGGGTGGTAATATCTACACTTACACCGGTTAGGTGGGTAGCTTTTCCATCTGCATCATAGAGCAACATACCAGATGCATTGATCCAATGCAACGATTCATCAGGCCACTTCACCACATATTCTGCATGATACTCAGATTGATTTGCAATTACATCTTCTAAAAGCTCAGTCACGTAAATCCGGTAGTCTGGAACAACCATTTCCAGCAATTTAGTTTGGTTAATTTTATCTTCACCAGCTAGCCCGTAATTATGTTTCCATTGCGCTGAACAAGTAATATCACCAGTTGCAATCTCCATACTGTAAGAACCTAATCTGCCTGCACGCAATGCCATTTCCAGTTGATGGTTAAGCATTTGCTGCTCCTCGCGTGCGGTTACCCGATCAGTAATATCATTAGCAATTACAATAATAGAATTGGTTTCACCTTTGTCATTTTTGAGCGGATAATAAATAAAATCCATATAATGGTCTTTCAGCAAGCCTTCAGAATTCAGTTGTACCACTACTTCTTTTCCGGTATACATTATACCGGTAGTTAAAACATCATCCAGAACAGACAAAATGGGCTCGCCTTTTAACTCAGGCATTGCTACAGCAAAGGGCATTCCAAGCACTGATTTTTGCTTGCCCCAAACACTTAACAACATATCGTTGGCAACCTCAATTGCCAGTTCCCGGCCACTCAGGATTCCGATGGCAATAGGCGCTTTTTTAATAAAAGATTTGAATCGAAGCTCGCTCTTCGCCAGGTTGCTATTTAGAAGAACAGCAAGTTCATACGATTTATTCAGATCTTCATGTAATGCATTAAGTTCTTCATTGGTTGCCGCAAGTTCTTCAATACTTGTCTTAAGATCAAGTTGGGCTGTAATTAAAGAGGTATTTGAGGTGGTGAGTTCATCAATGGTATCTAATGCAGATCTTCGCAATTCAATCTGATCCATGGCCGTGCTGGCCAATCCTTCCAGAATGCTTCGCTCTAAATCTGTAAATATTCTTGGGTGTTGATCGATGATACAAAGTGTACCGATGAGGAAGCCATCATTAGTAATTAAAGGGGCTCCGGCATAGAATCTTAATCCAAAATCGCCTACCACATTCGGATTGGCCATTAAACATGGTTCCTTTAAGGCATCTTCAAATACGGTTACGTTTTTATCTAATACGGCTAGCGCACATAAACTTTTCCCCCTATTGGCTTCTTTAGCTCTCCCCATGCCCACGTTTGCCTTAAAAAACACCGCTTCTGCATCAACTAACGAGAGTAATGAAATGGGAACATTAAAAATTTGGGTAGCCAGTTTGGCAATCCCATCGAAGCTATCTTCGGATGGTGTATCTGAAATTCGGTAACGCTTTAGCGCTTTCAGTCTATCATCATCATTATCGGGCACGATGTTGATGCCAAAGGTATTTTCAATCATTTTCACTGGTGTAACAGCTAAAGCAGAGATATGTTTGAGGTAGAATAGCGTATAAATACTATAGCCGAGATAATTTATAGATGCAGTGATTCTGCAATCGTTATCTTTCCTGAAGGCGTGATTTAAAAGTTCCTTTTAATAAACCTTAATAAGCTCCTCTAAAGCCTTTTAGTAAATCCATTTTATGTTTGCTCCTTTGTTAAATTCCTCATTTTTTTTTACATTATTGCTGATTTTTTTACTCCTATCAGTTTTGATAATTATTGATGTTATTTTTTGATAAAAAACCTGGTTGTAGCGTCTCGCTACGACCAAATCCAATAGCGATTGTGTTAAGATTGCTTCGTATCTCGCAATGACGAGAGTGTTAGGTTAGCGCATAAATTTCTCTCCCGTTGAGCCTATTCGTGACTAGCAATAAAACCGTGTTGATAATATCTGAGCAAACGCATCAGGAAAGTTATCAAAACTTTGAAAATCTGATCACAAAAAAAAGCAACACTGGTATGGTGTTGCTTCTTAAAAAGTGCGATTAAACCTTTTCATTTACTGGTGCTGGAACCGGCTCTTCTGCCTGCCCCTGCTTAAATTCTTTAATCCCTTTGCCTAAGCCTTTCATTAGTTCGGGGATTTTTTTTCCTCCAAACAATAATAATATGGCAACGCCGAGGATGATCATTTCCGGGCCACCTAATAATGCGGCAATAGTGAAATCTTTCATAGGTTCTGTGCTTTTGGTATCTTCATATACGCAAGAAGTTTAATTAAGGTTTTTCAATTATATTTTTAATTTATCAAACTAGCTTTAAAACATCCGTTAACGGTCTCCAATCAGTAAGTAGATTAATGTTTATACAAGTTCTTTAAAAAAGATCGTTATAGCTATAATCGGAATTTTGTATTTTTGATTCAGGCACGAAATTTAACCCTTAAAACCTTAAAAAAAAGATGAACATTAAAAACATTTTATTTACTACGCTCATTGCTTTATCTACGTTAACCTTCTATTCTTGCAAAACGAAAAAACTGGCTGCCAAACCAGCCCCTGCACCGGTAGCTAAACCAGCGCCTCCGGTAGAAGAAAAAAAACCAGAGCCAGTACCAGAAAAAGAAGCTGAACCAGCACCATCTGATAAGCCAAATTTTGACCTCGACAATATTCAGTTTGAATTTAACTCCTTTGTACTTAAAACTTCTTCATTTGCTATTTTAGACAAAGCGGTGGCAGAAATGAAAAAATCGCCAACAACTAAATTCGTATTACATGGCCATTCATCTGCCGAAGGTACACCAGAACATAATATGTCGCTTTCTGTAGACCGTGCAAATTCTGTGAAATCCTATTTCGTAAATGCTGGTTTAAATGGCGATAACTTCACGATAGTTGGACATGGCGAAAAAGAACCTATAAGCACCAATAATAACGAAGAAGGAAGAACATTAAACAGAAGAACAGAGATCAGGGTTAAAAACTAATAGTTTCTTAATTAACCTCACTTCCAGAAACAATCATTTAGATACCTAAGTTCACCTGATTACGGATTGTATTCAGGTCAACTTAGGTATCTTTTTTTTGTCCTTTTGTTCATTATCCAGGATTATTTTGCTTTAGCATCAACAATTTTTAAATTCAACGAAAATTGACAGCTCTATATGGAATCTAAATCAATAGTTGTGCATCCAATCTTAATTAGAAATAATGTTAAAATTCTTGGTGAAGGAAGCCAGGTTATTGTTTTTGCACATGGCTTCGGCTGTGCGCAAACCACTTGGAAATACATTACCGATGCATTTCTGGAAGATTACAAAGTCATTTTATTTGATTACGTTGGTTCGGGGCAATCAGACATCAGCCAATATGATTATCATAAATACGCTACATTAGATGGCTATGCATGTGATGTAATTGATATTATAGAAGCGCTTAATCTTAAAGACATCATTTTTGTAGGCCATTCTGTAAGCAGTATGATTGGCATGATCGCTGCACTGCAAAAACCAGATGTATTTAAAAAATTAGTATTCATTGGGCCTTCGCCTAAATATTTAAATGATAACGATTACATCGGAGGTTTTGAAGCTGGAGACATAGAAAATATTTTCAACCTTATCTCAGAAGATTACCTGGGTTGGGCAAAATCAATTTCACCTAAGGTGATGGCCTGTCCAGACCAACCAGAGTTAACCAATTTTTTACTGGAATGTTTCGAAGAAACCAGTCCGGATATCGCGTTGGCCTTTGCAATGGCCACCTTTAAATCAGACTGCAGAGAAAAATTAAAGGACCTATCCGTTCCCAGCCTCACCCTATCTACCAAAAATGATCCAATGGTTCCGCTGAATGTTGGCGAATACATTAAGGAATATACGCCAGATAATTTCTTAGTGGTAATGAACGCCACCGGCCATTATCCACACATTTGTGCGCCCGAAGAAACCATAAGGGAAATTAAAAACTTTATTTCGTATACGAGCAGTCTGGAATAAGAATATAACTTATTGCCTTCGCATTCATCATCTCCGTCGGAGAATCTGCAAATGAGATTGCTTCATCGTGCCTCTAGTAATGACGATTGCTCAGGATCGTCTTTCTGAACCCAAGAAGAATCGTCTTCCTGAACTTGATTCAGGATCTTTCTTAGATAGGTGCTGAACTGAATTTACTGTGTAGCTTTCCGCTGCGCTACAGGTCAGCATGACGATTCGTGTTAACACATCCCTTCAAAAAATTCGTCATGGCGAGGCAGATTCTTTATCTGCTGAAGCAATCTCCATCGAAGAATCTACAAATGAGATTACTTCATCATGCCTCCTCGCAATGAAGATTCTGCTCAGGGATCGTCTTTCTGAATACCAAGAAGAATCGTCCTCCTGAACTTGTTTCAGGATCTTTCTTAGATAGGTGCTGAACTAAATTTACTGCGTAGCTTTCCGCTGCGCTACAGGTCAGCATGACGATTTGGTGATAGCATTCCCCGATAGTTGTCCTTATGAACCCCACGAAGAATCGTCCTCCTGAACTTGATTCAGGATCTTTCTTAAATAGGTGCTGAAATAAATTTAGCATGACGATTTGGTGATAGCATTCTCCGATAGGTTGTCCTTATGAACCTACGAAGAATCGTCCTCCTGAACTTGTTTCAGGATCTTTCTTAGATAGGTGCTGAACTAAATTTACTGCGTAGCTTTCCGCTGCGCTACAGGTCAGTATGACGATTCGTATTAACACATTCCAATCAACAACCCGTTCATTTTGAACATTTGTCAGGAATAGCCTCTATTTCATAGCGCAATCATCAACTATAATGTAAATGTTTAGTTACTTAATCTGCTTCTAGATAGAAAAATAATGTGAATGTCATACAATGAATAAAATGAATAAATCATTCATTTTGAAAAACCAATTAAATTTTTATAACGTATATACAACCATGCACCTGAAATGTATGCGTTTCAAACGCTCAACGCCATATTTAACAGGATGTTAACAGAATTTAATCAAAACAAAAAAACACATGAACATTATTAAGAAATTTTTCACCTTTTCATTACTTATTTCGTCTGCATACATTAGTAATGCACAAAATGGCATGAGCGAGCCAGTAGATTATACTTTAAAGAATGGTATGAAAATTATCATTTCAGAGAACAGCCATTCGAAAGGTGCATTCTCGAGTTTTACACTAGATTCAAAATCATTTCAAAATAAAAAAGATGGTATTGTAGAATTACTAAATGCCGTACTTAATGAGAGCGTGGTAAAAAACGACAATATTGTTTTTAAAGATAATAGTGGAAGGCTGTCAACAAAAAATGCAGATCTTTCTCAAGAGTTAACAAAGATGGCAGCAGTTATTCAAAATGCTACAATTAATCAAAAAACATTTAATATCGGCAAAGCAAAACTATTAACCAGCTTAAAGTTAAAGGATTACGATTTTGACCAGACAGTGAATGAAAAATCTATTTCAGCATTAAGCTTATTAGATGTACAAGCTTTCTACAATGAAATATCACCAGAAAAAACATTTTTAACAGTAGCGGGCGATGTAAACTTAGCAAATGCAAAAGTGGCAGTAAAAAACGCTTTTGGAAACTGGAAAAAATCAGGTATACACGAAATAACTAACGAAGCCAAATAATTTTTGTTATCTCACTTTAAAGCTTCTGAATTTAGTTTCAGGAGCTTTTTTTATGCGTAAAATGTTACAGGATTTTCGCATTCATTCATTTTCAATGCTGTAAACATTCAATATCTTAGCGCATCAATTAGCTTCATATGAAAAAAACCTACGCCTTATTGCTTGTTTCATTTTTAATTACCTCGGTTCATGCACAAACCACGGTTAACCGTCATGCCGATATTGATAAAATGGTTAAATCTGTAAATCAAGATTCCATGAAATCATATATTTCAAAAATGGTTTCATTTGGCACCAGGAATACGCTAAGTGATATAAAAAGTAAAACCAAAGGAATTGGTGCAGCCAGGAATTGGGTGGTAAGTAAGTTTAACCAGTTTGCTAAACAAAATGATGGCAGGCTTACCGCTTACCTGGATACCACAACCTTTAAGCCCGATGGAAAACGCATCGATCAGCCAACGCTTTTAGGAAACGCTGTTGCGGTATTGAAGGGAACAGACCCTAATGATAAAAGGGTTTATGTAGTGAGCGGGCATTTAGATAGCCGCGTTACGGACGTAATGAACAGAACAAGTAATGCTCCGGGAGCCAATGATGACGGGAGTGGTGTTGCAGGTGTAATGGAAGCGGCCAGAATAATGAGCCAATATAAGTTTTCTGCTACCATCATTTTCGTAGCGGTAGGTGGCGAAGAGCAATCTTTATTAGGATCGGGTTTTATGGCTGCTACAGCAAAAAAAGAAGGCTGGAATGTTGATGCAATGCTGAATAATGATATGATTGGCAGCAACAACAGCAGTGAAACACAGATTATTGATAATACCAGGTTACGCGTATTTAGCGAAGGATTACCAGCATACGACTTAGATAAAAATGCTAAAAACATCAGACAGTTTGGCCTGGAAAATGATGGCAAAAGCCGTCAGTTAGCGCGTTATGTTAAAGAGGTTGGCGAACGTTATGTTGATCAACTGGAAGTTAAACTGATTTATAGAAACGACAGGTTTTTGCGTGGCGGCGACCATACGCCATTTGTAGAAAATGGATTTACTGCCGTAAGGATTACTGAAATGAATGAAAACTTTGAGCATCAACATCAGGATTTGAGAACAGAGAACGGCATCAGATATGGAGATCTTCAGGAATTTATGGATTTTGAATACCTTAGAAAAAACACAGGCGTGAATATTGCCGTTTTAGCCAACCTTGCCAAAGCACCAGCTGCACCAACAGAAGTAAAGATCGATGTAAAAAACCTAAGCAATTCTTCCTTTTTATATTGGAAGGCCCCAGCAAATGGAAGCGCGAAAGGCTATTATGTTTTGATACGGGAAACCAGCAGCCCGGTTTGGGAAAAGAAATTTTTCACTACCGCTACAGAACTCAGAATTCCATACAGTAAGGATAATTATTTATTTGCAGTGCAGAGCGTAGGTAGCGAAGATAATGAGAGTTTACCTGTTGTTCCGGGGATTGGCCGCTAAGAAAAAACTAGGTTTTTTAATTGTTTAACCTCAAATTAGCACCATGAAATTTAAGCCTGTTGCATTTATTATCAATATAGCCATCACATTATCCATAGGCGCATTAGGTGGCCTGGCAACAGCACAGTCCGTAAGAACCTGGTATCCAACCTTAAACAAGCCATCTTTTAATCCGCCAAACTGGTTATTTGCACCAGTTTGGACGAGCCTTTATCTTTTAATCGGAATTGCGGCCTATCTGGTTTGGGTAAAAAGAGATCAGATTGTTCATTTTCCAAGAACGGTTGCCATCTACTTTATACAACTGATTTTAAATTTAGCCTGGTCTTTTATATTTTTTTACTTGCATGAAATTGGTTTTGCTTTAGCAGAAATTCTGATGCTCCTAGCTGTGATTATTTTAAATGCCGTGATGTTTTACAAAATCGACAAATGGGCTGGTTTAATTTTTATTCCTTACATCCTATGGGTAAGTTTTGCATCATTTTTAACTTATAACCTATTCATATTGAATTAATTTTAAAAGAAAACCTTATTTTAGAGGAGTGGTAGCTTTTAAAAGATCTTTGCTGATACTCTTCGTACTGTGCTATACCCAATTGCATGCGCAAAAGGTAGGTCTGGTTTTTAGTGGCGGCGGTGCAAAAGGCTTAGCCCATATTGGCACATTAAAAGCACTCGAAGAAAACCACATTCCAATAGATTATATTACCGGAACATCAATGGGCGGTATTGTTGGTGCAATGTATGCTTCAGGCTATTCGCCCTTAGAAATAGAAAAAATAGCGGTAAGCGATGAATTTCAAAATTGGGTAAATGGCCGTTACACCAGTGATTATACTTATTATTTTCAAAAGAAAGCGCCAAACGCATCCATGCTTACAGCAAAAGTGGCGATAGATACTGGTTTTCATTTTAGCTTCCGATCCAATCTGATCAATGATATTCCACTAAATTTTGCTTTTTTGGAACTGTTTTCTCAGGCCTCAGCCGTATCCAAAGATGATTTTAATAACCTCTTTGTACCCTACCGTTGTATGGTGGCCGATGTGCTTTCGCAAAAAAGTATCACCGTAAGTAAAGGCAGTTTAGCAGAGGCCGTTCGGGCCACAATGACGGTTCCTATTATCTATCGGCCCATCAAGCTCGATGGAAAATATGTTTTTGATGGTGGGTTGTACAACAACTTCCCTGCAGATGTGATGGTGAAAGAGTTTAAGCCAGATTACATGATTGGCGCCAATGTATCTTCCAAAACCTATAATGAATACCCAAAAAACACCGACGATAGGCTAATGAACCGCTTTTTGGTTTATATGTTTCTTTCCAAATCAGACTCTACCATGATTGGTGAAAATGGTGTTTATATTCAGCCAGAACTGGCAGAATACAGTGTAACTAACTTCGGACCAGTTAAAGAACTGATTAAAAAAGGTTATGATGCCACCATGGCGAATATGCCACGAATAAAGGAATTAATTAAAAGACGGGTGAGTGATGATGAACTGGCGCAAAAAAGAGCGAAATTCAATTCAAGAAAACCCGACTTAAAATTTAGTAATGTCTCTGTTTCAGGGGTAAATAGCCAGCAAAAGAAATACATCGAAAGGTTGTTTAAAAGCGATCAGGCCACTTTCAACTTACAGGATATTAAACGTGGTTATTACAAGCTAGTTGCCGATCAGACTTTCGAAACCGTTTATCCAAAAATTTCCTATCAACCCACAACTGATAGTTATACTTTTGAAGTGGTGGCGCAGCCGAAGAAAAGTTTTAAGCTCGAACTGGGTGGTAACATTTCTACCCGCCCCATCAGCAATGTTTTTTTGGGCGCAGAATACAATTACTTAAACCGCAAGGCCTATACTTTTGGTACCAGTTTTTATTCTGGTCGCTTTTATGAATCCGTTCAATTAAACGGCCGGGTAGATTACCCAACAAAATTACCCCTGTTTTTGGCCGCAGAACTAACCTACAACCACTGGAATTACTATAATACCAGTCAGATTTTTATCGAAAATCCGCGTCCAATTTACATCGAACAATCTGATAGAAAGATTGATCTGATGATGGGCGTTCCGTTAAATTACAACACCAAAATTGTTTTACATTCTACTTTCATCAATAACAATGACCGTTACAGTCCAAACAACACATTTTCGGTAGGTGATTTGTTCGATCAAACCATTTTTAATGGTTTCAGGGGATCGTTAAACCTGGAGAAAAATTCGTTAAATAGAAAACAGTATGCCACCAACGGACAAAATTTCTCCCTTAGCTTTAATTATACCACGGGTAGAGAAAACTATAACCCCGGCAACATATTTCGCAATACGCCAGGTTTTATTGAAGCTGATGCAATTAGTCGGTTACACCATTGGGGCAGTATAAAGATTACCCAGGAAAATTATTTTCTACACCTAAAAAAATATACGCTGGGTTACATTATCGAGGGTGTTGTTTCAAACCAGCCCTTATTTAACAATTATTATTCAACCTTATTGGTGTCTCCAGCCTTCTACCCGCTTCAGGATAGCCGTTCACTTTTCCTTGATAAATTTCGTGCCTCTACCTATGCTGCCGGAGGATTAAAGAATATTTACAATCTTAAAAAAAATCTGGATCTCAGAGGAGAAGCTTACTTATTCCTGCCACACAAAGAATTTGAACGTTCTGGCTTTCAGGATATAACCTATGCAAAAGCTGTTACCAAAATCCGATACGCCGCAACAGCTGGCATGGTTTACCATACACCCCTCGGCCCTGTTAGCTTAAGTTATAATATATATAATGATGCCATTAAAAGAAATGGTGTATTATTGCATATCGGTTATTTAATTTACAATAAACGTTCTATCGAATGAAACAAATCATCCTATTTTGCTCGCTCTGCTTAATTGCATTTTTTAGCTCAGCCCAAACAGCAAGCATTAACAATTTCCTGGTGAAGGAAAATCTGATTAAAAATAATAAGCTGGCCATTATAGCCGCCGATTCATTGAATGTTCCGAATGAAAATATCAACGGCACTTATACTTTCAGCGTAAGCGGATTTACGCAGGTACTCAAATTTAATGATGGCATAGCTGTTTTACCACTACCAATAGATAAATCTACTTTTGTTTATATTAAACATCAAAACGATTCTGGCACACACAGTAAGCTCATTTACGTTTACAAAAAAGAGAATGACCTTAATCCTTACACCATCAATAGCCTATGGCTGTTTATTATTCCAATTGCACTTGTAGTCATTGCATTCGCATTTAGAAAGCTTATTATATTCGTCGTAATTGCATTTTTGGTGTTCGTATATTTTAACCACAGCGCAGGTTTAAACCTTTCTACATTTTTCGAAAGCATATTTGACGGGTTAAGAAATCTGGTGTAAGAAGCTATCTGAAAATTATAATTTATCAACTTACGAAATTTCAAAAGCCTGTGCGCTGAGGAATTTCGTAAGTTTTGATAACAGTACCCTAAAACTTTCGAAGTATTTCCCACAACAAAGGCCACGAAAACTTCGCAAGTTGATCTTCATTCATGAAATTTAGATAGTTCTAAGTTTTGACAAATTTCCTTAATATTCATCAAATATGCTTGTAGCGGTTATTGATCTTGGTACGAACACCTTTCACCTGCTAATTGCAGAAACAAATGCTCAGGATTTTAAGGTATTGTATAAAACGAATGTTCCGGTAAAGTTGGGAGAGGGAAGAATAAACGATCATATTATTATTCCGGCAGCATTTGAAAGGGGAATTAATTGCCTTAAAAATTTTAAAGAAACAATAGTAAGTTTCCAGGTAGAAAAGGTAAAAGCAACCGCTACCTCTGCCGTTCGCAGTGCAGATAATGGAAAAGATTTCGTAAAGGCAGTAAAAGAACTGGCTGAAATTGATATTGAAATTTTATCAGGAGAGGAAGAAGCTGCACTCATTTACGAAGGCGTAAAATTGAGTGGTGCGATCGAAGAACTATCTTTAATTATGGATATCGGCGGTGGAAGCGTAGAATTTATCCTTTGCGATACCGAAAAACTAATCTGGAAAAAGAGTTACAATATTGGCGCAGCACGTTTAATGCAACGCTTCTTTAATTCGGATCCAATTTCTGATCAGGACAAAAATAATATCCTGGCCCACATACAAGAAGAACTGACAGACTTATTTACAATCTGCAAATACCATCAACCTAAAACGTTAATTGGTTCAGCAGGCGCTTTTGAAACCTTTGCCGAATTAGTAAACAGTGCAAAAAATGAAAAAATTGATGTAGCGGCAATCAAATCCTATGCATTCAACTTTGATGAATACATTGCGCTATCCATTAAACTCATTAATTCCACCCATCAGCAACGTGTAGAAATGCCAGGCATTATTCCCTTGCGGGTAGATATGATTGTAGTTGCTGCCCTAATCACCAACTTTGTTTTGGGCAGACTGAAAATTAATCAGCTCCGGTTATCAACTTACGATTTAAAAATGGGTATTCTGGCTCACCAGTTATAGTACCTAAGATTTCTTTTTAGGATTTTGAATTATAATTTCTCCCATTATCATCGGTTCTTCCTGAAGCACAATGTCATTTTGTTTAATCTTCGAATAATCGATGATCAGTGTTGCAGAATATCTTGGGCTTTGAACAGAAAGTCTATTTTTTGTAACGTCTGGTCCATTATTAAACTTGATTTCGTATTTGCCTTGCTCATCAGTCAGCGCATAATATTTAGTGTTTAGAATCACCAACCGAATACCAGCTTGTGGCTTTTTATCAGGTCCTAAAATTCTTCCTGAAACTTTGTTAACCACTATTGGCTTTTTATCGTCATCATGATTATTAATCGCATTTGAAACTTCTGTAGCTGAAGAATAAACGGCAGCCCTGGCATCTTGCGTAAAGATACTTGCACCAATCGCCAGTACGCCTAAATATTTCATCCAGTTTCTATTGCTCGGCTTAACCAATAAATAATAGTTCAGCTGGTTGAGTTGCATTTCACTAAGACGGCCGCAAACAGATACAGAACCAGATAATACTGAAATAATTTCAGCATTGCTGTATCCGCTAAAATCGATTACATTTTTACTACAGGCTGTACAGAAATTGAAGCCCGCACCTTTTTCCATTTCTTCCCAGTTTTGAGTGCAAAGTTCGCTAATGGTAACTTGTGTTTGTGAATTTTTCATCATGTTGGATTTGCTTAGATGATGAAAAAGAATTTAGGATTCCATAAGTAGTTGCCATTTTAAATCTAAGTATATTACTGCTGTTGCTGTTTTGGATATTTTAAAAATTCAGCCTCATTGTATAATACGCTATTAATATTCATATATTTCGTTGAATATACAATAGGGACTTCCTGATTTAGATAAAACTTTTCAAACTCAGTTTTTGATAACTCTACTTTTAACCTGTGCTTTACGCCAGTTGTATCCGTAAATTCTACAGATATGTTACTGAGATCAATACTACGACCAGCCAAAGAGCTACCATCAACAATTTTTGCCATTACTATCACTCCATTTTTTTCTAATTCCTGAGATTCTCTATTAACTTCTACCCAAAGGATTAAGATCGCATTTCCAAAAAGTGAAACTAACAATATAATCATTAGAAATATTCCTTGAAACGGTCTTTCTTTAACTTTTCCATTCTCATCATATTTATCAAATAAGAAAAATATACCAGAAAAAAAAACGAATATACAAACTGTAATGCTGATGGCTCCAGTAATGGCTAGAAGCGTTGTTGCTGATTGATAGGTACCGATTGGAATCGCAAAGTAAAATATGTAAATTAATAATAGACATACTATTCCCCAAATAGTAAGTTTCTTAAATATTGTTTTATTATCAACCATTTAGAGCGTTTTTTTTATAGATTAAACATTATATCTACTTAATATTAATTATTATTTATGTATTATTAAAATAATTTGATGGTTAGACAAACTTTAAAAGTTCACTATACAATTTTTCAGTTGGCAAACCCATTACATTAGTATAAGAACCTTCAATTCGCTGCACTACAACCAGGCCCCACCAGTCTTGCACACCGTAACTGCCCGCTTTATCGTAAGGTTGAAAATTATCGATATAAAAGTCTATTTCTTCACTGCTAACAGATTTGCAATAAACCTCAGTTCTATCATAAAATGAATGGATCTTATCGCCCTTAACCAGCGTTACGCCAGTATAAACCTCATGTTTGCTGCCAGATAATTTTGCCAGCATTTCCTGCGCATGTTCACGGCTGGAAGGTTTCCCAAGAATTTCTCCGTTTAGCGCCACGATCGTATCTGCAGTGATTACAATTTCATCAGCAGCAGAAAAAGCTTTAGCCTTCTGTTCAGAGATGTAAACCGCAATTTCAGCTGGTTTTAAGCCCTCGGGATAACTTTCGTCGACATCTTTAAGTAACACTTCAAAGTTTAGCCCCATTAGTGTTAAAAGTTCTTGTCTGCGAGGAGATTTTGATGCCAGGATAATTGGCGGAAAAGTAATGGCCATAAATTAATTTTTTGCTAAAATAAGAAAAGCGACCAAAAGCCGCTTTTCTTATTCACTATTTTATCAGATTAATTGTTTCCACCACCTTGCATGCGTTTCTGCATTTCGGCACGTTGCTCTTTCTGCCAGGCTTCGTAAGTTTTCTTTTGGTCATCGGTTAATACCGCAGAAACTTTTATATCATTATCTGCACGAAGCTTTTGCACTTTCTCTCTCATTGCTTCACGATCGCCGCCTTGTCCTTCCTCACGCAACTTTTTCATGGTATCAGCTTGTTCGGTAAATACAGCTGTTAACTTTGTTTTTTGATCATCCGATAATTTCAGTTTCTCATCCAGTTGTTTAACCCGCTCTTCTGGTTTCATCATCATGCCTCTTCCGCCTCCTTGTTGTGCCTGAGCGAAACCAGCCATGCCTAGCATTAATCCGCAGATCATCATTAATTTTTTCATGTTGTTGTCTTTTTGAAGTTTAGACTGATTGGAGTATGGTGGAGAAACAAAGTTTAATCCTGAAATGTAACGTCACCGTTGCAAACAAAAATAATTGACTTACGAAGTTTTGATGGGTTCATATGAAAGGGAAACTTCGTAAGTCTTTTTTAAAACATACTCCGATCTCTCATCTATAAGGTTCGTGGCAATGTCTCTGCTACACGATTAGCAGCAATGAGGTTGCCTCAGCCAATGAAGAATTGGCTTCGCAATGACGATCGTATTAATACCAACTGAATGACCTGGGAGACACTAACCATGAATGGCTATGAACCTACTCACCAATGAACGAATGACTAATGAACCAATTTACTTACCAGAATCAGCAGCATTGGGATTTTCATCGAGCCATCTCCCCTGCACTTTCATTACCTTTTCTATGATATCGCGAACGGCAGTTTTACCACCATTGTAAGGCGATATGAAGGTAGAGATGGCTTTAATTTCCTCTACCGCATCGGCAGGGCAAGTTGGAAGCCCTACCAGCTTCATTACTTTTAAATCGGGAATGTCATCACCCATATAAAGCACTTCATCCGCAGTAATGTTTTTATCATTGAGATATTGCTTAAAAACTGAAACCTTATCTCCTGTACCTAAAAATACATCGGTAATGCCAAGATTAAGAAAGCGTTTTCCCATTGCAATGCCGTCTCCGCCAGAGATGATACAAAGGTTGTATCCTTTCTTTACAGCTAATTGCATGGCATAACCGTCTTTGATATTGAAAGTACGCAGCGATTGACCAGTGTCAGTCACCTGTACAGATCCATCTGTTAATACGCCATCAACATCGAAGATGAAGGTGGTGATTTGTTTTAGCTTTTGTAGAAACATTTCAGTTACAGGTTATGGGTTACGAGTTGCGGGTTGAAGGCCTAGACCTTCAACCCGCAACTCGTAACTGGTAACTTAATCTTGATTATCTCTCCACTCGTAAACCCATGCGGATTGAATTTGCTCCAAATGTCCTTCGCTACTTTCTTCGCGGGTACCTTTAAAGTTCGGAAGTTCCAAAACCCATTCTAAAAGTTCGGTAAAACGAACGCGATAGATTTTTGCTTCAGAAAAGTCGTCGCCAAATTTCTCATATAAAGACATGGCAATATCTTCGTAATCATTCCAGTAAAAAGGTAAGGCAAATTTATCGTTGTTCATGTTGTTGTAAAGTTGAAAGTTAAAGGTTGAAAGTTACAGGTCTGGATTACTACATCTATAGCATCATCAATTTCAAAAGAATTATGCAGACTCAATAATACTAAGGACTTTTGACTAAAGACTAATCTAATGTCCCATAAAGCCAGACTGATCTGGAATTGTTACTTCTATATCACCGTTAATGACTACACATTGGCACCCTAGGCGGGATGAAATTTTCGGACGAACGGCTCTATCGATAAAATCTTCTTCTTTATCAGAAATCTCTTCGATATTATCCATCCCTTTTGTTACGTAGACATGGCAGGTACTGCAGCCACAAACTCCACCACAATTGTGCTGAAGATCAATTCCATTATCCAGACAGACGTCTAAAACAGATTCTCCGGCAGCTATGGGTAATTCTAAAGATTCGTGATCGGCTTCTTCAAAATTTATTTTTAGTTTAAAAATGCTCATAATTATGTTGCAAAAGTAATAAGCTAAAGCGGTAAATGTGCTATTTAGACATTAATTTTATGCTGTTGCTTAAAGTTTGATAAATATTTTGCAGTTCAGGCATGTTGCTTAACATGCTAAAATGCTTATTTAAAGTCGTTTCATCTTCCCTGATTGCCGGTCCGGTCTGCATATTTTCAGGTAAATCAGTCATTACCTTATCTGCGGTTTCTTTAATTAAAGGCCTGATAATTTCAAAATCAAGCTGATTTTGCTGAAGCAATTGATTCGCCAAAGCATAAAGATGATTAGGGAAATTACAGGCAAAAACTGCAGTGAGGTGCAATACTTTCCGCTGACTTCCATCAATCTGGTAAACCTGCTTACTTAATTTCGAAGCCAAAGTTTTTAATACCGCTAGTTGTCTTTCATCAGTCGCTTCAATACACAGTGGAACCTGATCAAAGGATATTACCTTAGTTTTTGAAAAAGTTTGCAGCGGATAAAATACTCCGGCATGTTCAGTTTTCGATGATATAACACTAATATCTGTTGTTCCGGATGTATGTACAACCAAGCCCGTAACCAATCTCAACTGATCTGCAATCCCTGCTATTGCATCATCCTTGACCGCGATCATATATAAATCAGCATCATTTTTGATGTTAGTCAGATGATCCATCGGTTCGCCACCAACTACATCGGCTAATAATTTAGCATGGTTTAGGTTCCGGCTAAAAACCTGCACAATTTCTTCGCCTTTGGCTACTAAAGCCTGAGCAAGATGTGTAGCAATATTTCCAGAACCTAATAAAACAATCTTCATTATCTATGCGATTTTCGCCTCTTTTCTTCTTCTGAAAATAGAAAGTAAGAAACCAACTACCATCACGATAGTTCCGGCCCAATATAAATTGATAAATGGAAATTCGATGGCTTTAAAAACAACCCAGTCTTTCGCTTGCTGAGGTTTTTCAAAAATCTGTAATTCTACTTTTTTCTCATCTGGTAAAACTTTCGAAAAACGGAATTTAAGATCCAGTCCTTCCACTTTACGGGCGAAATCGAATGTATTGTTCCCTTTAATTAAGAACATTGGTTCGGCATTGTAGATTTTTCCTGCAGAATTAATTTCCAGAGGTAAACCTACTGCATAATCTCCCTGGGCCAATACTAAATCTTTAGCCACTGGCTTATTGTTCAGTGCTTTCACTGTAACCACACCGCTAGAGGTATGAATCGTATCTCCTACAGAAACTTTAACAATTCTCGGTGCTTTATAATTTTCATCATCAGAATGACCTTCATGATCACCATGACTTTCTTGCTTAATTGCCGCACTAGTGATGTGGGTATACACATCATATGTTAAATAATGCTTGGTATCCGGAGAAGCAATCAGCCCCATTTTTTCATTATCCTGAACATGAGGATGTAAGTTAAAATCTTCTTTAACCTTTCCTGTCTCTTTATCTAATACTTTGAAATTAAGCGTGTAAATCGTATTCGGAGCCTCCGTAGTATCGCTCACATAAGTTACCGTATACTTGCCCATTTCTTTAGGCTCGTTTTTGTATAACATGATGTTTTCGCCTGGTTTCTCCGTTTTCTCAAAATCTTTTACCGGGATAAAGTTATTGGCATTGATAGACAAAGGCTTATTCGTAGCTGCCGAAATTAGCGCTCCTAATATTAAAAAGGCAAAACCAATGTGTGCAACTGCAGATCCGGCTAATTTGGCTTTACCACCAAACGCCTGGTACAAAATGGCTGCATTGGAGAGTACCGCAAATACACAACTAAATGTGATCATGATATACATCGTATTGGTGTAGATATCTGCTACCCAAACCAAGCCAGCAGTGATTACCAGCGCAAATAAAATTGCAGAAACCAAACTGCTGTAGAATTTACGCGGATCAGTACGTTTATATTTTAAATATTGTGAAAAACCCGAGATCAAAGTAATTAAAACGGCAAATGGGGCCTGCCACTGGTTGTAATATTTTATTGCATCAATAGGTGGAGAGAAATTCGTACCAAAGGCCTTGTTAAATACCGGAACTGAGGTAGAAAAAATAATCTGAATACAGGCAACAGTTACCACTAAGGCACCAATAAACATCCAGAATTCTCGTGAATAAGTTTCCTCATCTTTAGTAGTGATGGGTAATTCTTTCCATCTCATCACAATGAGCACTATAGCCAATACGGCAAACACGACATTATAAAGAATCAGGTGACCAAACATTCCCATATCGGTAAATGAGTGTACGGAGGTATCTCCTAAAATCCCGCTCCGGGTTAAAAACGATGCATAAAGCACCAATAGGAAACTTAAAAACACCAAGGCAATTGCGGTGAAATAAGCATGACCAGTATTTTTATAGGCAATCATTACATGAACTGCCCCGATTAAAGTTAACCAAGGAATTAATGAAGCATTTTCTACCGGATCCCAGGCCCAGAAACCACCGAAGTTTAAGGCTTCATAAGCCCAGAACGAACCCATAATGATACCTGTTCCCAAAATCATCACCGCAAAAAGCGTCCATGGCATTGCAGGTTTAATCCATTCTTTATATCGTTTCTGCCAAAGCGCAGCAATTCCGTAAGCAAAAGGAACAACCATACTGGCAAAGCCTAAGAACAAAGTAGGTGGATGAATAACCATCCAATAGTTTTGTAGTAAAGGATTTAATCCTCTCCCATCGGTAATAAATTTCAGATAGTTGGCAAAATTTTCCGGATTGGCAAAAACAACAGGAGCCATTGCTTTCAGATCAAGAGAATTTCTCAACAGGATAAATGGAGAACTTCCGATACGTTCGCCAAAAATTTCAACGCCTAACATCATTGATGTTAAAAACACTTGTGAAAATGCCACAACTGTCATTACCGGGCGTTCCCAGGTTTTTGCTTTCCAGATCAGCAATGCACCTAAAAAGGATTGCCAAAACGCCCAAAGCCAGAAACTACCTTCCTGCCCTTCCCAAAAAGCAGATACAATATAATAAATTGGTAATTCTTTTGATGAGTGCCAGTAAACGTAACTGTATTCGTTGTGGTGACCTAGAATAAGATAAAATAAAGTAACCCCTATACCAATGATGCTGGCCCAATTCACTAAGAATCCAATTCTGCCAAGGTTTCGCCAGGATTTATCCTTTAATTCTTTATCACCACTGGCGAAGAAATATGATATGGTTGAAAGTAATGATGCACTAAACGCCAGCACAATGAAAAACTGTCCGATTTTACCCGGCAACAGGTTTTCGCCTACAAATTGAATATCCATTAAAATTAGTTATATTTTTTTTCGCCGTACTTACCAACAGTATCAACCTTGCCATTTTGATTTACCTCTACCAGGTTATCGTTATATTTAGACGGACATTTCATTAAAATTTTAGAAGCGTAAAATTTCTCTCCATCCATTTTTCCAATGAGTACTAATTTCTCTGATTTTTCAAAATCCTGAGGTTTAGTACCATTGTAAACCACTTCTCTGATCTCACCTTTTTCATCTTTCATGTGAAAGGCAAAATGATTGGCATCTTTGGCAGCATCGTAATACATTCCTTTAGATTTCTCCCAATATCCCATTACATGCTCTTCTTTTTGAGAATTAGCAGCCTCTTTGAAATTCGAATAAGTATCAGTATTTGCATTTAAGCTAAATAAGATTCCTACAGAAATTGCGATAGTAATTAATCCAATGATTGCACTTTTTTTCATGTTGTGTTATTGTGGTAAAAGCTGGCAACAAAGATAGAAAAATAGCCTTAGCGAACGTTCTTTTACCTTTTTCGTGTCGTTATATTGACAATTAACTGATTTTCTATTTTCGTTGATAAAACAATTTAGAAATTAACGAGTAGTGATACTTTGAATTCAGTTTTTTTTCAGGCATTACCTTATCTGAATATGGGCAGGGCTGATTATCGCCATTGAAGAAAAAGAACAACGATAATTATGGGTTAAATGATTAAGTTTGGCGATCAGATAATTATCCTTTAACGTACCTAATAACTTAATTCTATAGATATGAATGTTAAGCAGTTTTATAAACTCCTTCTCTTTATTTTTCTAATTCCCACTTTATCATCCTGCTTCGAAATTGTAGAAGAAATTAACCAGCGCAATGACGGAACGGGTGATGTGATGCTGACGATTAACCTGAGCCAAAGTAAAACGAAAGTAGCATCGGTAATGCTCTTAGATAGCGTACAAGGCTATAAAGTACCCAGTAAGCAAAAAATTCAGAAAGAACTGGCAGAGGCAGTTGCCTACCTCAAAAAATCTGAGGGCATTTTGAATGTAAAAAGCAGCAGCGACTTTACCAATTACATCGCGACCATTAGTTTCACATTTAAGGATGTATCAAATATCAACAACATCACCAGAAACATATTGGCCAAACAAAAAATTAAAGCCACCAATACCTCTTCTTATAGCTTTAACAAAGCCACTAAAACATTTGCCCGAAAGTATCAAACGGTAACAACTGCCAAATCCGAATTTAATAAATTGAAAAATCAGGATAAGGCAGTTTTTAATGGCGCAATGTACACCAGTATTTATCGTTTTGAGTCGCCCGTAACAAATGTGACCAATCCGGCATCAAACCTGTCGAAAACAAAAAAGGCCGTGATGCTAAAAAGCAGTATCACCAATTTAATAAACGGAAAAATTAATGTTTCCAATCAAATACAACTATCAAAATAAAATGAAAAAACTTCTCTTTGCGCTCGCTTTACTATTTTTCAGCATTCAAAATTATGCTCAGGATTTAGTTAAAAAAATTCCTGCAAATGCCTTTACCGTCGCTACAATAAAAGGTGACAATGTATTTAAAATGATGTTTGTAAAAGATTTTAACGAATCTTTCGTAGGCAAAAAATTATTAACAGAGACTTCAAAATCACTTGATAAAAACTTTACCAGCATTGAAGACTTCGGGATTAACCTGGAGAAAAACATGTATTACTTTAATCAACTAAGCGATAGTATAACGTATAACTGTTTCCTGATTCCAATTAAAGATGTTTCCAAATTTGAGGGAATGATTAACGACAAGGAACAAAAATTTAAGGTTGATGGAGAGATCAGAACCATGATCCTACCGGATAGTACAAGCATTATTAAATGGAATAATAATATGATGTACTTTGTTACCGGCAGCATTAAAAGTTCCTTTTTTGCCGATTCATTAAAATCTGCCAAATACGGCATTAAAGATATTCGCTATCAAAGCGATGACATCATTACAGATAGTGCTACAGTTGTGGCAGATTCAACCTATGCGGTAGAGCCAATGGTTGAAACGGAAGTTGCACCACCTGTTGTTGCACCAACGAAAGTTCACAAAACACCTGCAAAGAAGAAACACAGCACCAAAAAGAAATCTGGAAAGAAAAAAACATCTGCTAAAGCCAAAAAAGTTCGCCAGGTAGAGATTGAAACTGTTGAAAATGCCGACTATGCGGTAATGGATTCTATAGGCACAACAGATGATTCTTACCAGTATGATGGTTATCAGAAAGATAAGGCAGAGCAGGATGCAAAAATGAAAGCATTAACATTTGTTTGGATCAGTGCTCAGGCTGATAAAATCTTTAACACCAGCTACGAATCAATAGAAAGCAATAAATCTTATAATGCTAGTTTAGATAAAAATGCCATTGCCGAAATTTGGGTTTCCAGTTTGCAGGATGTTTACAATTCCATCTCTCCTGAGTTTGGCACCTATGGAAAAGCGGGCATAATGAAAGGTTATGGAAGTTTAAGCTCGAAACTTTTTATGGATAACAAAAGCTTCCGCATTTCTACAGGCTTGGAACTAGCCAAAGAACAAGCTGATTCTTATAAAAAAATCATGAACAGGAAGATCAATAAAAAATTCCTGAATTATGTAAATAGTGAAAAAGCGATCGGATTTATGGGTTATGCCATTGATACTAAAGCTTATTTAGAAGAATTTCCTAAATTAATGCAGCAAACGTATGGTTCTTTCTTGGGTGGTAAAATGGATGAAGAAATTTCTTTGGGTACTGACCTCTTCTCGCTCCTGTTAGATGAAGAAGCGGTAGGTAAAGTAGTTAAAGGTGATGCTTTGTTTATCATCAACGGGTTAAATAGCCGCGATGTAAACTATACTACTTATGAATATGATGAAGATTACAATCAAACTGAAGTAACTAAAACGAAAAAAGAAACGTTACCTGATTTTCTTTTTATGTTTTCTTCGGAAGATCAACGCTTAATGAATAAGCTGATTAAATATGGCATAAATAAAAACCGGGTAAGTGTTAATCAAAACATTTATAAAATTGAGGAAAAGAAAAGTCCGGTTGATATCTATTTCATGATTAAAGATAACATCGTATTTTTTGGAAACTCTTTAACCGAAATGCAAAGCATTAACGATAACACCTTTCGTGCAGGCATTAGCAAAACGCATAAAACACTATTAAGTAAGAATAATTTCAGCTTCTTATTTAATGCAAAGAACCTGGTTGGAAAAGTTCCTGATCAAGAGTTTGGAGGTGAAGAAACAGCAAAGAAATTTAATGAAACGCTGGGTAAAATGGGTAACGTTTATATAAAATCGAACCCAATTAAAGGGAATCTGGTATCCGCTGATATTAGCGCTGAAATTCCTAACGGACATGAAAATGCTTTAAAATATTTGTTTTCGCTAATTGAAAATGCAGCGAAATAACAGTTTTCGGTTGGCAATTAACAGATAAATTGATCACCAAAAAAACATTTGCCACGGAAACACAGAAGTCACGGAAAGTACTTCTGTGTTTTTCGTAATGCTGTGGCAAAATTATGATTGAATAAGCTATGAAGAAATTTTTTAAAATAATAGCAGTGATAATCCTATCGCTGCTTATTTTTTTTGTGGGCATTTTTAAATACAGGCAATATCAGGCCAATCAGGTTTCTGTTCCACTTAATGCAGAATCTGTACTCAAAATTGGCGTGGATGAAATGCTTGAGAGCCTGGCAGCGAATATGATTTCGAATCCGGGTTTTTACTTGAAATCAGAAGACAAGCAAAAACTAAAAAAAGAAAAGAGCAAACTAAGTAGTAGTTTAAAAATACCAGCAAGCTTGTATTTATACTTCCTCCAAAATCAACCGAAAACAGCAATATTTTCAAGATTCGAGATTAAACAACTAAAGGATTTTGAAACATTTCTAACACATACACTTGGTTTTAAGGTTGTAAAAAGACCAAACGGGATTAACTTCGCAAGTGCACGTTTGGGAAATGTTGTTATTTGCTACAATAATGAAGCAGCAGCTATTGTAGTCTCCGGCGAGATTAAAAATTTTGATTCCGTATTAATTTCAATATTAAAAGAAGAAAACTTTGTAAAACTTGGTGATAGTAAATTTAATAAGTTGAAAGATTTAACGAATCATATAGCTTACATCAATAATCAAAATAGCTTTACTGCAGATTTTAAAGATGGAGCAATAAATTTTAATGCCGATTTTTTGACTGAATCAATTCTTCCTGCCGCCAAACCTCAACATAGAACTTTCAACAAAGAAAGTACGGCCAGCATTTGGCTGAATGCCGATTTTTCAAAAGCAGCTCATAAAACATATCAATTTAAAAACACCACAATAGCGCAAGATAGCTTGCTGAAATATTATAAAGGCTACCTCGACTTTGAATGGACCAATAGCACGCCACAAACCGATTCTATCATTACTTACGAGTACAACGACGATTTTGAAAAGGTTGAGAAAATAACGCTTCAAAAACGGCAGGTTCCAAATTTCACCTTAAATATAGCTGCCGATGCCAACGGTTTGAAAAGCTACCTAAGTCGGCAAAAAATCATCAATCTGGATAGTGGTACGGTAAACAAATCGGTATTTCCGCTTTATAAGGCATTTGTTGGTGGCGATGATCAGCAACTTTATATCGGAACGACTGAAAATATTAAAGTCAATGAAAATAAAGAGCGTTCAACTGATTTCTTTTCTCTTGATGTGAATTTTAGGAAATTAAATGCTCAAATTAATATAACTGGTGTAAACAGATACCTTAAAAGTTTTAACAAATTAGAGGTGAAAGGTAAATCCGTAAATCGGCATCAGATCCGATTAGATGGAAAACTCACTTTAATTAATGAAAATATTAATTCATTATACCAGTTACTGAAAGATTTTTAAGGGCCAGGTCTGCTTTTTTCCAGTCACATTTCCTTTATATTTATGATATTTGAATGAACATCTCTTTTACATGCTACACGATAATTTAATTCTCATCCTTGTGCTCTTGCTTGGCGTAACCATTTTGGTGATGGTTGGTCAGAAGCTCAAGATTTCTTACCCTATCTTTTTAGTTATTGCAGGATTAGTAATCGGGTTTATCCCCGGGATGCCACACATCAAAATTGATCCCGATATTGTCTTTCTCCTGTTTTTACCTCCCCTGCTTTACGAAGCAGCCTGGTTTACCTCGTGGAAAGCCTTTTGGGAATACAAAGGTGCGATCTTTTTAATGGCCGTTGGTTTGGTATTTATGACGTCAGTAGCGGTTGCTTACGCATCTGTTGCTTTTATCCCTGGTTTTACCTTAGCACTTGGTTTTTTACTGGGCGGAATTGTTTCTCCGCCAGATGCTGTAGCTGCTGCAGCCGTACTTAAAGGCCTGAAAATCCCTAAAACCGTTAGCGCACTTTTAGAAGGCGAAAGTTTAGTAAACGATGCATCCAGTTTAATTGTGTTCAAGTTTGCACTGGCAACAGTAGTAAGCGGCACTTTTGTGATGCAGGATGCCGCATTGAGCTTTGTTTCAGTGGCTGGTTTAGGTATTGTAATCGGACTGGCGATTGGTGGTATATTTTACGCCATACATCGCTGGCTGCCAACTACGGAAAACATTGATACCGTATTGACCTTGCTCACGCCCTATTTTATGTACATTGTTGCTGAGCATTTTGAAGCATCAGGTGTTATGGCCGTCGTTTCAGGAGGCCTGTTGCTTTCCAGTCAATCGCATATTATTCTCACCTCAAACTCCAGAATTAAAACAGTTTCGGTTTGGTCTGCTCTTATTTTCTTACTAAATGGAGTGGTATTTATTTTGATTGGTTTAGCATTACCCGACATCGTGAATGGCTTAGGTCCTGATTATCCTATTACAAAGGCAATTGGCTATGGTGTGGGCATCAGCTTTTTAGCGCTTTTGGTTCGTTTCATCTGGTTTTTTTCTACAGCAAGGATCACCAAAATTTTTAATAAAAGAACCAGGGTACGTTATCAGGATTTAACCTGGCACTCATCATTGGTAATCGTTTATGCAGGCATGAGGGGTGTGGTATCATTAGCAGCTGCACTTTCTATTCCGGTGATGATTTCTGATCAGATCCCATTTCCATTAAGAAACCTGATTCTATTTATCACTTTCGTGGTGATTTTCGTTACGTTGGTTGTTCAAGGCTTAACCCTTCCGCTGTTTATTAAATTTTTGAAGATCCCGGAAGCGAAACATAAGCTCTCTGAACAGGAACAGATTAGCCAGATTAAACTGAAATTGATCGATCTCTCACTAGAAAAATTAGCAACAGACTACCAGCATCAATGCACCCATAATGAGCTGATGGTTAATTTGAAAGCCGAATTACAACATTCATTAATAGAGAAAAAAGATACGCTTCAGGCATTTAAAAAAGGGGAGATTAATACCATAGACCTAAAAGCCTACAACGAGATTGTGCTGGATTTAATTCAGGTTCAACGTGATGAACTTCACCATTTGAAGGGTAATAAAAGCTATGATGATGACATTATTAGAAAGGAAGAATGGAGGCTCGATTTAGAGGAATTGAGGATTACATCATAAGTGTATTACCTCCTTCTGTTTACCCGCAGCAATAAGATTGCTTCGTCGCTGAAAAAAGCTGCCTTGCAAAGACGACCTTTCATAAACCTCTCGTATTAGAACAGAACCGTACATTTCCAAAATAAAAAATCCTTGCAAATTATACATCTGCAAGGATTTTCAGCTTTTAGCTTTAGACTTTTAGCTTAAATCTTACTAAGGCCAAACACCTAAATTCATGTAAGAAACTGCAATTTTATCAATCGAATTAACGAAAGCTGCAGTCCTCAATGTTTGTGTACCTGGTTTCACATTCAAAGTTTCACGAATTTCATGGTAAGAATGAATCATCGTATCTTCTAAACCAGAGTTTACCAATTCTAACTCTGATGCCCCTTTAACAATCATTAAACGGTGTTCTGGAAGAATCGTTTTGCCGGTTAAGTTTTCTAAGGTAGCAATTAAGTTTGCGTTTGAATTTGCCGCATAACGGTTTTCCATACGTCCGAATGCTACGTGAGAAAGATTTTTCAACCATTCGAAGTAAGAAACCGTAACACCACCAGCATTACAATACATATCTGGAATGATAATTCCGCCCATTTCGGTGAAGATAGCTTCAGCTTCTGGCGTAGTTGGTCCGTTTGCACCTTCAGCAATAATTTTTGCTTTAATGTTACGAATATTCAACTCAGTAAATTGATTTTCCAAAGCCGCAGGAACGATGATATCACAATCCTGCTCCAAACCTTCCATTGAATTTCTGAAATCGGTAGCCCCCGGGAACCCTAAGATAGAACCTGTATTTTTACGGTGAGCGAAAACCTCATCAACATTTAAACCGTTCGGATTGTAAATCGCACCTTCGTACTCACACAAACCAACAATGGTTGCACCAAATTCAGCAAGGAATTTTGCGGAGTGGTAACCCACGTTACCTAAACCTTGAACGATTACTCTTTTATCGCCTAAACCAGCCTTTAAGCCAATTTTAGCCATATCTTCAGCAACATCAACACACTCACGCACGGCGTAAGCAACGCCACGACCAGTAGCTTCTTTACGTCCGCGGATCCCGTGCAATGCAATTGGTTTACCCGTTACGCAACCTAATGCATCCAATTGACCTGGATTCATTGTCATGTACGTATCAGCGATCCAGCTCATTTCACGTTCACCTGATCCGTAATCCGGTGCAGGAACGTCAATACCAGGACCAATAAAATTCTTTTTAATTAATTCGGTGGTGTAACGACGGGTGATGGTTTCTAACTCAGCTACACTATATTGTTTGGTGTTAATTTTAATTCCACCTTTTGCACCTCCGAAAGGTACATTTACGATTGCACATTTGTATGTCATCAAGGCTGCAAGTGCCATCACCTCATCCTCGTTAACCATTTCGCTGTAACGAATACCGCCTTTGGTTGGACTCATGTGGTGCGAGTGCTCTACACGCCATGCATCAATAACTTCAAAACCGTTTCCTCTGCGAATTGGAAATTGGAAACGATACACACTATTACACGCTTTAATCTGGTTCAATAAACCTTCCGGGTGGTTGGTGAATTGAGCCGCACTGTCAAAGTTCTTGCATACATCTGCAAAAAACTTGTTCTCGTCTGCTAGATTAGCCATTATTTATCTTTTATGAATTAAGTATGCCGCAAAATTGCCTAAAAAAACTGCATATATCCAAATGAAAAAACACTTAGTGTAAAGGAAACACCAATTGCAAATGGTCGAAAAAATAGCTTTAAAACGTTTAAGCTTACTTTTTGGCTGTGTTTTCTTTTTCTATTTTTTTTAATCTTTTATCGATAGAGAAAAGATAAGCCAATAAACCGACTAAAATGATGACAATACAAGTCACTACCACATATATTTTACCATCTTTACGCAACTGATCTGCCATTTCTACGCCATTATCCTGAGCAAATAATTGCATAGTGGCCAGCAATAATGTAAGGGAGAGAAATATCTTCTTCATGTTGTTTTTTATTGGAATGTGTGGGGTTGAAAAGTTATAATATTGGAAAGCTAAAAAACAAAAAAGTAAAGGTTCTGCAACTTATCTTTAATCGCTGCCCCTTATTCTTTGATCCTTGCTCTTTGTTCCTTGCTCAATTAATTTTGTTGTTGATTGTTTTCTATTGAACGTATTCTGAAACGAATGGTATACACCCAGTAACCTATTATAATCCAGCCTAAACATGCCGGGTAAAACACCATTCGCATGCGGCTATCTAAATCATAACTATTGAAACCAGGATTGCCGCCATTACCTGGATGGAGTGAATCTTTTAAACGGGGTAAAACGAAAAGCAAAACCACCATCATAGGAAATGCAAAGATGTTATAGATGGCAGATATTTTAGCTCTTTTCTGCTCTTCATCCATCGCATTGCGGAGAATTAAATAAGCAAAATAAAGTAATACTGAAATGGCAGCAAAATTTTGCTTCGGATCAAAGCTCCAAAACTGACCCCAGGTATATTTAGCCCATATTGCTCCGGTAACTAATCCCAAAAGGCCGAATACGATTCCTGCATTTACACTTTCTACCGCCTTCATATCGTCTATTTCACTTTTAGTACTTAAAGATTTGATGCTGTAAAAAACTGATATGGAAAACAAAACAATCATGGCAAACCACATGGGTACGTGGAAATATAAATTCCTGATCGATTCGTTTATAATAGGCAAACGTGGCACACCAAGCAATAATCCTGCAATTGCGGTATAAATCACCAACACCGATCCTAATATTTTCCACCAAATTTTATTCATATGTTTTAATTATTGAATTTTGAATGATTGAATTTTGAATGTTTCCGTTCCATTCTATTATTCAATTCATCTCTCATTCTATCATTTTTAAATTAGTGAATTTTGAATGAGTGAATGTTTCCGTTCCAATTTATCATTTAATTCATCTAACATTTTATTATCTTTTAATTATTGAATTTTGAATGATAGAATTATTGAATATTTCCGTTCCATTAAATCACTTAATCATTCTCTAACTCAGTCCTTCTATAATTCTCTCCTTCACTCCTTCAATCATTTCCCTAATCCCTCCAAAGGTATGGAAATAACAGCAAAGAGGTAGCAACGGTCAATACATTTACCAATAACAACATTCCAATTTCATCGTAACTATTCTCCCATGGCAAACCATCTACTGCATTTTTAGCTAATTTTATTAAGAGAATTAATACCGGAATGATGATAGGAAAACTGAGAATAGCCATGAGCATTCCACCATTTCCAGCTTTACTCGCTATTGCTGAAACCATGGTAAAAACAGTTGAAAAACTAATGCTTCCCATAATTACAGCCACATAGTAAAGTAATAAATCGGGTGGCGTAAATGTATCAAAAACCAAGGTATAAAACCCCAATGCGATAGTCGTTAAAACCAGCATCAACAGGATATTATAAACCGTTTTAGAAATTAATATTGCCGCCGGACTCGCTAAGATATAGTTGTATAATTGCTGACCTTTAGTTTCCTGTAGAAAACTTTTAGAAACCCCGTTAATAGAGGCAAAAAGTATAATTATCCAGAATAAAGCATTCCAGGCAAGCTTATCACCCAGACTTACAAAAGATAAATAACAAGTAAAGATGGTAGAAACCACATACAACAGGATTCCATTGATGGTATATTTGGAGCGCCACTCTAACAGTACTTCCTTATGGATTAAATATTTAACCTCTTTGGCCAGTTGCATAACCGCAAAGATACTTTTATTGATAAATTATTGAGATGTATTTTGTTGGATTGTTGTAATATTGTCTAAAAATTTAGCCGCAGATTCGTAGATTATTTTTAATATTATTCATTAGATAATTCAAAATCAAAATCTGCGAGTCTGCAGCCCCTACACATTGGAAAATTACTACGCATCTATTATAGAATCGCCTGTTGGCAAAATGACCATCCTCGCCGACGATAATTTTGTTTATTGCATTACTTTTGAAGAAAAAAATATTGAGGCATTAACTGAAAATGAACTAACCATTAGAGTTGCCAAACAATTGGAAGATTATTTTAATGGTGAATTAAAAAATTTCAATTTCCCGATTAAACAAAAGGGAACTGAATTTCAGCAGGAGGTTTGGCAGAACTTATTAAAAATTCCTTATGGTGAAACGATCTCCTATGCAAAGTTCTCTGAACATAAACCTTTAGCCATCCGGGCTATTGCAGCAGCGAATGGGAAAAACAACATTGCCATCGTTATTCCCTGTCATAGGGTTATTGGCAGCAATGGCAAACTGGTTGGTTATGCAGGTGGTTTGTGGCGGAAGCAGTGGTTATTGCAACATGAAAGAGAGATCGCACAAAAAGGACAAACCACATTTAAATTTTAAAAAATATTAAAGATGACATCAGAAAAAGCCGAAACTAAAAATTATTTAAAAGCCATTAGACTGATTAATATCGAAAACGATGATTGTGCATTTAAAATTGGAAAAATCCCGATACTTCAAAACATCAATGCCAGTTACTTTTTTGCTAAAACGGATGTTTCCGCATTGGAAGGAATACCACACCCTGCACCACGCAGGCAATATGTTATCACCATAAAAGGGAAGTTAAAGTTTGGCGTAACGAATGGAGAAACTTTCATCATCGAACCGGGAATTGTTTTAATTGCCAATGATACCAAGGGAATTGGACATACCTGGGAAATTATAGATGGCGATGAATGGGAAAGAATTTACATTCCTTTGGATGAGGATACCGATGATCTTTTTGTGGCGGATTAATTTAGGCATGGTTAGAAAGTTAACCGCAAAGATTGCAGAGAGAAGGCGCAAAGAACGCGAAGCATGGTTTTTTCCTCTTAACTCGGTGCTAACCTCTGTGACCTCTGTGGTAAAAAGGCTTAACCACAGAGATCGCCGAAAAAATGCACAGGAGAACACAAAGTATGGGCTTTTTCCTCTCAACTTGGAACCTTCCGTGGCAAAAAATTAACCGCAAAGATTGCAGAGAGAAGGTGAAGAAAGCATAGCATAGTTTTCTCCCCTTAACTCGGTGTCAACCTCTGTGGCCTCTGTGGTAAAAAGGCTTAACTAGAGAGAAGGCACAGAGAACACAAAGAACAGTTTTTCATTTAAACCGGTTAATTTCCTTGTTAGAAAGTTAACCGCAAAGGACGATAGTAAAAGAGAGATCGTCATTGCTAATCCTTCATTTGCTGAAGCAATCTATGTCGAAAGGCTTTGTAAAAGAGATTGCTTTATTAGCTGAAAAACCGTTTCTCAATAACGATAGTACTAACAGGAAACCATAGTGGCATTAAACTCGTAAATAAGGATCAAACCTTGATCTTATGAAAACTATTTGTTCCTTACTGTTTGTATTATTCAGCTTCTTTCCTGCCGATAAAAATAGTCCGGTTAATAATTTAGACCTAAAAAAATATTCGGGCACATGGTATTCCTTATATTCTATTCCTACCATTTTTGATAAAGGAAGTCGCGAGACCACAACAAAATATACCCTTAATAAAGATGGTTATTATAATGTGCTAACCACTTATAAGAAGCCAAACGACAAAAAAGTATATTTAAGAAATTCAAAAATGTTCCCTTCAGAAGATGGTAATAACGGCGAATTGCAAGCGCAATTTATATGGCCTATCAAGGTAGATTATTGGATAATTGAACTGGCTGATGATTATTCTTATGTAGTAGTTGGTCACCCGGATCATAAATTTTTGTTCATCATGAGTCGTAATCAAACGATGCTGAAAAAAACTCATGATGAAATCGTTGCCCGTTGTAAAGCAAAGGGATACGAAGTAAGTAAGCTTACTTCACAATTTCAGGATTAGTTGCGGCTATAATTTTATCGCCACGTTTTGTGCTGAACAGCATAAATAAAACGCCGACTAAAAACACAATCCAACCCCATTGAAAATGAACAACTTTGCCGATTAATTTATTTGCGAAGCCATATTTTGTATAATTGTTAGCCGTGAAATAAACAGCCACAACTGCCAATACATACCAGATGGCCATTACAAAACTCATGAACCTGAAGGCACCAGCTTTCCTGATAAAAAAGAAAAGCACTGATAGCGCAATGATGGCATAAGTAATTAAGAACAAACGTGCATCAGATTGATACAGATTCCAGTTTCCTTTAATTGGCACCTTCAACATCGGACAAAAACTGGCAATAATGCAAAGCAAAACACCTACAAAAGCCCTGAATTTATTTAGTATTAACATGATAGAAATGATTTCTTAAATTTCCTGCGGTTTGATTGCACAGATATAAAGATTACACAGATATTTATAAATTGTTTGGATGTTTTTTTCTGGTTAACTTGTGTGGCATTTTAATCTAACCATCTAACCATCTAACCATCTAACCATCTAACCATCTAACCATCTAACCATCTAACCATCTAACCATCTAACCATCTAACCATCTACTGTCCTTCAACAATCCCCATCTTCTCTGCAAAATGCGCACAATAATCTCGCAAATCTTCAACAATTAAAGTTTCATTTGTGGCCTTTAAAAAGCTATCGCCCATGGTTTGTAAAGTTTCATAAAAGAATCTTTTCATTTCATCTACAGGCATATCTTTAGTCCATAAATCTATTTTCAGGGTATTTTTATAGTTATGATCCCATACAGATAAAAACATCGCTTTTGCTGGTACTTTATCTGCATTTCCAGAATCGGTACTTTCCCAAAGAATATTATCTGGATTATTGCCTTCGTCTAACTCAACTGTTAACTTTATTTCTGCTGTCTTCATACAATGATTTTACAGATTAAAACTGATTATAAAGATTAATCTGCATTATTTTATTTTTACGGTTGCAAAGATGCTTAATTTTTAGGTTGATTACACTGATGACTGGATTACACCAGTTTTTTTACTGTCGAATTACGATAACTTTTGAATGATTAATATCAGGATTGCAGTAAAAACTATAAATATCGATTCAACAATCCAGATTCTTTTCAAATCTTTAAGTGTAAATCGAAAAATCAAATCTGTAATAAAAGTGACCAGAATTAAACAACCTAAAATCAGCAGGTAAAAACCACTCATATCAACATGCCCTGGCGCATTGTTTTTAGGGCTTAAAATATTAAAAGCCGCCAATCCCAATGCAACTGCGCCAATGATATTCAGCGGGGTAATCCTAAATTTCATTTATTTTTTCTTATCGAATTTTTTACCTTTTTTGAAACTCTTAATTTCTTTTCCAGCCTTGGCTTTAGCCTTTTCTCTCGCCTTTTTCTCTATTGCTGCAGCATGTTTCTTCTCATGAAAGGCGCCTTGAAAATCAGGATCTTCCTTACGTTTCTGCATGTCAATTTCCTTGGCAATATGCTGACGTTCTTCATAAGGCGTTTCATCAATAAAAACACCTTCAGGAATTTCAGCAACCGGAATATACTGGCGAATTAATTTTTCAATTTTGCGGATATAATATTTTTCGGCATCTGTTGCAAAGGTAATCGCATCACCTTTAGAAAAAGCCCTTCCTGTACGACCGATTCTATGTACATAATCTTCAATAATAATAGGCACATCGAAGTTGATTACGTGACTCACATCACTTACATCAATCCCCCTGCTCGCTACATCTGTTGCCACCAAGACACGAATATTTCCTTCTTTAAAGCTATTAATCGAGTTAATTCTGGTATTTTGTCCTTTATTGGCATGGATCACCCGAACGTTATCAGCACCATATCTACGTTCAATAAAACTAAAAATATTATCGGCAACAGTTTTTGTCTTACAGAAAATAATCAAGCGACTAAAAGCTTCATCATTCTTCAACAAATGTTGCAACAAGTTAATTTTCGTTTTAAAATTCGGAACATAATACAAAGCCTGTGTTACATTAGCTGCTGGTGTAGCTTGTGCTGATGCCTCAATAACCAATGGATTATTTAAGAAATCACCGGCAATCTTCTGCACTAACTCGCTCATTGTTGCAGAGAAAAGTAAGTTCTGGCGTTTACGCGGCACAATTTCCAAAATTCTATGAATTGAACCAATAAAGCCCATATCCATCATTTTATCTGCCTCATCCAATACCAAAAACTTCAAACTCTGCGTATTGATATCACCTGCTAAATACAAATCAAGGAATCTCCCTGGTGTGGCAATAAGGATGTCTACGCCTTTCGCAATTTGTTCTTTCTGCGTTTTCGGACCAATTCCACCAAAAATAACCATTGAACGTAAATCAGTATAAGTCGAAAATAACTTTACTTGTTCTGCAATTTGCATCGCTAATTCGCGTGTTGGCGATAAAATCAAAGCCCTAGGATTTTCGCCCTGAGCATATTTCAATTGCATTAAAATTGGCAAAACAAAAGCCGCAGTTTTACCTGTACCCGTTTCCGCAATCCCAAAAATATCCTGTCCGGATAATACAGGTGCAATTGCTTTTTCCTGTATGGGTGTGGCAACGGTATAACCTGCATCGGCAACTGCATTTAAAATTTGCCTGTTTAACTTAAATTCTTCGAACGATTTTGCCATAGCGCACAAAGATAGGTTTTTTAAGCTGAAAGGCTTAAAGCTTAAAGACCAAAGCACAAAACGCTTAAATGCTCTTACATTTTTATATGTTCAAATGTTCAAAAAAGCAATTTCAGTAATCCTTCGGTTACGACAGCCCTACCATTCGCTTTACTTCCTTACACTCCGTGCCCGCTGCTGTCAGGTTTATTTAACTCAAGACAGCAACATCCAACTCCATTCCTACCTTTCATCCGCCCAATCTTGCTACTCGATACTTCCTACTTAATACTTGCTACTTAATACTTGATACTGACTTGCTACTAATTTACTACCTTTGAAACCATGAATTCTTACCTGATAAAAGCCGCCACAATTGTAAACGAAGGACAAAAAATTGTTGCTGATGTATTAATTAAAGATGGATTAATTGCCAAAATTGGTCAAAATCTTTCCGCACCTGAAGCGCAGGAAATTAACGCCGAAGGACAATACCTTTTACCAGGAATGATTGATGATCAGGTTCATTTTCGGGAACCCGGTTTAACCCATAAGGCTGATATTTTTACAGAGAGTATGGCTGCTGTAGCTGGCGGAATTACCTCATTCATGGAAATGCCAAACACTGTTCCAAATACTTTAACACAAGAGTTATTAGCTGATAAATATAAAATAGCTGCAGAAACATCTCTAGCCAATTACTCATTTTATATGGGAGCAAGCAACGACAATATCGAAGAAGTGCTTAAAACCGATTCCAAAAACGTTTGTGGAATTAAGGTCTTCATGGGTTCTTCTACCGGAAATATGCTGGTTGACAATGAAAAGACCTTAGAAAACATTTTCAGCAAAGCACCAATTTTGGTGGCCACACATTGCGAAGATGAGGCGACCATCCGAAATAATCTGGCAGAATATAAAGCCAAATATGGTGATGATTTAACCATCGATATGCACCCACTTATTCGCAGTGCTGAGGCTTGTTATAAATCCTCATCTTTAGCGGTAGAATTGGCCAAACGTTACCAAACCCGTTTGCACATCCTCCATATCTCAACAGCAAAAGAAATTGCATTATTTGATAATACCATTCCATTAAAAGATAAAAAAATTACTGCCGAGGCCTGTATTCATCACCTGTGGTTCAATGATCAAGATTATGCAGCAAAGGGAAATTTCATTAAATGGAACCCGGCAGTAAAAACTGAAGCTGATCAAAATGGCGTTTTACAAGGGGTATTAAATGACAATATCGATGTAATTGCTACCGACCATGCACCTCATACTTTAGAGGAAAAGCAGCAACCTTATGCTTCGGCACCCTCCGGCGGACCATTGGTGCAACATGCATTGCCTGCGCTATTGGAAATGCATCTGCAGGGTAAAATTTCTTTAGAAAAAATTGCAGAGAAAACAGCGCACAATCTGGCCATTTGCTTTGATATTGAAAAGCGAGGTTTTATTCGCGAAGGTTACTGGGCTGATTTAGTTTTGGTAGATTTAAAGGACTCCTGGAAGGTAACCACCTTAAACAATTTCTATAAATGTGGTTGGAGTCCTTTTGATGGTGATACCTTCCAGGCTAGCGTAACGCATACTTTTGTATCTGGAAATCTGGCTTATCAAAAAGGCAGATTCATGACAGACCAGATTGGCAAGCGACTAACTTTTGAGAGATAGTTTTTTAAGAAAAATCATTTATTTTTTAGAGATTTTGAGAATATTTTCATAAATTAGTTTATCAATTAAACCATAATGAGTAATTTACAACTATTTGCCGAAATATCCTCGCTGCCTTCTAACTTTAAGGAACAGGTATCTGTTTTTGTAAAATCATTAAAAAACAGTTCTCCAAAAATCTTTGAAGAACCTCAGGCAACCTATAAGTCAAATTTAACAACTTTCTTACTTCAGGGGCCCGTGTTTTCAGAAGATTAAATCAACAAAATAAAAGAAACCAGCAATTCAATAAATGAATGGCGAACCAAATAATGGTTGATACGTCTATACTAATAGATTACTTTAGGAAAACAGACAAATCAAAAAGCAGGCTTTTTCAATTGGTTCAAGAAAAAGCACTTATAGGTATTGAAGATTTGAAACTTTTAATCTGACCTGTCATTTCAAATTTTAGTTTTGCTATATTTGTTGTAATAGAGTTTAAATGATATGGAAACGTTGACAATTCATCCTAAAAATCAAGAAGAGTCTGAAGCTTTAAAAGCTGTTATGAAAGTTTTGAAAATTGATTTTGAAACGAAAGAAGACCCATACAATACAGAGTTTGTAAAGGATATCTTGCAAGCAAGGGAAGACATTAAAAGCGGTAAGGGTGTAAAAATCACGGTTGAAGATTTATTGAAATAATGTTTGTTTCAGTAGGCCACCACCTTCTATAATGATTCCAAAGAAATTAACAATAAAGACTTCAGTAATAATCAGTCTAACCATCCTGATTTACATATTTGGCCTGTTTCCTTCATTAGTCCAAAAACATTATTCAACAGGCATTTATCCTTATATTTCCTCTTCGCTTAGATTTATTTCTTCAGTTTTTCCTTTTGCGATTGGCGATATCATTTATGTTTTTTTAATCGGATTCGTTCTTTACAGAATCATCAGATTTTTCATAAAACGAAAAGCTTTAAAACGAGAAGACAGACTAATCATTCCACTACAGGTTTTGAACTTCTTATTGATTCTTTTTATCATTTTTAAAATCTTTTGGGGCTTAAACTATAGCAGGCCAGGTGTGAGTGAAGAATTGGGAATTGGAAATGCAAAATATTCAGTAAAAGAGCTGATTTCTCTTGGTGAATATTTTGTTAAAAAAACGAATGATTTAAAAGTAAAGCAAATTAAAATCACTACTTATTCCATCACTGATTTAGAAACACACTCTGCAAAAGCATATGATTTAATGGAAAATAAAAACCCATTGTTCAGCTATCCAAATCCATGTTTAAAATCAGTTTTAAATTCCTGGATCATCAGTAAAGTAGGAATTGAAGGATATTATGCGCCATTATCTGGCGAAGCCAATATGAACATGAATTTGCCAGATTTTGTGAAACCTTATGTTTCCTGCCACGAAATTGCCCATCAGCTGGGTATCGCTTATGAAGATGAGGCTAATCTTTTAGGTTATTTAACGGCTAGTAATAGTCCGGATGTAAATTATCGATATTCCGCGAACTATGAAATGCTCAGGTATATCCTATTTGAAATCAGAATGAAATCACCTGAAGATTATAAATTACTTCATGATAAATTATCGCCTGCGGTTTTAGCTGATTTTAAAACTGAAAAAGAATTCTGGCGCAAATACAACGGTGAAATGTTCGCCTATATGGATGCTACTTTCGATCGTTTCTTAAAACTGAATAACCAAAAAAAAGGAATAGATAGTTATCAGGATATTGTGATTTGGTTGTGGAATATACATAAAAATGAGTTGAAAGTTAAAGGTTGAAAGTTCAAAGGCTAGGCGCCCAAACCTAAAACCTATAACTTATAACTTATAACTCTTAACCATGTATCGCCTCCCTTGTTCCAAAACTTTGAATCAATTCGCCTTCAAAATCCAACCATTCTTTCCAGCGTTTATCTACGTCAACATCAATAGTGTATTTACGGGCAAAGTTCAAAAAAGTGGTGTAGTGACCTGCTTCAGATACCATTAATTCATGGTAAAATTTAGCCAGTTCTTCATCTTTAATATTTTGAGAAAGCACACGAAAACGCTCACAGCTTCGGGCTTCGATCATTGCTGCAAATAAAAGCCGATCAATAAAAGCCTGATTTCGACTGCCATCTTTCTTGCTGAATTTCACCAAGCGGCCAACGTAATCATCTTTTCGCTCGCGACTCAGGATATAGCCACGTTGCTTAATAATATCGATCACCATTTGAAAATGTTGCATCTCTTCAATCGCAATTGCAGTTAATTCTTCAACCAGATCCTGGTGTTCAGAGTTTTGCGTAATTAAAGTAATGGCATTTGTTGCCGCTTTTTGTTCGCACCAGGCGTGGTCAGATAAAATTTCTTCTAAATTAGATTCAGCAATATTCGCCCAGCGTGGGTCTGTCAACAATTTTAATCCTAACATGTAGTGCTTTATAATTGAGCTGCAAATTTAAGAATTTCCAATAGATAGCTACAGATTTAAAACCACAGATTTAAATGGATTTAGCGTTTATCTATAAATCTGCGAACCTGATCATTTTAAATCTACGGGAAATTAATTCAACCCAAACAAAAAACCTCTATTTTGCAGAAATTTTTAATAATGAGCGAAAAGAAACTATTGATCATTGGATTAGTCTGGCCTGAACCTACTTCATCGGCAGCCGGAACAAGAATGATTCAATTGGTTGATGCATTTTTAAGCGATAATTATCAAATCACCTTCGCTTGTGCCGCATCAAAAAGCGATTTTAGCTTCGACTTCACAGGAAAAAATGTGCTTGAACATGAAATTAAACTAAACGATAGCAGCTTCAACTTATTTGTAAAACATTTAAATCCAACCCTCGTATTGTTCGATAGATTCATGATTGAAGAACAATATGGTTGGCGAGTTGAGCAGGAATGCCCTGATGCATTGAGAATTTTAGACACAGAAGACTTACATTTTCTAAGAAATTCTCGGGAGCAAAGCACAAAAAAAAATGTGCAAATCGATTTGTTTTCAGATCTGGCAAAGCGTGAAATCGCTTCCATTTTACGTTGCGATTTATCTTTAATCATTTCTGAGGCAGAGATGAAAATTTTAACCCAACAGTTTAAAATTGATGGCTCGCTTTTATATTATCTACCATTTCTGGAAAATGAAATTACTCCAGAAATAGCAGCAGACTGGATTCCATTTGAACAACGGGCAGATTTTGCTTTCATTGGCAACTTTCTTCATGAACCCAACTGGAATACAGTACAAATGCTAAAAACCAGAATCTGGCCATCTTTGAGAAAGAAACTTCCTGATGTTAGTTTACATATTTATGGCTCCTATGCTTCGCAAAAAGTACTGCAATTGGAGAATAAAAATGAAAAATTCTTTATCAAAGGTAGAGCCGACGATGCTCGTGAAACCTTAGCAAAACATAAAATTCTACTTGCCCCTATCCAGTTTGGCGCTGGTGTTAAAGGAAAATTTATTGATGCCATGCAAGTTGGAACACCGTCTATCACTACTCAAATTGGTGCGGAAGCAATGAAAGGTGAACTAGAATGGAATGGTTTTGTCGAGGATGATTTAGATATTTTTACAGATAAAGCAATCGGGTTATACCGCGATAAAGCTTTATGGATTTCTGCGCAACACAATGGTATCCAAATCATTAACAAACGTTACAATTCACTTTATTTTATAGAAGATTTTAAAATTAAAATTGCAGAATTGCTGTTGCAATTAATGGCACATCGGCGTAACAATTTCTTCGGACAAATACTAAATCACCAGGCTGTACAGCATACCAAATACATGTCACTCTGGATTGAAGAGAAAAATAAGCGTTAATAATTCACGCTGGCTAACTTCTGCACTAAAGCATTCGCAGAACTATTCAAGATCTCCAATATAATTTTCAATTTCGTTTGTAACATTTCCGAAATATATTTTAGATTTGCGCATTATTTAAATTTAGTCTAAATAAAACCAAACAAATTCGATGTATCATATCTACAAAAAATTATCATTACTGATCATTTTTATGGGCGCTTATGCCCTTGTCTCCGCTCAGGAGTTAGTAACTATTAGTGGTAAAGTAACCGACGAAACAGGAGATGTTATCCCTGGGGTGAATGTGTATGCTGATAATGGCACTGAAAAAACCACAACAGATAATAAAGGAAATTTCATGTTATCGGTTAGTAAAACCACACAAACAATTAAATTTAGTTATGTTGGCTACATCACAACCAGCAGAAATATCAATTCAAATCGCGATAAAATAACCCTGAATGTTAGTCTTTCGCCAACCAAATCAGATTTACAGCAAGTTGAAATCACCGGACGTAAGGAGAAAACCTATAAAAATACGGCAACTTTTATTGGAAGTAAATCTGAAATTCTCTTGAAAGACTTACCACAGTCGGTTTCTTATGCAAGTAAGGAGCTTATTGCAGATCAGGGGGCTGTACGAGTAGGTGAAGTGGTAAAAAACTTTAGTGGCGTAAATCAGTTTACTTTTTATGATGACATCACGATTCGTGGATTCCGAATTAATGGCGGCAGTAATACGCAGTTAATCAACGGCATGCGCACCAGTACCGGGTTCTGGAAACAACCACTGGCAAACTATCTGGAACGTGTTGAAGTTTTAAAAGGACCATCATCAGCACTTTATGGTAATGCAAGTCCGGGTGGCGTAATTAACCGGGTAACTAAAAAACCTTTGGCTGAAACCCGTAAATCGCTTAGTCTTTCTTTGGGTAGCTACAATACTTTCCGTGCCCTGGCAGATGTAACCGGACCAGCAAATAAAGACAGTACTTTGCTTTATCGCTTAAACTTTGGTTATGAAGATGCCAATTCCTTCCGCGATTTACAATTCGACAAGAATGTGGTCATTGCACCTTCCCTTACTTTTCTGCCCTCAAAAAACACCAGTTTAAATTTTGATTTGGTTTATAATGATTCAAAAAGTCGTTTAGATCGTGGTCAATCCGTTTTCGGGAACGGGAATCTGTACTCCACACCCCAGTCTACTTCATTAAATACGGGAAACGATCGCCTGAATGAAAAAACTTACAATGTTTCCCTTTCATTGAATCACCGTTTTAGCGATAACCTGAATTTCACGGCTTCTTACATGAAAACTGGTTATAGCGAAGATTTGTATGAGCATAGAAGTGCAAACGCATATGCATTGGATGCAACCGGAAAAGCAGTAGATAATTTAGTTGCCATGCAGATTTTTAACCGGATCCGTAAAAGATATATTGATAACTTCTCTGGATTTATTAACTACAAGATTAAAACTGGTAAAATAGAACAAACCATTGTTGCTGGATATGACTTTGCCAGCGAAAAACTTCCTGTTGGTGCCTCTCAACTTACGGCTTCAAATTATCGTAATGCTGCTAACACGGGTTCAATCAGTTTTGTGAAATCTGAATACGATAAAGACCCGACTAATTACATCAGACGCTTTCTTGTGGTAAACAACTTACTTGTTCCAAACGTGCCATCCTTTAACCTGAACGATGTAATGGGTTCACAAAGGATGCAGGATGATAGTAAAAACTTTTTTGTTCAGGCAGCATACGATCCTACTTATTACTTCTTACATGCTGGTTATGCACAAGATAATATCAAATTCGGAAAATTGCAGGCTTTGCTCGGTTTACGATATGAATATTATACTGATTTCGCTAATTATCTAAAACCAACGGAAGCTAAGGCGCACTCTAAAGCATTATTGCCGAGGTTTGGCTTGGTTTATTCTGCCACACAAAACATTAACCTTTACGGAACTTACGTAATGGGCTACACCCCACAAACAGCCTCTGCCATTTCTAACCCAAATGCAGGCGGACCATTTGATCCTTTGGAAAGCAATATGATCGAATTTGGCGCAAAAACAAGCTGGCTGGATGATCGCTTAACCGCCTCAGCTGCCATTTATCAGATCAAACAAACAAATGTGCTTTATCCTGCTAATGCTGTAGGTCAGCCAGATCTTTTGCGTGCCGTAGGCGAAGAACGCTCCAGGGGGATTGAATTTGATATTATTGGCCGAATTATCCCACAATTAAGCATATTAGCTTCTTATTCATACAATAAAGCATCAATTACTGATAGCCCAATTGCATCTGAAATCGGAAGGCAAAAACCCAATGCACCACACAATACAGCTAATATCTGGGCAAAATATAACTTCACTGATGGTTTGTTAAAAGGATTGGGAATTGGCGGTGGTTCAAATTATGTAGATTCCAGGATTTTATCTATAAATGCCAACCAGACAATCCCAAGCTATACCTTATTTAACGCCGCACTATATTACAATATTGGTAAAGTGCAGGTGCAATTTAATATGAATAACATTACAAACAAGGTACATTGGGTTGGTGGATATGATTACATAAGATTGTTCCCAGGTACACCATCAAATTATTTATTTACTTTGGGTTATACTTTCAATTAATAATTTTGAATACTTTAAAGAAAGCAGCAGCATTTCTGCATTTATGGCTAGGGCTGATCAGTGGAATTATCATCACGATAGTTTCTATTACCGGCTGTATTTTCGTTTTCGAAGAAGAGTTATTCAATTTTTTTCATCAGGATATTGTTTACGTAAAGGCAGCGGGCAAACCGTTGCCGCTTTACGTTTTGGAAGAAAATGCACAAAAGGCACTTCCAAAAGGCGAAGAAATTAATCTACTCCAGGTAAAGTCTGATGCATATGCATATATGTTTTCAGCGAATAGAGCTAACAAAAAATCTAAATCCATTTTTTTTCTTGATCAGGTTGCTTACAATAAAGATGTTTATATTGACCAGTTTACAGGGAAGGTAAAAAGCGTGATTAACCGCAAGTATGAATTTTTCAGGCTTGTCAGGATGACCCACCAATTTTTATTGTTAAAAAAGCAAGTAGGAAGTTTAATTGTAGGCTCTTCTGTGCTGATGTTTTTAATCATCATTATTACCGGATTTGTGATCTGGCTTCCTAAGAAATTAAAAAATCTAAAGCAACGTTTGACTGTTAAATGGAATGCGAAGTTTAAGCGCCTCAACTGGGATTTGCACAGTACCTTTGGCTTTTATGTAATCCCCTTTGCCCTCATCCTTGTGGTTACAGGTTTAGTATGGTCATTTAAATGGTGGGAACTTGGTGTTTATAAATCGCTGGGAACGGCTAAAAAACCAAATCTGACAAGGGAATACATACAGCTCCCTGGCGAGATAAAAACAAAAGAAGCGAGTAACATTGCCTTAAACACCATCAAGAAACTGAATCAGGGTAACTTCGAAATAATCCTGCTTAATTATCCGGAGGAAGAAAAGGCAAGCATGATGGCTACTGTTCAAATCATTAAAAGCGGAGATGCCTGGCGGGGACTGAGCTATTTATATTTCAATCCGAACACAGGTATGCTATTTGACAAAATGTTACATGAAGACAAGTCGCTTGGCATGAAGTGGCGAAATTCGAATCTCGATATTCATGATGGAGGAATATACGGATGGCCAACTAAAATCCTGGCATTTCTGGCAGCGCTGATCATTGCTACTTTACCCACAACAGGCTTTTTAATCTGGTTGGGAAAGAAGAAGAAAAAGAAAAGATAGTTAGTTATGCTAAAAAACAAAAGAGGCTTTTGATTAAATCAGAAGCCTCTTTTATAATTAGATTAACCTGTTTTAAAAGTTAAAGGCCAGTTTAGTAAATAGCCTGCGCCCGTTAAAACCCATTTGAACGGCATCCCATGCACCGCCTGTTTCACCATCGTAAGCAGAAAGTTTAGCCCCTGGAACATAACCATAATCTGGGTGAGCATTAAATACATTATCTGCACCAAAAAACACCGTAACCCTTTTTGAGATTTTATAAGAAGCAAAAAGATCGGTTACCATTTTTCCTGAATAATTAAATTGTTCTAAAACAGTTGTACCAGGGTCGTTATCTAATGCAACCAAAGGAGGATAAGTATTTTCGTAGCCATACCCTAAAATCGAAATCTTGCCATAGTATAAGAAATGCGTTCCAACCATCCAGTTCCCAAAGCCATAATCTAAGTTTAAACCCAGTTTTACCGGAGGAGCCGATGCTTTAATATACGCTTGCTCGCGATCACTAAAAAATGCCTGTTGGTTTTCATAAGAACCACTCAATGCATTTGGGATATTAATTTTATCAATATTTAATTGGTTTAAGTTTCCTGTAAACAATACCCTAATACTTTTATTATCAAAGCGTTTGGTATAATCTACTACTAAATCCAAACCATAATTGGTGGTGTTCACTGCATTTGCAAAAAACTGTGCCTGCGCAACATTCAGTTGGTTTAAGATGGGCTTTAATGCCGGGATACTCTCATCAAACTGACCGGATAATACTACCCTATCTTTAATGTTGATACGATAACCATCTAAGGTTACCGTAATTTCTGAGGTTGGCTTCCACGAAAAACCTAAACTGGCATTAACAGATTTCTCCTGTTTTAAATCAGGAATTCCAGCTGCTTTGGTAATAGGACTATAATTAGGAGCAATTTTAACTTCGAAAACATTACCACCCTGAACATTTGTAAATGTATTACTGAAGTTAATTTGCTGCAATGACGGAGCGCGGAAACCAGTACTTATCGATCCACGAACATTAAAATTGTTGGTTAATTTATAACGGGTAGCAAATTTATAATTACTTGTAAAACCGAAATCGTTATAGTTTTCTGCCCTAACGGCCACACCAAGCAACCATTTATCAGTAGCATCTAATTCTGCATCTACATAAGCTGCCACATTAGATCGGCTGGCGTCCACTTCATCAGCTGGCTGGTAACCTGGAAAACCTTGGGCACCCGTCGCTTTATTGGGATTATAGTTAGCATAAGAAGCTTCTTCTCCTGCATAAATCTTATAATTTTCATATCGTTGCTCCAGGCCAAAAGCTAAATTTAATCCCGATGCTACATCCGGTATCGCTTTGCTTAAGTTAAAATTAACTGTGTTCTGCAAAAATGAAAAACCACCATCATCGAAATGAGTTTGATTTGGGCCCAGAGAAGCATTAAAAGTCTGATCGCCATAAAAATGAAAATTATTGCGCCCCAGAGTATTGCTTAAATCCCAGTTCCAGTCATTTCCCCAAATTCCTTTCACACCTGCTGCAAAAGATAAATCCTGAATTTTAGTCTGAATCATCGGATCAAAATAAGTTTCACCATCAATTGTAGTTTGTAAAATAGGATTTCCGGTAACTCCGTCAGGAAAACGCTCTGGCCTTTCTGATAAATTTCTGGTGTACGCAAATGATTCTGATGCTTTAAAATTTCCACCACCAAATGAATAGATCACTGTTTTTGTATTGGCTACAGGCAATTCCATGTTGTACATCAACCCTCCGGATGTAACCGACCCATCTCCGGTAGCTCTTCTAACTGTATTTATGGGAAGACCATCTTCTGTGCTTAAATCGGTATTTAAGTTTTGCCTAAAAGTTTTACCATTGGCAAAAAAGTTTCCCGAGAAATTAATGTAACCATTATTTTTGCCAAGCGCCACACCATAATTAGTGCCTAAAGAAAAAGCATTCCCATCAATTGCGCTACCATGACGGTATTGACCAAGTTCTTTAGCGTAGTGGGTATTATTTCTTGGATCATAATAACCCGAATAACCTGTATTCACACTTAATACACCAACATCTTTTTTCAATATCAGGTTGATTACGCCTGCAATGGCATCCGATCCATATTGTGCAGAAGCACCATCTCTTAAAATCTCTACCCGGTCTATTGATGATTCTGGAATTGCGTTTAAATCTGTTCCGGAATTCCCTCTCCCTCTGGTTCCAAAAACCGCAACAAAAGCAGTCTGGTGGCGGCGTTTGCCATTTACCAAAACCAAAGTCTGATCTGGCCCTAAACCTCTTAGCGTAGCCAAATCTATTTGATCTGCACCGTCAGACCCGCTTTGTTTATTAAAATTAAATGATGGAGAAGCAGAATTTAGAATGGAAGTTAAATCCATTTTCGCCGTAGGCATGTTAACCTGGTTAATTTTAATCACATCAACAGGAACAGGAGTTAAAATAGAAGAACGACCTTTACCACGCGTTCCCACCACCACAAAATCCCCCAGATTTTGTGAACTTTCTACCAGCGTAATAGAAAGTGAAGCTGATGTTGCCGCTACTTCCTTTGTTTCATAACCAATTGCACTGATTACTAAAGTTGCCTGATCAGATACTGAAATCTGAAAGTCGCCATTTTGATCGGTAACTGCACCCTTACCTGTTCCTTTTTCTTTAACAGATGCAGCAATAATACCTTCATCTTTTGACGTTTTGACCTTCCCTTTAATAACATTTTGCGCAAAAGATGTGATCGGGAGCACAAGAACCCAAAATAAAATGTGTAGTAATCGTTTTTTCATATTTATGTTGCTAGATATACAGCCAATATAGAATAAAAATACATAAATATGGAAACAGAAATAAAATACCAATCAAAAAATAGCTATTTATCAATAATAAAGCACCATAATACCAAAAAAAGCAGCTCCGAATCACAAATAAGTTTACTAATTTTTAAAAAATATATAAAATCAGACGTCTTTAACTTTAGATAAAACCACTATAGAGACATTTCCTTGCTAACAAATGAATGACATAACCTTTACTTAAAAATCATATTTTTGTTCCCATGGCAAAAATATCAATTAACCTTGCTACAGGTTCGTTTCAAAAGGAAGAAATCATAGTCGGAATCGATTTGGGTACCACTAATAGCTTGGTGGCATTTATCAATCCAGATAAAAATCCACAAGTAATAAACGATTCCGGAAAGGGCTTATTGGTGCCATCTGTGGTTTACTTCAATAACCAAAACGAAGCTATTGTAGGTAACGAGGCAAAAGCATTTTTAACCACTGACCCTGCCAATACCATTTTCTCTGTTAAAAGATTATTGGGCCGTTCTTATAAAGATGTTGCCGATCATGCGGCTACTTTTTCCTATAAAATTATTGATGATGACAGTGATGCCCTGGTAAAAATCCAGGCTGGAAATCGTTTTTACACCCCTATTGAACTTTCAGCAGAAATTTTAAAGGAACTGAAAGCAAGAGCTGAGCATGCATTAAAAACGCCTGTAAACAGAGCTGTTATTACTGTTCCTGCTTATTTTAATGATAGCCAGCGCCAGGCCACCCGTGATGCAGGCAAACTTGCCGGTTTAGACGTAATGCGAATTGTGAACGAACCCACTGCAGCCAGTTTAGCTTATGGTATTGGTTTAGATCCATCTCAACAAAAAACCATTGCCGTTTATGATTTAGGCGGTGGAACTTTTGATGTTTCCATCCTTCAAATTCAAAACGGAATTTTCGAAGTATTATCAACCAATGGAAATACCTATTTAGGTGGCGATGATTTTGATAACGCTATTTTAAACCACTGGATTGAGAAAAATAATTTAGATATTAACGTATTAGCTGAGGATAATATTTTAATGCAAACCCTGCGTTTACAGGCCGAGGCAGCAAAGAAAGCATTATCTTCTCAAAATTTATACAATGAAAAAGTTGGTGAAATCTGGTGTACATTAGATAAGCAAACTTTCGAACAACTAATCTCTTCAAAGGTTGAAGAAACCATCACTGCCTGCAAAAATGCATTGAAAGATGCAGATTTAACAGCCGCAGATATTGATGAAGTGATTTTAGTTGGTGGCTCCACCCGTACACCTTTTGTAAAACAGCAGGTAGAAAATTTCTTCGGTAAAAGTCCACAAGACAATATTAACCCGGATGAAGTTGTGGCGCTTGGTGCCGCTATTCAGGCTGATGTTCTCGCCGGAAACCGTTCTGATATTCTTTTGCTTGATGTAACCCCCCTTTCCTTAGGAATCGAAACAATGGGTGGTTTAATGGATGTGATTATTGCCCGCAACAGTAAAGTACCAACGAAAGCTGGCCGCCAATACACCACCTCCATCGATGGACAGGTGAACATGAAAATTTCAGTTTACCAAGGCGAACGTGATTTAGTTCAGGAAAATCGTAAACTCGCTGAATTTGACTTAAAAGGCATTCCGGCTATGCCTGCAGGATTACCTAAAGTTGATATTAACTTTCTATTGAACGCAGATGGGATATTAACCGTTCAGGCGATCGAGTTACGTTCTGGCGTGAAACAGGAAATCGAAATTACGCCGAGCTACGGTTTAAGTGATGATACGGTAGAGAAAATGCTGATCGACAGTATTACACATGCCAAAAGCGACGTTGCACAACGGATGTTAATCGAAGCCAGAAGTGAAGGTGAACAGTTGCTTTACACCGCAGAACGTTTTATTGAAAAACATGCTGAACATTTAACTGAAGAAGAAATTTCGGAAACTAAAACTCATATTGAAGCCTTAAAAACTGCTTTAGCGAGTGCAGATAAAGATACGATTCTCAAAAAAGCGGATGAACTGAACGAATTTACCCGTCCATTTGCAGAACGCGTGATGGATGCCGCGATTTCGACAGCGATGAAAGGAAAGAAGATTGAGTAATTTAGTTTGAGTCGGAAGTCTTTAGTCCGGAGTCCGGAGATATGGTGCCTTAAAACCTCTGTGTTCCTCTGTAAAAATCTCTTTGCCCTCGGTGGTTAAACCTTTATTTTACTTTGCGGAAACTTAGCGACCTTTGCGGTTAATTATAGTCAAAACTCTTTAGTCAGAAGTCTGAGGTCCGAAGATATAGCGACTAAAAACCTCTGTGTCTGTGAAAATCTCTTTGCCCTAGGTAGTTAAAAGCCTCTTGGAGTGGTTATTGAGACATCAACCACTAGATTAGGATACCTTTTTCTATTTCTCAACTTATTTTTTCTAGTTCAGGACGAACTCTTTCTATCTATAAACATATTATTTCTACCTCGAAGCAACCTTTTTCTACCTTTGAGAGTAATCTTTCTACCTATAAGCAACCTCTTTCTACTTCTGGGGTTATTCTTTCTAGTTTAGTAGAACCTTTTTGTACCTCCGAACACCAAATTGGTCTTCGGAGGTACTTTTAAATAACAAAAAATGAGCTTTTTTAAAAAAATAAATTATTGTTCTGACGCTATAATACTTTTACTGCGCCCCGAGAAACATTGGTTTCAAATCATCATACATCAACTGTGCACCAGGAATGCCAGAACGGCTTGCGCCCTTTACGGTTAATTATAAGTCCATAAAACCTCTGTGCTATTCTGTGAAAATTCTCTTTGCCCTCTGTGGTTAAAGCCTTTGCGGCACTTAGCGAAAAACTTAGCGCCCTTTGCGGTTAATTATAGTCAAAAGTCTTTAGTCAGAAGTCCAAGGTCCGAAGATATAGCGCCTAAAAACTTCCGTGTTCCTCGGTGAGAACCTCTTTGCCCTCCGTGGTTAAAGCCTTTGCGGCACTTTGCGAAAAACTTAGCGACCTTTGCGGTTAATTATAGTCAAAAGTCTTTAGTCAGAAGTCCAAGGTCCGAAGATATAGCGCCTAAAAACTTCCGTGTTCCTCGGTGAGAATCTCTTTGCCCTATGTGGTTAAAACCTTTGCGGCACTTAGCGAAAAACTTAGCGCCCTTTGCGGTTAAATTTGTTGAGTCATTTTGCAGTTAATGATCTTAATATCTTTTCTTACCATACATCAAAAATCGCTACCACCTAACCCATTAACTTTGCTTAACAAATTTTAGCAATTATGGAATTAGGTATTGGCATGTTTGGCGATTTGCAAATCAACGCAAAAGGAGAAATTCAACCCGCACAACAAAGACTTCAGGAAATTATAGAAGAAATTAAATTGATGGACCAGGTTGGTCTTGATTTTTATGGTATTGGTGAGCACCACCGTCCTGACTATGCCGTTTCAAGCCCAGAAATAATTTTAGCCGCAGCAGCAACTGTAACAAAAAATATTAAATTAAGTAGTGCCGTTTCGGTGTTGAGTTCATCAGATCCGGTAAAGTTGTATCAGAACTTCGCTACAATAGATTTAATTTCAAATGGCCGAGCCGAGTTAATGGCTGGTCGTGGAAGTTTCATAGAGTCATTCCCTTTATTTGGTTACGATCTTCAGGATTATGATGAACTTTACGAAGAAAAACTCGAGTTACTGTTAAAGATTAACAGCACTCCAAAAATTAATTGGAATGGAAAATTCAGAGCAGGATTGGTTAATCAGGAGGTACTTCCCAGAGCAGTAAATGATCATTTGAAAATCTGGGTGGCAGTTGGCGGAACGCCAGAATCAGTTGAACGGGCAGGAAGATTGGGCCTACCTGTAATGTTTGCCATTATTGGTGGTGCACCAGCGCAGTTTAAACCACTTTTCGATTATTACAAAAAAGTATACCAAGCTTACGGTCATGATATGGCTAAATTTGAAGTTGGTGTTCACATCCATTCCTTGTATGGAGAAAATAGTCAGGAAATTTCAGATTATTATTTCCCTTTATATGCCGGACAAATGAATAGAATTGGCAAAACACGTGGATGGGCACCATTCCAAAGAAACCAATTTGAGGCGGGCAGAAGTGCTGACGGTGCTTTAATTATTGGTGATGCAAATGAATCAATTGATAAAATATTAGCCTTAGAAGAAACATTTGGCCTAACCCGTTTCTCTGCACACATGGATGTTGGTGGTCCGTCTCACGCAGCGATGATGAAATCTATTGAGATTTTCGGAAATGAAATTGCACCCGCAGTTAGAAAAGCGTTACAGAAATAGATTTAAACTTTCTTTCTCTTTAACATTTGAATAAAACTGTAAACATAACAGCCAACACAAACTGCAAAAAGGCTTTCGAGCAATGCAAATACAACCATCAATGCGGTTAGCATCATAGCCAGCAGCGGTAATTTTAATAAGAACATCGCCGTAATGAGTAAGCAAAATCCAAAGCCCAAAGTTGCGGCGAACTTCTTTGGCACCAGATCTTTCATCTGTGGTTTTAATGCCAAAGCTTTTACAATTTGCATGGCAATCAGCTTCAGCATACTTAGATTACCAGAACCGAACGCCCTTGCTGCAAAATCGACCAATAAGAATACCATAGCCCAATAGTTTGAAAAAATCAAACAGAAAGTTGCAATTGCAGCAACCATAAAAGCAATAATTCTGACTACGTTTTCATTTACTCGCTCAGCCGATATTGGGCAGGAAACTTCCATTTTAAAAATTTTAGACTAAGATATTATTTTTCTCAAAAGCCTTTATCCGGCGATCTAATTTTTTACGTTTAAATTATGAGTTGTCCTTTCATCTCTTCGGGCTGTTACATTAATTTCTTTACTTTGTAAGTTTCATTCCTATATTTAAAAAAAGTAAATAACGCACTTAAAAATATAGAATGGATGATTCGAAAAAGTTAAACCTGTTATTAGTCAAGCTAGAAAATTTATTACTCAGGCAGCAAGGTTTTGAAGAAGAGATAAAAGCTTTGAGGGATGAAGTAAGTGCATTGCAATCACCTGGAGTTAACCTCCCACACATAGCAAGCACACCAATTGTTGCACCGCCGCCTCCCAAAATTGCTCCGCCCATTGCGGAAATCACAAATAGTACAACACCACAACTTGGTACTGTATCTATTCCACCTAAAAATAACCAGCAGCAACCAAATTTTGCGGATAAATTTAAGCGTGAAAACCTGGTTAAGTCTGATTTTGAAAAGTTTATCGGCGAAAATCTGATTAGCAAAATTGGTATTCTGATTTTAATTATTGGGGTAGCCATTGGCGCAAAATATGCCATTGATCACGAAATGATCAGTCCGCTTACCAGAATTGTGTTGGGTTATGCCGTTGGTGCGGGTTTAATGGCTTTTGCAATTAAACTCAAGGCCAAATACGAGAACTTTTCAGCTGTGCTGGTGAGTGGTGCGATTGCAATTATGTATTTTATCACCTATGCGGCTTACGATTTTTATTCACTTATTCCTCAGGCGTTTGCCTTTGCCCTGATGGTGGTCTTTACTTCGTTTACGGTTGTCGCAGCCATTAAATACGACAAGCAGGTTATTGCACATATTGGCCTGGTTGGCGCTTACGCCGTTCCATTTTTATTAAGCAATGGATCAGGGAATGTGGGTGTCTTGTTTACTTATATGACGATCATTAACATCGGAATTTTGATCTTAAGTTTCAAAAAATACTGGAAACCGTTGTTTTATGCATCCTTTGCCTTAACCTGGATTATATTTATATCATGGCGATTAAATTTAAGTCTTGAAGCCAATTTCTTTTATTTATCCCTCCTCTTTTCAGCCTTATTTTTCGCTACTTTTTACGTGACTAATCTCGCTTATAAAGTAAGCAAAAAAGAGGTTTTTGGCTTAAGCGATGTGGCCATTATTCTTTTAAACGCTTTTATTTATTATGGCGTAGGCTACTTAATTCTCTCTGAAAACAAGAACAGCGCAGAGTTATTAGGCTTGTTTACGTTAGCCAATGCAGTGATCCACTTTGTGGTAAGTGTAATTATTTACAAAAAGAAATTAGCTGACAGAAACCTGTTTTACCTCATTCTTGCCGTAGTGATTACATTCATTACGATGGCCATTCCTGTTCAGCTGAATGGTGGATGGGTAACCATTTTCTGGACTGTTGAAGCGGCCGTATTATTTTATTTGGGCAGAGTTAAGCTCATCGCCGTCTATGAAAAGCTTTCTTTTCCACTAATCATTCTTGCTTTTTTCAGTTTGATCCAAGACTGGAGCATCCAAACAGATTCTTACACTACCAATGCTAACATTATACCCCTATTTAATGTGGGTTTCTTAACAGCCGTAATCTTTATCACATGCTTTACCTGGATATATTTTGTTGGTAAGAAATCGGTAGAAAACCCTGCAGAATGGATATGGATGAGACAGATACTCACTTATTTTATCCCTTCAGTTTTGTTGCTGGTTACTTATCTAACCTTTAGCATAGAAATTTCTAAATATTTCAATAACCTAAGTGAACTTACCAAGATTAACACCACCCCTACCGCTAATAAAGAGTATGCAAATTATTTATACAATTATAATTACGACAAACTTAAAACGGCCTGGACTTATATCTACACACTATTTTTTGTATCGTTATTAACATTTGTAAATATCAAAAAATTAAGGAACGGAGAACTTGCCATAGCCAACCTGATCATCAATTTTATTACCATAGTGGCATTTTTAACCCATGGCCTATATCAATTAAGTGAGCTTAGAGATGCTTACTTATTTAATGAAAGCAAGTATTTTAATGTCGGTTCATTTAATATCGGCATCCGTTATTTAAGTATCGCTTTTTTTGGATTGTTAATTTATCAATGCTATAAATTAATGAAATCAGGCCTTTTGAAAAGCGATTTAAAAATCATGTTCGATTACCTGCTTTACACTTCTTTATTGTGGATTATCAGCAGTGAATTGATTAACCTTTTATCATTATCAGGATTGACAGATAGCTACAAGCTCGGATTAAGCATTGTTTGGGGTATTTATTCATTGTTCCTGATCAGCATGGGAATAGCGAAAAACAAAAAACATTTGCGAATCGGCGCCATGGTTTTATTTGGTATTACATTGGTTAAACTCTTTGTTTACGATATTGCCTACCTCAGTACCATTTCCAAAACAATTGTTTTTGTATCGCTTGGAATATTATTGCTCATCATTTCTTTCCTTTATAACAAGTACAAACATTTAATTATTGATGATGTTAAAGAAAACAATTAAGGTATTCTGTTTATTGGTCTTCTGCGTTGGAATGGCAAATGCACAGACCAATATTTATAAGTTTAAACGAAAAATTACTGGCATAAATGCGACCTGGCATAAGCTAGCATTGCCTGATGAATTGTATAAAAATGCAACTGCCGGCTTTGAAGATTTAAGGATTTTTGGCATAAGCGGAAAAGACACCATTGAAGTACCCTATTTGCTTAAACAGCGTGCTGATCAGATTAATACAAAGGAAATTTCTTTCAAAATGATTAATCAAAGTGCCAATGAAAAAGGATATTATTATACTTTTCAATCACCTGGTGGATATACAATTAATCAAATTAACCTGAGCTTTAAACAAACTAATTTCGATTGGCAGGTAACGCTTGAGGGAAGTAATGATAATAAGGAATGGTTTTCCATTTTGAAAAATTATCGGATTTTGTCTATTCAAAATACAGATACGAACTATGAATTCACCACACTTAAATTTCCGGATTCGAAATATCAGTATTTCCGAATTGCCATTAAAAGTAGCATTCAACCCGATCTGATCGCGGCCAAGCTTAACAAAACCGACACTGTTAGCGGTGTTTATAAACAGGCAAATTTGTTAACGTATCATCTGTCGAATGATGCTGCGCAAAAACAAACAATGATAGATGTTAACTTGAAGAATCCGGTTCCACTTTCCTACTTGAAATTAAAGGCGCAAAGTGATTTCGACTTTTATCGTTCTTTTAAAATTGAAGCGGTAACAGATAGTTTTAAAAGCGAAAAAGGAATGCAGTATAACTATGCGCAGATTTATGAAGGTACAATCAGCTCGTTAGAAGAAGCTGCATTTACCTTTGCCAATACCATCACCTCAAAACTTAGAATAACCATTCAGAATAATGACAACAAGCCTCTACGAATCAGTCATTTAGAAATAAAAGGCAATGTCTACGAAATTATTGCACGCTTTGATGACACAAAAAGCGATTATTCCCTTTATTATGGTAATGAAAAGGCAACTGCACCCAGTTATGAAATAGAAAAATTTGAAAGTAAAATCCCTGCAGGCTTAACTACTGTTCTGGTTGGAGAGGAAGAAAAAAACCCGGCTTATGCTATCAAAACGGAAAAACCCTTATTTGAAAATAAGATTTGGCTATGGGCACTAATGACCATAATCATTGTGCTGTTAGGTTGGTTTTCTTTTAAAATGTTGAAGAATTAATATTATTACAATGAGTTTTTTAAAAAAGTTATTTGGTTCAGATTCTCCAAAGAGAGAAGAGCCAAAAGTACTCATAGAGTTGAGAAGTCCAAGTTGTCCGATTACTGCCATTGTTGAGCAGGATAATCAGGTAGCTTATTTTTATTTGTGGGGTGATGAGGATTCAGATTTCGGGGTTAAAGCATGCTGGATCAGAAATCTGGATGAAGCCCCGATTGATACGGATTTAAAACAATTGGAAGAAGGAATTCCACCAATGTTGAACAAAGCATACTGCAAATTTCCGGAAGGACAGACACCTTTGCAAATAAACGATTTGGAAATTGTTTGGTTTGAAGAAGGAGACGGGGCGGCTTTAATGGAAAAGGGACAAGTTATTACCATTATTCCATCCTGGGCAGGTATAAATGGTTTTTCTGGTTATACCAGAGATTCTGTTGGAGAAGGAGAATATGGCTGGGAACTTAAATCTTCTAATGCCTTACTAGAAAGAGTCGAAAAGGCAAAAGAATACTGGCAATTGTGGGATCAGGAAATTAATCCATTTCAGATTATTCAACCTCAATTACTTCAACAATATGAAAATAATTTAGGTAATAGCGATCAATATTTCGCGATAGATGGCAATGAGTGGCCACCCAGAGGCTTATTCTTAAAAAAAGGAGAAGTTAAGGATGTATTTGTAACGGTAGGCCTTTCACTACTACCTATGCCAACAGTTGAAATGTATAATGAACATCCTCATGAGACTAACAGAATAGAGTTAGGCTTACTTCTAAATGCTGGTCTGCCTCAAGAAGAACTTAACCTTATCGGAAGTTGGATTAGCGGCCAGGCAAGTATTCCATGGAAAAGAATCTCTTGGTTTGGAAATGGACACACCGTTACATTTAATGTTCTCAACGATACTAAAATGACATCGGTTGTACTGGTAAAGCATTTAACTAATCTACCTGATATAGAACTTGATGATTACCGGGGTAGCCAAATGAATATATTATGGATGGTACCCATTACTGAAAATGAAAGAATTTATATTATGGACAATGGATTTGAATCCTTCCATGAAAAATTAGATAGAATAGGATCAGAAATTTTTAATATCTACAGAAATGAGATTGATTTAAATTAGATCGGAATAAATCTTCAGCGATATTTTTTTTTTATATTAGGGCATGAAACGATTAGCGATTTTAACAGCGTTAATCATCCCGCTTCTTCTTTGTACATCCTGGGGTTTCTTTGCACACCAAAGAATCAACAACCTCGCCATTTTCACTTTGCCATCTGGCATGATTGGTTTCTATAAAAAGAATATCAAATACGTTACCGAACATGCGGTAGATCCTGATAAACGTAGGTATGCAGATACCCTGGAACCTCCGCGACACTATCTGGACGTTGAAAATTATGAGCAGGAAATTGACAGCATTCCTGAAAAATGGAACGATGCTTTGGCAAAATATGGATCAAAATCACTGAGCGCCAACGGTATTCTTCCCTGGCAAATTCAGCGAACTTACTATAGCCTGGTAAAAGCATTTAAAACAAGAGATTCTATTAAAATTTTGAAATACTCTGCAGACTTAGGTCATTACATTGGTGATGCACATGTTCCACTTCACACCACATCTAACCACAACGGGCAATTGACCAACCAGGTTGGGATACATGCTTTTTGGGAAAGCCGTTTACCAGAACTGTTCTCTACAAAATACAATTACGTTGTTGGCAGGGCTAGCTATCTGGAAAACCCTTTGAAAGAAGCCTGGAAAATATTAAAGCACACACATAGCCTTGTTGATACGGTGTTAACTTTTGAGGCTCAACTGGCTGCCTCCTTTCCTTCAGATCAGAAATATAGTTTCTCAGAACGGAATAATGTGATTTTGAAACAGTATTCTGTTGCCTATTCAAAGGCTTATCATGATCGGATGAATAACATGGTAGAAAAACAGATGCGATCTGCGATATTAGAAATCGGTAATTTTTGGTTTTCGGCTTGGGTAGATGCTGGCCAACCTGAGCTTAAGAAGCTGATTAAGATTGAACTTGAACCAGACGATAAAAAGCAAGAATCTGAGACAGAAAAGAAATACCTAAAAGATATTATTATTGGGAGAGAGATTTGAGTTAAAACAAAGAGGCGAACATAAATGGCCGCCTCTTTCATTTTATCTTATTTTTTGGCATCGTCGCCTTCAATAATCTCTTCAATTTTCTTAGGTTGCAACCTGCTTTTTACAGCCGCCCATACCGCAGGCACAAAGGTTACCACCGCAATGAACACGATAACGAGTTCAAAATTATTTTTAATTACCGGAATTTGTCCTAACACATATCCACCTAACAATAATGCAACAATCCATGCTACACCACCAATTACGTTGAAGTAGGTAAAACGCCCGAAAGGCATTTTAGCAATACCAGCAACAAAGGGTGCAATCGTTCTAAAAATTGGTAAAAAGCGACTGAAGATAATTGCCTTTCCACCATGTTTTTCGAAAAACTCGTGCGATTGTTCGTAGTACTTTAATTTCAAGATTTTATTATTCTCTTTAAAAACTCCTGCTCCTAAAACACTTCCCAATTTAAAGTTCACTGTATTACCTAAAATTGCGGCGACAGTTAGTATGACCAACATTAACCAAATGCTTAATCCGGTTTCATGTTCTCCGGCAATTAATGCACCCATGGCAAAAAGTAAAGAGTCGCCAGGTAAGAAAGGCAAAACCACTAAACCAGTTTCAGCAAAGATGATCAGAAAAAGAATGAGGTATGTCCAGGTTTGATAATCGTTAACGATTTGCGCTAGATGAACGTCAATATGAAGTATAAAATCTAGGAGTTGATGTAGTAAATCCAATTTATATAATTTTGGGCAAAAGTATGAATATGAAAGCGATTAACGGTTAGATTAAAAAATTTTAATTTGTTACTACTCTATATTTAACCTTGCCACGACGGGTTCCATCGAAAAGTATGGTATAAACTCTGCCCCTGACAAAATTAGTGTACGAAATGGTATCAATCACAGTGGCTGAATCTACCAGGTTGAAATAAAGACGGGCAGTAGAATCTACCTTGGTAAAGGAAATGTAATCGGTTTTATCACCCTTTTTTAAGGTCAGATCAAGTTTTCTATCTTCACTTCTAAAGTGGACGTTAGAGCCTAAAGTATATCCTAAATTAATAAACATTACACGAGCCTCATTTATATTTTGCCTAACATCGTCTTCAAACATGACCATGTTAGGTACAGTTGCAGGCAGCGTGTCTTTTCTTGTATAGTAAATCGAATAATTTTTACCCAATTTAAAACTATCCTGCAAAACCAAAGAACCGCTGGCAGCCGATGTAATATTATTTCTCGCCTCTATCGTATAGTTCTTATCACCTTCCACAACCAGATAGGCTGAATTGGTATTGTACGTAAGGGCTGTTTGGAGCAGCACATTATTGAAGAAAAAATTTCGCGAAGTATCGTTAATAACATTGTTAAATATTCTAACTTTCGCATCTCCCCTGATGAAATTATCATTTTTTATACAAGCACTTAAACAAATAGTTGCGAGCGCTAAAAGGAAGAGTTTAGGAATTAGAAATGATTTTTTCTTCATAAATAGGTTTAACACAATTAAAACGTAAAGATAGCAGAAAGCATATTAAAACAGGTAAATTAATTATCTGTAATCACATGCGCCTGTAAGGTTGCTACTGTATTGCCGCTAAACCAAATGGTGTAAATTTTGCCGGCAACAAAGTTTGAATTATCGATGGTTTTGGTTGTTCCGGAGCCTACTACATTATACCTCAGATCTAAATTTGCATCTACAGAAAAATAAGTAGATGCTTCCTTGTACTGCAAACCGTTTACAAAAAGTGTTCCTGCCAGTACGCTAACGTTAATTCCTGTAGTAAAGAATGGGGTTAAATTAATCAGCTTAATTTTTGCTTTCCCAGCTTCAGTATTACTTAAATTGTCTTCGTAAGATAAAATCCCTTTAGTGCCAGACCGATCGCTCACTAAAAAAGTAGTGTAAGTAATAGATGGCGTATATTTTACAGCACTTTCTGTTTCCGCATTGTTAATGCCAGTAAATTTTACATTTCTATCTCCAGACACCAGCTTAAAATAATCGGTAGATTCTGCAAAGGCTAATGTGGTATTAGATACCTTTTCACCATCAATAAAAATATCCTGCACTGATTCCGTTTGCACCGCATTTACCAGCTTCACTTTCGATTCGCCCTTTACTACTGTATTAGGATCAGTTTTTTTACAAGATGTGAATACGGAGGAAAATATAATTCCAGAAAGAAAGACAAATGCCAGGCGGTTAGAATAGCGTTTCATAGGTTAGGTTTGGTTATAAACAAAAATGGCTTGGTCAAAAACCAAGCCATTTTTAATATTTGAACTAAAGCCTTAGTAGACTAATAGCTATTGTTTAGCATAACTGGCATCACCAACATTAAAACATCTTCATTTTCATCGTTCGTTTGAGGAATCAATAAACCTGCTCTATTTGGAGTTGAAAGTTCTAATGTTACTTCATCACCGCTTAAATTAGTAAGCATTTCGATCAGGAAACGGGCATTGAAGCCAATTTCAAGATCTTCACCATCATATTGACAACTTAAACGCTCGTGAGCTTCGTTAGCGAAATCTAAATCTTCTGAAGAGATATTAAGTTCGCTGCCATTAATTTTCAACCTTACCTGATGGGTAGTTTTATTTGCAAAAATAACTACACGACGAAGGGTATTTAAAAACAAACCCCTGTCTATCACCAATTTATTCGGATTATTCTGAGGAATAACTGCCTCATAATCTGGATAGCGTTCGTCTATTAAACGGCACACTAAATTAATGTTATCAAATTTAAAAAAAGCACTTGTTGCATTGTAGTCTACTGAGACATTAATATCTGTAGATGGCAACGCAGCCTTTAAAAGTGTTAATGCTTTTTTAGGAAGAATAAATGATGTTGCTTTATCTGCCTTACTGTCCATACGGCGATAGCGAACCAATTTATGTGCATCAGTTGCTACAAAGGTAATGTGCTGGGGAGATAACTGGCAAAACACACCCGTCATCGCCGGACGCAATTCATCGTTACTTACCGCAAAAATGGTTTTGGTAATGGCTTCTGTTAAAACCGATGCAGGCAAATTAACCGATGAGGCATTTTCAACCACCGGAATTTTTGGAAAATCATCACCATTTTCTCCGCTCAGTTTATACTTACCATCACCAGCGCTGATCTCGATAGCAAAAGTGGTGTCATCGATATTAAAAGCGATGGGTTGATCTGGAAGTGTTTTGAGGGTATCTAATAAAATTTTCGATGGAACAGCCACTTTACCTTCTTCCTTTGACTCGACAGCTAATGAGGTGGTCATGCTGGTTTGTAAATCGGTAGCTGAGATCGTTAAGTTTCCGTCTTTAATTTCGAAAAGAAAATTTTCTAGTATAGGTAAAACTGTACTGCTGCTGGAAGCACCATTTACAGTTTGCAGGTGTTTTAATAAAGTTGATGTGGATACAATAAATCTCATGATATCATTTAGTCTTCTTCAAAAATATAAAAATTATTTAGCGTACTTGTATTTACGGTAATAATGTTGAAAAATCGCAAAGAATATTAACAATAACAAAGGAACTGCAATATTTATAAATTGCCATTTGGCTTTTTCGAGCTTTATTTTTGATTTATCCAGCAATCTGATCTTCACTTCCTTATTTCTAAGCGAGATCAGGTTATCATCATCTGTAAAATAATCTACAATATTCAACAGCAGTGCCTTGTTTCCATAAGTTCGCTGGCTGTAGCGGTCAAAACCTAAGGGATAAGGCGAACCATCTCTTTCCGAAACCTGGTTTTTAAATAGATCACCATCGCCAAGTACAATCATTTTGGTGGCTTTACTTTTCGTCTCCATGCTATAAGGTGAAACGATTGCAGCAGGTAATGGCCTTCCGGCAAACACAGATGGAAAATTTCCTTCTAACATCAAACCAACCTGTTGTGGCACACTTTGGAATGCTCTTGGATCCAGTTGCTCACTCACCATTTGCAAACTAAACGGTTTTGGAGTATTGTAAACCTTATTAAATGCAGATGTACTTAAAATGAATGATTTCTTCACACCCCTTACGCCAATACTGTCTACGGTGCTTGGAAATTCAGATTTCACACCATCAAGTTTTTTAACCACACTTTGGCTCGTATCCGGAAGCAAAATCGGATAGTAAATCCATGGCAGTAGCTCCATCTGGCTTTGCCCGCCAACAACACCAGTAGAAACTGGGATTTCTGCACAGTTTGCCGGATCGGCAATGAGATTATAATTGATTCTCGCTCCGTACATAAAGAGCATATCGTCGAGATTCAAATTGCTATTAGTGGCCATTTGCCCATTTCGTCCCCTTAAACTATCCAGTTCCGCTTTTACCTGATCAATACTCCAAACAATCCGTCCGCTGTTCATTACGAAATAATTGATTTTGTATTTTTCCGTTTCTGTAAAGGGTTTAGTGGGCTTCGCTACAATTAACATATTGAGTTTATCCAGCCCGGCTTTATCTATCGTGTTTAAATCTACACGGCCAATTTCATAGCTACTGGAAAGCATACGAATGGCGTCGCCAAGCTGTAAATCGTTTAGTTCTCCATTTGATTCGGTAAATCCAATCCGGGGATTTTTCCCTGCAATCACTTTCTTTAAACTCGAAGTAAACACGTATTCCAGGTTTTCGATTGCCCGGTTGATATTATCTTCGTAACTGCCACGGGTATCTAAATTCTGGAAGAGCTTAACCGGGAATTCCTTGTTATCAGTTTCGATCATTGCCATCGGATAAACCAGTTTCTGCGTTAATCCTGCTTCGGTTTTCACACTTAAATTGGTCGCCTCGATGCCTCTCTCGTATAAGTTATTGATTACGGTATCCTGGTCTGACTGATTTAATCCAGCCAATGGATCAACGAAAACAATTTTTAAATCTCCTTTTGAATAAGCTTGATAATCTGTTAAAACATCATTTACGGCAGACTGCAGACGTTTAAATGCAGGTGGCAGTTCTCCATCTAAAAAAACCGTGACCATAATTGGCTTTTTGTTATTAGCTAAAATGGTTTTGGTCTTTTCGCTTAAGGTAAATCGCTGATCTGCAGTAAAATCAAAACGATAAAAAACATATTTACCAATAATATTGATGGCGATGATTCCGATTAACAGGAGTATTGTGTTCAGTACTTTCTTACCTTTTACCATTAACGCTTCCCTCCCATTGTTAATCTGGTAAACCATAAGAACAGCATCGTAAAGCTGATGAAATATAATAAATCCCGGGTATCCAGCACGCCTCTACTCATGGAGGTATAATGCTGATTAATGCCGAAGCTTAAAATATTACTTTGAAAACTGCTGAAGGCAGAAACCTGGCTGGTATAATCAAAACCCAAAAATGCAAAGGCACACAATGCGGCACAGATTACAAAGGCAATCACCTGGTTTTTGGTTAATGAAGAAGCGAAGATTCCTATCGCGGTAAAAGTGGCGCCTAAAAAAAATAAGCCAATGTAAGATCCAATCACTGCTCCAGAATCTATGTTACCTTCCGAAAAACCCAGCTTTGAAATGGAATAATAATAAACCAATGTTGGTATTAAGGCGAAAAACACCAGCACTAAACTGGCTAAAAATTTAGCTAAAATAATTTGCCAGAGTGTAATGGGTCGTGTAATTAAAAGTTCATAAGTTCCTTCCCTGCGCTCTTCGGCTAAAGACCTCATGGTAATGGCAGGAATTAAAAACATAAATAAGTAAGGCACCAGGCTAAAGAAGCCACCCATTTCGGCATAGCCATAATCCAGAATGGAGGTATCTGGAAAGAACCAAAGCAAAAGTCCGGATACCAGTAAAAAAACACCAATGGTGATGTAGGCAACCATCGAACTTAAGAAACTATATAACTCGCGTTTAAAAACTGCGTACATACCACGTTAAAATGCCGAAGTTAATTAAATATTTGGGCATATTAAAGGCACTAAATTGTTAAAGTAGCATTAAATCGTCTGGTCGCATCCTCTATCGGTAACATCTGCCAACTCGGTTTGATTTTTATTTAAAGAGCGTAACCAAGCCCAACAGAAAATACCCTGTTTTTTTCCTGGTAATAACTAATTGAACGTCCGGTTATTGTTTTTAAGCCTAAACCGTACCCTGCGTGTATGTTAAAACCATTATTTAGCTGATAACCGGCTAAAAAATTGAGTCCAGCATCCCCTCTTTTAAAATCTTTATCACTACCAAACTTAATATCCCGTGCTGTTGATTCACTAACCGAATTACCACCACTCTGAGCGATGCCATCTGTTTTAATTCTACCGCTAATTCCAAATCCAAAATATGGGCCACCGCCAAAAAAAATCTTTCCGCCACCAAGCTTGAAATTTAAAACTGCATTTAAAGGAATTTCTACGTACATGATATTCGATTTATACGAACCTTCAAAAACGTATAAATTTAAGAGTTCATAATTTGAATCATAATATTGAGCTTTACCTCCTTTTCCGGTTAAAGTCAAACCTGGCTGAACCGAAAATACTTCTGATACCGGAAAATCTACCGTACCGCCTAAGTAAAAAGAAATATTGTTTTTGTAATCCAAGGGTTCAGGCCCATCATAGGCAGATGCACCGCCTTCGGCAGCAATTGTTGGAAAAGTAACGCCGGCCTTGATGCCAAATTTAACCTGATTGGTTTGAGAGAATGCACAAACAGATATTACCAGGATGGATAGTGTAGTGAAGAGCTTTTTCATAAGTTATTTTAGAGGAGATAAAGTTATGAAAAAAACTTAAGCCATAGATTAATAATATATTAAATGAAATGCGAATAATTATGTAAAGCCAAATTAGCCTGTTAAACCAGAATCAGGAAGTAAGTTTTCTAAAAATATCTTCGAGCGAATCTTGATTGTAGACTTTCTTAATCCCTTCCAAAGAATCATTAGCTACAATTTTACCTTTATTAATAATGATGATATCATCGCAAATGGCTTCCACCTCTTGCATAATGTGAGTGGAAATAATTACTGTTTTATTTTTGCCAAGTTCTTTTATCAACGCACGAATATCTACCAGCTGGTTCGGATCTAAACCTGATGTAGGTTCATCCAGAATCAAGACCTCAGGATTATGAATAATGGCTTGTGCCAATCCTACCCTTTGTCGATAACCTTTAGACAGCATACTAATTTTTTTATGCTGCTCTGGCGTTAAGCCAACCAATTTGATTACCTCTTCTACCCGGCTGGAAAGGTTATTTAGCGCATAAGTTTGGCCAACAAAATGGAGAAACTCCTTTACATACATATCTGTGTAAAGGGGTGTGTTTTCTGGTAAATAACCGATGTGTTTTTTTGCTTCGATGGATTGGCTGATGATATTTTTTTTTGAAACTTCTGCCTCGCCACTCGTTGGTATTAAATAACCGGTGAGCATGCGCATGGTAGTTGATTTGCCAGCGCCATTAGGCCCTAGAAAGCCTAAAATACGACCTGGCCTGGCCTCAAAACTAATCGAATCGACCGCCTTTTGTGTATCGTAATGTTTAGACAGGTTTCTAACTGAAATACTCATTTTACTTATTATTTATCCGCAAAGAACACAAAGTTTTCCGCAAAGAAGGCAAAGCTTAAAATTTTACAATCATGATAATGCAGAAAGCAGTGACAATGCTATTATTTAATTAATATTTGCTGAACTTAACTTTTTATTATACCTGAATTTATTGAGCTGTTCTGATGCCTGGGGCAAATTATCACCTGATAAAATGTCTGCTCCATTATTAATTAAATGGTAATAAATATTTCTGGCCGGACTGGCAATCGCACTTTTATCAATATTGCCCATTGTTCCTAAAATAGTGGTGATTCCTTTTCCGTGCAAAAACTCATACAATGCCTTTTCCGGAGCCGAAACACCAACAAATGCCACAATTCTATTATTTGGAACGCCCAGATCATTCAGACGCTTCAGTTCTGATTTTTTCTGTACCGATGCAGAAATCATTAAATCTGGCGCAAGGCGATGAACCTCTTCCGCTTGATTAGCTGTATAAGTAATGATAATGGAATTACTTTCTACCTGATATTGTCTCACTTTCTCAATCAACTTAGCGTAAGAAACGCCCTTTTTTAAATCAATCGTTAAAAGCACTTTGCCTTTACTCCAGCTTAAAACGCTGTCTAAAGTAGGAATTTTGAAACTCGTTTCTTTGCCCTCCTCGTCTTTTAAATTAAATGCCTTAAGTTCTTCGTAAGTGTAATTTCCAATCGGGCCTTTTCCTGTTGATGTTCGATCTAAATTATCATCGTGCATAATAACCATTACCGAATCTTTACTATAAGCAATATCGAATTCGATAATCATGGGATTATAGGTGGTTGCATTTTTAAAGGTTTCGATGCAGTTTTCGGGAAAGCCGGGCATTGGTCCGCCGCGGTGTGCACTGATTAATGGGAAGCGATTTTCGGGAGACCATTTCAAGAATTGATATAACTCCTGAGTATTCTTAAATTTAATATAGTGGTGAGTTTCTTCCTGGCTGCATGAAGAGAAAACGGCCAGGAAACCCAATAAAATGAGATGATGAAATTTCATGCTTCAAAAATAGGAAAAAATGGATGATGTAGGGTGCGAAATGGAAGGCTACACTCCATGCATTAAAACGTTAATAGATTTACAATTTTTGCCACCTAAACCCGATGGCAGCGAACACGGAGTGCAACGAAGTAAAGCGTACAGCGGGACTATAGGAACCGATTAGCATTACAATTGCTTTTCTAAAAATCTTGAAATACCTAAGGCACCTTCCAAAAGCTAAGTTAATATTCAAAATATTAAAGTCAGCTATTTATAAAACCAGGGTCAAAAACCTTTTACCTTTTACCGCTCACCTTTTACCATATTTATTATCTTTGCCTCCATTATGGCTCAAAAGAATAACGACGAACAATTTAAAAATGTAATCTCACACGCTAAGGAATACGGTTTCGTGTTTCAAAGCAGCGAAATATATGATGGCTTAAGTGCTGTTTACGACTACGGGCAATTGGGTGCTGAGTTAAAAAATAATATTAAATCGTACTGGTGGAAAGCCATGGTACAAATGCATGAAAATATTGTAGGGATTGATTCTGCTATTTTTATGCACCCGAAAGTTTGGAAAGCGAGCGGACACGTGGATGGTTTTAACGACCCGATGATTGACAATAAGGATTCGAACAAACGTTACCGTGCCGACCAGTTACTGGAAAATAAAATTGATGAATTATATTCAGAATTAGCCAACTTCAGCACAGAAAACAAAGCTAAATTCCTGGAATTTCAACAAGAAATTTTAGGTTTAAGCGATGAAGGACAAGCAAGCTGGATTCCAAGCTTTAAGGATGAAGACGGAATTTTGGATAGCGCTAAATATCCTTTTATCGATGAGGCCAGCTGGAGATTTGTTAAAAAGGGTTTGGTGCTTGAAGTAGAAATGAACCTGGCACTTAAATCTGAAAATTTAGCACAGCTGAAAGATTTAATTGTTGATTATAAGGTTATCTGCCCGATTTCTAAAACCTCTAACTGGACGGATGTTCGCCAGTTTAACCTGATGTTTAGCACGCAGTTTGGTGCCATGGCTGAGGGCAGTGATGAGGTTTATCTTCGTCCGGAGACGGCGCAAGGTATTTTTGTAAACTTTTTAAATGTTCAAAAATCTGGAAGGATGAAAATTCCTTTTGGTATTGCACAAATCGGTAAGGCTTTCAGAAATGAGGTAATTGCCCGTCAGTTCATTATGCGGATGCGCGAATTTGAACAAATGGAAATGCAGTTTTTTGTTCGCCCTGGTGAGGATAAAAAATGGTTTGAATACTGGAAGGATGCGCGTTTAAAATGGCATAAGGCATTAGGAACTGCTCCTGAAAAATACCGTTACCATGATCATGTTAAATTAGCACACTACGCCAATGCGGCTACAGATATCGAATTCGAATTTCCGTTTGGATTTAAGGAAGTGGAAGGTATCCACAGCCGTACCGATTTTGATTTAACGCAGCACCAGGAGTTTTCTGGCAAGAAAATGCAATATTTCGATAACGAACTGAATGAAGATGGTAAACCTTATGGCAACTACGTTCCTTACGTAATTGAAACATCAATTGGTTTAGACCGTATGTTTTTGTTAACCATGATCAATGCTTTTGAAGAGCAGGATTTAAGCACGGAAGACAAACAGGATAGCCGTACTTTATTGCGTTTGCACCCTGCTTTGGCACCATATAAAGTGGCCGTTTTCCCACTTACAAAAAAAGATGGCTTACCAGAAAAAGCTCGTGAAATTATGGATGCATTGAAATTCGATTTCAACTGTATTTATGAAGAAAAAGATGCCATTGGTAAACGTTACCGCCGTCAGGATGCTGTTGGTACACCATTCTGTATCACGGTAGATCATCAAAGTTTAGAAGATAATACGGTCACCATTCGTCATCGCGATAGCATGGAGCAAGAACGCGTAGCCATTGCAGATTTAGCAGATATTATTGGGAAAGCAGTGAGCTGGAAGACGCTTCTTGCATAGTTGACCACCTTAGAAACCTAAGAACATCTTAGTTAGGTTATCATATTTAGTCGCGGGTTTGGCCTGCGACTTTTTTTGGGAAAAATGAATTTATCAGCACACTTCATCTATCTGTTGGTGGCTCACCAACCAATTATATTCATTAAGGTTTATTGTTGAAACTGACGAAATTCTTCTCCGCTCAGGCCTTTGAAATTTCGTAAGTTGATGAATCCCATGGTTGGTGGCTCACCAACCATTATTTTTTTTTAATTCCAAAGTCAAAAAGGCTGTGATTAAAATTTTAGCGTTCTAAACTGATTATTTGTAAATTACCTTTGTTTTGTTCTTAATTAATAGTTAGATGAAACTTCCTCAAAAATTATTTGCTCGTCGCCATGAAATTGCGGCAGATTATTTAAAAGAATTAGATAAACATCTTGATGATATTGTGTCTGGCCGAACGACAGAAATGTTTGAAGTGCGAGACTTCGCGGATTTAGTTCATGTGCATCCAAACCATTTAAGCAATACGGTAAAAGCTGCAACGGGCCATTCTCCATGTTATTTCTTTGAAAAGCGCTTAATGGAAATTTCGAAATCCATGTTACAAAATGCAAAAACGCCCATTTCAGAAATCGCCAGAATTTTAACTTACGATCCTTCAAATTTCACTAAGTTTTTTAAACATTTTGCCGGCCAAACGCCTAAGCAATACAGGGAAGCATATTTAATGTCTTTGTTAGATAAAGAAATAATTACTGCATAATACTTAAGCTGTCACCATTTTTTCCATCACTTTCCATTTAACTTTGTTTATCAAATTAAAAAAACATGGAAAAACAAAATAAAATTGCCCTGGTTACTGGCGGCAGCCGCGGATTAGGAAAAAATGCAGCACTCAAAATTGCTGAAAAAGGAATTGATGTCATCGTTACTTATCAATCTAAAAAAGAAGAAGCAGAAAATACGGTTAGTGAGATCAAAAAGTTAGGTGTAAATGCAGCAGCGCTTCAATTGGATGTGGCAGACAGCAGTACCTTTGATCATTTCATTGCCGATGTAAAAGCGACATTAAAAAACACGTTTAATGCAGATTACTTTGATTTTCTGGTAAACAATGCGGGGATTGGAATTCATACATCTTTTATGGAAACAACCGAAGATCAGTTCAATAATTTGGTTAACATCCATTTTAAAGGACCATTCTTTCTCACACAAAAGGCCTTATCTATAATAAACAATGGTGGTGCAATCATTAACGTTTCTTCGGGATTAGCCCGCTTCTCTTTACCCGGATACGCCGCTTATGGTGCAATGAAGGGTGCTATGGAAACCCTAACCAGATACCAGGCAAAAGAACTGGGTGCAAAAGGAATTCGGTCTAACATTATTGCTCCAGGTGCAATAGAAACTGATTTCGGCGGTGGCTTAGTTCGTGATAATAAACAAATGAATGCTGGAATAGCCTCGCAAACTGCTTTAGGTCGTGTAGGTTTACCTGATGATATTGGTGGTGTAGTTGCTTTTTTATGTACAGAGGAAGCAAGATGGATCAATGCACAACGCATTGAAATTTCTGGCGGAATGTTTTTGTAAAATCAAAGCTAACAGATAATGAACTTGTTGAAGCGCTAAACGGTGCTTCAACAAGTTCTGATAGCCTACAAAACTGTAAAGCTTAAAATAAACAATTTCTTCGGGCGTTATCTCTACAAATCGCCCCCTAATGATCAAGCAAGTTTTAACTGCCTTTTTAATCTTCTCCTCAGCCGTCATGGCCCATGCACAAAGCTGGACAGATGCAGAATACCAGCAGGCAAACACTGCCGCAAATGTGCCTTACTTAAGTAGTGAAGAGAAAAACATTGTGCTGTACATGAATTTAGCCCGTATTGATGGCGAGAAGTTTTATGATACCATTATTGAAGATTACATTGATGATTACAATTTAAAAGTCCGCAAATATCGCAATTACAACGATCTTAAAATCTCAAAAAACAACCCTTATTACCTATCGCTGCTGAAACATCTGCGTGGCATAAAAAACCTACCAATGTTTTATCCGGATGATAAATTATCAATGGTAAGCCGGAACCATGCATTGGATTTAAACAGAAATAATTTAGATACCCATGAGAGCAGCAATGGTGAAAAATTCTCGAAAAGAATTTCCAAATACTACCCAAGCAAAACCATGAGCGAAAATATCGATTTCGGTAATGCCAATGGTTTAGAAATTGTTTGTCATTTACTTTTAGATTGCGGCGTGCCATCGCTCGGCCATCGGCTCACTATTCTTGATCAAAAAAGCAGATTAAATATGGTGGGTATTAGCATTCAGCGTCATCCATCTTACAACTGGTGTGCGGTGATTGATTATGTGGCAAACCCGGGAAACACTACGCCATCCTACCAAAATTTTTAATTGAAGAGAACCTAAACATTTTGCAAAGCAACAAAGCCTTTTGCTACTTTTTATTTCGGGAAAGCAACAATTTAAAAAATAATTTACCTTTGCAGCCAAACTACCTAAAACAACAATGCGTAAAATTATTCTCGCCTTTATAGATTTTTTTTATCCACCATTTAAAAGTTTTATCTCTGCACATAATTTCAGGTATCTCGCAACGGGTGGCAGCACATTGCTGCTTGGCATTTTAAGTTATTATTTTGCTTACTTTTTTATATTCAATACCTCAGAAGTAAATTTCGGAATTATTGTATTGCAACGGGAAACCGCATCTTTACTGGTAGATTATGCCGTAGCCATTCCAACCAGTTTCCTGCTGAATAAATATGTTATTTTTACGCACAGCGAATTAAAGGGAAGTGTTCAACTGTTCCGTTTTTTAAATCTTCAGTTCATTAATATCCTTGCCAATTACGTGTTGCTTAAGTTTTTACTGGAATTATTGAGGGATTACCCAACTTTAGCCATGCTTTCCAGAATTGCTGTTTCCGTTCTAATGGCCCTTTTTAGTTACCTATATCAGCATTATTTTACTTTTAGCGTAAAGAAACTTGGCCGCAGCGATAAAAACTAAAAACTCGAACTTCATATTTCTAATCTTTTAGATTCTGCTTGATGCATTTATTACGCCCGGCTGTCAATTTAGGCGTTAGCTTTCTTGTTTGGATAAATTCAACACCATAACTTAGCGGTCGACCAACTTATTTTCATGACCACTATGAGCCATTTTAATGACTTTAATAATGCGCAGGTAGCAAAACTGCCTAATCATTTAAAGCAATTTATTGTTAATCAGAATTACGAAAAATATACCCCGATAGATCAGGCTGTATGGCGCTACGTAATGCGTCAGAACTACAGCTATTTAAAAAACGTTGCCTACTACCCATATATTAAAGGTTTGCAAAGAGCAGGCTTAAGTATAGAATATATTCCTGATTTACAAACCATGAATGATAACTTGGGCAAGATTGGCTGGGGTGCTGTTACCGTTGATGGCTTCATTCCGCCAGCGGCTTTTATGGAGTACCAGGCCTATCGGGTGCTGGTTATTGCGGCTGATATCCGTCAGATTAATCATATAGAATATACTCCGGCGCCAGATATTATCCATGAAAGTGCAGGCCACGCGCCAATTATTGCCGATACCGATTACAACAATTACCTGAGTTATTTCGGTTCTATAGGCGCAAAAGCAATGTTTTCGGCTAAAGATTTCGAACTATATGAAGCCATCAGGAAGCTTTCCATTCTGAAAGAGGCTATTGATGCAGATGAAAATCAAATCGCAAAAGCAGAAAAAACATTGCGTTACATCAGCGAAAATATGGGCGAGCCTTCAGAAATGGCCTTGCTTGGTCGCTTACACTGGTGGACCGTTGAATATGGATTGATTGGAACGCTGGAAAACCCAAAAATTTATGGTGCAGGCTTACTTTCATCTATTGGTGAAAGCGCATCCTGTATGACTAAAGAAGTTAAAAAATTATGGTATAACATGGATACCATCAATTATCAATACGACATTACCAAACCACAGCCTCAGCTTTTCGTAACCGAAACTTTTCAAAATTTAAAAGATGTTTTGGAGCAATTTGCAGATACCATGGCTTTCCGCCGTGGTGGCATGGAAAGCATTATGAAAGCCATTGCCTGTAAAAACGTCGCTACAGCCGTTTACTCATCAGGTTTGCAGGTGAGCGGCGTGTTTACCGATATTGGAGTAGGCTTAGCTGATGAGGTTACTTTCCTTAAAACTACAGGTGCTTCTGCCCTGGCTTATAATGGAAAACAATTAAATAGCCATGGGAAAAATTATCATGCAGATGGATTTTCATCGCCAGTTGGCCGATTAAGAGATGCGACTAAAGCCCTGGATGATTATAGCGATGATGAAGTTAAGTGCTTAAAAAATGTTGATGGAGATAAAGCACAATTGATCTTCGAAAGCGGAATAAAGGTTGAAGGCCAAATCACCGAAATTCTAAGGGAAGATGGGAAAATATTACTGATTACGTTTGTTAACTGTACCGTAACCGAAAGCAATCAGAATATTCTTTTTAAACCAGAATGGGGTAATTATGATATGGCTGTGGGCGAGAAAATTGTTTCTGTTTTTAATGGCGCTGCCGATAAGGATGCCTTTGAAGTGATTACGCTGATAAGCGAAGAAAAAACACATCAAATTGTTTACGATGAGAAAACCGTAAAGTTGCACCAATTATACAAACGCGTACGGGAAATTCGCGAAAGTGGTGAAAATCTGGAGGCACTCACCGAAATTTTTGATCAGTTAAAACGAAATCACCGGCAAGACTGGCTCTGTGCGTTAGAGGTTTTAGAGATTATTTTTCATAAGAAGATTTATCATCAGTTGGAAAAGGAAATCCAGGTTTACCTGGAAATAAAAGCAGGAAAAGAATCAGATCATAAAAAACTCATTAACGATGGTTTGCATGTGATTAAAAATCCAGTGAGCCAATTAATTGTTAACGAATAATTTATTAACTTTACGGTTATGACAACGGTAACGGTACAAGTAGACAATGAACAAAATGCAGCACTTTTAGAAAAAATGCTTAAGGCTTTGTCGTTTGTTGAAACCGTTAATGTTGATCATTCCTTCTTGGCTGAAGAGCCCAAAGGATCTTATCAAAAACTCAAGCAAGCGATAGACAAAGCAGATGGAAATGATGTGTTAACGCACATTGATGACCCTTCAAAATGGCAAAAAGATATCAGGGATGAATGGGGAATTAATTAACGGAAATCTAATAGTTAAAATTGGGAATAAGTTAAAAGTCGGTCGTCACCCTGAATTTATTTCAGGGTCTTTATAGCATGAAAGATGCTGAAATAAATTCAGCATGACGAACTTGCTGTTCAAACCCACTCAAAAATTATTATAGTCCTAAAACATTACATCCTTTTAACTTTACAACAATTTTTAACATTTTTTAATGAACATTATAATTACCGGAGCGAGTAGCGGAATAGGATTTGAAACTGCATTAGAGTTTAGTTTACAGAAAGAAAATAAGATTGTTGCCATTGCCCGTTCGGCAGATAAATTGCGTAAACTCCTGGAAATTGCCAGGGGAATTAATCCTGATTGTACCCTTCTACCAGTCGAATTCGATATTGTAAATGATGATTATGCGGCACTTATTCCTTTTTTGAAAGAACATTTGGGGCATATCGATATCCTGATCAACAACGCAGGTTCATTAATTAATAAGCCATTTTTAGAAACAACAGAGGTAGATTTGGGTGAAATGCTGCAAAGCAACGTAATTTCGCATTTCAGAATGATTCAAAACACCTTGCCGTTATTACAAAGTGGCAGCCATATTGTAAATATTGGCAGTATGGGCGGTTTTCAGGGCAGTGTTAAATTCCCAGGCTTATCAGCTTACTCGGCCAGTAAAGCGGCATTACACACGTTAACAGAATGTCTGGCTTTTGAATTAGCTGAAACAGGAATTAAAATAAATTGTTTAGCTTTGGGCTCAGCACAAACAGAGATGCTGGAAACAGCTTTTCCGGGTTATCAGAGCCCGGTAATGGCTTTTGAAATGGGTAAATATGTTGCAGACTTTGCAAAAACAGGAAATAAATTTTTTAATGGAAAAATTATACCAGTTGCAGTTTCAACACCATAATAAAACTTTAACAAGTTATTAAACGCTACCAGAGAACACTTTAATCTAAATAATAATATGGAAACAAACAAAAATTTCACAACATCAACAGACAACGGTAAAGGTGCTGCAATCGTAAGCTACATCTTTTTAATCGGCTGGCTGATCTCTTTTTTCGCAATTTATAAAGAAAATAAAACTTCTTTATCAACCTATCACTTACGTCAGTCATTATTGCTTCACTTAAGCATTATCGTTATTAATATTTTAATTACGATAATCCTGACGATTGCGCCATTAGCATTTTTAGCTTATATCAGTTACGCAATTGGTATCATTTATTTGATATTTATCGTAATGGGTGCAATTAGTGCAAGCAATTTACAAAATAAGCCTTTGCCAGTTATTGGCGATAAAGCACAAACTTTATTTTCAAGTATTTAATACTTTTAAAGTATATTTAATGAAGCCCGGACAATCGTTCGGGCTTCATTGTTTTAACGAGTTTTCCACATTCCTAACCTCGGTTGTTTTTTTTTTATATCTTGCCAATCAACATATGAAGAAAATAACATTTGTAATTCTGTTTTTCATTTTGTCTGCAAGCGCAGTGAATGCTCAAAACATCATCCCTGCTCAATATCAGGATTTGGTTAAAAAGTTAGTCGCTACTTTACCAAGAAATACTTCAACAAACTTTAATAGCGGTTCCACAGCAAGTTCTGAAACTTTAATAGACTTTGCCAAAAGTATGCTCGGAATCCGTTATCGTTATGCTACAAGTAATCCGAAAATCGGTTTTGATTGTTCAGGTTTCGTAAGTTATGTTTTCAGTAATTTTGGTTTTAAGGTTCCGCGTTCTTCAAGAGAATTTAGTGGTGCAGGAAAAGAAACTACCCTGCAAAATGCTAAAGTCGGCGATGTATTGATCTTTACCGGAAGCAATTCCAGAGTGAGAAGAATCGGACATGTTGGTATTGTTTATTCAATCGATGAAAATGGAATAAAATTCATCCATGCCTCTTCTGGCAAAGCACATAGCGTTACCATTACCGAACTTAATGGCCATTACAGAAATCGTTTTATGAAGATTGTAAGTATAATTTAATTACTTTTCATACTTCCACATCCTGCTTTTTCCTTCGCTGATCCATTCTATTGAAGTTTCTAAACGCTTTTGTCTGGTCGTTTCTGTCTTCGCCTCTTCTAACCAGATTACATAATCCTTTTTTTTAGAAACACTGAAGTTTTGGAAAACATCCATAGCTATAAAATCTTTTTGCAAAGCATCTATGAAATATTGTGGAATAATGAGTTCCTGAGGATTTGCTTTAGGCTTCGCCGGAAGTTTAATCCCGTCTTCATTTAGTTGAATGGCTTGTTGAATATAGGCGATCAGAATTTCATCAGCAGGCAGATCTGCAAAAGATTTGATCTTGCCTAGCATCCCCATAGCACTACTCGTTTCGAAAATATTGAATTCATCCTCTATTAAAGAACCCTTCCAAAAGCCAAAAGCACAGTGATGCTTGAAAGCCGCCATATGACAAACGGAACCTTTGAAATCAAAAAATGGCATCCCCCATTTGGTTTTTTCTTCAATTCTGGCATCAGCATGGTGCACCAGCATTCTTAAATGCTCCAATATTGGAATGGCAAATGGTGCCGATTTGATGATGTATTGATCGACTTGTACAGATGTATGCATAGCTATGGGAATTACAATAATCAAATTCGAACTGTTAAGGTTAACAAGCGCTAAGTACGCTTCGTTATTTAAAGTATTTATTATTTCCTTAAAAGTTCCAATTCTAACGTTGACTTTATTTTGTTTGAATTTGTGGATTATAAAAATACTACATGGCTAGTAAATTAAAGCAAAACGACCTTCAATGCCAGTTCCACACGCCCTGTACTGAGATACTGCCGGGCGAGCTCATGTAACTCCCGTTCCCTGTTTGTGGTATCGCCAATGGTTGCATCTAAAACTTCTTTAACTTGTGGGTCTGAAGCGATCAAATCTATCTCTTCATCTGTTGGAAGATGTTCTACATTTCCTAACATCCCCAGATCATTACCGGTTAAGACTTTAGATAACCGTACTGATTTCGGTAGCGAATCTACACCAATGCCCAATTTTGCTAAAGGCTTCGCTACTTTAAATAAATTATCTGCTGTAACCCTGCAATACCAATCGCCGCCCAAACGCGCAACCAGATCTATTTTTTCCTGATCTATTTTACCTTTGCTATTAAGTACATTTTCATTAATATGAATTAATTTAATTTCCGCCAGAATAAGGTTCCCAGCGCCATGACTATCTCCTAACGGAATGACCTGATTAACCACACACTCAAATTGTACAGGCGCTTCTGCAACCCTAGGTGGTTTAACCAAATCAGATTTAAGCATAGTGAAACCTGCTTTTTCAAATTCGTTTACCCCTTTCGCATATTCCGTACTGGCCAGGCTCATCTGTTGAACCATATCATAATTCACAATATTGATCACACATTCCTTTACCTGAAGCACATTTTCAAGCGTATGTTTAGTGGTATTATCGCGCACCCGCCGCGCAGGTGAAAAAACACAAATCGGAGGCTTGGTACTAAACATGTTGAAAAAACTGAATGGACTCAAATTGATATTCCCTTCATGATCTAGGGTTGAAGCGAAACAAATTGGCCTTGGTGCAATGGCATATTGCAGATAATCTTGCAACTGTACAGCAGATAAATCTTCAGTTTTTAAAGTCAGCATAGGTGTTTTAAAGAGGTTATGGGGTTAGGGGTTTAGATGTGGGTTAGGCGTTAATGTTGTAAAGTTTAAATGTTAGAATAAGGGTTTAAAAATTGGCCTGCATTAAGTATAGTTAATGTTAAATGGGTTAATGTTGTAAAGTTGAAATAAGAGTTTAAAAGTTGGCCAGCATTTCGCCTAAGTGAACGTAAAAATTAAAAATAAAAGATCTGTAACGATAAAAACAATTGAAAATACAAGTAACTAAATCCCCTTCTTTAATGCTTTTTTCTTCTTCTCGAAATCTTGCAGATAATCAATAAAACGTTTCGTTTTGGAAGAGAATTCTATGCATTTTTCATAGAGAAATTTAAAATTTACGTCAGATAGTTTCTTTGCTTCTAACATGATAATTATTTTATTCTAAACTCTCCTGATGAGCCTTTTGCATAAGTTAAAAAACGGATAAAATCAGGATTATTGTTATACTCAAATCCTTCTGCAACATTATCAGACATTGACATTGTAGCCCTACGAAACTGATCTTTTAATCCAAAATTAGATTTCATTGGCTCCAAATCAGAGATACGATAAACTTCTACTCCAACTTGTTTGCAATCTGCCATATCTGTAAATCTTCAAATTTCTCAATTTTTGCCATTCTCAAACTATATTATGGAAATGTCAGCATTCAGAGATAAACACACTAAACGCTTAGAACTTTTCAACCTCTTCCCAATTTCCAACATTCCAACTTCTTCCAGCTTTTCAACTTCCTTCAACCTCTTCTCAACAATATTTATTTCTTCAAAGCCAAAATAGAAAAATCGGTATTTGCTTTCGTAATGGTATTGGTTAAAGCACCTAAGCCTGTAATCTCCATTTCTACAACATCACCCGGTTGCAACCATTGTGCCTGGTAATTTGGATCGTTTAATAAACCCGTTCCATTTAGTTCCAGAAAACATCCTGTTCCAACTGTACCCGATCCGATTACATCACCTGGAAGAATATCAACGCCATAAGCACAACGCTCAATAATCTCAGCGAAAGTCCAGTCCATATCTTCGGCATTACCTTTAGATACTTCAATCCCGTTTACCCTGCAGGTCATTTTTAAGTTATAAGCATTTCCAACGTGACCGTCTTTCGCGGCAACTTTGTATGGTTCCAATTCATCTGGCGTAACCAACCACGGGCCAATTACAGTCGAAAAATCTTTTCCCTTTGCCGGGCCGAGATTTAACAACATTTCTTCCATCTGCAAAGTTCTGGCGCTCACATCGTTCATCACCATATAACCAGCAATATATTCATCAGCTTCTGCGGCTTTAATATTTCTACCCTTTTTACCAATTACAATGGCTAATTCCAGTTCAAAATCTAGTTTTTCAAAATGATCCGGCATGCATTCAATTTCACCAGTTCCCTGAATGGCATTATGATTGGTGAAATAGAAAATCGGATATTCATCAAATTGAGGGATCATGTCTACCTTACGATTGCGGCGCGCCGCGGCAACATGCTGCCTGAATGCATAGCCATCCCGGCAACTTGTAGGGTTTGGCACTGGCGCTAGAATTTCGTAAAAGATCTCTTCCTTGGCGGCTAAGCTTCCCTCTTTTATCTGGGTATCAACCTTTTTAGCCCGCTCCATTAATACTTCACCACCTTGCAAAAACTCATTCATATTGTCTGGCAGCAGTTTATCGCAGCTATTTAAGTTATAAATATGTCCGTCGATGAACAGACCTAAATGGATAATGTCTTCGGTTTTATAGGATACGAATTTCATATGATTTGGTTAAAATACGGGGTAAATATAGTAAAAAGGTGTAGCGTTCAAAATCATACCGTTTTTGGTATTGCCATAATAAGCAAATCTGGAATGGACATCGAATTATTGATCTCTGGTACTTAAAAAGCTTGCTAATTAAAATTATTAAAAATTTCTTCTTGACAAAAAAATACTTAATTTAGCACCATCAAAACCATGATCTTAAAAGCATTACATATCAATTTAGTGAACGACGCCATTGCTGCACGTCGCTATAAGATGCTATCTAAGTTGATCATGGCACAATATTCTTTATAGTCTTTCCCCCTTTTTATTTGATTGAAACGCCATGGCGTTCTAATTATTTCTTCTTTTAGATTTTATTTCTAACCTAACATCAATCTATATGCCTGTTTATCATAAATTGGGGCAAATACCCGCAAAACGACATACAGTTTTTCGCAAACCAGATGGAAATCTTTATGCTGAAGAACTGGTATCTACCGAAGGCTTTTCGAGTTTGTATTCGCTTGTTTACCATTGTTATCCGCCGACAATAGTGAAGCATTTGAGCGAGCCTTACAGCGTAGAGCCTAAAATTGCCAGAGAAAAACACCTGAAACATACCAGCTTAATGGGTTTTAATATTAAACCCGAGGATGATTATCTAAAAAGCCGGAAACCTGTTTTAGTAAATAGTGATTTACATATCGTACTGGCTGCACCTAAAAAATCAATGATTGATTATTTCTATAAAAACAGCCAGGCTGATGAGATGATTTTCGTTCATGAGGGATCGGGAAAGCTGAAAACAGGATTTGGAGAGATCAAATTTGCTTATGGCGATTACCTGATTATCCCCCGGGGCACTATTTACCAGATGGAATTTGACAACGAACAAAACAGGTTGTTCATCGTAGAAAGTTTTAGTCCGCTACGGCCTCCAAAAAGATATCTTAACCAATACGGGCAATTAATGGAACACTCTCCTTATTGCGAAAGGGATTTACGGTTACCCGAAAATTTACAAACTCACGATGAACATGGCGATTTCAAGGTGCTCATTAAAAAACAAGGCTTAATTTATCCTTACACTTACGGCACTCATCCTTTTGATTACGTAGGTTGGGATGGCTATCATTACCCTTACGCTTTTTCCATTCACGATTTCGAACCAATTACCGGTCGCCTTCATCAGCCGCCACCTGTACACCAAACCTTCGAAGGCCATAATTTCGTGGTTTGCTCATTTGTTCCACGCAAGTATGATTACCATCCAGATTCCATTCCTGCTCCCTATAACCACAGCAACGTAGATAGTGATGAAGTACTTTATTATGTTGATGGAGATTTTATGAGCCGGAAAAGTGTGGTGAAAGGACAAATCACCCTACATCCTGGTGGAATTCCTCACGGACCTCATCCCGGCACAGTAGAAAAATCTATCGGGAAGGAAAAGACAGATGAACTCGCGGTGATGATTGATCCTTTTAAACCGTTGATGCTTACTGAAGAGGCAATTTCAATTGAAGATGAAAATTATCACAAAAGCTGGCAAGTCAATGTTGAATAAAGAAAGTCGGGGGACGGAAGACCGAGGTCCGATGATCATGCTTCATATCATCAATTCACTAAAAATTGTTTATTTAAAATAAATTCTTCCGATTTCGGACATCCGACTTTGGACTTTAAAAAAATAATCTTCGGACACCCGACTTCGGACTCCGAACTACCTTAATTATATGGAAACACAAACTTTTGCAGAAAAAATATCAAAGGCACCAGATTTTCTGCCCATTAACGGAACAGATTATATAGAATTTTATGTAGGAAATGCTAAACAGGCAGCCCATTATTACAAAACGGCATTTGGCTTTCAAAGCCTGGCTTATGCCGGTCCGGAAACGGGTGTTCGCGATCGAGCCTCTTACGTACTACAGCAAGGAAAAATCAGGCTAATTTTAACAACTGCTTTAAAATCAGATCATGAAATTTCAGAACATGTAAAAAGACATGGTGATGGCGTAAAGATTCTGGCTTTATGGGTTGAAGATGCTTACAATGCTTTCGAAGAAACCACTAAACGTGGTGCGAAACCATATATGGAGCCAAAAACGCTAACCGACGAAAATGGCGAGGTTAAAATGAGTGGAATTTACACTTATGGGGAAACGGTTCACATGTTTATCGAACGTAAAAACTATTCAGGAGCTTTTATGCCTGGCTACTGCGTTTGGGAAAGTGATTATCAACCTGCTGATGCCGGACTTTTATATATCGATCATTGTGTTGGCAACGTGGGCTGGAACCGGATGAATGAGGCTGTGCAATGGTATGAAGAGGTGATGGGCTTTGTAAATATTCTATCTTTTGATGATAAACAAATTAACACAGAATATTCTGCCCTCATGAGCAAGGTGATGAGCAATGGAAACGGCTTCTCTAAATTCCCGATTAATGAACCTGCCGAAGGCAAAAAGAAATCGCAAATTGAAGAATACTTGGAGTATTATGAAGGTGAAGGTGTACAGCATATTGCGGTTGCGACGAAAGACATTGTCAAAACAGTTAAAGAATTAAAATCTCGTGGAGTAGAATTTTTAAGCGCGCCACCTGAAGCTTACTATAACATGATGCCACAACGTGTGGGCAAAATTGATGAAGAAATCGCTCTTTTAGAAAGCCTGGGTATTTTAGTTGATTGTGATGAAGAAGGTTATTTACTACAGATTTTCACCAAGCCGATTGAGGATAGACCGACACTATTCTTCGAGATTATTCAGCGGAAAGGTGCACAAAGCTTTGGCGCCGGAAACTTTAAAGCACTTTTTGAATCGCTGGAACGAGAGCAGGAATTAAGAGGTAATTTGTAATTTAGATTAAAGACCAAAGAGCCAGGAATAAAGACCAGAATATATTTATGCTTTGATCTTTATTTCTTACTTCGTTTCTTCACTAAAACTTCATAAACGAAGTGCACCTTTGATATAACAAAACACCAGAAGCGATTTCCGTTTTGTTAAATTCTAAAAACTTCATAATTAGTTTTTTAGTTTTCCGGTTACCCTTATCTGATACCTCATGTATTGCAAAATACATGAGGTTTTTTGTTTCTATTCGGCACTTTCTTTAAGCATTTCAAACAGCTCATCTGGTCCACCGTCGAATTTTGTTCCGTTAACATAAAAAGAGGGCGTTCCGTTTACACCACTTCTCACACCACTTTCAAAATCGTCTTCTACCTTTTGCTTCACTGCCTCTTCTAAAATATCCTTTTGAAATTGTTCCACATCTAAACCAATGGTTTCTGCCAGTTCTTCAAAAAGATCATCACTTAAGCGATATTGATTTTCATAAATAGCCTCATGCATTTCCCAGAATTTATCCTGCAATGCTGCAGCTTCTGCCGCTAGTGCTGCCGGGAAAGCAAACTCATGAGCTTCCTGAAGTGGAAAGTGTCTAAAAACAAACCTGATCTGATCGCCAAAGGTCTGCTCTATTTCTTTAATAATTGGATAGGCATGCGCACAATGTGGACATTGATAATCTCCATACTCAACAATGGTAATGGATGCAGCATCAGATCCTTCTACATGATCTTTACTGCTTACTTCTGGTTTTAAGGTACTCATAAGCGCTTTATTTTTTTTCTAATTCTTCCAAGGCATCTAATATTCCATCTGCACCAGGGTTAACAGCCGTTGGCGATAAATAACTCCAGGCAATTTTCCCATCTTTATCGATAACAAAAAGTGCTCTTTTACTCTCTCCTACTTCATCATCATAAACACCATAAGCTTTCGAAACTTCGCCTTTTGGCTCAAAATCAGCCAGGAGCGGAAAATGAAGTTTTCTATCCTGCTGAAAAGCATTATGGCACCAGGTACTATCTACCGATATGCCAATTATCTGTGCATCATGTTTACTAAAATACTTCAGCATTTCATTGTACAGCGCCATTTGATCACCGCAAACCGGACTCCAATCGGCAGGATAAAAAGCCAGAATGACATTTTTCCCTTTAAAATCTTTCAATTTGATCTTTTGATCTGGTGTGGCATTCAATTCAAAATCGGGTGCAATTGTTCCTTTTTCTAACATGCTTTTTTATATTTATTTCAGGTTATAAAACTTCGCCTAAATGTTTGTAGTTGGATTTTATGGTATTAAATACTTCACTCATTTTTCCGCCGAGCATTAACTTGGTCATCGAAATAGTCATTCCTTTTACCTGCTCCCATTCTATTTTCGGTGGCATAGCCAATGCATTAGGATTGGTCATAATGTTTAACAACACCGGACCATCTTCTGCAAAAGCATTAGCAATGCCTATTTCTACATCTTCAGGTTTGCTGATGGTTACCCCTTTAAAACCCATTGCCTGTGCAACCAGCGCAAAATCAGGATTGATCATATCTGTTTCATTATCTGGCAAACCATCCACTTCCATTTCAAGCTTCACCATTCCTAATGCACGGTTGTTAAACACGATGATTTTTATGGGTAAATTGTATTGTTTAATGGTAGCCAAATCTCCCAACAACATGGATAATCCTCCATCGCCACAAAGGGCAATAACTTGTTTTTCAGGATGAGCAAGTGCTGCTCCTATTGCCATTGGCATGGCATTGGCCATCGAGCCGTGATTAAATGACCCAAGCATCTTTCTTTGTCCGGTTCCATCTATAAATCTGGCACCCCAAACACAACACATCCCGGTATCCACCGTATAAATTGCGTCCTGATTGCTTAATCGGTTAATCGTATCAGCTACATATTCTGGCTGAATTTTATTTTCTGAGCCCTGATCTTTAACATAACTAAGCTGACTTTCTTTCACTTTTCCATAAAACTCAAGTTGCGCTTTTAAAAAGCTATCATCAGCTTTCGTGGCGATTAATGGCAGCAGAGCAGATAATGAATCTTTGATATCACCGCATAAACCCATATGAAGTTTTGCCCTTCTGCCTAACCTTTCAGGACTTTCATCAATCTGAATGATTTTATTTTTCTCTGGCATGAAGTTCTGATAAGGAAAATCAGTTCCCAATAGCAATACAACATCCGATTCGTGCATACTGTGATAAGCAGACGGTTGACCGAGGAGGCCTGTCATCCCGATTTCGTAAGGATTATGATATTGAATGCCCATCTTCCCACGGAAAGAGAAACCAACGGGCGCTTTTAGTTTTTCAGCTAAAGCAACTACCTCATCGTGAGCTTCAGCAGCGCCAATACCACAATAAATCGTAATTTTTTTACCTTCATTCAGGCTATCGGCTAATAAATTAAGATCATGATCATTAGGCCTAATTACAGGTTTGCTTCTAAATAATTGCATAGAAGTTTCACTTTCTACCGCATCCAGCTGTGCAACATCGCCTGGCAAACCAAAAACAGCAACACCCTTGTTGTGTACAGCATGTTGAATAGCGGCCTGAAACATTCGTGGCACCTGAGCAGCAGTAGTTGCGATTTGATTATACGAACTGCAATCATCAAACAATTTTGTAGTATTGGTTTCCTGGAAATAGTCCATTCCAAATTGCCCGGTATCAATGGTTGATGCAATGGCAATCACCGGAACGTGAGATTTATGCGCATCATACAAACCGTTAATAAGGTGTACATGCCCCGGACCGCAGCTTCCTGCGCAACAGGCTAAGCCATCTAATTCTGCCTCTGCAGCGGCAGCGAATGCACCCACTTCTTCGTTACGAACATGAATCCACTTAATTTTCCCATTTCGCCGTACGGCATCATTAAAATAATTTAAACTATCACCGGTAACCGCGTAAACTCTTTTTACGCCAGCCTCAACCAGCATTTCTACCAGCTGCTCTGCAACATTTTTAGCCATGATATTATTTTTAAAGCAAGGCAATTCGCCTTAGTAAATATGATTACTATTTATACTTAAAAAACGATGGGATTGTTTGCATGGATTTACAGTGTTTTGTAATATTTGGTTAAGAAATTAGATCTGATTTAACCGAGCTTTTGCCTTTTAATCAAATAAGCCTGAAGTACAGGATAAAAACCATCTGCTATATCTGCATCGATCAAATCAACTTTGTACTGTACACATTTCAATGCAATTTGCTGCCGATAATCGGTTATAGCTACTTTGTAATTATCTTTAACCTGATTGGTATGTACTTTGATGGTATCTCCGGTTTCCATATCAATGAATTGATATGGGCGATTTTCAAATTCAAAAGCGACTTCTTTGGATTTATCAACCACGTTAAAAACTACAATTTCGTGTTTATTAAATTTGAGGTGCTGCAAAGCGTCAAAAAACAGATCGGTTTGCTCTAGGCTGGTTTGGGTATTGAATAAATCACTAAAAATAACCACCAGCGACCGCTTATGGATGAGATCGGCAACCTGGTGAAGTGACTCGCTTAAATTCGTTTTCGCATTAACTTTTGGTTTTTCCAGAAGTTCCTCCAGCTTTGCAAATAAAAATTTCTGATGAACCGTAGTCGATTTTGCAGGTGAATTTAATAAAATTTCATCCGTAAATAGACTTAGTCCGAAGGCATCGCGCTGCTTTTTCAGCAGGTACATTAATGATGCGGCGGCCTGGATTGAGAAGGTAAGTTTATTATTCTTCGGCTCTGGAAAATACATCGAAGAGGAAGCATCAATTACAAATTGGCAGCGAAGGTTGGTTTCTTCTTCAAAACGTTTGCTGTAAAGCTTATCGGTTTTCGCGAATAATTTCCAGTCGATATTTTTTATGTTATCACCGCTATTGTATTGGCGATGCTCTGCAAACTCAACCGAAAAACCATGAAAAGGGCTTTTATGTAATCCAGTGATAAAACCTTCTACTACCTGGCTTGCTAGTAGCTCGAGATTCCCAAAGCTACTTTCCTGATCATATTTTATGGCCTGCATATCGTAAAGCTAATAAAAAGATTAGCGTAATAAAAACCTCATAGGTTTTTGAAACCTATGAGGTTTAAACACATTTTATTTATCGGCTGGTGTTCCAACTGCCGAAACTTATTTTGCTGCTATTTTATAAAGTTTTCCATTGTCGGTTATGGCGTATAAAGCACCATCTTTTTCGACTAAATCGCGGAAACGTTCACCCTTTCCTTCCAATAGTCTTTCTTCACCAACAATTTTATTGTCTTTAATTACCAGGCGGATAATATGCGAGCCACTCAATGCGCCGACAAATAAATTCCCTTTCCATGCCGGAATTTTATCGCTGTTGTAAAAGGCGATTGAGCCTGGCGAAATTACCGGGTTCCAGTAGTAAACGGGTTGTTCCATTCCTTCTTTCTGTTGAATCCCATCGCCCACAGCCTTTCCGCTATATTCAATCCCGTAAGTGATTACTGGCCAACCATAGTTTTTACCCGGTTTGATGAGGTTAACTTCATCGCCACCACGCGGACCAAATTCTGCTTCCCATAAATCACCTGTCTGCGGATTAATAGCCAAACCATCAGGATTTCTAAACCCATAAGCATGGATCTCTGGTTTTGCTCCTGCTTTTCCTGCAAATGGCCCATTTGGCACTGGCTTTCCATCCTTCGTAATATGTAAGATTTTTCCTAAAGAAGAATTTAGCGCTTGCGCCTGGATCCTAACTTCTTTATCTGATCTTTCACCCGCACTTACAAAAAGGTTCCCATCTTTATCGAAAACGATTCTCGATCCATATTGCAATTTACCCGTGTGTGCTGGTGTTGCCCGATAGATAATGGCTTGATTTTCTATCTTCGTTTCACTGGCAGATAACTTTCCTTTGGCAATGGCTAATAAAACACCTTTCGCCTGAGGTTCTGAATAAGCCCAGTAAATCATTTTATTCTTGGCGAAGTCAGGATCTAAAGTTACATCCAATAAACCACCTTGTCCGGATGCATCTACTTTGGGTAAACCTTCGATTTTCTTCAGGAGTTTTCCATCCGGGCCCAATATAACCATCGATCCCTGTTTCTGAGTGATTAAAAACCCTCCATTTGGTAGAACTGCAATCCCCCAGGGATTTTCCAGTTTCTCGTTGATGACCGAAATCGATAAAGGCGTTTCTGTTTTCACCCCGGCGATTCTGGTTTGCCCTTCAAATGCTGGTTTATAGTCTGCTGTAGGTTTGTCGGTTTCAACAGGATTCTGGCCTGAAACGTATGCAATGTTTACGCAGTTTAAAGCGAAACCTGCAATAATAACCCCTAATGATTTGTTGTTGAATAGATTGATAGGCATGATTCAATATTTTTATTAAATAAACAAAAAAATAACGCAATAAAAAACCCGAATTCTGTAACGAATTCGGGTAGTATATTTAAATAACTTAAATCTTAATTAAGCTAATTGTTTGTTCAATTTTTCAGCCAATACTGATTTTGGAACTGCACCAACTTGCTTATCTACAACCTGACCGTCTTTAAAGTATAATAAGGCCGGGATATTACGAATACCAAACTGCATTGAAATTTGAGGGTTGTTATCAACATTTACTTTTCCAACTACTGCTTTACCATCGTATTCTTTAGCGATTTCTTCTACAACAGGACCAACCATGCGACAAGGGCCACACCATTCTGCCCAAAAATCTACTAACACGGGTTTATCTGATTTTAATACAAGCTCCTCAAAGTTTGCATCGGTGATTTCTAATGCCATAATTATTTTTTTTATGTTCAAATATATGTATTCAATTGCAATGCCAACTATAACGTAATGTCAATTTGACACTCTTATGGTTTGTTGGTTTTTTAGTTAATTGGATTTTGGGAAAATAATTTCACGATAAGTATACACCTAAACAACAAACTAACTAACCAACAAAATAACCAGAAACCTAATTCAATTTGTAATTAACAACATTAAGACCCAGCAATTGTTCTAGAAACTTATTGTTAGGATTGATTTTTAAATTCTTAGATGACAAATCTAACATAATCTGCTTTTCACTATCAAAAACAGCGAAGTTAAGTTGGCAGTTTTGCTGATCTGAATTTGCCTTATTGTCTGCTAAAATCAGCTCAATTTCCTTCATTAGCTCATCATTTACCCGCTCAATTGGCACCTGTATGGTTAAACTTTTAGTCAGCTTATCTCTTAATTCAGACATCAAGTTAATCGCCGTGATTTTAAATTCCCAATCTCCTGCTTTTCCAAATCTTTCTCCTACCCTGCCTCTTATCTGCAAGAAGTATCCTTCTGTTAAAAATGATTTGAATTTAAGGAAATCTTCACCGAAAAGTGCCATTTCACAGGCATCATCATAATCTTCAAATACAAATGTTCCAAAAGGTTTACCGGTTTTTGTGATCCGCTGAGATGCAGCAACAACTAACCCGCCTACACAAAGTTCGCGGTTTTGAAGCTTGGTAAATTCAGCCAGAATATCCTCATTGGTATCGCCCATTCTCACTTTATTGATAATGCTCAACTGCCTTACACCATGTGTACAGAATTTATCAAGTTCCAGCTTATAGTTATCCAAAGGATGACCAGAAAGAAAAATTCCGATAGCATCTTTTTCATATTTCAAGCGATCCATCAATGCCCATTCCGGTGAAACCGGCAAGGAAGGTTCCAAAATCAAATCAGCTTTTGAACCGCCAAATAATGAAGCTTGTGAGGTATTTTCATTGTTCTGGAAATCGTTGGCAAATTTGATAATCTTTTCGATCCCATTCATTTTGTCGTGTGGCCCGATGTAGAAATATTGTGCCCTGTGGCCTCCAAAAGCATCAAATGCACCGCTATATACAAAACTCTCGTAAGCCTTCTTATTTACAATACGGGTATTCGAACGTTTTGCAAAATCGTAAACCGAAGCATATGGGCCATTTGTACCACGCTCTTCAATAATACTTTCCACTGCTTTCTCACCAACACCCTTTACTGCAGACATCCCAAAGCGGACTTCGCCTTTGGCATTTACGGAGAATTTAAGGTCAGATTCGTTAACATCAGGCCCTAAAACCACCACACCCATTTGTCTACATTCTTCCATAAAGAAAGCCACCTGTTTAATATCACTCATGTTGTTAGACAGTACCGCCGCCATATATTCTGCCGGATAATGCGCTTTCAAATAAGCCGTTTGGTAAGCAATCCAGGCGTAACAGGTAGAGTGAGATTTATTGAAGGCGTAAGATGCAAATGCTTCCCAATCTTTCCAGATTTTCTCTAAAGTTGTAGCGTTATGGCCTTTTTCGGCCGCCTGCTTCACAAATTTAGGTTTCATTTTATCCAGAACATCCTTCTGCTTTTTACCCATTGCCTTCCGCAAAACGTCGGCCTCACCTTTGGTAAAACCGGCCAGTTTCTGCGATAAAAGCATCACCTGTTCCTGGTAAACGGTAATTCCATAAGTTTCTTTCAGGTATTCTTCACAGGCATCTAAATCGTACTGAATTTCTTCTTCACCATTTTTACGGCGAACGAAACTCGGAATATACTCCATTGGTCCCGGGCGATATAATGCATTCATGGCAATTAAATCGTCGAAAACTGTTGGCTTCAACTCCTTCATGTACTTCTGCATCCCCGGACTCTCGTATTGAAAGATCCCAATGGTTTCACCGCGCTGGAAAAGTTCATAAGTCATCACATCATCAATCGGGAAATTATCCGGATTGAGGTCGATGCCATGCCTTTTCTTAACCAGTTTAACGGTGTCTTTTATCAGGGTTAGAGTTTTTAACCCCAAGAAATCCATCTTCAATAAACCAGCGCTTTCTACAACCGAGTTATCAAATTGGGTAACATATAAATCAGAATCTTTTGCGGTTGCTACCGGAACGAAATTGGTAATATCGCTCGGCGTGATAATTACCCCGCAGGCGTGAATCCCTGTATTTCTTAACGAGCCTTCTAAAACCTGTGCCTGTTGTATAGTTTCTGCACTTAAATCTTTCAGCAAGCCCATGGCTTTTAACTCCTGAACACGTTCGTATTCATCAGGTCTCAAAGCATCTTTTAAACTCTTTTCGTCGAGGGTAAAGATTTTCGCCAGCTTCATATTTGGAATCAGCTTCGCAATTTTATCTGCTTCGAACAAAGGTAAATCCAACACACGGGCAGTATCACGAATGGATGACTTAGCCGCCATAGTACCATAAGTGATGATTTGTGCTACCTGACTGGAACCATATTTGTTAATTACGTATTCCATTACGCGACCACGGCCCTCGTCATCAAAATCGATATCAATATCGGGCATGGATACACGATCCGGATTCAGGAAACGCTCAAAAAGCAAATCGTATTTGATTGGATCAATATTCGTAATCCATAAACAGTAGGCTACCACCGAACCTGCTGCAGAACCCCGACCAGGTCCAACAGATACATCTCTCCGACGGGCCTCGGCGATAAAATCCTGCACAATCAGGAAATAACCAGGATAACCGGTTTTTTCAATCGTGGCCAATTCAAAATCCAGACGCTCAATTATAGATGGAGTAAGTTCTCCATACCTGATTTTTGCCCCCTCGTAAGTTAAATGTCTTAAAAACTTATTCTCCCCTCGTTTTCCTCCATCAACTTCATCTTCCTCCACCAGAAACTGTGCGGGAATATCAAATTTTGGCAGAAGTACTTCACGAGCAAGTTTGTAGATTTCAATTTTATCTACAATCTCCTGTATGTTCAAAATCGCCTCAGGTAAATCAGCAAAAAGCGATTTCATTTCATCGCCCGATTTGAAATAGTATTCCTGGTTTGGCAAGCCATAACGGTATCCACGACCGCGGCCTATCGGTGTTGCCTGCTTTTCACCATCTTTTACACAAAGTAAAATATCGTGGGCGTTAGCATCTTTCTTATTAATATAGTAGGTGTTATTGGTGGCGACCAATTTAACCTCGTGCTTTTTAGCCAGTGAAATTAAAGATGCATTTACACGATCTTCATCTTCCTGGCTGTGGCGCATCACCTCGATATAAAAATCATCGCCAAACTGTTCTTTCCACCAGATCAAAGCCTCCTCTGCCTGGTTTTCACCCATGTTTAAGATTTTATTCGAAATCTCACCAGAAAGGTTTCCGGAAAGTACGATGATATCATCTTTATATTGCTCAATTACTTGTCTGTCAATCCGTGGAACATAATAGAAGCCTTTTGTATAGGCAATAGATGACATTTTTGCCAGATTATGATAGCCGGCTTTATTCTTCGCCAACAGCACCATCTGGTAGCCATTGTCTTTTGTAGTTCGATCTAAGTGATTATTGCAAACAAAAAACTCTACACCAATTATTGGCGTCATCACTACTTCAGTAGGTCTTTCACCTGCTTCAATTGAAGCAGCATTTTTAGCCTCTGCTGCTTTATTGTGATTTAAAACATTGTTCACAAAGTGAAATGCCCCCATCATATTCGCATGATCCGTCATGGCTACGGCAGGCATTTTTAATGATGCCGCAGCTTTGATCAGGGCTGGAATACTAATGGTACTTTGTAAAACCGAAAATTGGGTATGGTTATGCAGGTGTACAAATGTTGCAGAAGCCAGCTCCTGCTTGTTTCGTTCAATTTCCTGTTTAGAAACGCCACCACCTTCAGCTTTTTGGAGTCGCTTGCGAATTTCATCAGATGCTGATTTTAGATTGACATGCTGAATGCCAAAATCTGGCATAGATGCTGGATTTACTTCCCTGAAACGTGGGAAATATTCAGCATCAACCAGTAAATCTTCCTTTTTGAAAACTTCTTTTTTAATCAGTTCCAGAAAGCAACGGGTTGTTGCTTCCACATCGGCAGTTGCATTGTGCGCCTCATTGAAAGGAACACCAAATAAATAAGAATGCAATTCCGTTAAGGTTGGCAACTTGAACCGACCACCTCTACCGCCAGGTAACTTTAATAAATCGGCAGTAATTTCGGTACACGTATCCAATACTGGCATCTCTGCCATGCGGTTTTCTACCCCGAAACGGTGAAACTCGCATCCCATAATATTCACATCGAAACCAACATTCTGGCCAACGATGAATTTTGATTTTGATAAGGCAATATTAAATTTCTCCAGTACTTCAGCTAGCGTAATACCCTGCTCTTCGGCCAGTTCGGTCGAAATTCCGTGAATACGCTCAGCGTCGTAAGGGATATTAAAACCCTCTGGCTTAACCAGATAATCCTGATGCTCAACTATCCTCCCCATCTCATCGTGTAGCTGCCAGGCAATTTGAATACAACGTGGCCAGTTATCCGTATCGGTAATTGGTGCGTTGTAATTACGAGGCAAACCCGTGGTTTCTGTATCAAAAATTAAGTACATATTGTAATCTAAAGAATTAGCCGCTCAGGAATGATAACGGTTCTTCAAAAATAAGGAATTTGAGAACGGAAGTTGTCAGTAAATTATCAATAAAAGATTAGCCTTGATTGCATCCTTCGAGAAATCGCTTTTATGAAGAATCGTCTGCCTGAACTTGACTCAAAAGCTACCGAGATAGGTGCTGAACTAAATTTACTGCGTAGCTTTCCGCTGCGCTACAGGTCAGCATGACGAGTCGGTTAGTTTATCCATCGAGAAATCCATTTTGCGACGAATCGTCCTCCTGAACTGGATAAAGGATCTTACCTAGATTATCTTCTTAAACCTTGCAGGTTTTTAAAACCTGTAAGGTTTAGAAATTCCTCAAAAATGCTCCTGACTCACCAATTCACTAACATCATATCCCCTTACCCGGCAGTTTTCGATAATATCCACTAATAAATCAGCTTCCATTTTAGGTTCTCGGGCCATGATAAAAAGATATTTTTCATCTGGATGCCCAACCACCACATAACGATAATCATCTGCGATTTCTATAATCCAATACCCTATTTTAAATGGCCATAAAAACTGCGCCTTCATATCGCCATCAGCTTTATCATGATCAAAAAATAACTTGGAAGTAATTGTTTTCTCCTCCGGCTTCCCTTCTTTATGGTAAGTGGTCAGTACATCGAAATGATCATCGTCTTTGAGCGTATAAGTTTCGGTAGTCTGTTTCCAGTTTTTATCCATTAAAGTTGGAATCGAATAAAGAGAATACCATTTGCCTTCAAAGGCTTTGTAATCAATATTGGAGATGGGTTTATTTTCCATATTTATAGTTGTTGAATTATCATTATTTTTCAGCTTTAGCTTTTCTGCTTTAATCTTTCAGCCTTAGCTTTTCTACTAAATCATTAACCCCGGCAGAATTATAAAGTTTTAAAAGGATTTTTTAACCCTATATTTATTTCTACCTTCGATTAATATTTAGAAGAGCAAACCATTAAAATATAGATATATGAAAGTAACGGTTGTAGGTGCAGGCGCTGTTGGTGCTACCTGTGCAGATAATATTGCCCGTAGGGAATTAGCCAACGAACTCGTTCTACTTGATATCAAAGAAGGTTTTGCCGAAGGTAAGGCCATCGATATGATGCAAACCGCTACTCTGCTGGGTTTCGACACGAAAATCACCGGAGTGACTAATGATTACAGTAAAACAGCAGGCTCTGATGTTGTGGTGATCACTTCTGGCTTACCCCGTAAACCGGGAATGACCCGTGAAGATTTGATTGGTATTAATGCTGGTATTGTAAAAGGCGTTACGGAGAATATTTTAAAATTCTCTCCGGAAGCCATTATCATCGTAATCAGTAATCCGATGGATACCATGACTTATCTGGCGCTGAAATCGCTTGGTCTGCCTAAAAACCGTATTATTGGTATGGGTGGCACATTGGATAGCTCCCGCTTCAAATTCTATTTATCTCAGGCTTTAGATTGTAACCCAAATGATTTACAGGGTTTTGTAATTGGTGGTCATGGCGATACCACTATGATTCCACTTACGCGTTTGGCCACTTACCAAAGTTTACCTGTAAGTAATTTATTGGATGAGGCAACGCTTGAAAAAGTTGCAGCAGATACCATGGTTGGTGGTGCAACATTAACAGGCTTAATTGGTACATCTGCCTGGTATGCCCCTGGTGCTGCTGGTGCCGCTTTAGTTGAAGCCATTGTTCGTGATGAGAAAAAACTATTTACCTGCTCGGTTTCTTTAGAAGGTGAATACGGCCAGCAAGACATTTGTTTAGGCGTTCCGGTAATTATTGGCCGTGGCGGATGTGAAAAAATTATCGATTTCAAATTGACCGAAGACGAACAAGCGGCATTTAATAAAAGTGCTGATGCTGTCAGGAACATGAATAATGTGCTATCGGAAATGAAATTAGTGTAGTCTCATAATTACCACCTTAGGAACCTAAGAATATGCGTTTAAAATAATTCAACTTACTTAGCTGCCTTAGGTAGTAAAAACATAAATGAGATCAATACCAATCCCACTTAAATTAATCAATTTACAAGACGACGGTTTCCATTTACTGGTGGAAATTGTCGTTTTTAAAGAAACACATTTTGCCGTACTTGATACAGGTGCCTCCAGAAGTGTATTTGATAAAGCCATTATAGAAAAACACCTCTCCGAAACACTTCAGGTATCAAATGAAATTAACGCAGCTACACTTTTTACTACCACCACAACCATTCAGGCTACTATTCCTGAAGTTAGAATTGGCGCCCTAAAGTTAAAAAATTACGAAACGGTTGCTTTTGATTTGCAATCGGTGAGTGAAACTTATCAGCAATTTGGTCATCCACCCATTGTTGGTATCATTGGCGGCGATATTTTAATGCAATATAAAGCGGTTATTTATTACGATAAACTCCTCATGAGGTTATATAAGTAAAGGCAAATTCATTTAATAACCTAATTCACTTTTCTTTAGGTGTTTTTCATTGATATTTGTGACCAAAATATTTGCATGATGAAAGATATTGAAACCAGAGCCGACATTATCCTTTTAGTTGATCACTTTTACACTAAAGTACAAGAGAACCAAACCATTGGCCCTATTTTTACCCAGGTGGCAAATGTTGATTGGTCACATCATTTGCCTAAAATGTACGATTTCTGGGAAAGTATTCTTTTTGGAAAAGCGATTTACAAAGGCAATCCCATGCTCACCCATTTTTCACTTAATGAGAAAGCTCCCTTAAAAACCGAAGAATTTAATGCCTGGAAAACAATTTTTTTTGAAGTTGTTGATGAACTTTTCGCAGGAGAAAACGCAGAAATCATTAAGCAAAAAGCGCAATCTATTGCTGACTTAATGCATTACAAAATTAATTCACCTCAATCAAAAATCAACATCGTTTAAAATGCTTTGATTTTGAGCGTTTTATGTTAAATTTATTTAACCAAATAAATTTAATATGAAATTCTTAAAAATCCTGCTCGGTATCATTATCCTATTGGCTGTTGTATTTGTGGTTGGTTCGTTCTTCCTCCCAAAAAATTACACAGTAAATCGCACTACAATGATCAATGCACCTGATCATGTAATCTATAAAAACATTGCCGATTTTAATGAATTCTATAAATGGAATCCCTGGGCAAAAATGGAACCATCTGCAAAAGTGAAGTTTTCTGGAAAACCCTTATTACCAAATCACTTATATGAATGGAAGGGTAAAGAGACTGGATCAGGTTATATGAAAATCTTAACCGTAACACCAAATAGGCTTGTTGATATGGAACTTAAATTTTTCGAGCCTTTCGAGAGTGTGGCCGATACTAAATTTGATATAATACCAGAAGGAAATGGCAACAAAGTAACATGGACAATGAGCGGAGACCATAACATGATCAGCAAATGGATGTGTGTTTTCAAGAGTATGGATTCCATGATCGGTAAAGATTTCGAAAACGGATTAAAATCTTTGAAAGATAAATCAGAAAAAGACATTTGATCAATTTTTCCGTTTTAAGATCTAAGCAAAAATTAATAGATTGGTTGAACCAGGAGGGCTTTCTGCAAGCATTTAAGAGAAAATGGCAAATAATTATGCCTTCCTTTCACTGAAAACAATTATATTGGAAAATTACGTGAATTTAGATTTTGTAAATCTGCAATTTTTACAATTATTTTGTCTTAGATGAATTTATTAGTAGTAGAAGATGAGCCAAATGTGGTTTCAGTAATTTCCAGAGGTTTAACAGATGAAGGTTTTACGGTGAGTATTGCTCCCGATGGCTTGATTGGCAAACAAATGGCTATCGAGAATCATTTCGATTTAATTATTCTCGATATTATGCTCCCTGGCATTAATGGTCTTGAACTTTGTAAAATCATCAAAGACCTTAAACCAAGTACGCCTATAATTATGCTTACTGCTTTGGGTACTACCGAAAATGTGGTTAACGGATTAGATAATGGTGCAGACGATTACCTGGTTAAACCTTTCAAATTTGCCGAACTTTTCGCCAGAATCAGGATGCTTTTAAGGCGCTATCACGGCACCGTTAACCTTGATCAGATTATCAGCATTGCTGATTTACAGATTAACCTCAGCGCAAAAACAGTTAACCGCAATAAAACCGACGTGGTGCTTACCGCTACAGAATACCGCTTGCTGGAGTATATGGCTAAAAACAAAGGCAAAATACTCTCCAGAATTGATATCCTGGAAAACGTTTGGGACATCGATTTCAACCTGGGCACTAATGTGGTAGATGTTTACGTGAATTACCTTAGGAAGAAAATTGATAAAATTGCCGACCAAAAACTTATCCATACTGCGGTAGGCCTGGGCTATGTTCTAAAAGAGAAATAATGCAAATCGCCAAAAAAATCACCTTACTTTTCGCTATTCTTTCGGCGGTAATCATTTCGTTATTAAGTGGTTTTGTCTGGTATTTCTCTAATGAATTTGCTTTTGAAGATTTCTATAAACGGCTGGAAGCAAGGGTAAATATTGCGGCACAAATTAAATTATACGAAGACGATAACAATAGTGTTTATGCTAAAATGCGTAACCAATACCTGGAGCGTCTTCCATCAGAACGAGAATTTATCATAGACCCTAAGAAAACCACCTCGCAGGTTGACCGTGAACTCCCTAGAAGTTTTTACAGCAAAATTAGTTCAGGCGCTATGGCTCGCTATCGTGAGGAGAACCATTTTTATGCAGGAAAATACTTTAAAACATCCAAAGGTGGCTACATCGTTATCATTTCAGCCAACGATCCTTTTGGATTCAGAGAATTGGAGGATCTTCAGAAAATTCTGATTATTGGATTTTTCCTTTCCATTTTCTTATCATTTGTAGTAGGATGGAAATTCTCCGATTACATGCTCACCCCGCTCCGGAACATCATTAAAAGTGTAAAAAAAATAAAGGCAGAAAATTTACATATGCGCCTGGAGGTTAAAAAAGGAAGTGATGAAATGTCGCAACTGGCCCAAACATTTAATAACATGTTAAACCGCTTGGAAACCGCATTCGAGACCCAAAACAATTTTATTAGTAATGCCTCACACGAACTCAGAACACCCTTAACGGTAATTAGCGGAGAGGTAGAACTTGCCATGAAACCAGGACAAGATCTGGCTCAGCAACAACAGGCATTGGCAAAAATAAAAAATGAAGCTGAACGGCTGGAACATATCCTCACCAGCTTACTTGGCTTGGCGCAATCTGGTTTTAACGGAAAAAATCAGCCCTGGGAAGAAGTACGGATGGATGAACTGCTCTGGGAAATCAAAGATTCTGTTAACCAGGTCTATCCTAATAGTGTCATTCAAATCGACTTTAGCAAATTACCAGAAGATGAATCGCTGTTAACCCTGAAAGTAAACAAAAATCTGGTTAAGCTGGCCATATCCAACGTAGTAAGTAATGCTTGTAAATATTCTAACGAAAAACCGGTGAGTGTAGGAATAGAAAGTAACGGACAAACGTTGTCTATCGCCGTAACTGACAGAGGCATCGGCATTCCTCAGACCGATATTCAACATATTTTCGAACCCTTTTATCGTGCTTCGAACACAAATGCCTACAAGGGTTACGGCGTTGGCTTACCCCTATCGCTAAATATTATCAGGTTACACAGAGGTAGCATCGCCATTAAATCTCAGGAAGGTATTGGAACAGAAATTAAAATAATACTGCCTTTATTAAGCCTATAGCGCTAAAAGTTGTTATATTTGACCTAATATTCCCTCCCTCGAGTAAATTCTAATCTCATTCTAATCTCGTTCTTATTCGGCTATAATATCATCGGCTTAAACTTGTATTAATTATTCATTTAAACAAGTAAGCAATGAAAACAGTATTAGTACCAACAGACTTCAACTTAGAAAGTACAAAGATTATTGATGCGCTTGTTCAAGCTCAGCCTAATGAAACCTTGAACGTGATATTTCTACATGCTTTCAAATTATCAGATTCTATAAGCGATATGTTGATGTTAAGTCGTCGCAGTCGCGATTATGAAAATGTAAGCGATGAGTTTTATCAGAAATTAAATGATTACAAAAAACGATATGCCCATCAAATCAATAATATAGGTATAGAATACTTTTATGGAAGTACGGTATCGGCTTTCAAAAATTTTATAGAAGCATTCGATGTTGACTGCATTGCATATCCAAAAGATTATAATTTTAAAGCCCTAAATAAATACAGCATCGATCCGAAGTTTTTAACAGAGCGATCAGGTTGCGAAGTGGTTTATTTAAACATCATGACCATTCATGTTCAGGAAAATTTAATCGAGAGCCGCATTCCGGAATCGCAGTTAAAAGAGTCAAATGCCTAGTTATTAACGAATTAAGATCAGATATTATGCTACTACGAAATAACATCCCGCTCACCTACACCTTTGGAAAAATCAAGACCGAATTACTTTTTGTAATCAGTTATTCTGTAGGTATTGTTGTGCTTTATCAGAATTTTCACGTCACCAGAATTTCTATTCCGGTTGCTGTGCCTGCCTTATTAGGAACCATAATATCCCTGTTGCTGGCTTTCAGATCTAACCAGGCTTATGATAGATGGTGGGAAGCCAGAACGCTTTGGGGTGCGATAGTAAATGATTCGAGATCAATCTCCCGCCAGATCTTATCCTTTGTAGAAAATCCTTATGAGTTAGAAGAAGTGAATCAATTCAAAGACCATTTCATTAAAAGGCAAATTGCCTGGTGTTACGCCTTAAGTCAGACGCTAAGAGGTTTCAACGCCCGCAAAGGACTGGAAGAATTTTTAAGTCCGGAAGAACTTGCTTTTATTAAGAAACGCAGAAATGTAACCACATCTTTGTTGGAGTTGCATGGCATGGATTTGAAAAAGGCACTAAACGAGGGATGGATTAACAAATACCAGCAAATTGAAATTGACAAATCGATCACTGCATTGTGTAACCACATGGGTGGCTGTGAAAGAATCAAAAACACGGTTTTCCCTGTTACTTACAGTAAATATATCAATATGTCTATCCACCTGTTTATCGTGCTGCTACCTTTTGGTTTGATAGAATACTTTGGCTATATGGAAGTGCCTTTGGTAATAGCCATTGCAGCATTCTTTTTATTAGTAGAAAAAATGGCAGTTCATTTACAGGATCCATTTGAAAATAAACCTACAGATACGCCAACCACCACCATCTGTAGAAATATTGAGCGCGATCTTTTGCAAATGATCGACGACGACAAAATATATGAAGACAAGCCACAAACAGAACTGGCATCAGTTGGCTCTTATTATATTTTATAAAATCTTAATTCTTAGTTCTATTCCAATTTGGAATGGTTAGTTAAAGCCATAGGTATTTTCTCTGGATGGAGAGAAGCTTAACTGGCAATATTATAATGATAAATTGGTGCGGCGATTTTATTGCCGCATTAATTTTTTAAAAGCAATACGAACGTGATTCGAAGATCCCTTATTTGAATCTGATCGCTTTTAATGGAGAGACTTTACTAATTAATAAAGAAGGAACAATTAATACAGCCAAACACACTACAACTGTAACCACATTTAATGCCAGCACATCCAGAAAGTGGAATTCTATCGGTGCATAAGCCAGAAAATAAGAAGCCTGATTCAATTTAAAAATGTGCGTAGACTGCTGAAAGAATCCTAAACCAAGACCCAGGATATTTCCAAGCAGCAATCCGATGCCGATCAGATAAGCAGAGTTATAGAGAAATATTTTCATAATTGACCAGTTACTCGCCCCAAAAGATTTTAGCATTCCGATCATATTAGTACGTTCGAGAATCATAATTAACAATGCGGTAACCATATTAATTACACCAACAATCAGCATCAATATCAACAGTACCCGGGTATTCACATCCAGTAAACCTAACCAGGTAAAGATGTTTGGAAAATTTTCTTTAATGGAAAACGACCTGAGATTTTGAGGTAGTCCTTCAAAAATTTCGTCTGCAACAGGCTTTAATCTGTTAAAGTCCTTAATCCGGATTTCAACCCCTCCAATTTCCTCTGGTTTCCAGTTATTTAGGCGTTTGATAATATTCAGATTCCCTAATACAAAGCCCTTATCTATATCTTCTACGCCGATATCGTAAACCCCTACTATCTTGAATTTTCTTGGCCGCAACTGGTTTTGCACGAAGTACATAATAAAATCATCGCCAGTTTTAAGCCTCAACCTATTTGCAGTATAGTTTGAGATCAGCAATTCCTGCATGGCGGCAGTGCTATCCGCAAAATCGATAATCGTACCGCTAATGATGTGTTGCTTAATGTAATCCCAGTTATAGCTTTTATCAACGCCTTTAAAATTGATGCCTTCGATCTCATTATTGGCAGAAAGAATGGCTGGTTTAGTGGCAAATGGATAATAAAAATCAATGTCTGGATTATTTTTAAGCTGCTTTTTAGTTTCCGCATCCAGTACAAAAGGAGAATGCTCAAAAGAATTGTTCAGATCGTAACGGGTAATTTGTACATCGCCGAGATAGCCCCTCACTTTATCCTGAATCTCAGTTTTGAAACCTTTTATAATGGCAATAGACAGAATCATGACGGCCAGACTCAGCATCACACCTGCAATAGCGATACGAACAATTAACTTAGAAAAAGTTCGCTCAGATTTGATGGCTATACGGCTTGCTATGAAATATTCGAAATTCAATTTTGATAATTTTGTAACAGCAAAAATGCTTAAATCCTTTTTAAAAATGACATATATTTGGAATATAATGGCAATAGTTTATTACTTAATCATTATAATCTTAAATTGTTTTATTGTTGATTTATAAAGATTGAATATGAAAAAACACATCAGCTTTGCCTTTGGATGTTTAATTGCTTTTTCTGCCTGTGGCCAGAACCCAAAACCTTTAGAACAGCAAATTGGACAGGGAGAGTATCGAACCAATAAATTACTAATTAAAGATAACTTCAAGTTACCAACATCCATTAAAACAGGTGCTGAACAAACTGAAAAATACCTGCCACTCTTAAAAGGAAAACGTGTAGGAATGGTAGTCAATCCAACTTCTGTTATTGGATCACAAACTTCAGTGGATAGTTTAATAAGCCTGGGGATACAAATTCTGAAAATTTTTGGCCCGGAGCATGGTTTTAGGGGTGATGCCAGTGCAGGCGTAAAAATCGATGATTCAGTTGATGCAAAGACAGGCATTAAAGCCGTTTCCTTATATGGAAAACATAGCACACCAACTGCAGAAGATCTGGCTGATATTGACATTATGGTATTTGATATTCAGGATGTAGGCGTACGTTTCTACACTTACATTAACACGCTCCAGAATGTAATGGAAGCCTGCGCCGCAAACAACAAAGAATTGGTAATCTTAGATCGCCCAAATCCCAATGGTTATTTAATTGATGGACCAATTTTAGATCCTAAATTCAAATCGGGTATTGGCGTACAACCTATCCCAATTGCGCATGGTTTAACCATTGGCGAATATGCCGGGATGTTAAATGGCGAAGGCTGGTTAAAGAACAAAGTGAAATGTAAAATCACCGTGATCAAAAACCTGAACTATGAACACGATATGGAATATGTTTTGCCAGTAAAGCCATCACCTAACTTAAATACACAGCAGGCCATTTTGCTCTATCCATCTACATGCTTGTTTGAGGGCACTTATTTAAACCATGGCCGTGGTACAATGTTTCCCTTTACAGTTGTGGGTGCACCTTACCTGAAGGATAAATTTGCGTTCAGCTTTACGCCAAAAAGTATTAAGGGAATGTCGGAAACGCCATTGTTTGAGAATCAGCTTTGTTATGGACTGGATTTGAGAGATTATGATACTTCAATATTGAGAAAATCGAAACAACTTAATATTTCATGGCTGATCGAACTTTATAATGCATCACCCAAAAAAGAAGATTTTTTCAATACCAAGCTGAGTAAAGAAATGGGCGTTATTGAACGTTTAGTTGGCGTAGCTGATTTCAGACAACAAGTTATTGCCGGCAAAAGCGAAAAACAAATCAGGGCAAGCTGGGCACCAGGATTAAATGCTTACAAAAAAACACGCTTGAAATACCTGCTTTATAAATAATTAGGGAATGAGGGAATGAATGAGGGAATGAATGAGTGAAGGAATGAATTATAAAATGAACGAATTAGGGAATGATAAAGTGAATAAATAATTGAACTTGGAATAATAGAATTAGCGAATAAATGCGAGTAACAAATTGGCACTTTGCTACATTCCTTCTTTCAAATTGCTATCATTCAATAATACCACTAAACAATGCCGATTAAGCTTTGTTATCTATACAAGAAACTTGGCGTATTGCTAAATGAACTTTCAATATTCATTCAATACTTTCAACATTCTATAAGTCAACATTTATTCATTCAAAATTCAATCATTCAATAAATCAACTACCATGAGCGGACCCAAAGAAACAAGTGATCAACCCGGAAGCAATTATAAAGAAGAAGTGCCTAAAGGACGCAAACCAGTGGACAATCAAACTGTTAGAAAACCGAATGATAGTAGTCCAAATAAGCCTGTGAAAACAGATAATCCTGCAGAAAAAAGAGAGAATGAGGAGCAACCTGTTCATTCCATAAAAAAAGCGCCTAAAGAGCAATAAAAACTATCTAATTTCATAAGTAAAGATCAACTTGCAAAGTTTTGGTGGCCTCTGTTTTGGGAAATACTTCGCAAGTTTTATAGTATTATTATAAAACTTGCGAAATTCTTCAGCGCTCAGGCCTTGGAAATTTCGTAAGTTGACAATTATAATTTTTAGACAGCTTCTTACTTAAATATAAATGATTAAGTGCGAGCATTCTTAAAAATAGTATAGTTCTGATATCCGACTACAATAAAGAGCTGATTTCTTCAGTATCAATTAAATTCTAAAAAAGCAGCATTTTACTTACTCCCGGTCGATTTCAAAAAAGAAAGCAGTACTTTTTCATCGTGCTCTAATCCTAATTTGCCTACCGTTTTATTGTTATTCATTTTTTTCATGTACTTCACCAGCTCATTATTTTCATAAGCTGTAATCAGTAAAGGATATACATAAGAACTTTTACAAACCGCCCTGGTATTTCCTAGTTTTTTCGCCACACAATCCAACACGTTAATAACAGTCTTTTTAGTATTTAATTCTACGTTTGCATCAATAGAGCATTTTGAGAACTGTCGCAAAGCTTCGAGCGTTCCACCCCAGGTTCTGAAATCTTTTGCCGTGAAATCGTTTTGAGTAATTTCTTTAATGTAATTATTTATTTTTCCAGAATCTATTCCTCTATGCTCCTTGCCATCAGTATAATACTGGAAAAGATCCTGACCGGGAATATCGCGGCATTTTTTCACCAGCTTAGCTAGGCTTCTATCATTTAACACAAGCGTTTGCCTCACACCCTTTTTACCTATAAAATCGATATTAATTTTGCTGCCTTCAATTTTAACATGTTTATCCCTTAAGGTGCTTAAACCGAAAGAGCCATAAAGCTGTTTGTAATTCTCATTACCCACCCTGATGAGCGATTTCTGAAGTACATCTACCGAAATCGCAAGCACTTTTCGTTCATCTAAATCTTTGCGTTTTAGATCTTTAACAATTTGTTTTCTGGCTTCAGGCAAAATTTTTCCGAACTCATAAAGTCTGAAATATTTATCCTCAGAGCGTCTGCTCGTCCATTTAGCATGATACCTATATTGCTTACGCCCGGCAGCATCAGTTCCCGTTACCTGCAAATACGCATTGGGTTTATTGGCGATCCAAACGTTTTGCCATGCAGGCGGAATAACCAAAGCTTTTATCCGTGAAAGGTGCTTTTCCTCTGTGATTTTTATTCCTTTTTTATCTTCGTAATAAAATTTACCTGGCTTCCCTTTTCGATAAATACCAGGCATAGAATCGGTTACATAAACTAATCCGCTCTCTTTAACAACATCTTCGCCTTGTACCATTTTTACTTATCAGGATGAATTAATTTTTAGTTATTTTGTAAAACTTAAGGTGACTGATCACATTATTTTAGAACACAACACTTCCGTATGAAAATAGTTTTTATGGGCACGCCCGATTTTGCAGTTGCTTCTCTTGATGCTTTGGTACAGGCCAATTTTGATATTGTTGCAGTGGTTACGGCTCCTGATAAACCTGCTGGTCGTGGACAAAAACTTAATGAAAGTGCGGTAAAAAAATATGCTGTGGAACATTCCATCCCCGTATTACAACCAGAAAAGCTTAAAAATCCGGAATTTCTGGAAGCATTAAAATCCTATCAGGCCGATTTACAAGTGGTGGTTGCTTTTAGAATGCTTCCGGAAGTGGTTTGGAATATGCCACCCAAAGGAACAATTAACCTTCATGGCTCGCTCCTTCCACAATATCGTGGCGCAGCGCCGATTAACCATGCCATCATTAACGGCGAAAAAGAAAGTGGCGTCACCACCTTTTTTTTAACGCACGAAATTGATACCGGCGACATTATTTTGAGCGATCGTACACCCATTGGTGATGATGAAACTGCCGGAGAACTCCATGATAAATTGATGGTTATCGGCGCAAACCTGCTGGTTAAAACGGTTACGGCTATTGCTAGTGGCGATTTCACCGAACAACCGCAACCACAAAGTGATGAATTAAAACACGCGCCAAAGATTTTCAAAGAGGATTGCAAGATCGATTGGAACAATCCATCGGCAAAGGTTCACAACCTGATTAGAGGTTTGAGTCCTTATCCAACTGCCTTCACCATGCTCAATGAAAAAACACTCAAAATTTTTAAGGCTGAGCATGAAAATACGGAACCTGCAATTGCCGCCGGTGGCTTTTTAACAGATGGTAAAACCTATTTAAAATTCGCAACAAAAGATGGTTTTATTAAGCTAATGGATATTCAGTTTGAAGGAAAGAAACGCATGCTGATTGAGGATTTTTTAAGGGGAATGAGGTTATAATCATTGGATGAATACCTAGACAGTTTGCTATTATTTACCCGATGACTTCATCAAATCCGCAGTTACAGTAAATTCAGCTTTTCGTTCAGGTATTTAGAAAATTCATTAAAATACCTTTTCCGGCCGTAGCCCATAATCCATTGGATGCCTTGAGTAGCATTTGTAATGAAAACTTCCTCTGCTTCCTTCAATACTTCCGGGCTAATCTGCGCTTCGATTAATGGAATATCGTTCATCTTACAAATTTGCATGATGGTCGTCCGCATCACTCCACCAACACAACCCTCTGTTAAAGCAGGTGTGTAAATTTGTTTATCGTATACAACAAAAATGTTCGAACTGATGCTTTCGCATAAAAAACCACTTTGATTTAGAATAATTGCTTCATCTAAACGATTTTGAGTCTTGAAAAGGCCTGCCATTACATAAAGCAAGGCATTTGAGGTTTTAAAGTTAGAAAGCTTATCGATTGATTTGGTCATTTCATCAAAAACATCAATAATCAAGCCTTTAGCATTCAATTCATAAGCAATTGATTTTAGCGGAATTCCTTCTAAAACATATCCGGATTTGTTGCTTTCAGGAGTATAAACACCTGCGCCCTGCCGGTAAACAGAAAGACGAAAACGTACATTTCCATTCCACCGGTTTTTCTTCGCCAAATCTGCCGTTTTCTGTCGGAGGAAATAATCATCCATCAAAGCATGACCATCAATTTTCAAAGCTTTCATCCCCGCAGCAAGCCTATCGGCGTGTAAATCTGCAAACTGAAGTTTCTGATTAATCATCCGCATGCTTTCAAACAGGCCATCGCCAAATTTAAACCCTCGATTTGATGTGGTTAAAACGGGAACATCAACGGCATGAAATTCATCATTAAATAAAAGGTACTCTGAAGACATATTTTATGATGCGGCGATGTAATTTTCCCATTTCGTTAAAGCTGCTTTAAAATCGGCCGGCAAAGGCGATTCAAAGTGCGTATATTCTTTTGTTGTTGGATGTATAAAACCCAAACTTTGTGCATGTAAAGCCTGTCTTGGTAACAAATCGAAGCAATTATCTACAAACTGTTTGTACTTATTAAACGTAGTTCCTTTCAAAATCTTATCGCCGCCATACATGGCATCGTTAAATAGCGGATGGCCAATATGTTGCATGTGTGCACGAATCTGATGGGTACGGCCTGTTTCCAGTTCGCAACTGATGAGCGTAACATAGCCCAAACGTTTTAAAACTTTATAATGGGTAACTGACCATTTTCCTTTTTCCTCTTCATCATAAATATCCATCACCCTCCTATCTTTCACACTTCTGCCAATATAACCAGTTACGGTACCATCGTTTTCGATATCACCCCAGGCCAGGGCAATATATTTTCTGGTGATGCTGTGGTCGAAAAACTGCCTTGCCAAATGCGTAATGGATTTTTCATTTTTACTGATCAGCAGCAAACCTGAAGTATCTTTATCTATCCGGTGCACTAAACCGGGCCGACCATCATTTCCTGGTAATTGCGGCAACTGTTCAAAATGGAAAGCCAAGGCGTTAACAAGCGTGCCTGTATAATTGTTAAAACCAGGATGAACAACCATTCCTGCAGCTTTATTTACCACCAGCAAGTCGCTGTCTTCATAAATAATGTCTAATGGAATATCTTCCGGATAAACTTCTGTATCGCGTGGCGGATGTGGCAAAACGATCGAAATTTCATCATGAGGCTTAACCTTATAACTCGCCTTAATCTGCTTCTGATTCACCAAAACGTTGCCGGCATCAATTGCATTCTGAATCCGGTTGCGGGATGCATTCTCCACACGAACCATTAAAAATTTATCGATACGGAGCAAAGACTGACCCTTATCTACAATGATTTTTAAATGTTCATATAATTCCTGCTCCTCTGATTCCTGCAATTCTACCACATTTTCCATGATGCAAAAATAATCTTTTACGACCAAGAATCTTGAAATCATTTTATAATTTAAAAATCTAGGCTATCTTAGTGATACAAACCGTTCTAAACCATTCTACCATGAAAAACTCCTATGCTAAAGCCATCCTGGCTTTCTCGCTAATTGCGCTCGCACCGAGAGCGAATGCCCAACAAGACGTCGGAAATCTCTTCGTATCTGGTCCGGAAGATGCCACAAAATTAGTTAATGCCTACCTCGATCCTTTATACAAGGGCTTCGGACAAGGGTTAAATGATGGCTGGACCAACACCGCTAAATCAAAAGGTTTTCTGAAATTTGAAGTCAGGGTTTCCACATCCGCTGCATTTGTGCCTCAATCATCCCGAACCTATGATGTAAACACGCTGGGTTTAAGTAACATTAAGCCTGCGCTTGGTTCATCTTCAATCGGTCCAACGGCTTTTGGCAAAGATGAGGATGGCGGCCGAATGGAAGTGTATACCAGTGATGGGATTCCCACCGGAAGATTCTTCAATTTGCCACGGGGCATTGGCTTCCATGCCGTTCCTTCTCCTCAGATTCAAGCCACACTAGGCTTACCAAAAAACATCGACATCTCTTTAAGGGCGATGCCAAAAATTAATTTTGGAGACGATTTCGGAAGCATGTCGATGATTGGCGTTGGCGCGAAGATTGAGTTATTACCGCTTATTTTAGGCGAAACGGATCGGCTTATCCCGGTAGACATTGCCCTTGCCGGAGGCTTTACCCAATATAAATACAACCTGGATTTGCATATCGATAATACGTCTGATAAAAATCAACGCATAGATGCCCGCTTTAATGGCGTTAATTTCGATGCTATTGTTTCGAAGAAAATTATGTTTTTTACGCCCTTTGCAAGTATCGGTTACCAAACCGCGAAAACGAATTTGAAAGCATTGGGCACCTATAGTTTTGCCACCAGCCCGGTTACATCTGTAAGTTACGTAGATCCTGTTTCGGTCAAACAAACGGATATTGATGGGATTCGTGGAAGCTTAGGCTTTCAACTGAAATTTGGATTCTTTAAATTCTATGGTTCTTATACCCAGGCTAAATACAGCATGGTTAATGCCGGATTAGGATTTGGAATCGGAGAATAGGTAAAATTATTTCCAAATTGAATCACAAAACACCTGAAATCTTCAGGTGTTTTGTAGTTTTACACGTGTTTGAAGAAATCTATAGCCCGGTACAAAAAATCAATCTGCATCCGCTCAGCAATTTATTCATTAAAAGGGATGACCTGATTGATCCTTATATTTCTGGAAACAAGTGGCGCAAACTGAAATACATCTTGCAAAAGGCAAAGGCACAGCATAAACCCCATTTGGTTACCTTCGGAGGGGCTTATTCCAATCACCTGGTGGCAACTGCCGCCGCCGCAGCCCGATCTGGTTTGAAAGCAACCGCATTTGTAAGAGGAGAAGAAGTGAAAAACGAAATGCTTCTGATCTGTTCACTTTATGGCATGGAACTCATTTTTACAGATCGGGAGTCTTACAAAAACAAGTCGGAATTATACCAAAAGTATTATGGTTCGAATGACGACACTTATTTTATAGATGAAGGTGGTGCATCTGCAGAAGCAGTAACAGGTTGCGGTGAAATTATTACCGAACTAAAAGATACTTACGATCATATTTTCGTAGCAGCAGGAACAGGCACCACAGCAGCGGGTTTATTAAAGGGAATTCAGGAACAGGGTTTAAATACCAAACTTCATGCTATTCCTGTTTTAAAAGGTGGGGGTTTTATTGCTGATGAAATCGCCAGGTATACCGAAATTTCAAACCATTTAATTTTGCATACCGATTATCATTTTGGTGGCTATGCTAAAACCACACCCGAGCTTGTTGCTTTTATTAAAAAGTTTACCAGCGCAACGGGTGTGCTGATTGATCCTGTTTATACTTCAAAAATGTTTTTCGCAATCATTGATTTGTGTGCGCAAAATCAGATTCTTTCTACAGATAAAATTTTAGCTATACACACAGGTGGATTGCTTGGTTTGTTAGGAATGAAAGAGAAATTTTGAGTTTTGGCTTCCGAGAAATACGGGCAAGCGCTAATAATAACGATTTGGGTATCGATGTGTCGTCCTGCTGAACTGGATTCAGCATCTGTTTCGTAAATAAGCTCTGTTCTGAAATGAATCAGAATCTTACATAGAAAGGTCCTGAAATAAATTCAGGATGACGTGGCGTTTTATGAATTCTTCGAAAAATCGTCCTGCTGAACTTGATTCAGTATCTATTTTGTAAAGGTCCTACTCTGAAATGAATCAGAATCTTACATAGAAAGGCTCTGAAATAAATTCAGGATGACGTGGCGTTTTATGAATTCTTCCAAAAATCATCCTGCTGAACTTGATTCAGCATCTGTTTCGTAAATAGGCCCTGTTCTGAAATGAATTAGAATCATAGAAAGGTCCTGAAATAAATTCAGGATGACGTGGCGTTTTATGAATTCTTCGAAAAATCGTCCAACTGAACTTGATTCAGTATCTATTTTGTATAGGTCCTACTCTGAAATGAATCAGAATCTTACATAGAAAGGTCCTGAAATAAATTCAGGATGACGTGGCGTTTTATGAATTCTTCGAAAAATCGTCCTGCTGAACTGGATTCAGCATCTGTTTCGTAAATAAGCTCTGTTCTGAAATGAATCAGAATCTTACATAGAAAGGTCCTGAAATAAATTCAGGATGACGTGGCGTTTTATGAATTCTTCGAAAAATCGTCCTGCTGAACTGGATTCAGCATCTATTTCGTAAATAGGCCCTGTTCTTAAATGAATCAGAATCTTACATAGAAAGGTCCTGAAATAAATCCGATAGCTATCGGATCAGGATGACGTGGCGTTTATGAATTCTTCGAAAAATCGTCCTGCTGAACTTGATTCAGCATCTATTTCGTAAATAGGCTTTGTTCTGAAATGAATACAGAATCTTACATAGAAAGGTCCTGAAATAAATCCGATAGCTATCGGATCAGGATGACCTGGCGTTTATGAATTTTTCGAAAGATCGTCCTGCTGAACTTAATTCAGTATCTATTTTGTAAATAGGTTCTATTCTGAAATGAATCAGAATCTTAAATAGAAAGGTCCTGAAATAAATCCGATAGCTATCGGATCAGGATGACGTGGCGTTTATGAATTTTTCGAAAAATCATCCTGCTGAACTTGATTCAGCATCTATTTTGTAAATAGGTTCTATTCTGAAATGAATCAGAAACTTAAATAGAAAGGTCCTGAAATAAATCCGATAGCTATCGGATCAGGATGACCTGGCGTTTATGAATTCTTCGAAAAATCGTCCTGCTGAACTTGATTCAGCATCTATTTCATAAATAGGCCTTGTTCTGAAATGAATACAGAATCTTACATAGAAAGGTCCTGAAATAAATCCGATAGCTATCGGATCAGGATGACGTGGCGTTTTATGAATTTTTCGAAAAATCGTCCTGCTGAACTTGATTCAGCATCTTCTTAAGAAGTCATTTTTAATTATCTAAAGATAAAAAAAGGTCATCCCAGTTCTGGTTTTGAGTTTGAATCAAATTTATTTTCCATTCCCGTCTCCAGTTTTTTAATTGTTTCTCCCTGCCAATTGCTTCAGTAATGGTAGAGAATTGCTCATAGTATATTAATTTAATACAGTTGTATTTGGCAGTAAAAGATTGAGGATATTTCTTTTCACGGTGTTCAACAATCCGGGAGTATAGGTCTGATGTTACACCAATATACAACACAGTATTATTGAAGTTGGTTAATATATAAATACAGCCGCCTCTTTCCATATTTGGTTTTTATTTGAATATCTAGAATTTTAGTGAATTGCTTTATGTTTTGTAAAAAGTAGCGTCCTGCGGAACTTGATTCAGCATCTATTTCTGTAAATAGGCCCTGAAATAAATCCGATAGCTATCGGATCAGGATGACGTGGTGGCTATAGCGTTCGTATTAGTATATCGCTATGAAAGATTCGTCCTGCTGAATTTAGTTCAGCATCTTAAATTACGACTAATTTCTTAAATCAAGTTCTGCACATTACATAGAAAAGGCCCTGAAATAAATCCGATAGCTATCGGATCAGGGTGACGTGGTGGCCATAGCGTTTGCATGAGCACATCGCTATGAAAGATTCGTCCTGCTGAATTTAGTTCAGCATCTTACAACAATGGTCATAAATCCTAAATCTATCTAAGCGTTACATCCAAGCAGCCAAAATGTAACCTTTAGTACCTTTGAGCTAGTTATTTCTACTTTTAAGGTGCATTTTTGTAACCTAGAGCTACCTTTTTCTACCTCACCGCTTTGTCTTAATACCTCGGAGCGACATCTTTCTATTCTCAAGGCACCTTTTTGTACCTCAGGGCTACATCTTTCTACCCTAGAGCTACCTTTTTGTACCTCGAAGCACCAATTTAGTGCTCCAAGGTACTTTTAAATGCCAGTAGAAGGCATTTTTACAAATTAGATCCGGATTGTGGAGATTCATTAATCTGTTTACCACGCCCCGGGAAACGTTGTTTCAAATCATCATACATCACCTGTGTACCAGGAATGTCAGAACGGCTGGCACCCTTTATAGAATGATAAATCACCAAAGCAGCTTCATAAGCTTCGCTTCCCGCAACCATACCGGTATCTTCTACTGCTCTTAGCAGAATGCTTAGCTGCTGGAAAATAACATAAATATCAGCAGCTAGTTTATTGTCTTTCCTGGCTTCGGCTAAATCGACATAGTTAGGAACCAAAGTTGGGTTTTGCGAGGCATAATCGAGGGTTTTATTTACAAAGGCAAGGGTCTTATCACCCATCTTAAGTGTCGATTGGCGCTCTTCAGCAGTTAGATTGATCACTAACATCGGCGCTAAAACTGTTTTTAACTGTTGAAATGCTTCCGCAATGGCTGCAGATTGTTCTGTGGTGATTTCGATCGAAATCCTGTTGCTTAAACTCATGGTAAAGTGTTTTTAGTTAAATATTAAGGTTAATTGTTAATCCTGTTAATTTTTTATTCAAAAAATGCGGGATGAATTAACCATTTACCATGGGATAGCTGGTGGGATAATGGTTTTAATTGTGGGACTTTATTCTGATTTAAATATAGGAAATTGACATTAAATAAAGTTGTGTTTTTTAAATATTCGGGTAAGCTTGAGTATCGACTGTAAATGGCTTTATTACTTATCAGGGATTTCGTTTGGTAATATTTTTATTAAAGAGACCGCTAGAACTACGCGCTCTTTAATAAAAATCAGTATGAATTGTTATAATAATATTTCAGACGCGGCACGCGTGCTTTCGCCAGCGAGCGAAGTCAGTTAAGGTAACTTATTTTTCCTTTGTTATAGTGTCTAATTGTTTTAATAAGTGAGGTATCCTAAATACACCTGGCATTTGTAAAATAAAATCTGATGCCATACCTAGTTCAAGACCAACTGATGAAATGTATAAAGGTTTTTTACTTTTACCCCTATATATTTGTTTAACAGTTTCAATATTACCTTGATAAAAGTTCTTCGCTACTCCTATTATTGGAATCTGCTCATTTAATGTTTCCCATAGATATCCACCTAAACCAAATCTTTTATCATTATCAATATAAACATATCCATCAATAACAATAGCTTCCAGCTCATGTATACATACCTTTTCTACAATTTTTAATAGACATGGTAGTTCTCTTTTATAAAACTCGCCAGGAATATACTCAGCTGTTTCTTTAATGTATTCTATCAAAACCTCTTTTGGTTGAATATCATTCCAATTAAATAAAATCCCAACGGACTTAGCTGAACCATCATCTTTGTAGTGGACATCAAGCGCGAGTATCATTTAATAAATGTAATCTACCCTAAAATTCTGTTAATTTCATTTCCATGATCATCGAAAACTATGTGCATAAGTAAAACGCCGTTTTCATTCCAATACTTATAAGTATTATAATTTCTGTTATATCTTAGAAAATATTCTTCCTTAATTTGTCCATTTCCGTAATAAATTGTTTGTATGCCGTCAGTATAACCATCTTTAAATTCTCTTTCTCCAACTAGATTTCCATTATCATAAAATTCTTCAATTATACCTGTGAAAGGGGTTCCATTGTAATTCCACATATTACCACCACCAGCATCTATCCCTGCATATTCCAAATTACTATCATCTATATTTATTCTCATATCTATTTAATAAAGGTAACTAAATCACCTTCTGGTTTAAGTGTTCCAAAGGATCACTTAAACCTTTTTTTAAAGCCAGGTCTCCAGACCGAAATACAACCTCTAAATAAACATTATTGGCACTAAACCTCCTCTTTCTTCATAATAATCTACAGCGCTGCTATACTTATAATACTGTGCTTCTGTAACTAAACCAGCGGTAACAGGATTTTCATGCAGATAATTTAATCTTTGATCAATCATTTTATTTGTACTTAATTCTATAGGGTGGTTGTCCTGTTGCCAAAACTGGTAAACCTTGTTGTTGCTGTTTTTTGCACCAGCACGTTTAAACATCCATATCATCCAATTTTTCCTGCTTTCTTGCATATTGGTTTCTATGCTAGTAATAATCATCTTACTGGTATATTTCTTTAAATCTCTGATGATGTTAACCAATTCAAAGCCTTCTTTTGCGGTAGCTATAAGATGGGTGTGCTTGCTCATAATTACCCAACCATGCAAATTCAGTCCTTTCTCTGTTATACGGAACTTTAAGCTTTCTACAATTATCTCTTTATAACATTCTCTACTAAAAACATCTATCCAGTTTACAACAGCAAAGGTTATAAAATGTGGTATGCTACTATCGCCAAACCTATATTTTGTTGCCATGGGTAATGCATTTCATTTTTTAAATTTTATTCCCAAACAATTATTCGTAACTATTTCAGAGCTGTTTTTCAGTCGTTTTGTTTCTGCTATATCTTCAGACAAAGTCTTCGTTTTCAAGCTAAATTTAAGAGACCGCTGAAAAAGCGAACTCTTAAACCAGAGGGGTATTTCCATTTATTACGGTCTTTTTAAAAATGATTTTAAAGTTGTAATGTTAATTCCCCTCGCTGGCGCACGCGTGTCGCGTGTACCGTTTTTACCCTAACTCTTCCAATTCTATCAATCCTTTGCCTCCACTATAATCTATTGCACTGCTGTATTTCCAGTGCCAGGGCTCATCAACAAAACCTGCCGCTACCGGATTATTATGCAAATAATCTGCTTTTTGCTCAATAACAGCTGTACTCCATAATTCTATAGGTTTGTTGTTATGCTGCCAAAACTGATATCCTTTAACGTTACTACTTTTTGAACCGGCACGTTGAAACATCCAAAATATCCACTCTTTTCTACTTTCCTTGCTGTTTTCTTTAATGGCTTTTACGATTTGTTTGGATGTATATTCTTTTATCCTACCCAATAAAATATCTGGGTTATGATTTTTCGCACTGAATATCAAATGTACATGACTTGGCATAATGCACCAGCAATACAATTCGAGCCCCAAGTTTTGCCTACAATAAATTAGGCTATCTACTACAATGTCACAATATACCGGGCGAACAAATATATCTATCCAATATACGGCTGCAAAACTTACAAAATACTAGCCTTCTTTATCATGAAACTTATATTTACGGCTCATTTATTCTATGGAATATGGTTAAACTTATTACTCTATGTCATATTTACTCGTTGCTAGATATAATTCAACATACAGGGATAGACTTTAGCTATGTTCAATAATATCTTCGATTAAATATAGGAAATAGAATATGGTTAATAAGATATTTAACCACCTCGTATCCGTAAAAATACCTTAAAAATCAAAAAGACCGCGGCACTAGCGGTCTTTTAAAATGTTGTAGCTTTTATTCTCACACGCGTCACGCGTGCGCCAGCAGGGGGGCTAGCGAGGGGCTGCCAAGAAATTCTTCTAAAATGGGTTCCATCCTTTTTTTACATTATCTATTCTACCATTTATTATTTGTGGAATAGTCAAATTAGTTGGCGGCAACCATTCTTCGATTGGTTCATCATAAACTGCGTTATAAACAATTGGATTGTCCCCTTCGTCTAGATAAATAAATAACATTTGATCTCCAGGATTATATACATCTATAGCATAGAAAGGCCTGTCAATACTTTTATTATACCTAACCAAACACGACCTTACATGTTCCTGCATTTCTTGTTGCGTTTTATTTCTTCCTCTATCAAGCACACAAGTGCCACCTCCAGCTAAAAAAAGTAATTCTTTTAATACTTGAGGAAAAGACTTTCCTTCATTATACAAATTTTCTAATTGGGCTATTTCAGACAACTGAATAGATTCATTAGTCCTTTCATAAAAGGGCCCTTTTATTATCGGATTATCCATTAAATAAGTTAAATATTTTATTTCCATAACGTTTAATTTAACAACTTGTTTAATTCATCAATCGTAGTCGCCTTAGAATTTGAAAATATTTCAATATCCAAAATTTTACCTTCATTCTTAGCCAATGTTTTTAAATAAGCAAGATAGCCACGGCAGCTTGTACAAATATCTAAAGTAGATTCTATTGTTAGAACAATGCGATTACCATCATTCCAATGATTTTCAAGTAAGTTAAATATAAACTTAAGTTCTGTATCATTTAATCTTATACCCACCTCTGGTTTAAGTGTTCCAACGGATCACTTAAATCCCTTTTGAAAAACCAGGTCTCCAGACCGAAATACAGCAACTACATAAACATTATTGGCAAAAGCCCCTCCCTTTCTTCATAATATTCTACGGCACTACTGTATTTATAATATTGAGCCTCCGTAACCAACCCTGCTCTTACAGGATTTTCATGTAAATAATTCAACCTTTGTTCTATCATTTCATTCGTACTTAATTCTATTGGGTGGTTATCCTGTTGCCAGAACTGATAAACCTTATTGTTACTATTCCTTGCTCCTGCACGCTTAAACATCCATATCATCCAATCTTTTCTGCTCTCCTGTATGTTGGCCTCTATCTTGGCAATTATCATTTTACTGGTATACTTCTTTAAATCCCTAATAATGTTAACTAATTCAAAACCCTCTTTAGCAGTAGCAATTAAATGAACATGATTACTCATAATTATCCATGCATTTAAGTTTAGCCCCTTTTCAGTTATACAGAACTTTAAACTTTCTACAATTATCTCTTTATAACACTCCCTGCTAAAAACATCTATCCAGTTTACAACAGCAAATGTTATAAAATGAGGAACTCCACTATCACCAAACCTATATTTTGTCGCCATCTTTCAGTTTTTCATTGCATTGTTTTTGCTTAATTTTCAGACAAAGTCTTAGTTTCTATATTTAAGTGGCCGCTGAAACAGCGAACACTTAAACCAGTTGGGGTATAAGCCCTCTTTATTATAGAATTTGTATTTATGACTCACTGTATTTTATTATTTATTCACACGCGGCAGGCGTGCGCCAGCGAGAGTTTAACCTTTCCATTCAGCAATATCATCCCCCAGGCTCTAGAAATTCTTTCCAAGAAATTAAAATTTCTCTCATATCTATCAAGGGAATTGTTGTTTTTTCTGTTCCATTTTGCCAAATTTCAAATCCTAATGAGGTTATATGAGCATTCCAGTATTCTCCCATTCTTGAGCTCCAATCTGGATCAATAATTTGATTAAAATTATCATTTATTGCCAGATCTAAATCATTAATAAAATCAGTTAAAGTATCTACATCACGATATATATATAGGTAGGTACTTAGCCAATTGCTTTCTGAATTTAAGAATTTAATTCCTTCTACACCTTTATAAAACTCTATATTATATTGCATTAAAACTTGTTTGTTCATTTTGAAATTTAGTTAAAAATATTTTCCCTTTGGTCGGTGTTATCACCGCACCTTTAAAACATCAACCATGGGTAAAGCTAAAAGCTGCGATCTCATATTTCAAGTATACGGCTGATCTTACATTTTACTCGCTGCACGCGTGCGCCAGCAAGGGGCTCATAGGTAGTCCATATTTTTCAAACCGGCATGCGTGCGCCAACGAGGGGGGTGTGCTTTTCTATATCTCCTTTACAATGAGATAAAAGTCAATTTTCCTCTAAAAATTCTTTCCAAGAACTTAAGAGTTCTCTTAGATCATAAAGTGGCAACATTTCCGTGTCATCAAAATATAACCCATCAGCATATAATTTAGCATAAATTAAATCAGTACTTTTAGTAGTATCATCTATTAAATCGTATTGACCAGATAAGCAAAGATCAATATCATCGATATATTCCTGAATAAGTTCTGGGGCATTATATGCAGATATATAACTAGCGATATAACTTGTGGGTGTATTTGAAATTACTTTTGTTCCGTCGATCTTTTTAATAAAATTAAATCCGTATTTGTTTAAAATTTGTATATTCATTATCTCATTTAAGAAATTAGCTGGATAAATTGATTTTGACTTACTCGTTCTTATATTCCTATTATTATTGAAATTTTATTATACGTCCATTAGTAGCTTTACCAAAACATAAATTAGACATTCACTCGGTGGCGGATTTTCACATCATTTCACATTATAATTCTTCTATTTCAATTATTCCCTCGCTGGCGCACGCGTGCCGCGTGTGCATTTTCATATTACCTTTACAGTTCATCTAAATCTATCAGTCCTTTGCCTCCGCAATAATCTATTGCGCTGCTATATTTCCAATGCCAGGCCTCGTTAACAAAACCTGCCGCTACCGGATTGTCATGAAGGTAATCTGCCTTTTGCTCAATAACTACTGTACTCCACAATTCTATTGGCCTATTGTTGTGCTGCCAAAATTGATATCCCTTAACATTACTACTTTTTAGGCCTGCTCGCTTAAACATCCACAGCAGCCATTCTTTTCTACTTTCCTGACTGCTCGCTTGAATTGCCTTTACAATTTCTTTAGAAGTATATTCTTTTATCCTCCCTAGTAGAATATCTGGATTATGATTTTTTGCACTAAAAATTAAATGTATGTGACTTGGCATAATGCACCAGCAATAAAGCTCTAAGCCTAGATTTTTCTTACAGTAAATTAAGCTATCAACGATAATATCGCAGTATAAATGTCGCACAAATATATCTATCCAATATACGGTTGCAAAACTTACAAAGTATAATCCTTCCTTATTATAGAATTTGTATTTACGGCTCATTCCCTTATTTTATACATGCCTACGCTAGCGGAAGCATCTACATTTTTAATCGGGATGAATTAAACCATGGGATAGCTGGTTGGGGTAATAGTTTTAATAGGTGAATTATAATGATCTAAATATAAGAAAGTGAACGGAAATAAGATAGTACTTCTTAAATATTTCCGTTAGTTTGAGTATTATAATAAATGGATTTACTACTCATCATTGATTTCCTTTTGCTAATACTTTTATTAAAGAAACCACTAGAACTACGCTCTCTTTAATAAAAAATCAGTATGAATTGTTATAATAATATTTCACACGCGGCACGCGTGCGCTAGCATTCAATTCATAAATAATTTAATCACATCCTGAATGCCTCGTGATCTATTATTTTATATTTTCAGATGCAGCAGGAACGCGCTGGTGAGAGGATGTATATATAGATTATTAAATTGGCTCTACGATACCTGAATACATTACTTGTACAAATCAGTAATACTTATCGTTTCATCAATCATTTACTTGGTTGCTTAGCCAAAAAAGTTTTCCACATTCCCTAAGTCCAAAAGCCAATTTTGTCTATAATCATAGTTTAAACTGTTTAAACCTATTTTTTATCTAAAAACCACAAAAAGTGCTTAAATTTTGATTCCAGGCACATTTTACTAAATTTGAAATATACCAAAACCAAATTTATGTATCAATTAACCGTACCTGCCGACCAAGTTCAAGAATCATTAAGCAAGCATATATTAGCCGATGGTTTCGATCTGACCTATGATATGGAAAAAAGTCATGGAGCTTACATTTACGATGCTAAATACAACCGGACACTCCTTGATTTTTTTACCTGTTTTGCATCGGTACCCCTGGGATATAACCACCCCAAGATGGTTGATGATGAAAACTTTAAAAAGAATTTACTGCTGGCCGCTATGGCAAATCCATCTAATTCTGATGTTTACACCCAGCAATATGCACAGTTCTTAGAAACCTTCTCCAAAATTGGAATTCCTGATTATTTGCCGCATGCTTTCTTTATCGCTGGTGGCGGATTAGCAGTGGAAAATGCGATTAAAGTAGCCATGGACTGGAAAGTACAGAAAAACTTCGCCAAAGGATATACGGAGGAAAAGGGGTTCAAGGTACTGCATTTTGAAAAGGCATTCCATGGCAGAACGGGCTATACCTTAAGCCTTACCAATACCCTTCCTGATAAAACAAAATGGTTTGCTAAATTCGATTGGCCGAGAGTTTCGGTACCGGAAGTGAATTTCCCACTCTCTGGCGAGAACTTAAATCATGCCATTCAAACAGAAGAAACATCTATTGCGCAAATCAAAAAAGCCTTTAATGAAAATAAAGATGATATCTGCGCCATTATTGTAGAACCAATTCAATCTGAAGGTGGTGATAATCACTTGCGTGAAGAATTTCTGATTCAATTAAAGGCACTAGCCGATGAAAACGATGCTTTCTTAATTTACGATGAGGTGCAAACCGGTGTTGGCTTAACGGGTAAATTCTGGTGTCACCAGAACTTTAGTGAAAAGGCACGACCAGATATTATAGCCTTCGGAAAGAAAATGCAGGTTTGCGGCATATTGGTTGGGAACAAGGTTGATGAAGTAGAAAAAAATGTATTCAAAGTTCCGAGTAGAATCAATTCTACCTGGGGTGGTAACCTAGTTGATATGGTGCGTTCATCTCAAATTCTACAAATCATAGCAGATGATCAACTTTGCGAAAACGCAGCAAATGTGGGTTCGTATTTAAAAAACAACCTGGCTAATCTTGCACAAAAATTCGACAAAATGACTAACGTCCGTGGCCGTGGTTTACTGTGTTCTTTCGATTTCCCGAACAAGGACATGCGAAACACTTTTATTTCTAAAGGCCTGGAACATAATGTAATGTTTTTAGGTTGTGGTGAAAGAACCATCCGCTTCAGACCTGCACTTTGTATCGAACAAAAACATATTGACGAAGGCTTGACGGTGATGGAGAAAATATTGCCTTTATTGTAAAACATGAGCAGAAAATCAATAATTTATTCAGTTGCAGTTATCGTTTTAATTCTGGTTTTCTTTATCGTTAAAGATACATTTAACCAGCCCGGTGTCGAAAATATGAAAGCCGGCTTTACAGAAGTGGCAAAATTCAGAAATGCCAACAACACCGGGCCGGTACAACGCATTTATGTGGTAACGGTTAAAGATTCTATTTGGAAGGAACTGGAAGATTATGGCAATTTAATGCCACATACCAAATATGGAAGTACTAAGGTTTATTTCTTTATGGAAAACACAAACGTACCCAAGGCTTTGCACCCGGGCGCAGTAAATTTTGATCCGGCATTTAATAAGTCTTGTATCGCATTGTATGAAAAAAGTGCGATGAGTCAGGTGGCATTTAATAAATATCCTTTATAAAATTCCCCGCAGATCAAAAAGATAACCGCAGAAAAATTAGCGAAAATCATCTTGATCTGCGGGAGAATTTAGAGATTAAACAAATGCGGAAAATCCGGTTATAGCTCGTCCTACAATCAGCGTATTGATTTCTTTTGTTCCCTCGTAAGAATAAATCGCTTCGGCATCGGCCACGAATCTGGCTACATTATATTCAAGCAAGATTCCGTTTCCACCCATTACTTCCCTGGCTTTGCTTACCACGTCGCGCGTGCGCAATGAGCAGAAAACCTTCGCCAATGATGCGTGTTCATCTTTCAATAATCCTTGATCCTGCAATTGTGAAAGCCTGAAACATAAAGTTTGCATAGCCGTTAAATTAGAAAGCATTTCTACCAAATGGTTTTGAATTAACTGGAAGGAAGCGATTGGTTTCCCGAATTGCTTCCGGGTTCGGGTGTATTCCAAAGCATTTTCATAAGCCCCACGTGCGCAGCCTACTGCTTGCCAGGCCACTCCAGCCCTCGTCATTTGCAAAACCTTTGCTGTATCTTTAAATGAGTTCGTATTTTGTAAGCGATCTATTTCTTCCACTTCGCAATTGGTTAAGGTGATGATTCCATTTTGAACAATCCGCAAGGCCATTTTATCCTGCATTTTCTCTACTGCAAAGCCCGGATTATCTTTTTTCACGATGAAGCCTTTTACTTCACCGTCTCCTTCATCACGTGCCCAAATGATTAATATATCTGCAAAAGTTGCATTGCCAATCCACTTTTTCTGTCCGTTCAAAACCCACTTCTCCCCTACTTTTTTGCAGGTTGTGGTTAAACCTCCGGCAGCTGCTGATCCAACTTCTGGCTCTGTCAAACCGAAAGCACCAATAATTTTAAATTGTTGCATTAACGGAAGCCATTGCTGTTTCTGGGCTTCTGAGCCGCAAAGATAAATAGAGCCCATCGCCAGGCCACTTTGCACACCAAAAAAAGTAGATATAGAGGTATCAATCCTGGCCATTTCCATTGCCAGAATTCCCTCCATTAAATTGGATTTCCCCGGACAACCATAACCTTGATAGGTTAAGCCACAGATATTCAGCTCAGCGAGTTTCGGAATAATTTCAAACGGAAATTCTGCTTTATTCCAATAGTGATTTACAATAGGTTTGACTTCCTTCTCTAAAAATGCACGAACCTTTAACTGCAACTGGCGATCTTCATCCTTCAAAGCTTCGTCTCCGAGATGGTAGAAGTCGCCCTCAATTGGAGGCAACTCCTTCTTTTTACCCGATCCGCCCATCATTTTCATCATCCCCTGAATTTGTTTTTCATCCAGATTGGAAATCGTTTCGACCATTTTTAGTAGATCTACTTTTCTGGATAGCGCATCCAACTTATCGAAATCTACATGTTTGAAAAGATGGTACGCATTTTTGAGTGAAGAGAATATATTCGCCATTATTATTCGTTTAAAGAGTAACAAACGAGTTGAGATTTTGTTGGACTTGCGAGTTTAACCGCAAAGTGCGCAAAGTATCACGCAAAGAAAAGAAGAAGAAATGCTTTGACTGTATCGACAAAAGATAACATCAAATAATCTATTGATTTTAATTCTGCACCCGGCTTTGCGTTCTTTGCGATTTACTTCTATTTCTTTGCGGTTAAATTTCAACCTAATAATCAACTTGCCATCCGGCTTTGCGTCCTTTGCGATTTACTTCTTTTTCTTTGCGGTTAATAAAAATGCAGTTACTTCAAATCAAACAAATCATCCACACCCAATAACTTCCTCGAAGTAAAACCTTCCCCAAACGTAGCGCCAATGCTTTTACCGAATTCTCTGGAGCGACCAATCACTGTTTCGAAAAATTCTGGTGAGGATATATAAGTTTGCAAATCCTCTACATCGGGATTATAGAATTGTGTTTTGAAGGCCTTAATGGATTCAATTTTTTGATCCATGTGCTCAGAAATATCAACAATAATATCTGGCCTTAAATAACGGTCTTGAATATACTGCAACAATAATCTCGGCCGATGAGCAGCTTGTTTCACCCCATCAACTTCCGTTTCTATCTTTGGTAAACCAGAAAGGAAAACCGAATCATAAACCAAATCACCGGCCCTGCCATGATCAGGATGGCGATCCTCCAGCGCATTGCTTAAAATAATTTCTGGTTCGTATTTTCTGATTGCCTTAATCACTTCCAGGCGATGAAATTCATCATTCTGAAAAAAACCATCTCTGAAACGAAGATTTTCACGGGCGTGTAAACCTAAAATTCTGGCAGAATCTGCAGCTTCTTCATCTCTGGTTTCAGCAGTTCCGCGGGTACCGAGTTCGCCTCTGGTTAAATCTACAATGCCAACTTTTTTACCCAACGCAATGTGTTTTAAAATTGTTCCTGAACAGCAAAGTTCTGCATCATCAGGATGTACAGCTATCACTAAAATATCTAGTTTCATGATTATTTTTGGAGGTTTTCATTCAGCAATTGCTGAACTTTCTTTTTAATTTTTGAACTCAAAGGTTTGGTGAAAGGCAGATAAAAATCTACCAATTCTCCTTTTTTATTCAAAATGTATTTATGGAAGTTCCACCTGGGTTTAGAACTTAATTTCGAGTTTTGCTTCTTGTTGCTCAAAAATTGATAGAGCGGATGGGCATGCTCACCACGAACCATTATTTTATCAAAAATCGGAAATTTAACACCGTGGTTGATTTCACAAAATGAAGCGAGCTCATTGCCCACCAAAGGTTCTTGTTTACCGAAATCGTTGGTAGGAAAGCCCAAAATTTCAAAATCCGGATGATTAATTTCATCTTTCAATTGCTGCAATTCTTTCAATTGAGGTGTAAAACCACATTCAGACGCCGTATTTACAATTAAAACAACTTTATTTCGATAGGCAGAAAGCAACTGATCTTCACCATTAATTTTCTTAACCTTGAAAGAATAGATATTCGGAATGCTTTCCTGCATTATGTTTATTGATAAAACCCTGAAGTGCGGATAATAGATTCTATATCGCGATCCTCGTTAGGATTGTAAGTACTTTTTAAATTATGACCAACCACACGGGCAACAATCTGATAAGAAAAAGCAGCAAAACCGCCCTTGGTTTGCTTCACAATGTCATAAGTTGTTCTTCCAACCTCCCTGTCAATCAGTTTAGTTAAAATTTGTCCCTGGGTAATGGTTAATTCTTTTATCTCGCGGTTAAACATGTCTTTAATTTCCTTATCACATTGCTTAACCAGTTTTTTCTGCTCTTTTTTCTCAGGTGTGCGGGCGATATCATCTTCCAGTTGCTGATAGCGACGTTTGGCATACAAGGCATAAGGCATTACCTTTAAAACATTATAACGCAATCTGCTATAAGCCATTTGTTCAGCTGGAGATTTCCAAAGCCTGTTGGCAAAAATACTCACGTCGTGCAATTGCATCCATGGAATCATAATGCCATTATCATTCGTAGAACCCACTCTAATCGTATCTGTTTTACCTTGTTTTGGAAAAACCGGTGCTATAGGGTCTTGCGCTTTTAGTGTGCTACTAAAAATCATGACAATAAACAGAATGATTAGCCCTTTAAATTTCATAAATTTATACTTCAACAAAGTTAGGTGTTATTTCATATATTAGTCGTTTAACAGAACTAATATAAGTTTTATTCATAAATAAGACGCAAATTTTTACGCAAAAAAAACAAATGAAAACAGAGTTAGTGATTGATTTAGAGGCGGAAAAGAAGGAGATTTTAAAAAGATACAGGGCATTATTACGGGCCAGCAAATCTACGCTACAGAAGGGGGATAAGAAAGAAATCAGGAAAGCATTCGATATGGCGTTAGAAAGCCATAAAGATATGCGTCGAAAATCTGGCGAACCTTATATTTATCATCCAATTGCCGTTGCGCAAATCGCTGCCGAAGAAATCGGACTTGGTACCACTTCTATTGTATGTGCTTTACTGCATGATGTAGTAGAAGATACCGATATTACCCTGGAAGATATTGAACGTGAATTTGGTAAGAAAACAGCAAAAATTATCGATGGATTAACTAAAATATCGGGCGTTTTTGATACCAATAGTTCTTTACAGGCAGAGAATTTCCGTAAAATGCTGCTTACCCTTGCAGATGATGTTCGGGTAATTTTAATCAAATTGGCCGATCGTTTACATAACATGCGGACGATGGATTTTATGCCGCGCCATAAGCAGCTTAAAATAGCATCTGAAACAATTTATTTATATGCACCGCTTGCCCACCGTTTAGGTTTATATGCCATAAAATCAGAATTAGAAGATCTTTCGATGAAATATCTCGATCCTGATACCTATAAATTTATAGCTAAAAAACTCAATGAGAAAAAGGCCGAACGTGCTTTATTCATCAAAAAATTCGTAGAACCGATCGATGAAATCGTACATGAACAGGGGTTAGTAGCCGATGTTTATGGCCGTCCGAAATCCATCCATTCCATCTGGAATAAAATGAAGAAGAAAAATATTCCATTTGAAGAGGTTTATGATCTTTTTGCCATCAGGATTATTTTAGATAGTGCTTACGAAAACGAGAAAGCAGATTGCTGGAAAGCATATTCTATCGTAACAGATTTATATCGTCCGAATCCGGATCGCTTGCGAGATTGGGTATCGTCACCAAAAGGAAATGGCTACGAAAGTTTGCACACAACGGTAATGGGTCCTCGCGGACAATGGGTTGAGGTTCAGATTCGTACGCAACGAATGAATGAGATTGCTGAAAAAGGTTTCGCTGCTCACTGGAAATACAAAGAATCAAGCAATGACAATGGACTTGACCAGTGGATTCAAAAAGTAAGGGAAATGTTGAGTAATCCGGAAGCGAATGCTTTAGATTTCCTTGATGATTTTAAAATGAACCTTTTCTCTGATGAGATTTTTATTTTCACGCCAAAAGGAGCCCTGCTTCAACTTCCATTGGGTGCAACTGCTTTAGATTTTGCTTTCGAAATTCACACCGGCGTAGGTGCAACCTGTATCGGTGCAAAGGTTAATCATAAACTGGTACCAATATCATATAAGCTCCAAAATGGAGATCAGGTAGAGATCATTACCTCAAATAAACAAACACCTAAAGAGGATTGGTTAAATATTGTGGTGACGGCGAAAGCTAAATCCAAAATTAAATCATCACTTAAGGAAGAAAAACGGAAGATTGCTGATAACGGGAAGGAAATTCTGGAGCGAAAACTTAAATCTCTCAAAATCACTTATAACACCGATAATCTGCAGAAATTAAGCTATTTCTTTAAACTGCCATCTACACAAGAGCTTTTTGTAAACGTAGCGCTTGGGAAAATTGAGCTTCGTGATATTAAAGAATACCTCAATAGCGAGAAAGAAGTCGAAACCCGAGGTCCGGAGCGGCCGGAAAATTTATCAGTAGATGGAATCAAGAGTAAAATTAAAGGTGGTGAATCTGATATTTTATTGATCGGCGAAGACATGCAGCGTATAGATTATACACTTGCTGCCTGTTGTAACCCTATTCCCGGCGACGATGTTTTTGGATTTATTACCGTGAGCGATGGAATCAAAATCCACCGGACAAATTGCCCAAATGCCGCACAACTGATGGCTAACTACGGTTACCGTGTAGTCAAAGCCAAATGGAATAAACAGCAGGAATTAACTTTCTTAACCGGGTTAAGAATTGTAGGGATCGATGATGTGGGATTAATCAATAATATAACCCGCGTAATTTCTACCGATTTTAAAGTAAACATGCGCTCCATTACGGTTGATACGAATGAGGGAATATTTGATGGTTCAATTATGATTTTCGTGAATGATACCGAGCATCTGGAGAATTTAATTAAGAATTTGATGAAGGTACGGGGCGTTACCGGGGTAACCAGGTTTGATGCATAAAGGAGTCGGAAAGTCCGAAGTCAGGAGTCCGAAGCCTGAAGTAGTATAGTCCGACTTAGGACTTAAGACTTTCGACTTCTGACTAATCTTAAAACATTTAACCAAGAGAACGGTATAACAATTACCAAATCTGTGTAATCATTTAGTCGGTATAATCATTTTTAAAAACAATTTACCTAACTTTGAACGGAGTTTAAATACTATGTCTGAACAAAAAACAAATGAGCTAGTTCGTAAGATTTTTGAAGCTTATTTAGAAAACAAAAATCTACGCAAAACACCAGAGCGTTTCGCCATATTGGAAGAAATATATTCTAGAAACGATCACTTCGATGTTGAAACCCTTTATATCCACATGAAAAACCAGAAGTATCGCGTAAGTCGTGCTACGGTTTATAATACTTTGGAGTTATTGGTTTCATGTGATTTGGTTACCAAACACCAGTTTGGTAAGAATATGGCACAATTCGAAAAATCTTACGGTTACCGTCAACATGATCACGTGATCTGTATAGAGTGCGGTAAAGTAGTAGAGTTTTGCGATCCGCGAATTCACCAGATTCAAACCATGGTTGGTGATCTGTTGAAATTCGATGTGAAACACCATTCGTTAAACCTTTACGGATTTTGCTCTGATTGCAGCATGGCAAGAAAAGTAAACGAAACAGCCAAAGCGGCTAAAACTGAAGCAATTAAATAAATCCACAATAAAACCAGCTTAAATTTTTAATAATGACGCAAGTAGATGTACTTCTCGGCCTGCAATGGGGTGATGAAGGAAAGGGAAAAATCGTTGATGTACTCAGTCCGAAATATGATCTTATAGCCCGTTTTCAGGGTGGCCCGAATGCCGGACACACTCTAGAGTTCGATGGCAAAAAATTTGTTTTAAATACTATCCCATCAGGAATTTTCAACGAAAAAACCATGAACCTTATTGGTAATGGTGTAGTAATCGATCCAATCATTTTAAAAAGAGAGTTAGATAACTTAAAAAAAGCTGGTCATGATCCTGTTGCCGAAGGCAAATTAGTTATCGCTCGTAAAGCACATTTAATTTTACCCACTCACCAGTTATTGGATGCCGCTAATGAAGCGCGCATGGGTAAAAACAAAATTGGATCAACACTCAAAGGTATTGGCCCAACTTATATGGATAAAACTGGTCGTAACGGTTTACGCGTTGGCGATACCACATTACCAGATTTCAAAGAGCGTTATGCTAAACTAGTAGAAAAACACACTGAAATTCTTTCTCATTACGAAGGTTTTGAATATGAACTGGCAGAAAAAGAAGCCTCATTCTTTGAAGCCATCGAATTCTTAAAAAGCATTCCTCATGTAGATAGCGAGCATTTCGTTAATGGTTATTTAAAAGAAGGAAAAGCAGTTTTAGCAGAAGGTGCACAAGGAACATTATTAGATGTTGATTTTGGTTCTTATCCATTTGTAACGTCTAGCAATACTACAACTGCTGGTGCCTGTACGGGTTTAGGTATTGCACCTAACAAAGTTGGTGCTGTTTACGGTATCTTTAAAGCTTATTGTACGCGTGTTGGCGGTGGTCCATTCCCTACTGAATTAGATAATGAAGTTGGCGAGAATTTGCGTGCTTTAGGTCATGAATTTGGTGCAACTACAGGTCGTGCCCGTCGTTGTGGCTGGATTGATCTTCCTGCATTAAAATATGCCATCATGTTAAACGGAGTAACCGAATTAATTATGATGAAAGCTGATGTGTTGGATACATTCGAAACCATTTACGCTTGTACACATTATGAATACAACGGCGAGACTATCGATTACATGCCATACGATATCATTTCTATTGAACCAAAACCCGTATTGAAAGCAATTGATGGATGGGCTACTGATGTGACTAAAATCACCTCAGTTGATCAGATTCCAGCTAAATTAAATGATTACATCGCGTTTTTAGAAAAAGAATTAGAAGTGCCAATCAAATTCCTTTCTGTGGGACCAGATAGAGCACAAACTTTAGAATTACGTTAAAATATTTTAGATATTCACAAAAAAGCAACCCGATAAAGGTTGCTTTTTTTGTTTATAATATTTTTTAATTTTTTAGTGTCCTTTATCTATCTTCGAACTCCCTATCAATAATATACATCTCATCTATATATAATTATTACAACACATTAATTTAAATAAAAATGAGTGACTTGAAATTATTTGAAGATAGGAAAGTACGTTCTGAGTGGAATGAACAGGAAAATAAATGGTATTTTTCGGTCATTGATGTTGTAGAAGTATTAACGGATTCACCGCGCCCTAGGAAATATTGGAACGCTTTAAAAACAAAACTACAAAATGAAGGCAGTGAACTGTCCCATAAATTGGGACAGTTGAAAATGTCAGCAGATGATGGAAAAATGAGGATGACTGACGTTGCCAATACCGAGCAATTGCTACGTCTTATTCAATCTATCCCATCGCCAAAAGCCGAACCTTTTAAACAGTGGTTGGCACAAGTTGGAGCAGAAAGAATTGCCGAAATAGAGAATCCCGAATTAGCACAAGCCAGAATTAGAGCAACATATAAAGCCAAAGGATATAGTGATGAATGGATAGAAAAGCGAATTCGCGGCATTCTTGTTCGCGATGAACTCACTAACGAATGGAAACAAAGAGGTGTTAAAGAAGGTAAAGAATATGCCATTTTAACTGCCGAAATTAGCAAAGCAACGTTCGGCATCCTTCCAAGCGACTACAAAAAATTAAAAGGCCTAACAAAGGCGAATGAGAATTTAAGAGACCACATGACGGATTTGGAACTGATTTTTTCGATGCTGGGCGAGGCCTCAACAACAGAAATTGCCAAAAACAAAGATGCTAAAGGGTTTGAAGAAAATCATACCGCAGCAAAAGCAGGTGGCAGCGTTGCGGGTAAAGCTCGAGAAGATTTAGAGCAAAAATCGGGTAAGAAAATAGTAAGTAATCAAAATTTTAAGGGACTTATAGAAAAAGGGGACAAGAAAAACCTGGAATAGTAAACAAATAGTCTTAAAACGTATCAAAAACAAAAATAGCATCTTTGAAAACCCTACAAAACAGACCTGATTTCAAACAAAAAGCATTGCATTGGGCTAATCAGTTTGATGTTTGCTGTTTTTTGGATTCTAATCATTATAAGGACGTTTATTCAGCTTATGATTTCATGATAGCAGCTGGCGTTCACCATGAATTAGAATGTTCGACTATTCAGGCATTTGATCAATTAAAAAGTTTTTATTCGCTACATAAGGAATGGGTGTTCGGCTTTTTTAGTTATGATCTCAAAAATGGAATTGAAGATCTCGAATCGAATCATCCCGACCAGTTGGCTTTTTCTGATTTATATTTTTTTGTTCCGAAGTATTTAATCGGCGTTAAAAATGGTGAAATAAAAGTTTTAATTGGTAGTGATTCGATTATAGATGAGATTAAGCAATTTAACATTAGCGATAGCACTAAGCCCAATCGACTGAAGATTGCTAAGCGAATAACAAAAGATCAATACATCAATAAAGTAAACGCTTTAAAAAATCACATTCTTCGAGGAGATATTTATGAAGTTAATTTTTGTCAAGAGTTCTTCGCAGAACATGCGATAATAAATCCTATTCAAACCTTCGAGGCATTAAATAGCTTGTCTCCTACTCCATTTGCAGGTTATTTTAAAATTAGAAACCATTACATTTTATCGGCAACGCCGGAAAGGTTTTTATGCAAACGGGATAACAAACTCATTTCGCAACCCATAAAGGGAACGGCAAGGAGAAGCAATAATCCACGAGAGGATGAGCGCATTGCCATTCAGCTTAAAAACGATTCGAAAGAACAATCTGAAAATGTAATGATTGTAGATCTGGTGCGCCATGATCTTACAAAATCTGCGGTAAAAGGTTCTGTTAAAGTAGACGAACTTTTTGGCATCTATAGCTTTCCGCAGGTTCACCAGATGATTTCCACCATCAGTTGTGAATTAGACCCAAATATTCATTTGATTGACGCCATAAAAAATGCATTTCCGATGGGTTCTATGACTGGTGCTCCCAAGGTTAAAGCGATGGAATTAATTGAAGCCTACGAAGTAACCAAAAGAGGCATTTATTCTGGTTCTTTTGGGTGCATTAGCCCAACTGGAGATTTTGATTTTAATGTGGTCATCAGAAGTATTCTTTATAATGCAAGCCAGAAATACTTATCCTTCCAAGTTGGTGGGGCCATCACCTATCAATGTAATGCTGAAAAAGAATATGAGGAGTGCTTACTTAAAGCGAGTGCAATGTTAAAGGTGTTGGAAGGTTAGTCGTTAGTCGTTAGTCGTTAGTCGTTAGTCGTTAGTCGTTAGTCGTTAGTCGTTAGTCGTTAGTCGTTAGTCGTTAGTCGTTAGTCGTTAGTCGTTAGTGAAAACAGCTTGACTAGAGCGTTGTTTTAGAAAAACAATAAATAAATCTTTTCCAGTTGTAGCATCATTTCTAGTAATAGCGTCTCGCTTAAACATAAAAAAGGTGGAAATTTCTGCTTAATGCAAAAACCCTCCACCTTTAAATCTTCAGCTTTCCACCTTAAAAGCTTTTCACCTCGAAAGCCTTATTTTTTATAATACTGTTGCGCTTCTGGTAAATATTTTTGAATCTGAGCGATACGAGTGGCATCACTTGGGTGAGTGCTTAAAAATTCTGCTGGTTTTTGCGCTCCTGCAGATGCAGCCGACATCCTATTCCAGAAACTCGTTGCATTCTGTGGATTGTACCCGGCCATTGCCATAAAAATTAAACCTAAACGATCTGCTTCTAACTCCTGGTTACGACTGAATTTCAGCATCGCAACTGGTGTACCTACACCGTAAAGTGTATTGAAAATAGATTGTGTTTTAGGATTTTTTGATAAGGCTACACCCGCCGCGGCACCCACACCCTGGGCCACCATCTCTTGCGACATGCGCTCTGCTGAGTGACCAGCAATCGCGTGAGCAATTTCATGTCCCATAACAGTTGCTAAACCAGCGTCGTCTTGTGTAATCGGTAAAATACCAGTGTAAACCACAATTTTACCACCGGGCATACACCATGCATTTTTCTCGTTATTTTGAACTACGTTAACTTCCCATTGATAATCTGCAATTAAATTACCATAGTTATTGCTGTTCATATACGATTTAACTGCTGCAATTAACTTATTGCCTACAGTTTTAACTTTCAGTGCTTGTGCATTTGAGGCAGATAATACGGTAGTTTTATTCTCCGTTAAGAATGTGCTATAAGCTTGAAATGCCATCGGCAAAACCTGATCGTTACTAACTAAATCAAATCGACTACGCCCTGTTAATGGAACAGTAGAACATGAATTAAATAATAAAATGCCAGCAATGCTTGCTGTTAAAAATAACTTTTTCATAATTTGATTTAGTTTAGTTTAGTAACCCTTCAGGCAAACCGAAATTTAAACAGTAAGCTGCCGAATAAGTTTTAATGATTGTATTTTTGTTGTTAATTGGTTTTCTTCCTAAACAAATACACTTTTGATTCCTTGCCTTTCAGCAATCTTTCGAGATTTTTCTGATGCGTAACTAAAATTAAAACACAGACAACCATGCCGTAAAGCACTTCTGATTTTATAGAAACCTGAAACAAAAAGACAACACTGAGCGGAAATGTAAAGCCTGCACAGATTGAACTTAATGAAACATATTTCGTTAATAGTAATACAATCACAAAAACCAGAACGCAAAGCATAGATGCCTCGAAGTTAACTGCCAAAATCATTCCAAAAAGTGTGGCCACTCCTTTTCCTCCCCTGAAACCTGCAAAAACGGGAAATAAATGTCCCATCACAGCAGTTACACCCAGGGCAAGCTGATAGTTAACAAAAACAACTGAATTTTGTGGCCCGGTAACAGACATACCGATAAGATAGGCTAGATTGGTAGCCGTGTAGCCTTTGGCAATATCGATAACCATAACGGCTATACCTGCCTTTTTACCTAAAACCCTGAAGGTATTGGTTGCCCCGGCATTACCACTTCCATACTCCCGAACGTCTACACCATAAAAGGCCTGACCGAGCCATACAGCGGTTGGTATGGATCCAAATAGATACGCAAATAATAAAGCAGTGAGCGAATAAACCGTAACCATAGCCTACAATGATACAAAAAATAAGCTTTCAATTTTATAACACATCACTTTTAGAATGCTTTTAAACTGATGTCGAGGCTTTTCACTGAATGTGTAAGTGCCCCCATTGAAATAAAATCTACTCCGCAAGCAGCATATTCCTCTACGTTTTCTTCAGTGATCCCCCCTGAGGCTTCAGTAGTAAATTGGCCATCAATTAGTTTAACCGCAGCTTTCAATGTGTCAAAATTAAAGTTATCGAGCATAATGCGGTCTACGCCGCCAACAGCCAATACCTGAGATAATTCCTCCAAATTCCTCACCTCAATTTCAATTTGCAACGATTTGTGGTGATCGGCTAAATATTTTTTGGCAGATGTAATTGCATTTGCAATTCCGCCAGCATAATCGACATGGTTGTCCTTAATCAAAATCATATCATATAAACCGATACGGTGATTTACACCTCCGCCAATTCGTACCGCCCATTTCTCCAGGTAACGTAAACCAGGAGTTGTTTTACGGGTATCTAAAATTTTAGTGTTGGTACCTTCTAAAAGGGAAACAATACGGTGGGTTTTCGTTGCAATGCCGCTCATTCGCTGCATGCAATTAAGTACCAAACGCTCTGCAATTAGAATCGAATGCGTACTTCCACTTACGGTTAAACCAATATCGCCAACTTTTACCGCTACTCCATCCTGCAATAACACGGTTACTTTCAAATCCGGATCAACAGTGGCAAAAATTTCAAACGCCAATTCCATACCTGCTAAAATACCGTCTTCTTTGATGATGAGCTTAGCCTTGCCTTGCGTACCGGCAGGAATTGTTGATAATGAAGTATGATCACCATCGCCAACATCTTCAGCCAGGGCATTTTTTATGAATTGATGTATCAGTTGAATATCCAAAATATAGGTTTTATGCTGCAAAAATAAGAAATATTTATTAGCACACAATTTACAAGCGGATATTAAGAAAGGTTATAAGGAGGTAAATGAGGGTTTCGGGAGAAGAAAGCTAATCTTTGGCAGGCTCTATTCTTAATTCCGTTATTAAAAAACTGTTATTGAATTTTTTCATGGTAATGGAAACCCTGAAAGTTTCTTTTGAAGTATTAAGAATCACAACGCCAAACCGATAGTTTGGACTATTATTAATTTTATGAAAAACACTTGTTTTAACTGGTGGATGTTTAATGAAAAAATCACGCAAAATTTGTTCACCCTGTGCTTTAGAGTAGACATCTTCTTCGTCAATAATAATTAATTCGATTGTTGAGGCGAAATTTTTAGCAATTTCCTTAGTGTTTCCAGCTTTGAAATAAGATGATAAATCATCAATAATATCTGCCTGGATAGCACTAGGAAGATATAACGATGTCAAACTAACAACAAGTAAAAACAAGCTCCGGATCATTTCTGTATTTTATACAGAACCGTATAGCTAAAATTATGCCATTAGCGTATCAAAAAACGATTTCTTAATTTGTATAACCTTCAATAAAGTTATATTTGCCTTATGAATAAAACACTAAAACATGTTTTATCAGAAAATGTTTTGGTATCGACGAATAAATTTTTGAATTAATATGATAAACAATAAAAAACTCGCACTTATAATTTTAGATGGCTGGGGCTACGGACGTCAGGATAATTCTGATGCTGCTTATGCCGCAAAAACACCTTTTTTTGATTCCTTACTACAAAATTATCCTCACTCAAAACTAGAAGCATCTGGTGAAGCTGTAGGATTACCTGCCGGACAAATGGGAAACTCAGAGGTTGGGCACATGAATTTAGGTGCTGGTCGAGTTGTTTATCAGGAACTTGGTAGAATTAATAAAGCAATTGCTGATAGAGAATTGCACAGCAACCCGGTTTTACTTGCTGCATTTGATTATGCAAAAGCCAATAATAAGGCAGTCCATTTTATCGGCTTAGTTTCCAATGGCGGTGTACATGCCCACATTGAACACTTAAAAGCACTTTGCGATGCAGCAAATGAGGCTCATGTAGAAAAAACTTTTGTTCATGCTTTTTTAGATGGACGCGATACTGATCCAAAATCTGGCTTAGGTTTTATTAACGATCTTCAAAATCACCTTCAACATGGGAATGCAAAGTTGGCTACCATGGTTGGTCGATACTATGCAATGGATCGCGATAACCGCTGGGAACGCGTTAAGCAAGCGTATGATGTAATGGTAAACGGAGTTGGTGAGAAAACACAGGATGCATTAAGTGCAATTCAAAATTCCTATCTCAATGGCATCACGGATGAGTTTCTAAATCCTGTAGTACTTACGCAAAATAACGGTGAACCTGTTGCAACCATACAGGCGGATGATGTGGTGATTTGCTTCAATTTCCGTACGGATAGAGGACGTGAGATTACGTCAGCACTAACCCAAAAAGATTTCCCAGAACAATCGATGCATAAACTACCATTGTATTATGTTACAATGACCACCTACGATGAGAGCTTCGATAAAGTAAATGTGATGTTTACCAAAGATGATCTGACAAAAACAATCGGCGAGGTTTTATCAGAGAACAACAAAAATCAGATTCGTATTGCGGAGACGGAAAAATATCCACACGTAACTTTCTTCTTTTCAGGCGGTAGAGAGAGTGAATTCCCGAATGAAAAACGCATTTTGGTTCCTTCTCCAAAAGTAGCTACCTATGATTTACAACCAGAAATGAGCGCAGCTGGCATTACCGCAGCCATTACTGCAGAAATGGAAACTGGCTGGGCAGATTTTATCTGTTTGAACTTTGCTAATCCGGATATGGTTGGGCATACCGGTGTTTTTGAAGCAGTGATTAAGGCAGTAGAAACCGCTGATCAATGTGCCGAAATGGTTGTAAATAAAGGCTTGGAAAACGGTTATTCATTTATTTTATTGGCTGATCATGGTAATTCTGAATTTATGGTGAATGGAGATGGCTCCGTAAATACGGCACACACCACTAACCTGGTTCCTTGTATATTGATCGACAACGATTATAAAACTATTGCCGATGGTAAACTTGGCGATATCGCTCCTACTGTGCTGAGAATTTTAGGCGTTGATATTCCAGAGGAAATGACAGGAAACGTTCTGGTATAATGACAAGAAAACTTGGTATTCTGGTATTTGCTCTGGCCTTTTTCTCTTGTAACCAACGGGAAGCTGCTAAGGCAAATACCGATTTATTTTATTTTGATTTGAAGGGATATTTCAGCAAAGAAATCATCCGGCTGAAGAATGCTAAAGTTAAAGTTGATAAAACGGTAAGTATAAATGGCGTGAGCGAAACCAAATCATTGCTAATTAATGATTGGGACAAGGAACTTGCCATTTTTGTTAATGCTGATATTAACAGAAACTCCTGGAAAGGGAGCTTTAAAGTTAGCCAGCAAAATGGCGTACAAACATACACGTCTAACAGTAAAAAGATTCCGATAAAAAAAGTTTCAATAGAAAATAAAGGCTCAGAGATTAGTAAAGTCGAAATTGTAATCTATAATAAAAACGTCTTATACCAATCGCTTGATACACTCACCTACTATCCAGATGTATTATACAAAATCAGAAAACAACAAAAAATACGGTTACTGGCTTCAAAAGATTATTTAATTGTTGCCAGATTTAAGCCATAAAAAAAGCGGTCAGAAAATAAAATTCTGACCGCTTTTTTATGTTTTTTTAAATTATTTCAGGCTCGCTATCTGCGCTTTGTCATAAGTAACCCAATCAATAATATCTTTCCTTAGCGGCTGCATGGTTAACACCTTTTGAAAATCTGCAATAGAATTGTTAAACAAAGCTACACAAGCCACCTTTTCCACACTTTTCTTCACCTTGTAAGATTTGAAGATGGCGTAATCCTTATAGGCTAAACCCCTATTTTGAAACATTTGCGTATCCTCATCACCAGTAATTTCAATTGCTTTTGTAAAGTCTTTAATGGCAGCGGTATAAAAGTTCTCCCGCATGGTATTTAACGATTCTTTGGGATCATTCGCAATATTTAATCTTGCTTTGCCCCGGTAATAATAGGCTGATACTTCTGCAGGCTTTACGGAAAGTAAACGGCTGTAGGTAGCTATACATTTTTCGTATTCTCCATTCTGGAAATAAGAATAACCCAGCATTTTTAATACAGCAGCGTTATCGGGCGTTTTGGCATCGGCTTTTTCTAGTTGCGTAACAGCAGTTTTATAATCCCCTTTCATCATTGCCTGCATACTTTTCTCATAATTATTCTGAGCAAAGGTTGTGGTTGACGAGAAAATGATTAATCCTAAAATTGCTTTTTTGAAATAGTTCATGTATGAATAATAATTTAGATAACTCCAGCACCTTTCGGAGGCGATTTTTTTTTGCAATATAATCCTATTATGATAAATTAATAGTTTTAATTTTCTTCACCTTGAAATGGAAACCCCTTAATAATACCATAAACGCTAAAAATCAGAAAATATGATATTGTCATCAATAAATTTATTTCTCTGCCTTTTTAACATAAGATTAATATAGTTTTTACTTTGGCACAAGAGTTGAAATTATTATATTACTAACATAATTAAACAATGTGAATACGATTAAACTGCCAGTTTGTCGTGAGAGGAAACGTGATAATGAGTAAACAAGATATATTTGATTTTCATTCTGCTATGCCAATAATAAATGAGGATACCGAATTTTTCCCTTTAATGTCTCAACAAGATGAAGAGGAGATGAACAATGAGGATACGCCAGAAACCTTGGCTATTTTACCTTTGCGAAACACCGTTCTGTTTCCAGGGGTAGTAATTCCAATTACCGTGGGACGGGATAAATCAATAAAACTAATAAAAGAAGCTTACAAAGGAAACAAAATTATTGGGGTTGTATCTCAAAAGGATGTTTCTATCGAAGACCCTACCTTTGAGCAACTTAACACTGTTGGTACAGTAGCCAACATCATTAAATTGCTACAAATGCCAGATGGCAATACAACGGTTATTATCCAGGGTAAACAACGTTTCAGCTTAATAGAAGAAGTTCAAAACGAGCCTTATATTAAAGCTGTTGTTAAGAAGTTTGAAGAGCAGAAACATAAGGCGGATAAAGAATTTAAAACCTTAATTGCTTCGATTCGTGAAATGTCTGCTCAAATTATTCAGCTTTCTCCGAACATCCCGAGTGAGGCAAGTATTGCTTTAAAAAACATAGAAAGTAATTCATTTTTGATCAATTTTATTTCTTCAAACATGAATGCCGAAATGGCCGATAAGCAAAAGATTCTTGAAATGAATAAATTGCTTGATCGTGCGCAAAAAGTTATGGAATTGCTGATGATTGAATTGCAGATGCTGGAATTACGAAATCAAATTCAATCTAAAGTTCGTACTGATCTGGATAAGCAACAACGTGATTATTTCCTTAATCAGCAATTAAAAACAATTCAGGAAGAATTGGGTGGAAATTCTGCTGATCTGGAGTTTGATGCTCTGCAAGAAAAAGCAAAGTTGAAAAAATGGTCAAAAGAAGTAAATGATCATTTCGATAAGGAACTTGACAAATTAGGACGCATGAATCCTGCTGCGCCAGATTATTCTGTTCAGCTCAATTACCTGGAACTTATTTTAGACCTCCCATGGAGTGAATTTACCAAAGATAATTTCGATTTAAAAAGAGCACAACGCATTTTAGATAAAGACCATTTCGGTTTAGAGAAAGTTAAACAACGAATTATTGAGTATCTGGCTGTATTGAAGCTTAAACGCGACATGAAAGCCCCTATTCTTTGTTTGGTTGGTCCTCCGGGAGTTGGTAAAACTTCATTGGGAAAATCGATTGCTAAAGCATTAGGACGTAAATATGTACGCATGGCCTTAGGCGGAATACGTGATGAAGCGGAAATTCGCGGTCACCGTAAAACTTATATTGGTGCCATGTCTGGCCGGATCATTTCATCAATTAAAAAAGCTGGTGCAGATAACCCGGTATTTGTTTTGGATGAAATTGATAAGGTTGGAACAGATCATCGTGGCGATCCATCATCAGCATTGCTGGAAGTTTTAGATCCGGAACAAAACAATGCTTTCTATGATCATTATGTAGAAATGGATTATGATTTATCTAACATTTTATTCATCGCGACAGCTAACTCATTAAGTACTATTCAACCGGCTTTGCTCGATCGTATGGAGATTATAGAGGTTAATGGTTATACTATCGAAGAAAAAATAGAGATTGCCAAGAAATTTTTATTGCCTAAGCAAAAAGAAAATCATGGTCTGAAATTAAAAGACATTGTTCTTAAACCAGCTTTAATTGAAAAAGTAATTGAAGATTATACCCGCGAAAGTGGTGTACGTGGTTTGGAGAAAAAAGTAGGCTCATTGGTTCGTGGTGTTGCAACAAAAATTGCAATGGAAGAAGAATATAATATAACCTTAACCAACGAAGATGTAGAACGCATTTTAGGTGCCCCTATTTACGATAAAGATTTGTATGAAGGCAATGAAGTGGCTGGTGTAGTTACTGGCCTGGCCTGGACAAGTGTTGGTGGTGATATTTTATTTATCGAATCTAGCTTAAGTCCTGGCAAAGGAAAATTAACCTTAACCGGTAATCTGGGTGATGTAATGAAAGAATCTGCAGTAATTGCACTTGCTTATTTACGCGCTCATGCAGCAGAGTTTGGCATTGATTATACCTTATTTGATAATTGGGATGTTCACGTGCATGTACCAGCAGGCGCTACGCCAAAAGATGGTCCATCGGCTGGTGTAACCATGTTAACTGCATTAACTTCTGCATTTACGCAACGTAAAGTGAAACAACATTTAGCCATGACGGGTGAAATTACTTTACGTGGTAAAGTGCTTCCGGTTGGCGGAATTAAAGAGAAGATTCTCGCAGCGAAAAGAGCTAACATTAAAGAAATTATTCTTTGTAAAAGTAATCGCAAAGATATTTTAGAGATCAAAGAAAGCTATATTAAAGACCTTACTTTCCATTATGTAACGGAAATGAGTGAGGTAATCGATTTAGCTTTAACTAAAAATAAGGTTAAAAAACCTTTAGATCTAAGCATTAAAATTGCGCCGATTGTCAACTAAATGGTAAATCTTTTGGATGACTCATCGAATATTCGATAACAATAAATACTTTTATAGCCCGGGTAATCGTCCGGGCTTTTTTTATGAAATCATTTTTTACTACTGCTATTCTTTGTTTAATCTGCCTTACAGGTTTTAGCCAATCTTTCAAAAATGAATTTGGTTTTAAAACTGAAAACGACGCCTACTTAGCTACTTTAAACGACCGCTACTACACTAATGGATTATTTCTTTACTTCCGCAGAGCGATAGATCCCGCCGGGTTTTCAGATAAAATAGAAAAAAAGACTTATGAAATTTCTGCCGGACAAAAAATGTATACGCCTTACTGGGGACAGGTTGCCAGAAGAGAAGATCAGGATAGACCGTTTGCAGGTTATTTATATGCTGGCGGAGCCTATTCAGTTTTTTATAAAAATGAAAGTGTATTAAAAACCAGTATTGAGCTGGGTACCGTTGGGCCTAACTCTTGGGCACAAGATGCGCAGCGTTTTCTACATAAAACAGTTGGTTTTTATAGTCCCGCCGGATGGGAATATCAAATTAAAAATGAAGTAGCTGTTAATCTTGCAGCAAACTATAGCAAATTATTACTGCGCTCTAATGATCAGATTATCGATTTAAGCGGACAAGGTTATGTAAATTTAGGAACTACATTTTCTGGTTTGGGCACATCAGTGCTTTTTAGAGCCGGAAGGTTGAATCAGCTTTTTAACAGTGCTTATCATAACGCCGTGATTGGTGATTCAAAAACAGCCAGCCTGAACAAATCTGAATTTTTCTTCTATGCTAAGCCTCAATTAAATGTGGTTGCATACGATGCTACGATCCAGGGAAGTTTGTTTAATAACAATAGTCCACTAACATTTGATGTAAAACCAATCGTTTTTGAACAACAGTTTGGCGTTAATTACAGTTCGAAAAGATTTACCGCAGATTTTAATATCATCTTCAAAACCAAAGAGGTTAAGAGTGTTGCGAAAGCACAGAATTATGGCGGCTTGAATTTGTATTATCGGTTTGGGAGATAAAACCCCTAAATCCCCTAAAGGGGACTTTGACTTTCTATAGCATTACAACAGCACAAATAGCAGTTTTTTACTTCGGGTTTATTCCCCTTTAGGTAGCTAAAAGTGTTGCCAAAGCACAGAATTATAGTGGCTTGAGTTTGTAGTATCGTTTCAAGAAATAAACACCCGTAAATCCCCTAAAGGGGACTTTGACTTTCTATAGCATTACAACAGCACAAATAGCAGTTTTTACTTTGCGTTTTATTCCCCTTTAGGGAGCTAAAAGTATTGCCAAAGCGCAGTATTATAGTGCGTGAGTTTGTATTATCACTTCAAGATATAAACACCTGTAAATAACCTAAAGGCGGACTTTGACTTTTTGTTTTTTACTCTGGGTTTTATTCCCCCTTTAGGGGGCTAGGGGGTCTTCTGCTTTTCTTCCTATCCGACGTATATGCCTTACTTTTCAACCGCTTTTCTATTACACCTTTAGGAATTTTGGTTGGCTTTCTCTTTTTCTGTACATGAAGAGATTTTTTCAGAAGTTCGATGAGCTTCGCCACAGTTTTTTCTTTATTCAAAAGCTGGCTTCGATCTTCCTGCGATACAATATGGAGTAAACCTTCGCTATCCAGCCTGTTTTCCAGGCGAGATCTCAATAAAGTTTTCTCCTCCTCGCTGAGATAATCATTTGCCTCTAAATCGAAAATCAATTCGACCTTACTGGAAACCTTGTTTACATTTTGTCCACCTTTGCCCCCACTTCTGGAAGTTTTAAAAGTAATGGATCGTAAAATTTCTTCTCTGGTGGGTAACATGTTACAAAATTATAAAAGATAATCAAACTAAAAAAGCTAGTAACTAAACAGTCTTTTTTTACCTTTGTAGCAGATTTAAACCTGGTAAATTTACAACTTGATTAATTTTAATTATAGAATTTACCAAGCTTCATTACCGCTGAGAAACAGAATAACAATACATGAAAAAGAACTTAGTTATAGCTATTGATGGCTATTCATCGTGTGGAAAAAGCACCCTGGCAAAGGCATTGGCTAAAAAATTAGGTTTTATTTATGTAGATAGCGGAGCAATGTACCGTGCCGTTACACTATATTTTTTAAGAAACAATATTAATGTGAATGATGATGCAGCTGTTATTGATGCTTTGCAGCATATTGAATTAAATTTCCATTCAAGAGATTATGAATCGCACATTACGTTAAACGGCGAGGAAGTTTCTGATGAGATTCGTTTAATGCCTGTTTCACAAAACGTGAGTGAAGTGTCTGCTCATAAAATTGTTCGCCATGAAATGGTAAAACAGCAGCAGCGGATGGGCAAATCAAAAAGCATTGTTATGGATGGCCGCGATATTGGCACTACTGTTTTTCCGCATTCACCTTTAAAATTTTTCATGACAGCTGATCCTAAAATCAGAGCAGAAAGAAGGTTTAAAGAGTTGGAAAGTAAAGGAAATAATTTAACCACTTTGGAAGAAGTTTTCGAAAATCTGGCGCATCGTGATTATGCTGACACTACCCGAAAGGAAAGTCCATTGGTGAGGGCTGATGATGCTATTATTTTAGACAATACGAATTTAACTCAGGAAGAGCAGCTTAATTTTGCAATTGGAAAAGTTGAACCGTTAATGGCCGAATAGTATTTTATATTTATCTGCTTATTTTAATTTCATACATTTAGTGGCAACAATTAAGCTACTATGAAATTAAAAATCGCCACCCTACCCTTTCTTATTTTCGCTTGTTTTTCCATTACTGCCAGTGCTCAAAAAGGCTGGATCAATCTTTTTAACGGAAAAGATTTAAAAGATTGGAATATCAAAATTGCCAAGCACAACTATAAAGAAAATTATGCCAATACCTTCCGTGTGGAAGATGGCTTAATGAAAGTAAGTTATGATGGCTACCATGAATTTGATCAGCAATATGGTCATATCTTTTACAAAAAGCCATTTTCAGCTTATCTATTAAGGGTAACATACCGTTTTGTCGGTAATCAGGCGAAAGGTGGCGAAGGTTGGGCAACCAGAAACAGTGGCGCCATGTTGCACTGCCAGGATCCGGCTACGATGTTAAAAGATCAGGATTTCCCAATTTCGATTGAGGCCCAGATTCTTGGTGGAGATGGTGAACATGTTCGCCATACCAGTAATGTATGTACACCCGGAACGCTCATTAATTATCAAGATAAACTCTTCACCACACATTGTCTGGATTCAAAATCAAAAACCTATTCTGGTGATCAATGGGTAACTGCAGATTTCCTTGTTCTTGGCGATTCTGTAATCAAACATATCATTGATAATGAAGTGGTTTTAGAATATACCAAACCGCAAATTGGTGGTGGTAATGTATCTAATTTTGATCCCCAAGCGAAAGTTGATGGCACGCCGTTAAAGTCTGGCTACATCTCCCTGCAAAGTGAAAGTCACCCGATAGAATTTAAAACCGTTAAGCTTTTTGATTTAGCGCCTTACACTAAAAACAAGCAAAAGCTTGATCAGGTAGTGGATCGCTTGCAAAAAAAATAAATGTTAATTATTTCTTTTTGCCAACTGGCGAAAAAATTTTAGTTCAGATTTCCAAATGATGCGCCATACTCAGTTTTCAATTAAAAGCTTAACATTCCTATTTCTTTTATTTCTATCCGCTACAGTCTTCGGACAAAAAGCGTACACGGTAGCGGAAATTCCTGATCCAAAAAAGGATGGCGGTGGCTGGGTAAGTGATCCCGACCATATACTTTCACCTACCAATATTGCAGAGGTAAATAGTACAATATCTGAATTTGAAAGTAAAACCAATGTACAGGTTGCAGTGGTTATTGTAAATAATTTTGACCAAAACCAGGAGGATTTCGATTTTGCCTTTGAACTGTTCAATACCTGGGGAATCGGCTCAAAGACCGCCAATAACGGTTTATTGCTCTTCATTGCAAAAGACAGGCGGAAATACCGGTTTATTACCGGAACCGGTGTAGAAGGTGTCCTGCCAGATGTAAAGTTAAAGCATATTGCAGAGCAAAATTTACTCCCTGCATTTAGAGAAAATGATTTTGGCAAAGGCATTATTAATACAATAGAGGCTATCGGGATCATTATTTTGAATCCGGAGAACAAATCGGAACTGAATCAATTTTTCACGCAGCCAGATGGAACAAATACAGTTAATGATTTTTGGATACCTATGGTTGTTGTTCTTGCTGCTTTTGCAGGATGTATCTTCTTCCTGAGAAAAAAACGAAGCATCATAACTAAAACACAAAAAAAGGAATCTCTTTTTTCTGATTTGGGTTGCGGAACAATTATGATATTATCTATCCTTACCGGGTTCGCTTTCATCTTCATTGGCTTTGGTACTTTATCCGGAATCTTCACCATCAAAACAACCCCGTACCTGATTTATGCGATATTGTCTTTAATTGTACTGGCAAATTATCATTCCACCTTCGGTAAATTGAAAAAGATCTATCAAGATCCCAAAAATTTATCTGATGCTATCGTTAAATTTATTAAATCTACCTGGTGGATTGCTCTTTTCTCACCATTAATTTTAATTGGTATCATCAGTAAAATAAGGGCACAGAAAAAAATTGCAACCCGTTTTATTCCGCTTTTGGATAGTAATAAAGAGGAGATGACCAGGGTGGATCGTGATGAAAACCCATCAGGAAAACCATATTTAAGCAAGGGACAGCAAAAGGAAGAAAAAGTGGAATCTATAATGTACGACATCTGGAAAGGTAATAGTGGAGAAACAAAACTGGTACCCAACGATGGAGAAAACAGACACAAATTTGAAGTATGCCCGGGTTGTGGCTTCAATACTTTTACCGCTCCGTTTACCAAAACAATACTGAGTGCAACTTATGCAAGAAGTGGCAAGGGAAAAGAAATGCAGGAATGCAAAAACTGTGATTTCGAAGTTTTTATCAGAGAAGTAAGTTTGCCAAAACTGGTGAAATCTACCTCATCGTCGTCTTCCTCTTCCTCATCAAGTAGCAGTTCTTCATCATCTTCATCGAGCAGTTGGGGTGGCGGCAGAAGTAGTGGTGGTGGTACCGGAGGAAGTTGGTAGTGAGATACATTTCGATTCTTTTCTATCGCTAATCAAAACTATTTTATAATTTTGGCACGCTTAGCACGATGTTTGCGCTTAGCGTAATTGCAAAACTATTCTTAACAGATTTGCAGAATCCCAATATTATGACCAGAATTTTCTTCTTAGTTATTGCGCTTTTTATTTTTTCCAACCAGGTAATGGCTCAGGATTTGTACCGTGTAACTGCGGATAAATTAAGGGTTAGGCAAACCAAAGATGCAAACAGTAAAGTAATTGCCAATATCATCCAAAACGAAAAAGTGACCGTTTTAGATGCCAGTGATGCTAAGTTTTTTAAGATCAAGCTTCGCAATAGAGAAGGATGGGCAAGTAAGGATTTTCTGGAAAAGATTCCGACAGCTACACCAACGCCTGCCACACCACAGGCCAGTACACCTCAACCGGGTACATCAGCCAGCACTTCTGAAGATGTGATTTATCGGGTTACAACGGATAACTTAAGGGTTAGAGAAAAGGCCGATGCAAAAAGCAAAATAACCGGATATCTTCCTGAAAACGAAAATGTTGCCGTTATTGATTCTACAAATGCCAATTATTTCAAAATTAAAGTCACCAATGGTGAAGGTTGGGTGAGTAAAGAATTTTTGGTAAGAGTATCTCCGGTTAAAGCAGTAGTTAAAAAAAATGCGGTATCAGTAGAGGTGCCTAAAATTGCGAAGGATTATTCGAATATCATTTTGTTTGTAATCGTTGCATTGGTTTTTGGAACGATCCTGTTTTTCATTTTTAAATATTCTAATCAAAATAAAATATTAATTGGCATCTCTGCAATAGTGGTGCTGGTAGTCGTGTACTTTTGCTTTGTTACGTTTATCCAGCCGAAAACCGTTTCCGGAACATTTGTAAGCGATAGTGATACTCAATATAAGACTTTTGATTTCGGGACTAATGATTCTGTTATAGTTAAAGATACTTACACAGACTCTACCTTTACGGCTAAATATGTAATTGAAGGAGATATGATTAAACTTTATGATCAGCAAAATATGATTATGCTGTTGATCAGAGATGAAAATACTTTAATTGGAGAAGGTTTTACGAGGGGAACTTTTACGAAAAAATAGCATTGTTAAATTTTGTATATTTGGTAGTATGAAAGTGTTATTAGAAATTCCAGATCATAAAGCGTCCTCATTAATGGATGTGCTCAATAGCATTCCTTATGTTAAAACGAAAACTATCAAAGAACCAAAAGAAATTTTGATAGCAGAAATAAAAGAAGCTGTTGAAGAGATGAAATTGATAAAGCAGGGTAAATTGAAGGGAATACCAGCAAGACAAATGCTTGATGAATTATGATGTTATAGCCGTTCCAAGTTTTAAAAAGGAACTTAAAAAGCTTTCCAAAAAATATCATTCGCTAAAAGCTGAATTATCTATATTATTTGATGATTTAGAGAAAAATCCAAACCTAGGTACTCCTATTGGCAAAAATTGTTATAAAATTCGAATTGCGATTACCTCAAAAGGTAAAGGAAAATCTGGAGGAGCCAGAATTATTACAAATTTCATCGTGACCGATTCTACGGTCTACTTACTCTCTATCTACGATAAATCTGAAAAAGAAAACATTTCAGATAAAGAACTTCTGGAGCTGTTACATGAAATTCCTGAGTAGCGTTTGTAATTAAGTTTCGTTGTATATTAATCTGAGTTTTTTTTCACATCCCTTTCAATCTAAACCCGGTAGAGCAGATAGCCCACAGCGCAGCGAGGACTATAAGCGATAACGGGACTGCTACCTCCGAAGAATTACTGAACGCTCATTTCCAAACAATTAATTTAAATTTTTAAGAAAATAACTACCCTGCTCTTTGGAATACTCTCTGAAAGAAGAGAATTGCACCATATCTTATCTAAATGCTCCATCTTTAATCTTTGCTCCTTCATCCTTGCTCTTTTATCCTTCATCATTACTCCTCTAAGCGCCCAATCTTGATACCTGATAGTAAATACTTGATACTCCTATTCTAATCCACTAAAAATCAGCAACATTTATTAAAAAAATCTTTTCTATTAATTAAAAAAGTTTTACCTTTGCAGTCCCTAAATAGGGAAAAAAGGAGATAATTAATTAATGGCTAAAAAACAAGTAGCAGAAAAAGAATTAGCAGCTAAAACAGCTGAACTTCAGGGAGAAGGCGGTCGCCTGACTGAAAAAGAAACGATTGAATCAGAAGCAGATTCAGTTTCGATCGAATCGATCAAATCATCATTAGCAACACCAACGGAAGATTTCGATTGGGATGCAGATGAAAAAGTTTTTGGTAATTACAATGAAGAAGACCGTAAAAAGTTTGAAGATATGTATGCCGGAACATTCAATCAGATCACTAAAGGTGAAATCATTAGCGGTATTGTTGTTTCAATTAACAACAAAGACGTAGTATTAAACGTAGGTTTTAAATCAGACGGTTTAGTTTCTACTTCAGAATTCCGTGATACACCAGATCTTAAAATCGGCGATTCAGTTGACGTTTTCGTTGAAGCACCAGAAGATGCTAACGGTCAATTGATCCTTTCTCGCAAAAGAGCTAAAACCCAAAGATCATGGGAAGCAATTAACGAGGCTCTTGAAAATGATAGAATCATCAATGGTTTCGTTAAGAGCCGTACTAAAGGTGGTTTAATTGTTGATATCATGGGTGTTGAAGCTTTCTTACCAGGATCTCAGATTGATATCAAACCTATCCGCGATTACGATGTATACGTGGGTAAAACAATGGAATTCAAAGTTGTTAAAATTAACCATGAGTTTAAAAACGTAGTTGTTTCTCATAAAGTGTTAATTGAAGACGATTTAGAAAGCCAAAAAGTAGAGATCGTTTCTAAATTAGAAAAAGGTCAGGTATTAGAAGGTACTGTTAAAAATATTACTGATTTCGGTGTGTTCATCGATTTAGGTGGTGTTGATGGTTTACTTCACATTACTGATATTTCTTGGGGCCGCATAGAGCATCCAAAAGAAGTATTATCATTAGATGAAAAAATCAACGTTGTTGTTTTAGATTTCGATGATGAGAAAAAACGTATCGCTTTAGGCTTAAAACAATTAACTCCACACCCTTGGGAGAATTTAGATGCTAACTTAGCTGTTGGTTCTAAAGTAAAAGGAAAAATCGTAACTGTTGCAGATTACGGTGCTTTCTTAGAAATCATCCCAGGTGTTGAAGGTTTAATCCACGTTTCTGAAATGAGCTGGTCACAAAACTTAAGAAATCCACAAGAATTCTTAAAAGTTGGTGATGAGATCGAAGCTGAAGTTTTAACTTTAGATAGAGACGACCGCAAAATGAGCTTAGGTATTAAACAATTATCTAACGATCCATGGCAAGAAGTTGCTGCTAAATTCCCAGTTGGAAGCAAGCACCAGGCAACTGTTAAAAACATGACTAACTTCGGTGTTTTTGTTGAAATCGAAGAAGGTATTGATGGTTTAATCCACATCTCTGATTTATCTTGGTCTAAAAAAGTAAACCACCCTAACGAATTCACTAAAGTTGGTGATGTATTAGATGTAGTTGTTTTAGAATTAGACGTTGATAACCGTAAATTAAGCTTAGGTCACAAACAATTAGAAGAAAACCCTTGGGATACTTTTGAAACGATCTTCACTTTAGATTCGGTTCACCAGGGTACTGTTGTTAAAGTAACTGATAAAGGTGCTGTTATTGCTTTACCATATGGTGTAGAAGGTTTCGTACCAACTAAACACATGGTTAAAGAAGATGGTTCTTCAGTTAAAGCTGAAGAAACTAACGACTTCAAAATCATTGAGTTTAACAAAGAGGCTAAACGTATTGTTGTTTCTCACGCCCGTATTTGGGAAGAAGTTAAAGCTGAAGTTCTTGCAGAAGAACGTGCTACTAAGAAAAAAGAAGCTAAAGCATCTATCACAGCAGTGAAAAAAGTTAAAGATTCTGTAGAGAAATCTACTTTAGGAGACTTAGACGTATTGGCTCAATTGAAATCGCAATTAGAAGGCGAAGAAAGCAAAGCTAAAAAAGGCTAGTTCTTTTTAACTGAATATATTAATCCCGATAGCGAAAGTTATCGGGATTTTTTTGTGGTTATTTTTTGCAACGGAAACACTGAATAGATGGAGGTACGACGAAACAATCTTAATGCGATCGCTATACCGTTTCGTCGTAGCGAGACGCTACAACTAGATTTGGTTATTTTTTGCCACGGAAACACCGATCACACAGAGGTACGACGAAGCAACCTTAATGCGATCGCTAAATACGTTGAGTCGTAGCGGGACGCTACAACCAGATTTTGGTTATTTTTTTGCCACGGAAACACCGAATACACGGAGGCACGGTGAAGCAATCTTAATGCGATCGCTATTGCGTTTAGCGAGACGCTACAACAAGATTTTTACTATTTTTTGCCACGGAAACACCGAATACACGGAGGTACGATGAAGCAATCCTAACATGATCGCTACATTAAATGAGGCGTAGCGAGACGCTACACCCAGATTTTGTGTAGTTCTTGTAACATAAGTAATTCGTTATACCAAACCTTTTCCCTTCATCCACCTATAATTATTACTTTTGTCAGGAATTATCATCCTGCTATGAAAAAATCCATCTTTTTGTTTCTAACTTTAATCGCATTAAATCTTTCTGCCCAGGAGGTAAATATCATCCCACAGCCTGTTAAACTCAATATAAAACAAAAGACTGCGCCATTTACGATCGATCAAAATACACAGATTATTGCGCCAGACTCCTTAAATAATAGCATCACATTTTTTACCGATTATCTTTCGAAATACTATGGAATCGTGATCAGCAGAGATAGTACATTCAATAAAAAAAGTAATGTAATCAAACTGGAAATAAATGCGGTCAAAACCACAAATCCAGATCGGTATGAGCTTTCTTCTGATGATAAACAAATCCAAATCAGTGCTTCATCTCCAAAGGGAATTTTCTACGGTATCCAAACTTTAATTCAATTGTTACCGTATTCCCGTAAAGCTTTTCCTGTTCAAATCCCTGCCGTTTCTATGGTCGATTATCCCCGTTTCGATTACCGCGGCATGCACCTTGATGTGAGTCGGCATTTTTTTGATGTGGCTTTTGTAAAGCAATACATCGATTATTTAGCACTTCACAAAATGAATTATTTTCACTGGCATTTAACGGATGACCATGGCTGGAGAATCGAAATTAAAAAATACCCAAAACTGACTGAAATTGGTGCCTGGAGAAATGGTAGCGTAGTTGGTTTATGGCCAGGAAAAGGAAATGAAAATGTTAAATATCAGGTGCTGCCAAATGAAATAAAAATAACGCCAAAAGATGCGGTGATTAAAACAGACGGCATTAAACATGGCGGTTTTTACACGCAAGAACAAATTAAGGATGTAGTTGATTATGCCACCAAACGTTACATTACCATTATTCCTGAAATTGAGATGCCTGCCCATAGCATGGCTATACTTGCAGCATACCCAGAATTAGGTACTGAGCCCAGTAAAAAATATGAGGTTGCGCAAACCTGGGGAATGATGAATAAATACAACAATGTATTGCAAGCTTCCGATTCAACCTTCAAATTTTTAGAAAACGTTTTAACCGAAGTAATGGCTTTATTTCCATCGCAATATATCCATATCGGTGGTGATGAGGCTTCAAAGGTTTGGTGGAGGCAATCTGCAGTTTCTCAACAAATTATGAAAGTAAACGGCCTTAAAACGGAAAGCGAACTACAAAGTTATTTCATTAGGAGAATTGAAAAATTTGTAAACAATAAAGGAAAAACCATCATTGGCTGGAATGAGATTTTGCAAGGAGGCCTGGCTCCGAATGCAGTGGTGATGAGTTGGCAAGGAGAAAAAGGTGGCATAGAAGCAGCTAGGCAAAACCATAAAGCTATAATGACTCCTGAAGATAAAGTTTATTTCAACCATGCTCAATTTATTAAAGAAGATAGTTTAACGGCGGGCAAAGCTTCTCTTCTGGTAGATGTTTACAATTACGAACCTGTTCCAACTGAATTAAACGCAGCACAAGCCAAGTACATTTGGGGCGGACAAGGATGTTTATGGAGTGAATACATTACCAATCCGGCGAAAGTTCAATACCAACTTTTTCCACGATTAGATGCCTTAAGTGAAGTTTTATGGAGCCCAAAAGAAAAACGAAACTATACTGATTTTCAAAAACGCCTGAAAACTCAATTTAAACGTTACGACTTAATGGGTATCACTTATTCAAAAAGGTATCTCGAAAATTAATTTTCATTTCCTGTAATTTTTTAACATGCATTGCTTACTAACTGTTCACATAATTTAAAAAAGCAATGGATAACAGAAACTCAAAATTTGGCTTAATAGGATTTTTTCTTATTGTAGCCAGTCTTCAGGCTACGCCCGTCTATATTAAGTATTTTCTACTCACAGTAGCAGTAATATCTTTATTTAGGGTAATTTATCAGTACCAGAAAGAATTTAAAAACAATCGTTTATCAAAAAGCAGATAAGGAAAATCTAAAATGATTGAAAAATCTTATCTGGAAAAATTGGAGGAGCATAAAGGCATTATCTATAAAATGGTAAACCTTTATGCCGACAACGATGAAGATCGTAAAGATTTGTACCAGGAAATTATTTACCAAAGCTGGAGTGCTTATCCGCGTTTCAAAGGTGAGGCTAAATTTTCTACCTGGCTTTACAAAATAAGTTTAAACGTTTCACTTTCATTTTTAAGCAAACAGAAGAAGCTAACCCAAATCAGGGATCATGATGAATTTAACTCTTATTTCGAACCTCCGGAACTTTCTGAACGTGCCGATTGGCTTTACCGTTGCATTAAACAATTATCCGAAATAGATCGAGGTATAATTATGCTTCACCTTGATGGATTTACCAATACAGAAATAAGCGAAATGACAGGCATTTCGAGAAATAGCACAAACGTTAAACTACACCGAATTAAACAACAATTGAGTACACTTTTAACCGGCAAGCAAGTAAAATGAATTTAGAACAGGAATGGCAAAATTTAAGTCTTGAGTTCAACTCAAAAGCAGATAATATAAATATTGCAAATATCACTATTGACGAAAAATCACATCATCTTTTGCAAGACTTGATATTTAAACTGAAATGGAAACTAAGGTGGATTAGAATTATTAATTTACCGATATTGGCAGCAGCATTTTTTGTAAGAAGCGACCTTAAGTTTTTATTGCTCGCGGTCTTCATTATTTATGAGGTTTCAAGAGCCTTTTGCATGAAAGAATTTAATAAAATCAAAACAGGTATTGAATATAACACTGATACAAAGCAGGTTCTATCAGACAACCTAAATGCTATGAAAAAAATTTTAAAGAGCGAAAACATTTTTGGCTACCTCTTCTTGCCCCTCTCTGGCCCAATTGGATTGCTTGCTTATCGGTTATCTATACACGAAACTTTTGAAAAAGTATTCAACTTACCGCATTTCTTTATTCAAATTACACTCGTTTCGTTGATAGGCATACCATTTATTTACGCAGCTAAAAAAATGAACGACAGCATCTTTTCTAAACCACTAAAAGAACTAAACGAAAAGATTAAAAATTTAATGGATTAAATGATTTGCAACCTGCAACTGATAGGCACCAGGTATTATTCCGGCAATTTTTTTGAAAGTTCTGATAAAATAATTGGCTTCACTAAAACCCAACTCATAACCAAAGAGTTAATCGCAGTTCTCAAAGAAAAACATGGCGAGCTTATGTTTTATCAGGCGGGTTGATGTTGTAAAGGCACCCAACCACAGTGTTTCGAAAAAGGAAGCTACTATTACAGAGATCTTTTTAAATACTGGAAATTTTCGCACTTTACGTTAGATGTTCTTGATGGTTTCGGCGTGGGCGGATTTTCTTTAGAAACACCTCTGCAAAAAACCTTCAAAATACATTGCCGCCTTTTTACTGAAGATGAATTGCAAAATTTAGTACCAGTTAAGACAGCAGAATAGCACCCAATACTTAAAACTTAAGGTCAGTTGGGAACAATAAGGCAGACTTTTTCATTTTATAACATTTGTTGTTAAAAATTAATACAATCTTTGCATCAAATTTAAATGATGAGAAAAGTTTTTGCCATAATTTCTACACTGATTACCCTGTTCGTTTTAAAGGAAACTATCAATGTATTTTTCACTGATGAGGCCGATATTATTAAACAGCGTGGAATCTTCATTGTTATCTGGCTCAGTATTTTTATTCCGTTTACCATTTTAACAATCTGGTTGTGGGGACCTGGAAATAGGAAAAAAGATGCAGAAGGCAAATAGTGTCTTTCACCTCGTTTTAAGATAAAAGACACTAAAAATGTATTAATTCTATTTTGTAATAGTGATAAGCACCCGCGAACTAAAATAAGTATTATAACCATAAAGCGAAACATACCATATTCCAGCGCCTGGATTACTAAAAACACAGGTTTCATCCGAACGGTTCTCTAAGATTCCACTGCAATCGGCTGTCCATTTATAAGCAGGTTGGTAAGTAGGAGGTTTAGGCCCTGCCACTACTGGTGCAGAACCTTTTCTAACAAACAAATCTGCCGTATTGCGATAAGCAGCAGTACTTTCTGTGGTTTTAACCGTCATGCTTTTAACTCCTGCCGGAAGAGTGAATGAGAAGGTTTTAAGCTCATAATCATTCCCTGAAACAACCTGATCTACTAAAGTGGTGGTAGAACTGCCTGTACCTGGGTCAGTGCCTCCACTTGAACCTCCAGTAGACCCACCACTAACCGGATTGCCGACTGTTACATTATTGATAGAGACCTGAGGTGTATTATTTTGAACCGTAACCTTGAAATTATTGGCGATGCTTTTGTTGGTGAGTGATGATTTAGGGAAATTGCCAGAATAATTTGTGGTGGTAATCGTCCATGCAGATCCAGTTAAGGTATATCTTTTTTTCTTAAATGAATAAGGTACACTTGAAGAAAATTCCATTTGCAAAGCTGTTGTAGAAACACTTTTGCCATTAATAATAATTTCTTCGATGTTATTAAAATTGGAATTAGTTTTATCGAGTTCTTCGGCTAATGCCCTGATGCCGAGCATTTCTTCAAATGCTTCTTCCAAAGCTGCTTGTGCATCATCTATTTTTTTACAAGAGGAAATGATGAATAAATTGAGTACTAAAAAGGCCAAGAGCGAGATTTTAGAAAGTTTGCTTGTCATAATCTTTAATTTTATAACAAAACTATCGCGCTCGCAGAGCGAAACCAATACCGCCTATTGGGTATTTATTCTTTGATGAAAATGAGCTGTTAATCGGCTATCATCAATCTAAAAACTTACTTTTCAACGCAGGAGTTGGCACCCAGCAACTTTCCTGCTTTTCCCACCATCTGTAGCGGTTTTTAGCGATCACATCATAAACGGCATCGCGTATAAATTTTGGAATGATCATAAAAACATAAAGCACTGGCCATAATCCGTTTAAGTGCTTTGCTATCTTCAGCGCAGCTGATGATTTGGTATAGAGTTGATCATTTTCAACCAGGATAATCGAATTAATTTTATTCAAATCGATACCAAATTGAGGCAAAACTTTTTTGGCATATTCTCCCTGCAAAGCAGTAAACTTAAAAAGATCTTTTTGATCATGTTCTATTGCGAACTGTACCGATGCATTACAAAGGTTGCACACACCATCAAAAAAAATTACCGGATTTGAAGAAATCATTGGTATAAAGTTATTGATTTTTTCACTTTAATATCTAAAACTCTACTTTAGCAAAAAAATAAGCAATGTCAATCACTACCGAAGAAGAATTAGTTGGAATGAAAAGGGTGAGTCAGGCGGTTGCCTGCACCTTAAAAGAGATGCGCAATTTTGCCAGGCCAGGAATCAATACTAAGCAATTAGACGATTTCGGTGGCCAGATTCTGAATGACCTCGGTGCAAAATCGGCACCCAGGTTAACCTACAACTTTCCCGGCTGGACTTGCATCAGCGTTAATAATGAAATTGCACATGGTATCCCTTCGGATAAAAAGATATTGCATGAAGGTGATTTGATTAACGTTGATGTATCTGCAGAATTAGATGGCTTTTGGTCAGACAATGGTGGTTCTTTTGTGTTAGGTGAAGATTTACATCAACATCATCTGTTGGTTAATTCTTCCAAAAACATTCTTAAAAAGGCAATTAATCAGATAAAAGGTGGAGTTAAAATTTCAGATATTGGTCGTTTAATAGAAACTGAAGCCAGAAAATCAGGTTTCCGTGTAATTAAAAACTTAACCGGCCATGGTGTTGGCAGAAGCTTACATGAAGCGCCGCACGAAATTGCCAATTTTTACGACCGATACAATTCAGACAGGTTCAGAAAAAACACCACTGTAGCTGTAGAAACATTCATCTCTACGGCATCGAGCATTGCTGAAACCCAAAAAGATGGTTGGACACTTGTCGGCAATAAGGGCGGATTCGTTGCCCAACATGAACATACCATTTTGATTACCGGCGATCAACCCATAATTTTGACTGCAGAAAATGATATCTGGGTTTAATCACGATCTATTTTAAATTCAACTTTCCAACCTTCAAACATTTTTCTATATTTGCCCAATCCTTCTTCAATGCAAAAGAAAACACTTCTTGACGGACAAAAAATTCAAATAACAATTAAGAGGCTTTGCCATCAGTTAATTGAAAACCACGACGATTTCGCGAATACCGTTTTAATTGGCATCCAGCCGAGAGGAATCTTTTTGGCAGACCGGATCCAACAGGAACTTCAAAACATCTTAAAGAATAAAAAAATCCTGAAAGGAAATCTCGACATCACTTTTTTTAGAGATGATTTCCGTAGGAAAGATGGTTTAGTAACGGCTAGCAGCAATTCTATCGATTTTATCATCGAAGGCAAAAAAGTGATCCTGATTGATGATGTGCTCTGGACAGGCAGAACCATCCGTGCAGCACTTGATGCTTTATTGGCCTACGGCCGACCAGCAAAAGTAGAGCTATTGGTATTAATCGACCGCAGGTTTAGCAGGCATTTACCAATTGAGCCAGATTATATCGGCCACAAGGTAGATAGCTTAAACTCGCAGCAGGTTAAAGTTACCTGGGCAAGTGAAGGAGCAGAAGACAAAGTGATTTTATTATCTGAACCGCCCTTACTAAAATAAGCATGAACGCTTACAGAGGGTATTTAGGCATAGAATCTCTATCTGAAAGTAATAACATTATAATAAACAATAATATAGAAAATGGCAGCAGACAAACTATCAACCCGACATCTTTTAGGCATTAAAGATATTAACCGGAATGATATCGAATTAATCTTCGAAACTGCAGATAATTTTAAAGAGGTGATTAACAGACCGATTAAAAAGGTTCCTTCACTTCGCGACATTACTATTGCCAATATTTTCTTCGAAAACTCTACCAGAACTAAACTTTCTTTCGAACTGGCTGAAAAGAGACTTTCTGCCGATGTAGTTAATTTTGCCGCATCTTCTTCATCAGTAAGTAAAGGTGAAACCTTAATCGATACGGTGAACAACATTTTATCAATGAAAGTTGATATGGTGGTGATGCGCCACCCGTACGCAGGTGCTGGTCAGTTTTTAAGTAAACATGTTAAAGCGCAGATTGTAAATGCGGGAGATGGAGCACATGAGCACCCTACACAAGCCTTGCTTGATGCATTTTCCATCCGCCAGAAATTAGGCGATGTCGCCGGAAAGAAAGTGGTTATAGTGGGCGATATCCTACACTCGAGAGTTGCCATTTCAAACATCCTTTGCCTGCAACGGTTGGGCGCTGAAGTGATGGTTTGCGGTCCGACAACATTAATCCCGAAACACATCCATCAGCTGGGCGTGAAAGTAGAACATAACCTCATCAAAGCATTAAACTGGTGCGACGTAGCCAATATGCTTCGCATTCAACTGGAGCGCCAGGATATTAAATACTTCCCATCACTCAGGGAATATGCCATGATGTATGGCCTCAACAAGCAAATCCTAGATAACCTTGATAAGGAAATCATTGTGATGCATCCAGGCCCTATCAATCGCGGTGTGGAGATTACCAGTGATGTAGCCGATAGCAAACAATCCATCATCCTGGAACAAGTAGAAAATGGTGTGGCGGTGAGAATGGCAGTGCTTTATTTACTGGCAAGCCAGGGGTAGGTTAGTTCAATAGTTCATTAGTCATTTGTTTATTAGTACAGGGAGCACAGATTAGCATGGAGCATTGATAATCGTCATTAGTTCAATAGTCGATAGTTCAGTAGTGCATATTTCATAAACCAATATCGTGCATTAATAATTGTTCATTTCTTTGTGTTGCCGAGCCCAGCATAATCCATTGATCATTATAACGAGGGTAATAATGAACTTCTTTCAAACAGTTTATAGGATGTAATAACTATCAATCAGCCCTTCTATGTGATTTATACAAAATTGCTATCAGCAAGCAGGCTTAATTGGGAAAAGGCCACCCTGCAATGATTGATGGTGTGACCAATGAACCAATGACAAATTAACCAATGAACCTCTACCGGATGCGGCGGTACCAATGACAAATGAACTATTGCACCGATGAACCTAACTTTTTTCCACATTCGTATTAATCCTGATACCAAACCAAAAAACCCTACGTTTAATTGTGTTATTAACAGATGTTAATTACTTATGTTGATAAACGCGGTTACAATTTCTAATTTCGTAGCGACCATATTTGAAATCAATGCTTACATCGTGTTTTTAGCAACTGCTACTGGTACCATGATGTTTGTATTGCCAATGAAAAAAGATATAGAATAATGAAGAAAAAATACTTACTAATTCCGCTACTTTTAGCAGGAAGTTTTAGCACGTATGCGCAAGTTAGTGCGGTGCAAAACCTCAATAGAAACTATCAGACCGGTTTAGAATTATTAGACAAAGAGAAGTACACTGCGGCGGCGCATCAGTTTAAATTGGTAGAGCAATTGCGATACAAATCCTCTACCCAAACTGAGAGTAACGCCGAATTATCCCTTTTAAAAGAGAATGCGAAATTCTATGCAGCCGTTTGTGCGCTGGAGTTAACTAATAGCGATGCGGAGAGTTTATTTCAGGCTTTCATTCGCGATTATCCATTAAATCCGAATACCAAACTGGCTTATTTTTATGTTGGAAAGACTTATTTTGGTCAGAAGAATTATAAAAAAGCATTAGAGTGGTTCGAGAAAACAGATCCTTCTACCCTTTCTGCCAAACAACGTAACGAATATCAGTTTAAACAAGGTTACTCTTATTTTGAACTTAAGGATTACGAAAAAGCAGAACCTTTATTTGAACAGGTTAAAAAAGAAGAAGGCGATTTCCAGGAAAGTGCTACTTATTACTTTGCCTATATCAATTACCTGAATAAGGAGTACAAAACAGCACTTGCAAACTTCGAAAAGTTGAAAGGCTCTCCTACCTATGAGGCGAGTTACCCTTACTACATCACTTCGATGTATTACTTAGATGAGCGCTATGATGACGTAATCAGCTATGCGCTTGAATCCATTCAGAAAACCAAACAACAGTTCGAGCCTGAAATGTTGAGTTTGGTTGCTGCTTCTTATTTTGCAAAATCAGACTTCAAAAACGCTGAAAAATATTTTGCTGAGTTTTACGCAAAAGATAAAAGTGAAACCAAAAACAACCTGTTTATTTATCAGTATGGATATTCGCTGTTGCAAAACAAGAAATATAAAGAATCTGTAGCGGTTTTAGAGAAATTGAATACGGATGATGTATATCTCCAAAACGGGATGCATACTTTGGGTAAAGCATTTATCCAATTGGGCAACAAACAAAAAGCGCAAAGTGCGTTCTTCAGGGCATCACGTTTAGATTTCGATAAAGGGATTCAGGAAGAAGCCTGGTTGAGTTATGCCAAACTGAGTTATGAACTTGATTTTCACCAACAGGCTTTAGAAGCCACTCAGGGATTTTTGAAAACCTTCCCTAAATCACGCAAAATTAATGAGGCTAAAACCTTATTGGGTGAAGTTTTATTAACCACTAAAAATTATCAGGCAGCAGTAGATATTTTAGAGCCTATTCCTGATAAAACTTTAGAAGCTAAAGAAGCATATCAAAAAGTAACCTATTTCCGTGGTTTAGAGTTTTACAATGAGCGGGCATTCCCTAATGCTTTATCCATGTTCTTACGTTCAGATAAATATCCAGAGGATAATGAGATTTATGCCTTAAATACTTACTGGAAAGCTGAATCAATGTATGAATTACGGAAATTCGGTGAAGCAGTTGCTACCTTCGAAAAGTTTTTGAAACTTCCAGGTGCCGATAAAACCGGCGTTTACAATTTCGCAAATTATGCCTTAGCTTATGCTGCTTTCGAAGATGAAAAGTACAGCAAAGCGGCTAATTATTTTGAGAAGTTTTTAGCTGGAGATGATAAAGACCAGAAAACGATTGATGATGCGACAATCCGTTTAGCCGATTCTTATTTTGTAAATAAGAGTTATGGCCAGGCGATGAGCAACTATAATAAAATTATCAGCAGACATACTTCTTCTGAAGATTATGCTACTTTCCAAAAAGGTATGATCCAGGGATTGGAAACACAATATGATACTAAAATTGCAACCATGCAAAGCTTGTTATCTCAGTTTCCAAATTCGAATTATGCTGATGATGCCGGTTTCGAAACGGCTTACACCTATTTCAACAAAGGCGACTTTGATAAATCAAAATCAGATTTAGTGGCTTTGGTAGCAAAATATCCGCGAAGCAGTTATGTGCCGAAAGCTTTGGTTACGATCGGTTTGGTTCAATATAACCAAGACCAGGATGATGCCGCTTTAGAATCGTTCAAAAAAGTAGTGACAGAATATCCTGCGGTTGATGAATCTAAGCAGGCCATGGAATCTATCAAAAACATTTATATTGATCGTGGAGATGCAAATGGATTTATCGCCTATGCAAACACCACGCCGCTTGGAAATTATTCTAACACTGAGCAGGATAACATTATTTTCGCAGCAGCAAATAATCTTTATTTAAAAGGCGATGCCAATGGCGCTTTCCAAGCTGTTAATGCCTATTTCGATAAATTTCCGAAAGCCATTCATACCAAAGAAGCCAAATTCATCAGGGCAGAATCTTTAGTAAAGTTGAATCGTCCGGATGAAGCCATTGTTGATTATGAATTTATCTTAAATGACTGGACAAGTGATTATACTGAACGTTCTTTAGTGAGCATTTCACAGCTGTTCCTTAATCAGAAAAAATACAACGAAGCAATTGTTTATTTAAAAAGATTAGAAACCACTACAGATTACAAATCTCACTACGGCTTTGCTATTAACAACTTGTTAAAGGCTTATACTGCTTTAAACATGCCAGATGACATGATTAAATACGCACAGTTAACTAAAGAATCAGAAAAAGCTTCGGAAGAAGAGAAAAACAGTTCTGGCTTATTCTCTGGTAAAGCTTATTTATTAAAAGGAGATACGACTACTGCAGTAAAAGAATTTAAAAATGTAGTGGCAAAAACCAAAACGATTGCAGCAGCAGAAGCTAAATACAATCTTGCATTGGTAGAATATAATAAAGGTGATTACAAAACATCTTCAAAAACATGTTTCGACCTGGTTAACAACATGGCATCTTATGATTATTGGGTAGCGAAAGCGTTTATCCTTTTATCTGATAACTATGTTGCGTTGAAAGATAACTTACAAGCAAAAAGTACGCTGTTAAGTATCATTGATAATTATGAAGGCAAGGATGACATCATCCCTACAGCCAAAGAAAAACTAGAAAAACTAAACCAGAAGAAGTAGCATTATGAAGTCGATTAAATATATATATAGTTCACTGTTTTTTTTAGCTGCAGGTTTAATGACTGCTCAGGCGCAGGAAAAAAAGGCAGAGGAAAAAGCGGTGGTAAACGAAGAAATCGAAGTGGTTCGTCCATACAAACCCATTCTTGCTGAAGCGGTGAAGTTGAGAAGAAGTCCGAATTTGGATGACGTTAAAATTTACAAAGCAAAGCTTAACTACAGCATTACTGATAAAAAGCTGGAGTTAAATAGCGATATACAAAAACTACAGGCACAGGCAGTGGCCGATGAAAAAGAAAGTATCCTGATTAATAATTATGTGAAAGGCGGATTTGGTTCTCAGGCAACTCTTTTAGGTGAAGCTTATTTTAATAATGGAAAAGACGAAGGTTTACAACTTGGCGGATATTTCAGACACTTCAGCCAGGAAGGAAAATTAAATAAACAAAATAGTAGCGACCAGCAATTAAGTGTTTTTGGCCGGAGTATTTTGGAGCAGCACACGGTAAGTGGCCGCATTAATGTTCAGCGTCATGGAACAAATTTTTACGGAATTGATACCGACAGACCAACATTTAATACAGACCCACAAAAGCAAGCCTTAACTTTCGTTGAGCTTGAAGGCGAACTGGTAAAAAACTTTACAGAAGACCCTGATGCATTAAGTTACGCGCTTAAAGCTAATGGATATATCTGGTCTGATAAATTTGAGGCGAAGGAAAACTATTTAACTTTAAATGGTTATCTGAATAAACGCATTAGTTCTTTCAATTTAGGTTTGGCGGCATCTACTGAATTTGGAAACACTAAAGATGCTTTGACTAGCGTTGGCAACAATTTACTCCGTTTAAACCCGTACATCCGTTTACAGGTTAAAGGTGCAAAAGTAACTGCAGGCGTAAATTTTGTTCAGGAGTTTGGTGCATTTAGCAGCACCAGGATTTTCCCTGCTGTTACTGCCGATTTCACTTTAATTCCAGATTATCTACAGGTTTTTGGAGAAGTTAAAGGTGACGTAAACCGTAACTCATTGAAGGGTTTTACTGATGAAAACCCATGGTTAAACAGCAATATCCTGATCAAAAACACGGTTGAAAAACTAAGTTTCAGTGCTGGTATTAAAGGAACTGGTGGTCCAGGTTTTGGTTACAAAGCGAGGGTTTACGTAAAACAGTTTGATGATATGCCCTTATTCATCAACAATTTTGATAACCTGAATAAATTTGATGTGATTTACGATTTCGGTAAAACGAAATTAACGGGTATTGAAGGTGAGCTTTCGGTACAGGTAAGCGATGCATTGAAATGGACCGGAAAATTAAATGTTGATGATTGGAAACCTGCTCAGGAAACTTATTCCTGGTTTAAACCAGGATTAAAGGTAAGCTCAAACTTCCTCTACACTTACAACAAAAAGTTAAGCTTTAATGCAGCAGTTGTGATTCAGGATGATGTGAAAGCAAAGGTAAATGTGCAGGCGCCAGTTAATCCATTACAATATCTTGTGCCTAACACCGGGATAGAACGCATCGAAACGGTTAAAGGTTTTGTTGATTTAGGCTTAGGTGCAGATTATAGAATTAATAATAAATTTTCTGTTTTCGCAAAAGCGAACAATCTCTTAAACAGCAAATACAATAGATTTTTGTATTATCAAGTAAACGGATTAAATATTTTTGGCGGATTGACTTATTCGTTTTAAATAAGCGTTAGTATTTATCAAAAAGAGGTGGTATCATTATGATATCGCCTCTTTTTTTGTTAGCCTCTGGCTTGTATATTAAAATGTTTTGCAGATCTACTTCTACCATTTGCATGAACGGTGGATTAAAACGGTCGTCATCCTGAACTTGATTCAGGACCTAAAAAAAACCGTCATTGTATGGGCTTCATCTGCTGAGCCAATCTCCATCGAAAAATCTTCAAAATAGATTGCTTCGTCGTACCTACTCGCAGTGACGATTTTCTAATAGATTCGTCCTCCAGCATAATGCAAAGGTTGGTCCCGCAGATATAAATGATTACCGCAGATTTTTACCTTTCGCTTCTGCGGAAATCTTCTTAATCTGCGGGAAAATTATTTAAGCGAGCAGGATTTGTCATCCAGAGCGCAGCGAAGGATCCCTGCTTTTCAACCCACCAACTTCGTTCAGCACTGAACCTTTTCTCGCATTTACATGAACGGTGGGTTAAAACGGTCGTCATCCTGAACTTGATTCAGGACCTAAATAATAAAAACTCATCCAATGGTTGTTGGCTCACCAAGCACTTTCAGAACTGATAAACCACGTTGCCTTTGCACTGGCTTGCCTCGGCTAGCCGCCGAAAGGCTTTCTTCTTTTCCTTGATGAAAAGAAGCAAAACCGAGCTTTTCAGCGAGCTCATGAATGCCTATAAAAACATAAATAAATTATGAATAAATCAAGGCTTGGATCTGATGTCGGATTAGCGGGTCGAAATTTAATGAGCGGTAGCGCAAGGGCTCGATTTTGTTTTAAGCGAGGATTTATCTTAGGGAGCCGTTCGCGCTACCTTGGGTTGTGGGGGATTTGAACGTGGTTGCAAAAATTTCAACGGCTTCTCCTTCCATCATCTCCTAGGCCGGATAGCAGGGTGTATATAGCAGGATTGTCATCTAGAGCCAGAGCGCAGCGAAGGATCCCTGCGCTTCCACCCACCAACTTCGTTCAGCACTGAACCTTTTCTCGCATTTGCATGAACGGTGGATTAAAACGGTCGTCATCCTGAACTTGATTCAGGACCTAAAAAAAACCGTCATTGCAACAGCTTATTTATCTACTGAAGCAATCTATATCCAAGAATCGTTATTCATTTCGTTCCTTTGATATCATCCAGAGCGCAGCTATGGATTGTTTTCTTAATACTTTCTCCTTTGGAAAGGGGTCGTTAGGCGGATAGGGGCTTCTTTCTCCTTGCAGTAAGCAACATAAACCTTGCAGTAAGCAACATAAACCTTGCAGTAAGCAACATAAACTTTGCAGTAAGCAACATAAACCTTGCAGTAAGCAACATAAACTTTGCAGTAAGCAACATAAGCTTTGCAGTAGGCAACATAAACTTTGCAGTAAGCAATATAAGCTTTGCAGTAAGCAACATAAGCTTTGCAGTAGGCAACATAAGGTTTGCAGTAAGCAACATAAGCTTTGCAGTAGGCAACATAAGGTTTGCAGTAGGCAACATAAGCTTTGCAGTAGGCAACATAAGGTTTGCAGTAAGCAACATAAGCTTTGCAGTTGGCAATATAAGCTTTGCGGCAGGCCGCATCAGGCCGGGGTAATGACCCTTCCTAAAATAGCTTGACAGTTTTGGTTGACCCTTCCTAAAATAGCTTGACAGTTTTGGTAGTTAATTACTAAGGCTTTTACAGCCACTTTAATTGATTTACTGATACAATATAATGATTAATTTTTATTACTTAGAACAGTTGTTTTTCTTGG
>NZ_JBLYEE010000007.1:0-309533 GCF_048515415.1 Pedobacter sp. N23S346
TTTACTGCGTAGCTTTCCGCTTCGCTACAGGTCAGCATGACGATTCGTGTTAACGCATCCTTTCAAAAAAATCGTCATTGCGAAGCAGATCTTTCATCTGCTGAAGCAATCTCCATCGAAGAAATCTTCAAATGAGATTGCTTCGTCGTGCCTCCTCGCAAAGACGATTCTGCGCGGGGATCTTGTTCCAGCATGATGCCAAAGGTTAGTTCCGCAGATCTAAATGATCACCGCAGGTTTTACAACTCGCTTCTGCGGAAATCTCCTTAATCTGCGGGAAAATTATTTGAGTGGTCTTCCTGAACCCACGAAGAATCGTCCTCCTGAACTTGTTTCAGGATCTTATCACAAAAGGTGCTGTTCTGAAATGAATTCAGAATGACGCTAAATTTACTGCGTAGCTTTCCGCTTCGCTACAGGTCAGCATGACGATTCGTGTTAACGCATCCTTTCAAAAAAATCGTCATTGCGAAGCAGATCTTTCATCTGCTGAAGCAATCTCCATCGAAGAAATCTGCACATGAGATTGCTTCGTCGTGCCTCCTCGCAAAGACGATTCTGCGCGGGGATCTTGTTCCAGCATGATGCCAAAGGTTAGTCCCGCAGATCTAAATGATCACCGCAGATTTTACTGATCACTTCTGCGGAAATCTCCTTAATCTGCGGGAAAATTATTTGAGTGGTCTTCCTGAACCCACGAAGAACCGTCTTCCTGAACTTGATTCAGGATCTTACCACAGAAAGGTGCTGCTCTGAAATGAATTCAGAATGACGCTAAATTTACGCCGTAGCTTTCCGCTGCGCTACAGGTCAGCATGATGATTTGGTTATGGTATTCCCAGATAGTCGTCCTCATAAATTCACAAAAGTTACTAACTCTACCAGCAATTAGGCAGATAGAGTTAGTAACTTTTAAATGTGCTAATCAAGCGTAAAATACTTTAGTCCAAGCGTAGTGCTATTTGCCTTTCTTACTTTATTGGCTAAATCCTTATCATCAGAAAGTTGCTGATCGTATGATGGAATCATTTCTTTCATTCTCGATTGCCACGCTGTTGTAGCCATTTCTTTTGGAAAACATTTTTTCAGTAAAGTAATCATAATATCAACAGAAGTTGATGCACCGGGAGAAGCGCCTAACAAAGCAGCCAAACTGCCATCTTCTGCACTCACTACCTCGGTTCCAAACTGGAGTACACCGCCCTCTTTCTCGTCTTTTTTAATAATCTGCACCCGTTGCCCGGCAGTTTCCAATTTCCAGTCTGAAGCTTTTGCTTCTGGAAAGTATTCTTTCAAGGCTTTTAAACGCTCTTCATCAGATTGTGTAACCTGACTGATCAGATATTTGGTTAACGGAATATTATCCGCTCCAGCCGACATCATTGGCCAAATATTCTTCAAAGTAATCGAACGGGTTAAATCTAAATAAGATCCCTGTTTTAAAAACTTAGAAGAAAAACCAGCATAAGGACCAAAAAGCAAAGCCTTTTTACCATTAATAATCCTGGTATCTAAATGCGGAACAGACATGGGCGGTGCGCCCACTCCTGCTTTGCCATAAACTTTTGAAATGTGTTTGGCAATCACCTCCTGGTTATTACAAACCAGCCATTCGCCACTTACCGGGAAACCACCGAAGCCTTTCCCCTCCGGAATTTGTGATTTTTGCAGTAACCTCAAAGCACCTCCTCCGGCACCAATAAACACAAACTTTGCTTTTATATTTCGCTCTTTCTCGGTTTTTTTATCCAGCACGGTAACCAGCCAGCTGCCATCATCCAGGCGTTTCAAATTTTTCACTTCGTGATTCAATTCTACCTTCACGCCAGCTTCCTTTTTCAGAGAAGCCACTAAACCCCTGGTTAAGCTTCCGAAATTAACGTCGGTACCAATTGCCATATAAGTTGCCGCAACCTTTTGCTTCCGGTCTCTGCCAGTCATTACCAAAGGCATCCACTTAGCAAGCGTATCAAAATCTTCAGAATATTGCATGCCTTTAAACAGTAACTGCTTGCTCAATACCTCATAACGTTTTTTAAGGTAGGCTACATTTTCATTACCCCAAACAAAACTCATGTGGGGCACATTGTTGATGAAAGATTTAGGCGCCGGAAGTTTCCCCTTGTTCACCATATAAGCCCAGAACTGCTTCGAAATTTCAAAATGCTCATTAATGGCGATGGCTTTATTAAACTCTATTGTTCCATCCGGACGTTGCGGTGTGTAATTCAGTTCGCAAAAGGCCGAGTGTCCTGTACCGGCATTGTTCCAGGCATCAGAACTCTCTGCCGCAACCAGATCCAAACGCTCGTAAATATTGATTTTGAGTTTTGGATTGAGTGTCTTCATCATCGAACCCAGTGTTGCGCTCATTACCCCCGCACCCACCAACACCACATCAGTCTGCTCATCTACCTCTTTATTTTTGCAACCTACACTTAAACCTATAAAAAGGATAAGCAGGTATGAAATTGATTTTTTTATCATTTTAATTTATTTTAATTGCGGAGCGTTATGATTCGCTCCTGGATATAATTAATGCGGCAACAGCATGCCCAATGGTATTGGTAATTGCCCTTGCCTCACTCATAAACCGATCTATGCTCAACAAAACAGCTAAACCTTCTATCGGGATTTTATGAATGCTGCTTACAGTAGTTACCAATGCTAAAAAACCTGTTCCCGGAATGCCCGATGCACCTTTGGAAGTAAGTAAAATAATCACCACAATCCCCGAGAGCTCGGCAAATGAAAAGCTAACATTATAAAGTTGAGCTAGAAAAATCACTGCCATTGCCAGGTAAATACAGGTTCCATTTAAATTCAACGAGTTTCCGGTAACCGTAACCAACGATACTACTGGTCTTTTCAAACCCACTTTTTCCAATTTCTCCAGCAGTAATGGAATAACAGAACTGGATGATGACGTTCCTAAAGCATAAAGTAATTCGTTTTTAATTGAGCCTAAATAAGTAAAAAGATTCACTTTCAAAGCCGCTAAAACCGACCCGAAAAGAATCACTACGAATAAAAACATCGTGATATAGGTTCCGGCAAGCATTTTTCCGATTGGAACCAGTGTATCCAAACCAAAGCGGCCCACCGTATAGGCGATGCCGCTAAAAGTAACCATTGGCGCCAAAATAAAAACATACCTTAGTAGCCGAAGTACAATCGATTTTAACTGTTCGAAAACATTTACCACCTGATCCCGCTTCGCCAATCGATTAATGATCATACCAACCACAACTGCCAAAATAAATAGCAGGAACATGCTGTTCTGCATCACAGTTTTAAGCCATCCTTCATAATTGGTCGAAATTAACCTGGCGGGCGAAATAGACTCTACCAAACTCCTGTCTATTCGCCCCGGCCGGATAATCAACGCGCTGCAAATTCCGAAAACAATGGCCAGTGTACTCACTACTGCAAAATAGATAATGGCTTTCCCTGTGATTCTTCCTGCTACTTTAAGATTCTCCAGGCTTCCGAAAACACTAACGATACTCAAAAATATCACCGGCGGAACCAAGGGCTCTATCACGGAAACGAACAATCTCCCTACCCACTGTAACTTTATCGCAAAATCTGGAAGGTACACGCCAACCAGGGTACCCAAAATAATGGCTATGAAGATTTGTAAGCTTAAAGACTTGTTTAGCTTCTCAATAATTGGATCTGTTTTATCTATCAGGGTCAAATTTCGTAGGAATGATCTTCAATATAACAAAAATTCTACACAAACGATGGCGCTGCTTCCTTAATTACTTCACTCGCCTGTTCTGCATAATTCGAAAAATGATCTTCAAACAAAAGGGCTAAATCTGCAGCTTTTTGATCATATTCATTCACATTATCCCAAAGCGCTCTCGGATTTAAAATTTCTGCCGGCACATTCGGACATTCTTGCGGTACCGCAAACTTGAAAACCGGATGAGATTCAAACGCAACATTTTCCAAATCACCACTCATGGCTGCCGCGATTAAGGCCCTGGTGTACTTCAAACTGATTCTGTTCCCTGTTCCAAAGGCACCCCCAATCCACCCGGTGTTGACCAGCCAAACATTGATTTCTGGATTTTCATCTAATTTTTTACCCAGTAACTCCGCATACTTCAGCGGGTGTAAGGGCAAGAATACCCTTCCGAAACAGGCAGAAAATGTAGATTGAGGTTCAGAAACACCCATTTCCGTACCGGCAACTTTTGCAGTATAACCTGAAATGAAATGGTACATGGCCTGCCCTTTATCTAGCTTGCTAATGGGCGGCAAGATGCCGAAAGCATCACAAGTTAAGAAGAAGATATTTTTTGGTGTACCTCCTACTGATACTTCTTTGGCATTATGAATAAAATCGATCGGATAGGCTACGCGTGTATTTTCAGTTTTACTGGTATCCGAAAAATCAACTGTGCCAGTTACTGCATCAACAACAAGATTTTCCAAAAGCGCGCCTGGTTTAATGGCCCCAAAAATTTCTGGCTCTTTTTCAGGATTCAAATCAATAGCCTTTGCATAACAACCACCTTCGAAATTAAATACCCCTTCATCAGACCAGCCATGCTCATCATCACCAATTAAAGAACGACTGGAATCTGCACTTAACGTTGTTTTTCCAGTTCCTGATAAACCGAAAAATAAGGAAACATCGCCACCAAGACCTTCGTTCGCAGAACAGTGCATACTTAAAACACCTCTTTCTGCTGGTAGAATATAGTTTAAGACACTGAAGATTCCCTTTTTCATTTCCCCAGTGTAAGCGGTTCCGCCAATTAGGATAATTTTACTGGTAAAGTTCACCACCGTAAAGTTTTTTTCCCGTGTACCATCAGTTTCAGGATCGGCCTCAAAACCAGGAGCCTGTAAAATCAGCCATTCGGTTTCACCAATAAGGATATTTTCTTCGTCAGGTCTTAAAAACAAATTATAGCAGAATAAATTTGCCCATGGCGTTTCATTCACAATTCTAATGCTTAAACCATATCTGGGATCAGCGCAAGCATGGGCATCTCTTACCCAAACTTCTCTTTCTGAGAGATATGCCCGCATTTTACTGTATAAGCCATGAAAGTGAGCCTGAGAAATTGGTCTGTTTACATCGCCCCAGTCTACCGTATCTCTAGTCGTATCGTCAATTACGGTAAATTTATCTTTTGGGGAACGGCCTGTAAATTTGCCAGTATCTACACAAAGTGCACCGCTACTACTCAGACTGCCCTGCCCACGCTCAAGCGTTTGACTAACCAGCTTTTCTGCGCTTAATTGATAATGCACCTGCTTACCATAAACGCTGAATCTTAATTCATTGAATGTTTCTGATGTATTCATTTTATTAGATTTAGTATACAAATTCTTCTTTAGCTAATCTCTTTTCCGTTTTGATCAAATCCGGCTCCTGCTCCACTTCAACCTTTGGATGAAATTCATTTTCACTTTTGGAGATGACGATAGTAGCCACACCGTTCCCGATAATATTGGTTAGGGCACGTGCCTCGCTCATAAATTTATCTACGCCAAGTAAAAATGCCAGACCTTCGATCGGGATTTTGTGGACAGCTGCCAAGGTAGAGGCCAGCACAATAAAGCCACTTCCGGTAACACCTGCCGCTCCTTTTGAAGTCACCATCAGGATGCCAATAATGCTAAGCATTTCCCAAACGGAAAGTTGAACGCCATAGAGCTGGGCAAGGAAAATAACTGACATAGAAAGGTAAATCGAAGTTCCATCCAGATTAAAAGAGTAACCTGTAGGGATCACCAAACCAACTACGGATTTACTACAACCCATCTTTTCCAACTTGAGTATGATAGAAGGCAATGCTGATTCTGAAGATGAGGTGCCAAGAACAAGTAAAAGTTCTTCTTTAATGTATTTAATAAACTTCCAGATGCTCATTTTGTAATACTTCATAATCCCGCCAAGAATTAAAAAGATAAACAGCCCCATGGTAAGGTATACGGTTCCCATCAGTTTCGCCAAAGGAACAAGCGTGTGTAAACCAAACTTACCAATGGTGTAGGCCATGCCGCCGAATGCACCCAATGGAGCGAGATACATTACGTACTTTAAGCCCATAAAAACAATTTTAGAGGCATAGCTTAAACCCTGTACCGCTTTTTCTCGGTGTTTAGAGTAATTTAAAATAATGCCCACAATGATGGCTGCAACTAACACCTGAATGGTTAGATTGCTCATAAAGAAGTTAATCCAATCAAAACCTTTTGCTGGTGCATTGGTATATTTGGAAGCATTTTGAATCTGTAAGCCAGATTTATCTATATTTCCCGGCCTGATTAAAACGGCCATCAGGATGCCGATGGCCAATGAAATGGTAGAAACCACTTCAAAATAGATTAACGATTTAAGTCCGATTCTGCCAACTTTCTTTAAATCGCCCATCCCACTAATGCCTAGCACAATGGTTAAAAATATGATCGGGGCAATGAAAAGCTTAATAATATCGATAAAGGTCTTACCAATAATTTCCATCTTTACCGCCGTTGCAGGTGCATAACTCCCAAGCACTACACCGGCAATAATGGCGATAAGTACCCAAAAGGTAAGGTTAGATAAAATTCGCATCCCAACGCTCCTGGAACGTTTGGTTTGATGATTTGCTGGTTGAGGAATTTCTTTAATTAACATGTTGTGCTGTTTTATTAATCTATATTGATATGGTACATGAGAACGAACATCATTTTCCTGTCAGAAACTTTGAGGTCGCTACCCTGAAGCGTGTAAATAGGTCTGCTTTGAGCATTAAAAACAAATTTGGAAGCATGATCTTTCAATAATAAGCTCAGGCCAAGATCGTAAGTAAACATGGGATCGGCCAAGCGATCAAATTTCGAATATTGAATGGCAATAGCTGGCATCAGTCTGGCTTTCTTTTTCTGCTGATTAAAGTAAGGTAAAGTAAACCCCGTTTGGAAAAGCAAACTATTACCCGTACCCACTACCGGATAACTGTTCCCCGAACCATTAAAAGAGGCCATATTTGCATCCAAACCATTTGCAGTGTTGTTAATGCCTAAATTGCGAACGTAACCGGGGCCATAATCATGATGAAAAACCGCCGCATAAACATTAAATGAAGTTCCTTTTTGTAAGTTGATTGGTGTATCATAAAATACATCAGCACTATAAAGCTTCATATCATTTAATACCGTATCTGTTCCGGCCAGGTGCCACAATAGGTCTTTCTGTAATTCTGCACCAACGCCAACAGCAAGCACTTTTTTCTTCCCCAGATAGCTCCCCGCGGATGTTGGCCCGGCATTGCTCTCCTTTTCAAAAAACTCCCATTTTACGTAAGCAGACAGATTTGGTTTAACTGTTAAATTGTTAAATCCAGAAATGCCCTGAACTGGTTTCGTGGTGGATGGCACATAAGGTTTTGCCAGGATTACCCTATAATCCAGTCTTCCCAATTGGCCTTTGGCGAATAAATTTAGGTTTCTTAAAGTTAAGTCTGTTTTATTTACATTTCCAAGATCAAGAAAGGGAACATCGTAAAGTAAGGTAGCGGTGGGCCCGGCAGCAAAGCGGGTAAGTCCTTTCCAGTTGGAACGCCCGGCACCAACGCTTAATTGATCATTGAATTTATATTCGCCGAAAGCATCAAGCAAATCAAAAGCGCTTTCATTATCATTTAAGTAAGTTAGATTAGTGGTACCTCCCTGAAAAGTAAGCGTTAAATTATCAGTGGGGGCAATAATCATTTTCATCCTCAGCCTGCGTAAAGAAAGGTCTGCCACATTTTTTTTAAGGCTTTCATTTACTTTACTTCCAGGATTAAGTTGTGTATACCTTGCCCAGAACTGTCCGTAACCAGAAAATTTAATAAAATGCGTTTTATCCTCATTAAGGTAGGCAATGAGTGGTTTATTTTGTTTTTTATCCTGAGCAGATACAGCGTTAATAAAAAGACAACAAATTATTGCAGGGAAAAAGTATCGTAAAATACGTGGCAGAGCGATATTTATTTTAAGAAAAAACGATTGACCAGCCATCATTGATTGTTGCCCATTAAATTGAAATAGTAAATCCTATGTTTATATTTGGTTAATTCAGATACAAAAACAGATGTAGCTGTTTATTAAAGATGAGTATAAGTAGTGCGCAAAAATATTTATATCAATAAACAACAGAAATTATAAACGAACTACAGAAACAACCCAAATGCAATGATCCTTTTGATTAATTTAGTCTTCCTGATTTTAGTACTCCGGCTATCTTTTGATAAGAAAGTAATGGATTTTCTGTTAAACGGAAGGTGGCCAGGGGTGATCACCATACAGCATATTTTGTTTTGGATAGCTTTTTCTGGCGTTTGCAGCTATATTTATGTCAGCTTTTTTAATCTTACTGAAGCAGCATTAGCCATGCTGTTTATGCTGGCCATAAATGTTCCGGTCTATATCCTGTGTTTCAAAAAATTAGTTCCAGAGTTTTACCAGCGGGCCAGATACGGCGAATACGTGCGCTATACTGCATCTCTATTTGTGATTTCTTGCCTGATCAGGATCTTGATTGAGCCAGAACTTTTTAGTGCTTTTAAATTTTCGGACGGTAAATACCTGTTTATGGTTTACTTTATGCAGGCAATGATTATTCTGGTGCCATCCATGCAAGGCATTTCAAAATATAAGCTTATTGCCGAGCGGGAATTATCTGCACTTACACTTCGGAAAAAAGAGGCAGATATGGAACTTTTAAAATCTAAAATCAATCCACATTTTCTCTTTAACACACTTAATAATATTTACGCTCATAGTTACGCTACAGATGGCAGTTCTGCTGATCTGATTAAGCAGCTCAGCCTCCTGATGCAGTATACTACTTATGAAATAGAGAAAAAAACCATTCCCATTGAGCGGGAACTTCAGATGATAGCTGCCCTTAGCAAACTTTATCAATTAAAAAGCAATAGAAATTTAAATCTGCTAATGGATTTTGAGGCGAGTGAACTCACGGGAATTGTAGAGATTCCACCAACCATTTACCTCACTCTATTCGAAAATGCGGTGAAATATGCTGCACTGGGCAGAGATGAAAAGGCACAGGTTACCACAGCACTGTCTTTTACGCCATCTACAGTAGAATTTAAGGTCTCGAATTCTATATCTGAAAAAAAAATAAAGGATGATGCTTCAACTTATCGTGGCGCAGGGCTAAAAGTGCTGGAAATGATTTTAGACCAGGGATACGGAGAAAAATACGAAATGAAAACTGAACAGAACGAAACTTCTTACTTCACCAAACTAACCATTAACATATGAAACCAATAAAGGCTATCTATGTTGATGATGAGGCGCCGGCACTTGATCTGATTCGCAAATATTGTGAAACCATTGACGATATCGAACTCCTGGCCTGCTTTCAGGATCCAACGGAGGCTGTAATTTATAACCGCATGGATGAAGTTGATTTACTTATTCTGGATATCGAGATGCCTGGCATTTCGGGCACAGAAATGGTTGAACTCGTGCCCAAAGGTAAACTTTGCATCTTTATCACAGCAGATCCAACTCATGCGGCGAAAGCTTATGAACTGGATGTGATCGACTATCTTGTTAAGCCCGTATTTCCTGAACGTTTTGTTAAGGCAGTTCAAAAAGCGGTAGATTACCTGAAGTTTATCGGCCTTGATCAAGAGCAAGATTTTTTGGTTTTTAAATCAGATTATATGGTGAACAAGATTCCGACTAAAGATATTCTGTGGATTGAAGGCTTTGGAGAGTACTTAAAAATCATCACCCGCTTTAAACAATATATGGTGTTACAGCGCCTCTCAGATTTTATTGAGAAAAATGAAAAACTAGGTTTTGTCAGGATTCATAAATCTTATATCGTTCATCTTAAACAGGTAAAATCACACAATTCGCAATTTGCTATTTTAGCAGATGATAAGCAATTACCCATCGGCCGGAAATTTAAAGACTGTTTTAAGTAGCAGATCTCATGAAAATCTGAAAACCATTTTTGTAAGATCAAATAGTTGATGGCTCGCTTTATTAAAAGAGTGGTGTAACAAGTTTCTGAAGATGGCATCAAACAGATACATTCAGTAAACTTTATGAAAAAAATCTACTTTACGCTGTTCTGGCTTGCCACTATACCCTTTTTAGGCTTAAGCCAGGAAATGATTACTCCTAAGAAAAACCTTATTGATAAGAAGTGGATTAAAAATCGAAGTTACCAGATGGTTTGGACAGTGGTTAGAGATACCAGCAAGATGAAGATAGGTGTTGTAGATACTAAAGTTGAAGTTGCAGGAGATCAAATCCTGGTTATTACAGCGGTAAAAATGAACGCAAATCCTTCACCCTGGATAGATTCTACTATTGTAAATCGTGCAGATCTTTCTCCAGTTTATCACGCTTCTTACAATATGCAAAGAGACATGTCACTTCATTTTAATGATGTAATTACTGGCTTCTATAAGGATAAAGCAGCGAACAAAACCACCGAAATTTCACAAAAAGTAGCTTCCGGTTACTTTGATAGCAACTTTTATCCTATGCTAATTAACTGGCTCCCTTTAAAAATGGGTTACCAGGCAGACTTTGATATTTATGATTATAATCCTAAGGGAAAAACAGGTGTAATTAAAGCGCATATTTTAGGCGTAAGTGAGGGAAAATACCGCAGCTCAAAACTCGGTGAAAGAAAAGTTTGGGTGGTAAATGTGAGCGATGATATTAGTGGCAGTGCCGATAGTAAAAGTATTTATGTGATTGATCAGCTCACGAGACAGCTTTTTGAACAGAAGATTACTGTTGGCAACCGCATTATGGAAATGACATTGGTAGAGAAGTGAGTAAAGACTTAAGTTTATTGTTAATGTATACCAAACTAAAGGAATATTGCAGCAAGCGCGTTCCCTTTTCCGTTTCAGAACTCGAACTTATTGATAAATACTTCGAAAAAAACATCTTAAAGAAAAAGGATTTTCTGCTAAAGGATGATCGGGTCTGCAATTTTATCGCCTTTATTGCAGAAGGTTCGATCAGGCATTTTCATGTTAAAGATGGTGTAGAAAAAACCTGCGATATTTCTTTTGATACGTTTTGGGTAACCGATTTTCAAAGCTTCACTTACGATACCGCCGGGAAGATGAATCTCCAGGCAATGGAAGACACAACAGTTTTCTTAATTAAAAAACAAAACCTTTTTAAGCTGTATCAGGAATGCAGTAAATATGAAACTTTTGGGCGCTTAATGGCAGAACAAGTGGCGCAGCGGGCTACAGAAATTGCAATGTCTTTATCTTCAGAGAAACCAGAAGAACGTTTTCAAAACCTGTTGAAAAAACAACCTGATTTATTTCAAAGGGTTCCACAAAAATATATTGCCAATTTTCTGGGCGTAAGTCCGGAAAGTTTAAGCCGCATACGAAACAGGATTATACAGAAGGAAAAGTCTTAACTTAAGTTATCGTTGCCGATAAATCTGCCCATGCATCTTTGTATCTCATTCAGATAACAAAAATGAAACACAGATTTATCACCTTAATTATTACAACGATGACATTCATCCAAGGCCTATCGGCTCAGCAACCTGAATTTTCTAAAGTTAAAACCTACATACATCAATTGGATAATGTAATGGAAATTATAGATACTACCGAATTGAAAGTTAAGCTTAAAGAAGTAGAACTCCAATTTCGCGAGGTACCAAATGAGTTAAATAAAGTACGACTTGGAATTATTTATCATGAAACGGCATTAAATCTCTCCTTCTTCTCTAAAAACGAATATAAAGGTTATGCTCAAAAAAGTTTTGATCAGTTAAGCAATTTGTTCAACTCATCGATTACCAACCAGGAACTCATGCCTTACATCACATCTTACCGGGCTTCTGCATTAGCTTTAGTGGGAGCCGAAACCAAGAAACTTAAACTCTTGGATGAAGCGTTTAAACTATTTGAAGATGCGATCACCAAATATGCAGCAGTAAGTTACCTGCCAGAGTTTTTAAGGGGAAGTGTTGCAGAAAATTTACCCTGGTTTTTGATCACGAAAAGAAAGCTTGCGATACAGGATTTTCAGAACATGATTAACAAACAAGAGAATAATCCAGAATATGCGGATTGGAAGATTATGAGTTTTACTTATTGGGCCTGGGCAAAACAACACCAGGGCAGAAAGTATCGGACAAAAGCTTTGGCCTATCTTGAACAAGCTATTGCTTTAGATCCAAACTATAAAGCCGGGCGACATAATGCTGAAGAATTAAAATCAAAGTTTGTGAAATAAACCCTTAATTAATTTGACACAAGCTAAAATCGGAACGACCAATATCTAAAGAGGCATATAATTTTTCATTTTAGTTCAATAGTAGGTGTTTTTAGATGCTTGCAATCGTTATCGGGAACGATTGCACAAGTTTTTATCCAAAAGAAGACAATTTTAACTGATACAATATGTAATTTTAAAAATACAATCATATCGTAATATCCGAATTCTCGAGAAAAACAGCGCTCCAACTTTCCTTTAAATTCTAACCAAATTAAAATCAAAATGAAAAATTATTTCGTTATTAGCCTCATGGCTGTCGCCGTGGCGTTTACAATGCCCGCCTGCAAAAAATTTAATCAATCTGATGATGCAAGCACAGTCGCAGGTCAGTCATTAACCATCCCAAAGGCAATTACCGAAGCTGCATGTCCATCAAAGGGCTGGTCATCTCAAAACGGTGGAACAACTGGAGGTGGCGAAGTTACCCCAACAATAGTAACCAATTATGCTACGTTAAAAGCGGCAATCCAGAATACTGGTGTTAAAGTAATCCAGGTGAATGGAACGATCACAATTCCTTCTGGCGGGAGAATATCTTTTCAGGATCAAACCGGAAAAACATTGTTTGGATCAGCTGGCGCAAAAATTGTTTCCGCAGATCAGAGTAAAGACAATTCAGGATTGATGTATATCAAGCGGTGCAACAACATTATTATCAGAAACATTATTTTCGAAGGCCCGGGGGCCTATGATGTAGACGGCTGGGACAATGTTACTGTTGATGCCTGCAATAATGTTTGGGTAGATCACTGTGAATTCAGAGATGGTGTTGATGGAAACTTCGACATTAAAAACACATCAGACTTTATTACGGTATCTTATACAAAATTCGCCTATCTAAAAGCACCTAAACCAGATGGACCAGGTGGATCAGATGATCACCGTTTCTCAAATTTGATCGGCTCAGGAGATAATATCGCTACAGATAAAGGTCATTTCCGTATTACTTTTGTGCGTTGCTGGTGGGCGCAGGGCTGTGTAGCCAGAATGCCGCGTGTAAGGTATGGAAGAGTTCATATTGTAAATAACTACTTTAACAGTTCTGTGAGTACCAGTTGTGTGCAAGCCGGTATGGAGTCAAATCTGTTAATTGAATCAAATGTTTTTGAAAATGTTAAAAAACCTATTGATTTGATGGAAAATAATGCCACAGCTGTTCAAGTGAAAAATAATCTTTTTACCTCGGTAACAGGAAATACTGCTGGAAATGGCGTTAATGCATTTATGCCACCTTATAGTCTTACTGTTCTTAACGCATCTAGTGTGAAAGCCACTGTAACAGCATCTAATGGTGCAGGTGCAACCTTGTCAGGAAATGTTTGCTCGTCTTTATAGAGACAAACAATCTTTCTGTAAAATTAAAATAAGCGATTGATTGTATTCGGAAGAAGTCGGTTTATATTTCACAGTCGAAACTATGTGGAGCAATAGTCTTTCGACCAGTAAAAAATAAGGAAGCCCTCATTAAGGTGCTTCCTTGTTTTTTAATTATGCGAATAAGTTCACATGTTGCTTTATTAATGGATAACTTTAAAAACCAGTTCTTTTAATAATTCGCCATCGCTTACATTTCCAGAACTATCCAGGCCTTTACTTTTCAAATCATATTCCCTAAGGAGACTGATCACCTGAAAAACTTTCCCTGTATTGTAATTTCTTGCTGCCGTTTCATAATCCTTTATAAAAAACGGCGGAACCCCTAAAGCTGATGCAGCGTCGGCTTTATTCGGAATATAATGGTATTTGAGCAGTTTGGTAAAGTACCCTCCAAGATTAGCCAAAACCATTACCGTTGGATTAGCCTTTGGGTTACTGGCGAAATAATTAATGATTTTATTGCATTTTAAGACATCCCGAATAGCTAGTGCTTTTTGCAATTCGAAAACGTTATACTCTTTACTTATCCCGATGTTTTTTTGTACCAAATCGGTATTGATCATCACATCCTTCGGAACATTTAGCATCAATTTTTCAATTTCATTGGCAATTTTGGAAAGATCAGTCCCCAGGTATTCTGCCATTAAAGCAGATGCCTGCTGATCGATTTTGTATCCTTTCTCTTTGATAAATTCTTCGATCCAGGGTACCAGTTTATAATCACGAACAGGGTCAGACTGAAAAATTAAGCCAGACTTATTGATGGCTTTATAAATCTTCTTACGCTTATCGAAGTTTGCATACTTAAATGCCAATACCAGAATGGTGCTGGGTAAGGGTTTTTCGAAATAATTGAGTACAAATTCTGCTTCTTTGTTACCGGCATCTTCTTTGCCCCATTTTAAATCTTGTGCCTCTTTTACAATCACCACCTGAAAGTCAGACATCATTGGATAACGTTTTGCTGCGCCCAAAACAGTTGCCATATCTGTATCTTTTCCGTAGAGCACCGTCTGGTTAAATCCTTTTTCGGCATCATTCAAAAGATTTTCTTCTATATAATCAGCAATCTGATCAATGTAATAGGCTTCTTCTCCATGCAATAAGTACACGGGTTTGAATTTTCGGGCTTTTAAATCTTTAATAATTTCGGCAGCAGTCATTGAGGGTAAAATTACAATTTAGCTTTTAGGATTTATTAAATGTTTATAAACAATATTAACTTTGAAGGCCACAGCAATTATTCGATTGTTTAATTGTTAACTGGAAAATTCCAATTGAAAACTGCTAACTGATAAAATGTTTAACCCTACCCCGCTTAATCTTCCACCCTATCCTTTTAAGATTACCAGAAAAGATGATGTGGTTTTTATTTTTGATGAATTGCGAAAAAAGCATCTGGTTTTAACTCCGGAGGAATGGGTTAGGCAACATTTTATCCAGCAGCTGATTGCCGAAAAGAAATTCCCAAAAACGCTGATTCAAATTGAGGGTGGCTTGGTGTTGAATCAGTTACAAAAACGCAGTGATATTTTGGTGTATAATACCGCTGGAGAAAAGTTGATGCTGATTGAATGTAAGGCGCCGAAAGTGAAAATTACGCAGTCGGTTTTTGAGCAGGCCTCCAGATATAATTCCATTCACCAAGCCAAATGGATTGTATTAACCAATGGCTTACAGCATGTTTATGCTAAAATGGATTTAGAGAAAGGTAGTTTTGTTTTTACGCAAGAGATGCCAGATTATTTGGATTTGTGATTGGTTAAAGCTATAAATTAACCAGCTGAATCCTTAATGCTGGTTTTAGTTCAGTACTTATATTAAAAAGATCCTGAATCAAGTTCAGGAAGACGACCGCTTTAACCCACCGTTTATACCATTGCGAAAAACCTATTTCTCATAGATAAACTCATAATTTTAGAATCGAACCCCGCTATTGCCGCCCTGCTCACTGGCCTAGGAAATGATGGAAGGAGAAATCGTTTAAAGCATCAACCACAATCTCTCATACCACCACAACCCAAGGCAGCGCATCCTCTCCCGATTCTTCATCGGGTGCTTGTGCTGCCGAAATAAAGCTTTAACGAATTTACCCGACATCAGTTCCAAGCCTTGATTTTTGCTTCTTTTCATCTAAGGAAAAGAAGGTAGCCCTTCGGCGGCCAGCCGAGGCAAGCCAAGCGCAGTGGGAAAAACTCTTTGACTTTAAAAATCAAAACCGCAGGCTAAAAAGGCCCCTCCACTGCAGTAAGGGTGATGGGTATGGAGATAGTGAAACCCTACTACTATCAGCATCTTTATAAATAAGATCTTGAAACACGTTCAGGAAGACGACTACTAGCGTAGTATTGCCTTAGCGAGTAAAAACGACGAAGCAATTAAACACCATATTCCTTTTTCCAAACCTGTTTATTCCCGGAGTAAACCGCCTCATTACACATCGCTACACAAATCGAAGCCTGGGTTCCCGTTTTTACATTTGATGCCGGAAGCTTGCCAGAAATAATCGACTCATAAAACTCATCCAAAGCATAATTAGTACCATCTAAAGTAGGCTTCGGAAGAATAGGAATTCCACCATCTGTATTCACTACAATTTTAGATGCCCCCGTAACGCCATCAACTATTCCCAATTCCTTTATAGTTTCCTGCTCCGGATAAAAAATGCCCGTATTGGTCAGCAGCGAAATCGAACCCTTAGTACCCTTAATTTTGAACAGATAACCATCATGCGCATTGCCACAGGTGGCTCCGAAATTTCCAATCATACCAGCCTGATCATATCGAAGCATGGCTTGAATGTTATCATAAGTCTCGCGACCGTCTTTAAAAACGTCGATTCCTCCGGTTCCGGTAATTTCATCGGGTTGCGTTTCGAAAGCCCAGTTAATGAAATCGATTTGATGAGAAAGCAATTCGGCCGCTAATCCGCCAGAATATTCTTTGTACATGCGCCAATTAATCTGCCTTTCTAGCTTAGGGTCATTCACTTTTCTGCGCCAATTCCCATTCCTGTCCCAACGGCAATCAACCTGTGAGACTTTGCCCAAATACCCGGTTTTGATCATATCCTTCACCCTGAAATATAATGGTGAATAACGATATTGATAACCAACCTGATAAACTTGTTTAGGATATTTCAAAACCAAATCCCTCAATTCTAATGCTTGTGGAATATTGTACGTCATGGTTTTTTCTACATACACATGCTTTCCGGCAAGAACAGCGTCTTTCGCAATTTTAAAATGTTCGCTAAGTGGTGTCGCGATAAAAACAGCATCAATATTCCGATCATCTAAGATCTGCTTGTAGTTCTTGATACTTTTTGCAGATGAAGGAACATATTTTTTAGTTTCATCCAATCGAAAATCCAAAACATCGCAATAAGCAGTAATATTAAACTTTGCAGGCATCGACTTAATTACAGAAAGTACGCCTTTTCCCCGATCGCCGCAACCAATCATCGCCACATTAATCACTTTCTCGCGGTTAAGCGTGAGGTTGGCTAACACTTGCTCTGAAGCTAAAACGCCCGTGCCAAACAAAGCAGATTTTTTTAAAAACGAACGACGGTGCATTATAAAGTCTTGATTTTAATCGTTCTAAAATCTACCTTATTCCCATGGTCCTGGAGCAGAATATGGCCTTTTGGCGCCTCACCAAAGTTCTTCCAGTCTTTGTATTTACTTATAGCAACCAATTTTTTAAACTCCTCAGATCCACGAACGTATTCTAAAACTTTTACGCCATTTAAGTAATGTTCCACCTTATTATTTGGATAAACAACTACACGGGCATTGTTCCAACTGCCAATTGGCCGCAAATACCTTGCTTCTTTTTTCGAAGTGATTAAATCATATAAAGAGGCTAGCGTTCGGTTTCCATCTCTTCCTAATTTCGCATCAGGATGTAATTCATCATCCAAAACCTGGTATTCCAGGCCAATTGCAGAGCCTGTATTTTTTTCGCTCAGGGTAACAAAATATTTCAATCCACTATTCGCACCAGGCGTAAGCTTAAATTCAAAAGACAGATCGAAAGCCGAGTATTCTGCTTTGGTGACAATATCTCCACCATTGGTAGATTCTGACCCGCCCGATGGCTCTACACTGATTACGCCATCCGCTATTTTCCATCCTTTTGCAGGGAAGTCGGTTTTATAAGCGCCAACCCAGCCATTATTAGTTTTTCCATCAAAGAGTAATTTGTAGCCTTCCGATTTTTCATAGGCAGATAATGTATTCGGAGTTATATTAACCGTATAAATTCCTTTTGGAAACGCCTTTGATTTCAGGCCAGTTGTTTCAATATTGATATTCTTGAAATAGACTTTTTTTCCATCATTTTCTAAATTATTGCCAATACTGTGCACCTGCAAACCAATAAATCCAGATTGATCAAGTGTATCAATAACATCAGCAACCGGGCTCCCATTTACCCATGTTTTAAGTTCATTTCCAATGCATTCTATTCTGTAATGATTAAACTCATTCTTTTTGTATAAGGATTTTTCCGTCGGATTTAACTCCAGTGGATAAAGCCATAATCTTCTTGCTTCGTCATAAATACCCCCGGTCCATGATCTGGGCGTTGGATCGATTTCCACCTGCCTGCCAAAAACCAGTCCTTTACCCCTGTTTCCTTCTGGTTTAATATGGCTTCTGGTCTGGATCCCGGAATTGGTGTTTTCGCCTTCCAGTTTTACATCGAGTTCGAGAATAAAATCGCTATACTCTTTCTCTGTAATGAGGAATGAATTCGGCGTATCTTTTGTCATGGTACCTACAATCATTCCATCTTCAACCTTATAAGGCGCCGCACCTGCAACAGCTTTCCAGCCAGTTAAGGTTTTTCCATCAAAAAGGGGTTTTGCTTTTTGGGCGAAGGTTGAAAAACTGATTAATGCAAGGGCTAGAATACTGTATTTTTTGAGATTTGACATAGTTCTTACTTCTTCGTGCTTGATATTAATATTTAAATACTTTTCCATTGGCAATTACTTCCTGCCTACCTTCATCAAAAGTAGATTTAGCTCCGGTGCGAACCGCTGCATTCGTCATGATGTTGGCGATAGAATGAGAATAGCCAGCCTCCACAGGTGCATTTGGTGTTTTGCGACTCCGCACACATTCCATCCAGTTTCTCATATGCCCGGAAGTTAATGAATCCCCACCCATATTCGCACCCGTCGCCGCCTTGATGGCTGTTTTACTCAAATCAAATTCTGGCAAAAGATTGGCTTTCATACCCATTGCTGCCGCTTCCTGTTGTTTTAATCCGCCTTTTGGTGAAACTTTATTGGTAATCAGATTTAATTCACCTCCATTAGAATAGTAAACTTCGCCAACATCACCCACGCTATTTTGCATTCTGGAAGTAAAGGTTACCTGAAATCCATCTTCAGAATTCGGCTGACCATAATCAAATACTGCAACCATAGAATCCCAGTTTCTGCGTCCATCTTTCCAGGTATAAATCCCACCATTGGCCACTACGCTCCGCGGATGTTTTAAATTAGTAAACCAATGAACGGTATCAATCTGATGCGACATCCACTGCCCGGGCATCCCTGATGAGTATGGCCAAAACAAGCGGTATTCTAGATATTTTCTTGGATCGAAAGCTTCAGAAGGACGATTTAATAGAAATCTTTTCCAGTCGATATCTTCTTCTTTTAATTTCGCAACCAAATCTGGTCTGCGCCAACGGCCCGGCTGATTCACGTTCCACACTAAATCTACTGCCGTGATGGGGCCAAACTTTCCGTCTTGGATAAACTTCGCTGCATTGGCATAGTTTTCTCCGCTCCTGCGTTGCGAACCAATTTGAACAATGCGATCTGTTGCTTTAACGGCTTTCAAAGCAGCCTTTGCATCATCCATCGTTTCTGCAAAAGGTTTCTCCACATACGCATCACAATTTGCTTTCACAGCTTCGATGGTATGTAAAGCATGTTGAAAATCTGCAGTGCTAATGATTACAGCGTCAAGATCTTTCATGGCGTATAATTCATCATTATTTCTACATGCTTTTATATCGTGTCCGAATTTCTCTTTCAAATGGGCAATACCTAAATCCCTTCTATAGTTCCATAAATCTGAGAGACCAACTACGTCAAAATTGAGTTCTTTATTGTGATTGAGGAAACAAGGAAGTAAGGTATCTTTAAAACGGTCAGAAAAACCGACAATACCCACACGAACCCGATCATTTGCTCCGATAATTCGTCCATAACTTTTGGCACTCATGCCCATTGTTCCTGCATAGGTAGCCGCAGCAAAAATGGCCGATTGTTTAATGAATTTTCTCCTGGAATTTTCCATAAATAGTTTTGTGATTGACAGCAGTACAATGTTAATCCGTATAAACGGCTTCAATTTGTTTGGTTAAAAACTGGTAGGATTCTGCAATTTGAACAGGCGTATAATTTGCGCCTGCTTCTATAAATATTGGTCCTTTGTATTTTGCTTCTTTTAAAGCCCATAAGTAAGGTTTGAAATCGTCACCCTTAATTCCAGGTAGGGTTCTGGCTTCATGCTCGGCAATTTCACAATGGATTAGAACCTCGGCGGCATCAATAATACTTTGAGGGGATTCATTTTCACGCCGCATGTGAAAAATATCTGCATTGAGCCCGAAATTGGGATGATTTACTGCCCGTACAATTTCCGCAGCGGTTTTTACATTATTGATAAAATTAGTCTCCTGGCTTTGAAGGTTTTCGAGCGCTATCTTAACATGATGTTTTCCTGCAGATGCGGCTAACTTTTTGCACAATTGAACGAAATCGGCTTTCGCTTTCTGAAGATCATATCTCTCTGGGATTCTACGGGCCGTTCCACTCCCCAAAACAATTACACTTACTTTGGCTTGTTCGGCTCTGGAAAATAAACCTTCTGCATAAGCCAAAACATCTTGTTCCACCACATCAGGACCAGCAATCTTCATCTCCCCTGGAAACATGACGTTACACATATAGAGTTTGCCTTTGGCTTTTTTGATGAGTTCGAGATTTTGTTTAAATTTTTCTATCGGTAAAGCTGGAGAAATCATCCGTCCAACTGACTCACCGAAAATTTTGAAGCCAGCTGCAAATACCAAACTATCTTTATCTATAGGTGCTACTATTCCAACTTGGAGATAAGTCTTTTTTTCTAATTGAAAACTAAAAAGGAAAATGGAAAGTAAGAGCAGTACAATAGTAATTCTTGACTTCATTTTAAACTGGATTGGTTATTAAATTAATTCATAACAATACCTAATTGCAGTTTAAATGCAAATAGCAGGTTTAGATTTGGTTAGAAAGCTTAATTTTAATTACCCTAAAATAGGGTTTTAAATTTAGAGATTACAGGAAGGTTTGGTAACAATTTAGAAACCGGAGCAATGTAGCCGTTCAAAATTAATCGAGTAGCAGGATTTAGTTGTGAACTTTTAATAAACAAAAAGCCCTTTAGAAAATTAATTCTAAAGGGCCATTCCAATCCTATAAGGTTTTAAAAACCTTATAATATAATCTATCCCAGCATCGCTAGGCTTTCTTCAATAATCTTAATTTTCGCCTCAGCATCTGCTTTCTTATTACGTTCATTAGCAATAATTTCGGGTTTAGCATTCTGCACAAAACGCTCGTTGCTTAGTTTGGCATCTACAGATTTTAAGAAACCTTGAAGATAAACTAAATCAGCATTTAGTCTAATCCGTTCTGCATCAACATCAATGTTTTCAGTTAATGGAATAAAAAATTCATCTTTCCCTGCCATGAAAGCAGTAGCACCCGGGATTTTATCATTCACAATTTCAGCTTCCGATACATTAGCTAATTTGAAAACAATATTCAACCATTTTTCATAATTGATATCAGAATTTACTTTCAAGCTTAAAGGCAAAGCCTCTTTCGGCGAAATTTGTTTTTGGTTCCGAACATTTCTGATTTCAGCAATTACCGTTTTAACTACTTCAGCATCTTTTAATAGCTTTTCATCAATTGCTCCACCTTTAGGAAAGTCCGCAACAATACAGCAATCCATTTCTCCACGTTCCGCGAATAAATCATCATGCCATAGCTCTTCCGTTAAGAAAGGCATATTCGGGTGCAATAGTTTAATGATGTTTTCAAAAAATCCGATCGTTGCCTGATAACTCTCTGCATCAATTGGCTGTTGATAGGCAGGCTTAACCATTTCCAGGTACCAGGCACAGAAATCATCCCATACCAATTTATAAGTGATCATCAAGGCCTCAGATAAGCGATACTGCTTAAAGTTATCCTCGATTTCCACCAAAGCTTCGTTGAAACGGTTTTCAAACCAAGAAATCGCCTGTGTATTTGGATTTTCTAATTGATGATCAACCTCCCAGCCCTTAACCAAACGGAAAGCATTCCATATTTTTGAAGCGAAATTACGCCCTTGTTCGCAGTAACTTTCATCAAACATCAAATCGTTACCTGCCGGAGATGACATTAACATCCCCACGCGAACTGCATCGGCACCATATTTTTCGATCAATCCAATCGGATCAGGTGAGTTACCTAAAGATTTAGACATTTTACGACCTAACTTATCGCGAACAATACCGGTAAGATAAACATTAGTAAATGGCTTTTTGCCCATAAACTCATGCCCGGCCATAATCATACGCGCCACCCAAAAGAATAAAATTTCTGGCGCCGTTACCAAATCATTGGTAGGGTAATAGTAATTGATATCTTTATTATCAGGATTTTTAAATCCGTCGAAAACAGAAATGGGCCATAACCAGGAAGAAAACCAGGTATCCATTACATCTTCGTCTTGCCTTAAAAAAGGTTCCAATTGGTGTTTAAATCCTACTTTATCTGCTTCAGAACCGTTTTCGTCTAAATGTTTCTTTTTCCAGAATTCTTCCAGCGCTTCATCTTTGGTTTTTGCAACCACCCAATTTCCCTTATCATCGTACCAGGCAGGGATTTGTTGCCCCCACCAAAGTTGACGGGAAATGTTCCAATCTCGAACATTCTCCATCCAATGGCGATAAGTGTTTTCAAATTTATTTGGAATCAGGTTTACCTCACCGTTTAAAACATCATCCAAAGCAGGCTGTGCCATTTCCTTCATCTTTACAAACCACTGCATCGAAAGTTTCGGTTCGATAGCAGCATCAGTACGTTCAGAAAATCCAACCTGCGATTTATAATCCTCAACTTTTTCTAAATGACCCGCCTCATCCAACAATTTAGCAATCTTTTTACGGGCGACAAACCGGTCTTCACCCACCAAAATAACGGCTAACTCATTTAAAGTTCCATCGTCATTTAAAATATCAGTAACTGGCAAATTATGCTTAACACCCAACTCATAATCATTCAAATCATGCGCTGGTGTAACTTTTAAACAACCTGTACCAAATTCAATATCAACATACTCATCTTCAATAACTGGAATTTCGTGATTAACCAGCGGCACAAAAACTTTCTTCCCTTTTAGATGTGTAAAACGCTCATCATTTGGATTGATGCAAATTGCGGCATCGGCCATAATTGTTTCCGGACGAGTAGTTGCTACAACAAGATAGTCGGGAGTCTGAAGTCCGGAGTCCGAAGTCTTTTCGCCAACAATGGTATAGCGGATGTAATAAAGCTTTTGATTTACTTCCTTACGGATTACTTCCTCATCAGACACAGCCGTTTTACCAGCCGGATCCCAGTTTACCATACGGATACCGCGATAAATCCAGCCTTTTTTATATAAATGAATAAACGAATCGATAACAGCAGCCGAAAGGTCTTCCTCCATCGTAAAACGCGTACGGTCCCAGTCGCAACTCGCACCCAATTTTTTCAATTGCTCTAAAATAATCCCACCATATTTTTCTTTCCACTCCCAGGCATATTTCAAAAATTCTTCACGAGAAAGGTCTTTTTTATTGATCCCTTGTTCCTTTAACATGGCTACAACTTTCGCTTCAGTAGCGATAGAGGCATGATCAGTTCCCGGAACCCAGCAGGCATTTTTTCCTTGCATACGGGCTTTACGGATCAAAACATCCTGAATCGTATTGTTTAGCATATGCCCCATGTGCAACACTCCAGTAACATTTGGCGGCGGAATAACGATGGTATAAGGCTCGCGCTCATCAGGTTCTGAATGGAAAAACTTTTTCGATAGCCAATAGCTATACCATTTATCTTCTGTTTCTGCTGGATTATAATGTGTGGAAATGCTCATGAAAAATTATTATAAAAGCCCAAAAATAGCTAATTAAGCTCAAAGCTGAAAGACTAAAGCAGAGAAAGCTGAAAGACATAAAGCAGCAGACAAAAAGTTAAGCACCGCATCATCCCCCTATACCTAAAGAGTACTAGAAGGCGGGATGTTTCCTTTATTTTTGAAAAGCAGAGCCAGCATTCATTTTAACATTAGTCATGGTTTTCGTTACTTTTTTTTGTGAACCTTAGCATGAGTTTGTTGAACCTGTACCGAAAGTACTTTCATTTTACTACGGTTTATAAACACCGGTTTGTACTAAAAATCAATTAAATTCCCCAAATTAGTACATGAGCAATTTTGATTGGCATTCTGAGCCTCTAAATGATGAAACTATAATTACCAAAAATTATAAAAATACGCAAAATGTAAGGCATTATTTCTATTCTCATTTTGGCAATAACTGGAAAAACAACAGAACTTTTATGGCTTGGCTTAAAGAAAATGAAGGAAAGACACTTAAAGATGCTGTTAAGGAGTTTAAAAAGAATTATAAATAAGCTTTCTTCTTTAAGCTTTTCTAATCCAAATCACCAAAGACATCATCCAGCGCCAATTCAAACCCTAGTAGTACAGTAGAAGTAATTTTCTCACTTAAGGTAAATATTTTTGATGGTTGAAATTTACCATGTTCATTTAACGTGTAAATCAGAATACTCTGATCACTTTGGCTCACCACCCAATATTCTTTAACACCAAATTCTTGGTAAACCTGGTATTTATGCAAGAGCTCCACTTTGGTATTTCCAGGCGATAAAATCTCTACAATCAAATCAGGCGCGCCAATACAGCCACGGTCATCTAATTTACTTTTATCGCAGATGACACAAATATCGGGTTGCAACACAGTATACACATCCTGGTCTGCATTACTTTCTTTTGGGAAACGGACGTCAAAAGGTGCAGAATAGGCCTTGCAATTTTGATTTTTGAGGTAACTGACAAGCGGATGAAATATCTCTCTGGAAATTTCTTGATGCACCCTGGAAGGCGCCGGACTCATCTTAAAAATTTTGCCTTTAATCAGCTCAACCCGATCCTGAAAAAGCCAGTTCAGATAATCTGCATAACTATAAGTTAATGATGCATCAATATCGTTGAATTCCCATACAGGTTCGTCGTGTAAATCTGGATATGGAACTGGTTTATTCATAATCAAATATACTAAAATCTATAGTATAATAAAAAAGAATAAAGCGTTGCTAACAAATCTCTTATGGAAATTTGAATCTTAATTAGTTATCTAATCCAAATCACCAAATACATCATCCAGCGCCAATTCAAAACCTGGTAATACAGAAGAAGTAATTTTCTCACTTAATGTAAATATTTTGGAGGGTTGAAATTTACCATGTTCATTTAAAGTGTAAATCAGAATATTTTGATCACTTTGGCTCACCACCCAATATTCCTTGACGCCAAATTCTTGGTAAACATGGTATTTATGCAAGAGCTCTACTTTAGTATTTCCTGGTGATAAGATTTCTACAACCAAATCAGGCGCACCGATGCAACCTTTATAATCAATTTTATTTTTATCGCAGATTACACAGATATCAGGCTGCAGTACGGTTTGAATTGCTAAATCTTGTTTATCCTCTTTATAAAAACGAACATCAAAAGGTGCGACAAAAACCTTACAGGGTTTCTTTTCCAAAAAATTGCCAATCTTTCTAAATATATTCCCAACAATTTCCTGATGAATACTCGAGGGAGCAGGACTCATTTTGAAAACTTTACCTTTAATCAGTTCAACCCGATCCTGAAAAAGCCAGTTCAGATAATTAGCATAGCTGTAAGTTAATGATGCGTCAATATCATTGAATTCCCGAACAGGTTCGTTAGATAAATCTGGATATGGAATTGGCTTATTCACAACCAAATATACTAAAATTTATAGTATAAAAAATAAGATGAAACCAGTACTAAGAAATTTTATTGCCAGATTTTTAGTCTTACATTCAGCTATCTAATCTAAATTACCAAATACATCATCCAGCGCCAATTCAAACCCTAGTAGTACAGTAGAAGTAATTTTCTCACTTAAGGTAAATATTTTTGATGGTTGAAATTTACCATGTTCATTTAACGTGTAAATCAAAATACTCTGATCACTTTGGCTCACCACCCAATATTCTTTAACACCAAATTCTTGGTAAACCTGGTATTTATGCAAGAGCTCCACTTTGGTATTTCCAGGCGATAAAATCTCTACAACCAAATCAGGTGCACCAATACATCCATGATCATCTAATTTACTTTTATCGCAGATGACACAAATATCAGGTTGCAATACAGTATACACATCCTGGTCTGCATTACTTTCTCTTGGGAAACGGACGTCAAAAGGTGCAGAATAAACTTTACAAAGCTGATCTTGTAAAAAAACACCAATTTTTAAAAAAATGTTCCTTGAAATTTCTTGATGCACTCTAGAAGGCGCCGGACTCATTTTAAAGATTTTACCTTTAATCAACTCAACCCGATCCTGAAAAAGCCAGTTCAGATAATCTGCATAACTATAAGTTAATGATGCATCAATATCATTGAATTCTCTAATGGGCTCATCATGTAAATCTGGATATGGAATTGGCTCATTCATAACCAAATATACTAAAATCTATAGTATAAAGAATAAGGATAAGGCATTACTAATAAATTTTCTTGCCAGATTTTTAGTCTTACAATCAGCTATCTAATCTAAATTACCAAATACATCATCCAGCGCCAATTCAAAGGCCGGTAAAACAGAAGAAGTAATTTTCTCACTTAAGGTAAATATTTTTGATGGTTGAAATTTACCATATTCATTTAAAGTGTAAATCAAAATGCTCTGATCGCTTTGGCTCACCACCCAATATTCTTTTACGCCAAATTCTTGATAAACCTGGTATTTATTTAATAGCTCCACTTTGGTATTTCCAGGAGATAAAATCTCTACAACCAAATCAGGTGCGCCAATACAGCCGCGATCATCTAATTTACTTTTATCGCAGATGACACAAATATCGGGTTGCAAAACAGTGTAAACATCTTGGTCTGCCTTACTTTCTTTTGGAAAACGAACGTCAAAAGGTGCAGAATAAACTTTGCAAGGTTTACCATCCAAAAAATTTATGAAAGATTTTAATAAATTAATTGAAATTTCCTGATGCACCCTGGAAGGCGCCGGACTCATTTTAAAGATTTTGCCCTTAATCAGCTCAACCCGATCCTGGAAAAGCCAATTTAAGTAATTTGCATAGCTATAATTTAATGATACATCAATATCATTAAATTCCCTTACAGGTTCATCATGTAAATCCGGATATGGAACGGGCTTATTCATAACCAAATATACTAATTTTTATAGTAAATTAAAACTTCATTTTCTGAATTCTAACTGCATTTAAAATTGCTAGTAAAGCTACTCCAACGTCAGCAAAAACAGCTTCCCACATGGTTGCAATTCCGCCAGCACCTAAAATTAATACCAATGCCTTAACTGTAAAAGCCAATGTAATATTTTGTATAACTACCTTTCTGGTTGCCTTGCCAATTTTAATGGCAGTTACTATTTTTGATGGCTGATCGGTTTGAATCACTACATCGGCAGTTTCAATAGCCGCATCACTACCCATTGCGCCCATTGCAATTCCAATATCGCTGATGGCTAAAACCGGTGTATCATTAATTCCATCACCTACAAAAGCCACAACATTAGATTTATCACTTTTAATCTCCTCTAACCGGGCAACTTTATCTTCAGGAAGTAAATCACCAAAGAAGGAATGAATACCCAACGTGTTAGCCACATTTTTAACAATGCTGGTTTTATCACCACTTAACATCACCACTTGTTTGATCCCGTTTTCATAGAGTTGCTTAACGGCATCTGCAGCATCTTCTTTTATTTCATCGGCAATTAAAACATAGCCAACATATTTTCCATCCACTGCCATGAACACGACCGTATCATCTGTGTCATTAATCCTCACATCGAAATTAATATTAAACCGGGTTAGTAACCGGGCATTTCCGGCCAACAGTTGCTTTCCATCCACATTCCCTTTTAGGCCCATGCCCGAAATTTCCTCTACATTTTCTGCAGCATGAATAACATCCTTACCGGCATACTTCACTATCGCTTTGGCAATAGGATGTGTAGATTTTGCCTCCAGAGCAATTAAAAGACTTAGAAACTCAACCTCATCAATATTACTTTTTACTTTCTGAACCATAAAAACACCTTTTGTTAGCGTCCCGGTTTTATCCATTACCACGGTATTTAACTTCGTAATGAGATCTAAAAAGTTCGATCCTTTAAAAAGTATACCGTGAGCAGATGCGGCACCAATACCACCAAAATAACCAAGTGGAATAGAGATAACCAATGCACACGGGCAGGAAATAACCAGAAAAACCAATGCACGGTATAACCAGGTCTGAAACTGGTATTCACTTCCCAGAATTAAAATTGGAATAGTCACCAGTGCCAGCGCCAGGAAGAAAACAATTGGCGTATAAACTTTTGCAAACTTGCGGATAAACAATTCCGTTTTTGCTTTTCTGGTGGTGGCATTCTGTACCATCTCCAGAATCCGCGAAAGCGCACTATCAGCAAAGACTTTTGTTACCTTCATTTCAATCACCAGATCCACATTCAGCATTCCGGCCAATACACTTTCACCCTTGCTAATGGTTCTTGGATTGCTTTCACCAGTTAATGCAGCCGTATTAAAACTGCTTTTTTCTGATAGCATTTCTCCATCCAGCGGAATCTTCTCTCCTGCTTTGATTTGTATGGTTTCGCCAATCGCCACTTGTTCCGGACTAATGCTTTCATATTTGCCATTGCGTAAAACGCTGGCCACATCTGCCCGAACATCCAATAAAGCAGAAATATTTCTTTTTGCCCGGTTAACTGCAGCCATTTGGAATAATTCTCCAATGGTATAAAAAAGCATTACGGTAACGCCTTCCGGGTATTCGCCAATAGCAAAGGCACCTATCGTAGCAATTGACATTAAAGAAAATTCAGTAAAAAAATCTCCAGCTTTAAAAGTTTCCCAAACTTCTTTCAATACCGGAATACCAACTGGTAGATAGGCAACAATATACCAGTAAGGCCGAATAATTTTGAAAACTTCTACTTTAAAAATATGATCAAATGCAATACCAATAAGCAACATACCCAAAGTAAAAATTGCCGGCAAATAAGTTTTAAATGACGACGGATCGCCACCATGATCGTGATCGTGTTCATCGCCATCTTCATGTGAGTGGCTGTGGTTATGAGGGGGTGTTGAATGGGCTTTACTATTGCAGCAGCTATCTTCTTGATTATGGGTATGGCTCATTATTTTCTTTCGCTAACATTCATTTTTTTGATAGGCTTCCGGTTTCATCTACTAAATCAGGAAGTTCATGAGCGTTGATCGGTTTGATGTATCGCACCTAACACAACAAATTTAGATAAAAAAAACGCTTTATTCTGAATCATTCTTGATAGCGATATTTTTGACAATCACACAATAAATAATGTTAAAAAATGTTAATAGTGTATTAAAGATTGAAAATCATGAAATCCATTAAAATCTCATTTTCAGCATCGGAAATTATCAGACGTTTAGGTTTGGCAAAAATCTACTACTGGTTTAACAAGTAATATTCTTAATATATTGCTTCAGTATTAATTAGTATTTCATAAATTTCGCATTAATAACTAACTTATTAAAACGAATGAAATACAAAAGTTCCAAAAGATATTTTGCAGCACTTGCTATAGTTGCTGCTGGCTTTTCTGCCGATGCACAAACTACAAGAAAATACATTGACCCAGCAAACATGGATTTATCTGTTAAGCCGGGTGATGATTTTTATACCTATGCCAGTGGCACCTGGGTTAAAAACAATCCTGTCCCAGCTAAAGAAACACGTTGGGGTTCTTTTAATGAACTTCGCGATTTCAACATCAATGCCGTAAAAACATTAGTAGAAGATGCAGCAGCTGATAAATCTGCGCCTGCAGGTTCTGTAAAACGACGTGTTGGCGACTTTTTCGCTGCAGCAATGGATACTGTGGCTATCGAAAAATTAGGATACACGCCAATCAAAGCAGATTTAGAAAAAATTAATCAGATTAAAGATTTGCAGGGCGTTTTGGACAATGTTGCATACATGCGCGTTAGCGGAATTGCAAGCCCAATGTTTGGCATCGGCGTAGGTCAGGATCGTAAAAATGTGAATAAATACATGGTTAATATTGGTCAGGGTGGCACCACCTTACCTGATCGCGATTATTATTTAAAAGATGACGCCCGCAGCGTTAAAATTCGCGAAGCATACAACACCTATATGACTACCCTGTTTACCTTAACAGGAAGCAATGCTGAAACTGCAAAACAGAAAGCTGCAACGGTTTTCAAAATAGAGAAACAATTTGCAGAAGCGCAAATGAGCCGTTTGGAAATGCGTGATCCTTATGCAACTTACAATAAATTAACTGTTGCTGAACTGAATAGCAAAACACCAGGCATTAACTGGGCAACTTATTTAACAAAGTTCAAAATTAAAGGACAAGATACCTTATTAGTTTCTTCACCTAAATTTATGACAAGCTTAGATGGGATGTTAAAATCTGTTTCTTTGGCAGATTGGAAAACTTATCTGGAATGGAATGTTTTAAAAGGTTCTGCTGGCAGTTTAAGTTCGCCGTTTGTTAAAGCTAGTTTTGCCTTTACACAAGCACAAACCGGACAAAAAGTTCAAACGCCACGTTGGCAACGCATGTCATCATTAACTGATGGCACCATCGGCGAATTATTAGGCCAGTTATATGTAGCTAAATATTTCAAACCCGAAGCAAAAGCTCGTATGGATGCTATGATTGTGAACTTGCGTAAAGCATTTGAAATCAGAATTAAAGGTTTAGAATGGATGAGCGCTGAAACCAAGACAAAAGCACTTGAAAAACTTGCTGCATTTGAACCAAAAGTTGGTTATACCACTAAATGGGAAACTTATACCGGATTAAATATCAATAGAGCTACCTACTTTCAAAATTTACGTAATGCAAGTGTTTGGGGCTATAATGAAAATGTAAATAGATTGGGTAAACCAGTGGATCGCACCAAGTTTGGTATGACACCGCCAACGGTAAATGCTTCCTATAGTCCAACCATGAATTCTATTACTTTCCCTGCCGGAATTTTACAGTTCCCTTTCTTTGATCCAAATGCTGATGATGCTTTAAACTACGGTGGAATTGGTGCGGTAATTGGCCATGAAATGAGCCACGGTTTTGATGATAGCGGAAGTCAGTATGATGCAAAGGGTAACTTAAAAAACTGGTGGACTGCAGAAGATAAAGCTAAATTTGATGCCAAAACAAAAGCTTTGGGAGAGCAATTTGATGCTTACACAGTTTTAGATACCGTTCATGTAATTGGTAAATTAACAATGGGTGAAAACATTGGCGATTTAGGTGGTTTAAACGCGGCTTACACAGCTTTCAAAATGACAAAACAAGGTCAAGGTAATGAGAAAATTGATGGTTTTACACCCGATCAACGTTTCTTCTTAGCTTGGGCGCAGGTTTGGAGAGGTAACATTTTACCAGAAAGCGCAGCGCAGTTGATTAAAACAGACCCACACTCACCTGGTCCGTACCGTACAATTGGTGCACCAGTTAATATGGATGCCTGGTATACAGCTTTCGATGTTAAACCTGGAGATAAATTATATAAAAAACCAGAAGATAGAATTAGAATGTGGTAAATTAAGGTGGAGGGTTGAAAGGTGGAAGGTATAGGGCTATCGCTCATTCCTTCTAAAAAACCGCTGCTAAATAGCATTCAAGACATTACAGCGAACGCTCCCACTATTCTGGGAGCGTTTCGTTTTATAATGCTGTTTTAAATATTCGTATAGATTTGTTTCTTTTCAAACAAAAATCCCTTATAATCATTATATCTTTGATAAAATAATTGCATCCATCATCACCCATGAAAGGTACACTCAAAATAGCTTCTTTAATTGCTTTAATCCTGTTTTCATTTAGTGTTTCAGCCCAGAATAAATTAATCAGTTTAGACAAACTCATTAATAAAACCGATCCTGCCTGGCCACTGGTTAAAAAGTGGATCGATTCAGCAAAAAACAAGGTCGAAGTTTTACCAGTTGATTCGGCCAAAGCCAAAGAAGTGCTCTATAATGCACAAATGACCACCTATGCTACGCTTGGTTCGGTGATTTATAATACTGGCGGCATCATGGTAGATAATGGCTGGATCAGAATTTTAGGTTCTGGAAGTGAAAGAATGACCCGCAACATTGCAGATTGGAACAAAGGCAAAACCATTAAAGAATATGGTGATAACATTCCGTACCTTTTAATTGCCGATGATGCCATTGGGGGTTTCTTCGCTATTAATTACGGAGGTTTAGGTCCGGATATTAAAAATGTTTATTACTTAGAGCCAAACACCCTTACCTGGCAACCACTTGGAGCTGGTTATGGCGAATTTCTAATTTTTTGTTTTGATAGCGATCTTTCTAAATTCTATAAAGGCTTGCGTTGGAGTAGCTGGGATCAGTTCATCGCCAATTTAGATGGAACAAAAACTTACAGCTTCAGGCCTTATTTGTGGGAAAAAGATACAGACATAGAAAAATGTTCCAGGAGACTAGTGGGCATAGAAGAAATGTATAATTTCAACATCATGAAGTCAAAAGAATTAAACGCCGATAAAGGAATTAAAAAAGACGACGCTAAACAATAACCCTATTTAATAAAATGTTAAGTGGGCTCGAACAGATAGATCAAATAAAAAGCACGAGAATTTTTATTTTAGATTTAGTAAAGGATTTAAGTATTGAACAGCTCAATAAAATCCCTGATGGTTTTAACAATAACATCATCTGGAATATTGCGCATCTTACCGCAGCTCAGCAAAACCTTTGTTATACCAGATCTGGATTATTACCTACTGTAGCAGATAAACACCTCTTCCCTTTTTTAAGTGGAACAAAACCTGATGCATCGATTAATGAGCTAGAAATTAAAGGCATTTACTCAACCCTTATATCCAGCATAGATCAGTTTAAAATGGATTATGCTAACCAGCTGTTTTTAGAATTTGATCAATGGGATAAACGCTATGGAATGAAATTAAAAACCATTGATGATGCCATAAATTTTATTCCTTTTCATGAAGGCATGCATATTGGTTATATCATGGCGCTTAAAAAACTGGTATAACTTAAATATATTTTGCCTGTGTCTTTTTTGGAAGTTTAGCCAAAACCATCGCACGCGAATCAGCAACCCTGCTCTTTAACTCCTGATCATTTAATACATCAAGATTTTCTACCTGAATCCATTGGCGTTTTGCCAAATGATAGGCCTGTGCAATTCCATCTCTTGCGGTTAAGGAATCAAAATCATCAGGATTACACTTTATCGAAAATCGAGTCCCCTCATCGATAGCGATAATAATATATATCTTTTCTTCAATCATGAAACACAAATGATCCCATTTCATACCTTCAGTAGTTCCAGGGAGACTTAAACAATATTCTCTGAAAGATTCTATATCCATTTGTCTTTAGTCTTTAGTCTTTAGTCTTTAGTGTAAACAAAAATCCACTTAAATCAGGTTTGATCTTATTTGAATCTTTTTCCAAACGAAAGTAATAAAATTATACTTTAATCTTAAAATCCCAAGGCCATCAAAATCTCCCTTTATTACCTGCCCTTTAATCCTGATTTTTTTCACACTTATTCTTTAAACCCTGAAAACTCTTTGCTCCCTGATCTTACAATCCTATAAATCCTGTCCAATCTTATTTATCTTTACCCACTGATCTTAAAATCCTTAAATCTTGTAAATCCTGGCTATGAATATTATCACACCAACTGCCGACGGCTCCAATACACTTTATAACGAAACCATTGGCGAACATTATCATAGCAAACATGGCGCTTTGCAAGAAAGCAAACATGTCTTTATCGATGCAGGATTAAAATATGCCACAGCTGAAAAATCAGAAATTTCCATTCTGGAAGTCGGTTTTGGAACCGGATTAAACTTTATACTGAGCTTCGAGTATGGCGTTCAAAACAATATTCGTCTGGATTACACCAGTATTGAAGCTTTTCCATTAACTACAGAGGTGATTAACCAAACCGGTTATTCAGCTTATGTTTCTCCACAAACCTGGGATGATTTTATCTCCAATTACAATGAGGCTTTAAAAGGAGAACAAACGCTATCATCACACTGCAAACTCGAAATTCCACATACAACGCTTGCAGATTTTAATACCGAAAAGAAATTTGATGTAATCTATTACGATGCTTTTTCCGTTCAGCACCAGCCAGAAATGTGGAGCAATGAAATCATTGCCCATGCCTGCAGTTTTCTTAAATCTGGAGGAACCTTCGTCACCTATGCGATTACCGGAAACCTAAAACGAGCGGTGAAAGCCTGCGGTTTTACCATCGAAAAACTTCCAGGCGCACCAGGCAAGCGGGAAATGCTTAGGGCAACAAAAATGTAACCAACATCTCATTAAATCTGACAGAAATGCGACGGCCTGTAAAAACCACCGTTGCGTTCATTTGTTAAAGCTATATTAAAATGTAGATCATGGAAAAAAGAAGATTAGGTAAAACAGATTTAAATATAGCACCCATCGTATTTGGAGGAAATGTTTTCGGCTGGACGATTGATGAAAAAAAATCATTTGAAATATTAGATCAGTTTATAGATAGTGGATTTAATTTTATTGATACAGCAGATGTGTACTCCCGTTGGGTAGAAGGCAATAAGGGCGGCGAATCAGAAACCATTATCGGTAACTGGCTGAAAAAACATAATAAACGCCACGATGTGGTTATTGCCACCAAAGTAGGTTCTGATATGGGCTTCGGCAAGTCGCTTAAAAAAGATTATATCATTAACCAGGTTGAACATTCTCTTTCCCGTTTGCAAACGGATTATATCGATTTATACTTTTCTCACTTTGACGATGAAACAACTCCGGTAGAAGAAACATTAAGTGCTTATGAAACCCTAATCAGGGCTGGAAAAGTACGTTGGATTGGTGCTTCAAATTTTTCAGCGGCCAGACTTAAAGAATCTTTACTATTTTCAGCACAGCATCACCTGCCCCGCTACGAAGTTTATCAGCCTGGCTACAATTTATTTGATAGAGAAGAATTTGAGCGCGAACATGAAAAAATCTGCCTGGAAAATGACCTGGGTGTAGTTACTTACTATTCTTTGGCCAGTGGCTTCCTGACTGGAAAATACCGCAGCGAAGCCGACTTAAAGAAAAGTCAGCGTGGCGGTGGCGTTAAGAAATTTTTAAACGACAGAGGCTATCAGATTCTCGATGCCTTAGATGAAGTTGCAAATAAATACAATGTAGAACAAGCATCAGTTGCTTTAGCCTGGTTAATTCATCACCCGTCTATCACTGCACCTATTGCAAGTGTAACCAATCTGAGTCAGTTGAAATCATTTACAGAGGCCGCCAATTTAAAATTAACGCCAGAAGATATATCACTTCTTGATAAAGCAAGTATCTATTAAGAAGCTGTCTAAAAATTATAATTTATCAACTTACGAAATTTCCAAAGCCTGTGCGCTGAAGAATTTCGTCAGTTTGATGATAATACCACAAACTTTCGAAGTATTTCCCCCAACAAAGGCCACCAAAACTTCGTAAGTTAATCTTCGTTTATGAAATTAGACAGTTTATAAGAAAATCAACTATATTTAAATGCCCGATTAATCAAACCATTAATCGGGCATTTTGTATTAATGTGGATTTAAAATTATCATGAGAGAAAAATTAACGTTCCTGCCTAAACTGGCTCTTATTCTTTTTTGCCTAATCAGTTTAACCTACATCGCTATATTAGGTCAATCACTTCTGGCGCCACTCCTTTTTTCTTTCCTGATGGCCATTCTATTACTTCCAGTAGGAAACTTTTTAGAACAAAAGTTTAGATTAAAGAGAAGCCTGGCAACGATTGTTGCGGTGATTCTAATGATTGCGGTAATAGGCGGAATCATGTATTTTTTCGGAAATCAATTGAGCGATTTGTGGGCAGACTGGCCTTTACTGAAACAGAAAGCCAATGTCTCTTTCCATGAATTGCAACACTGGATTTCGGTCACCTTCCACGTAAATACCGAAAAACAGCTGACTTACCTAAACGATAGTACAGAAAAAGCCCTGGCAACAAGTGCTACCATTGTGGCTACAACCCTGGCAACTTTATCTTCTACCCTACTCTTTTTAGGTTTTACTTTACTATTTACTTTCTTTATTTTAAACTATCGAAGGGTATTATTTACTTTCTTAACTGCCGTATTTAAAGAAGAACATAAGGAAAAAGTAACCGAAATTGTGAGCCAGATTCAATACATCATTAAAAAGTACATCATTGGTTTATTCTTGCAAATGCTGATTGTTACCGTTTTAATGATCGCTATCTTGAGCATTTTAGGCGTAAAGTATGCAGTGCTGTTAGGCCTGGTAGCAGGCATTTTCAACGTAGTTCCTTATCTTGGAATCTTTTTCGCATTATTGATTAGTTGTTTAATCACTTTTGCAACTGCTGGCGCAGGAAAGGTTCTGCTCGTTTTGATTACGTTTATTGGTGTGCATGCCATTGATGGAAATATTTTAATGCCATTAGTAGTAGGCTCTAAAGTAAAAATCAATGCTTTGTTTGCCTTCCTTGGAATTATTGTTGGCGAAATGGTATGGGGAATTTCCGGCATGTTTTTGTGTATTCCATACCTGGCCATGCTGAAGATTATTTTCGATCGGATAGATAACCTTAAACCATGGGGAATTTTAATGGGCGAAGAGCATAAACCAGCAAAGAAAAAGCGCGTTTACCAGATTACCAAAAAAATAAAGCTAGAAGAAAAGGATTAATTATCGAACACATATGCATTTCTCAACGCCACAGCGTTTATTATAAAGAAATTTATTAACCTAATGAAACCATTATTCGTTTTACTTATTGTTTATGTGGCTATACTTGCATTTGGGAGCCACACTAATTTTGATAAAGGAAATATTTTCGCTGGAAATATGGCAATGGCAGTGATGCTCTTATTTACAGCCATTGGTCACTTTAAATTTAAGACTTCTATGGCCGCCATGATTCCACTTTTTATTCCAAAGAAAGTAGAGATTGTAATCTTCACTGGCATTTTAGAAATTCTTTTCGCTATTGGCTTAGGAATTGAAGTTACGCGTTATTACACCGGAATAGCATTAATTGTATTCTTACTGGCAATTCTACCTGCCAACATCTATGCAGCCAAAAACCGGATTAACTATGAAAATTTATTCAAGGCCGGGCCGGGAGTTAAATATTTATGGTTCAGAATTCCGTTTCAATTTTTCTTAATCGCCTGGGTTTGGTATTTTAGCATTCGATAAAACACATAACATGCCCAATAACCCAATTCCCGTTACTGCGAATAACCCTGCTGATGCTTTCAACAGACTTCTTACTGTACTCGATACCCTTCGTACACAATGCCCATGGGATAAAAAACAAACCATGGAAACCTTGCGTCATTTAACCATCGAAGAAACTTATGAATTAAGTGATGCCATTTTAGAAGGTGATTTAGAAGAAATTAAAAAAGAGTTGGGCGATGTAATGATGCATTTAGTTTTTTATTCGAGAATTGCATCGGAAACCAATGATTTTAATATTGTAGATGTTTTAAACGGTGTTTGCGATAAATTGGTTAACCGCCATCCGCATATCTATGGTGATGTGGAAGTAGAAAATGAAGAAGACGTAAAGCGGAACTGGGAGCAAATCAAACTTAAAGAAGGAAATAAATCAGTTTTAGCTGGCGTTCCAACTTCTCTGCCAGCTTTAGTCAAAGCATCTAGAATACAGGAAAAGGCCCGTGGCGTAGGGTTTGACTGGGAAGATAAAAATCAGGTTTGGGAAAAAGTAGAAGAAGAATTACAAGAATTTAAGGCTGAATTTAACGTTGCAGACAACGTAGCTATTGATGTAGAAAAAGCAGAATCCGAGTTTGGCGACGTTCTTTTCTCCTTGATTAATTATGCCCGTTTCATTAATATTAATCCAGAGAACGCATTAGAGAAAACCAATAAAAAATTCATTAAACGTTTTCAGTATCTGGAGAACAAAGCCAAAGATAATGGTAAAGCACTGGCAGATATGACACTTGCCGAAATGGACATTTATTGGAACGAAGCGAAGAAATTATAAATATGACTACAGCATCCAACGAAAACCAAAGCCCCAAAAATCTGATTCAGATTATCACTTTCAATGTTAGGGCAACCCGAACTGCTGGAGATGACGGCATCATTCCTTGGATCAATATCGGCCGTGGAAACGAAGAAATCCTGAATCTAATTGATGCGGAAGAAATTATCATTCCTGAACACGAAATCACAGTTTCCATTGATTATCCTTTAGCTAATCCTGCATCGTTTAATTTATTCTCGTCGATTGGCTTTTCTAGAAAGTTATTATTGATTGAAATCAGAGAGCAGTTTTTAACATTTTCAGAAACAGAATCATTAGATATCTCAGCTATTGATTTAGTTGCTTTAGATGTTTACAAAACCAACGCCGGAAAAATTGAAATTACTTTAGATATTGATTTGTAAATTTTTAGTAGTCAAATAAGCTAATCAAATATAAAATTTACAATTTACTCTAAAAAAGAGTATAATCGCAAATTTAATATAAATTTTGCGATTACATTCGCAAAATTTATATTAAATTTGCGATTATGATTTCCAGGGAAATATCGAATTCTATCGAAAAACATCTAAAAGACGAAAAAGCAATAATCCTTTTAGGTCCAAGGCAAGTTGGCAAAAGTACTTTGCTCCAGCAACTTTCGTCAACATTTTCGAGTCCTGTTACCTGGTGGAATGGAGATGATGCAGACATCAGGGCTATTTTAACCAACACAACCTCTACCGCCCTTCGTTCTTTGTTAGGAAAAACAAAAACATTGGTAATTGATGAGGCACAACGAATTGATAATATTGGTATATCCATCAAAGTAATTATCGACCAATTAAAAGATGTTAAGGTAATTGCTACAGGTTCTTCTGCTTTTGAATTGGCTAACCATATCAACGAACCCCTAACCGGCAGAAAATGGGAATACAATTTATTTCCTTTCTCTTTTGGAGAAATGGTTAATGAACACGGATTACTTCAAGAAAAAAGGCTCTTAAATCATCGTTTAGTTTATGGCTATTACCCTGAAATTGTTAATAATCAAGGCGAAGAGGAAATTAGATTGAAACAGTTATCTGATAGTTATTTATATAAAGATATTTTAACCTGGGAAAAAATTCAGAAACCTGATAAAATGGAGAAATTGATTCAGGCGTTAGCTTTTCAGGTTGGAAATGAAGTTTCTTATCATGAATTGGGGCAACTAACAGGACTAGATAATCAAACCACAGAAAAATATATTGATTTACTGGAAAAGGCATTTATTGTTTTTCGATTAGGTTCACTAAGCAGAAATTTGAGAAATGAATTAAAGAAAAGCAGGAAAATTTATTTCTATGATAACGGCATCAGAAATGCGGTGATCAATCAATTTAGTCCGGCAACTTTAAGACAAGATATTGGTGCGCTTTGGGAGAATTTTGTAATTAGTGAAAGGGTAAAGTTTCTTGCTTACAACCAAATTAATTACAATCAATATTTTTGGCGAACACATGCGCAGCAAGAAATTGATTACATCGAAGAAAGAAATGGTGTAATGAATGCTTATGAAGTGAAATGGAATCAAAAAACGAAGGCTAAATTTCCAAAAACATTTTTAGATGCCTATAAAAACGTAGAAACTAAAGTGATTACGCCTGATAATTTACACGAGTTTCTGTTATGAGTAAAACACGCCATCAACATAATACCATTTCCCATCTTCCAATTTGAAATTAGATTTTTCATGTAATACTTCAGGCAGGAATTTTTTATTTAGATAAAACGCTTTAAATTCTACCATATCAAAATCTGAGGAAATAATTTCAAGTTTAAGCCACTTCGTATCTTTCGCACTTTTTAAATATGCCTCTTTCGAGTTGCCTTTCCGTTTGCTCATATGCGTGGTTTGATACAGGTAATCAGCATCGGCAACAACAAATGCCGAATAACGTGAGCGCATTAAGGCCTCGGCAGTTGGTGCTACCTCTACATTTAAATGATAAGGCATACAGCAGTTTTGATAAGGCAAAACATTTCCACAGTGACAATTCATGGTTATTCGTGATTAACTTCTTTCAGGTAATAAGAAGAATTCATTTTCTTATTGGGTTTAAAATTATCATAAATCATTTTAATACCATCAATAAATCTGTATTTATGTTCTAAAGTGGCCTTTAATTGATTAATTAAATCACATTCCTTTTCACTGAAATAGAAATTATTTTGGTTAAAAAACTCCATGATCAGATTAAATCGTCTTCGGTCATTATAATTAGCCTGTACCAAAGCCTTTAAATCTTCAATTTTTTGCACAATATGAGAATGCATTACTTGTGGTTTCAGTTCTGGAATAAGGTTAATCATGCCATCCTCAGATATAACTACCACAACAATCCCGGTTTTCTTTTCCATAAATTCATAATAACGTACTGCCGAATTAAACCTTGCACCTCTTGATGAATCCCCGTAAGAACTGGCAATTCCATCCAAAATAACACCAATCCCATGGCAATAGCAATTCGTATCCAACAATACGGCACCATCTATAGAAGTAACCTGATGTACTGCATTTTTAGTTAAAATAACAGGCTTTACCTTAAAAGATTGCTCACTTAAACGTTGCGCCTCTTCTTCCGCTGCATCTGTGATCACCAGAATTGTTCCATGTTTCTGTTTGGTCGATTCAATAGCAATTTCCCATAGTTTGTTTAGTTTTTCCCGGTGGATATTTTTAAAAACACGGTTCAGGGTAGAATAAAACTTTTCTTTATTTATCTGTTCGCTGTACAAACTTGGCATCCTGAAAGCAACAGAAAGCATAATTTTATCATGATGCAAAACCTCCCAATGAAAATGTTTGGTAAAATGAATGACAAATAAAGATTCTTCATGATGGTTATATTTCCCGGTTAGTTTACCTAGGCCATAAATGAAAACAGAATCAGAGATCAGCAGATTTTTATGATCGGCTAATTCTAAAAACTTTCTTACCTTTCTAAAGTCCTTAATGTGGATTGGATCTTCCAACACCAGGGTTAAAGCTACATTTTTATGATTTTTGTTGGCGATAATCATTTTTCCCAATCCCTCTTCACCCTCGTATTTTAAAGATGAAATGGTATTACAAGCATCGTACAAAACATGAAGGTGATGTGGGTGCTGCCCAACTCCCGAAACGGTAATCATAAAATCATGCGCCGCAGAACTTACCAATTCATCCCTGCTTTTAGATAAAATTTTAAACTCCAATTGCGATTTAGCTTTTAAAGCATTTGTACTGGCATTTAAATAAATCTTTATTATACTTTCTATAAAAGAGCGACTTATTTTAAAATCCCTATCCGCATTTGAAAAATCTTTAGTTAAGGTATAATAGGTATTCAATACAGCTTTGCTTAATTCTGTAACGACGAAAACCAGATAGCCATTAATGTAAGCAGGGTTAGAAATGAAACTTTCTACAGATTTACTTTTGGGATGCTGCCTTAAAACCCGCTGTATCTCAGTAAAATATGCATGAGTAAGATAGGAAGATACATCAATTTCCAAATCATGCTGAACAGGATGAATAATTTTCGGAATGGATTGCAGACTTAAAAAATTAGTCACAAAGTAATCGCAATCCTTACATTCTAAATTAATAAAAGCCTTACTTGCATCATCAATTACACGAATACCAATCATAAAAACTTTTGGATATAAACGTTCATCTAAAGAATCGAAAAGTTCTTCTGCGGCCAATTGAAGCGAAATCTGACAATGCAACTGCTCATCCCATATTAAATTATTCCCACTAATCATGGTTGTTATCTATTTAAATAAGGTATAGGTATTTACATTTTTGGCTTTAAATTTATAGTGAGTTCAAAGATATTTTTCTTTCCATAATATGGGTGTTAAAAAAAGTTAAGCTTTCGCAACATTAATACTTACGAATGCCCGTTCTACTCAACTTATTTTCCGTAAAATTGCAGTTCGAAAAATGAGGTATTTCTTTCACATTGCATATCAGGGTCAGTATTTTAGTGGTTGGCAAAGACAGCCTGGCGTAAAAAGCGTACAAGAAGTTATCGAGCAAACACTTTCTAAAATTTTTAAGACAGCAATCGCTATTATTGGTTGCGGCCGAACTGATGCGCATGTGCATGCCAGTCAGTTTTTCTTTCATGCAGATCTAGAAGAGGCATTTGAGTTTGATTTGGTTTTTCGCCTCAATAAAGCCTTACCTTACAATATAGCTGTTTTTGATATCATTAAGATGGAGGGCAAGCCTCATGCCCGTTTTGATGCCGTGCAGCGGAAATACGACTATTTTCTTCATACCTATAAAGATCCGTTTCTTAGTACACAAAGTTCGCTATACCAGGAAGCAAATCTTGATCTCTATAAAATGAAGGCAGCGGTTAGCCTTTTAACAAAATATAATGACTACAGGGCTTTTTGTACCCATCCAAATAAATACGACCATACAAAGTGTAATGTAATGGAGGCCGGTTTATTCGTGAATGCTAAAGGAGATAGGTTTAGGTTTCACATTGCCAGTAACCGTTTTCTTGGGAAAATGATTCGAATAATTATGGGCCAACTTTTAAAAGTTGGCAAAGGCGAATTAAGCGTAGATGCGTTCGAAAGTCATTTTATTGATTTGCAAATTGGTAATGTTATTGCACCTGCTCACCCAACAGGTTTATATTTATCGAAGGTAACTTACCCTTATTTGAACCTCGAACCACGAACAGATTTTCTAACAGCAACCCAAGGAACGGATTGGCTGTCGGTTTGATATCTAACAAGAATAATTAAATTTTTTTTGTTTTATGATTCATCAATTGAAACTTCTCAAGCAGTTGCTTACTTTCAAAAATACCCTGTTTAGCTATCCTAACTGCAGAAATATAATATAATCCATACAGCGTGATGGCAAACGAGGTAAATAGAAAAGATGCATTTACACCATCTAAATGGACCTTTAACGGCGTAGTTATAGATTGAAAAATTAGCACCAGGAATAGACCAGTATAATTTATATAAGATCCTGAAATCTTACAAAGCATGTATCTCTTATAATTTACAGTATTTAAACCTGAAGTTAGTGATGCTACGAGTACCATCATCATACCTAATATCACGAAAGTTAAAAATTTATCTTGATTACCAAAAAATTGCTGAATCTTGTAAAACAAAAAACAGGAGAATAAAACTAATGAAATGTATTTGAGGCTAAAAAAAGATAGAAGTTGATTGAGAAAAAGCTTTCTATATTTTCTGGTAATGCCCTTTATAATGGAGGCTTCTATCTGTCTAAAGCCCTTTGGTCCAAAAGAAGAATGCGTTTGATTAACGGCATCCTGAAAGGTTAAACCTACATTTTCAGTCATTCTCACTTCCACTGCGGTTGCCACATGATCCAAAATTTCCATCTGAACATCAATATATTTAAATCCACTTTCCTCTAAATGGATTCTCAATTTCTCAATCTGTTGTTTAGTGAGCTGCATATTAAATGTTCGGCTTTAAGTTTAACAATAACTGTAATTGCGAAATAAATTCTTTTGCTTCCTGAAGTTTGCTAACCACCTTTTTTTCTCCATCCTTCGATAAAGAATAGTATTTACGAACCCGGTTATCTACAATTTCTGTTGAGGTTTCCAATAGCCCATCCGCTTCCAACTTATGCAAAGCTGGATACAAAGCGCCCTCCTTTAACAATAATTCTCCTTGCGTAATATACTTTACCTTTTGAGTGATTTCATAACCATACATTCGCTCATTTTCTGATAATAGGTTTAAAATGATGGTTTGTAAAGTACCCTTAAATAACTCATTATTTATTGCCATTATCAAATATATAAATAATTACATACATAGTTCATATAGGTATATAATTATAATACTAAAAAACCCTCCCCAAGTTTTTAACTCGAAGAGGGTTTTTTATTTGCTTTAGTCTTTAAGCTTACAGCTTTGACCTTTCAGCTTTAGTCTCTCAGCTTAACTAAGCATCAATCTTCGCATATTTCGCATTACGTTCAATAAATTCTCTACGTGGTGCAACCTCATCGCCCATCAACATAGAAAAAGTATGATCACATTCTGCAGCACTTTCAATAGTAGCTTGTAACAAAGTACGTGTAGCCGGATTCAAAGTAGTATCCCAAAGTTGTTCTGCATTCATCTCACCCAAACCTTTATAACGTTGAATGTGTACACTATCTTCTTTACCATTACCTTTAATTCGTTGTACAGCCGCATCACGTTGTACATCATTCCAGCAATATTCAAAATCCTTACCTTTTTTAACCTGATAAAGCGGTGGTGATGCAATATAAACATAACCAGCCTCGATTAAAGCCCTCATATAACGGTAGAAGAAAGTTAAAATCAGGGTAGTAATGTGCGAACCATCAATATCCGCATCCGTCATGATTACGATTTTGTGATAACGAAGTTTCGTCATATTCAAAGCCTTATCATCCTCAGGCGTACCAATGCTTACACCAATTGCCGTGAACATGTTTTTAATCTCGTCGTTCTCGTAAATCTTGTGCTCCATCGCTTTCTCCACGTTCAGAATCTTACCCTTCAAAGGTAAAATAGCCTGAATGTTTCTATCGCGACCTTGTTTAGCGGTACCACCCGCCGAGTCACCCTCTACTAAGTAGATTTCGCATTTTACAGGATCACTATCAGAGCAATCGGCAAGTTTACCTGGCAAACCAGAACCACCCATTACACTTTTACGCTGAACCATTTCGCGGGCCTTACGTGCCGCAGCACGGGCCGTTGCCGCCAAAATTACTTTGTTAACGATCATCTTCGCTTCCTTCGGATTTTCTTCCAAATAAGCACCCAATGCCTCGCCAACAGCAATATCTACAGCACCCATTACCTCACTGTTACCCAGTTTAGTTTTAGTTTGCCCTTCAAATTGCGGTTCTTGTACTTTTACAGAAACTACAGCTGTTAATCCCTCTCTAAAGTCATCACCGGTAATTTCCATTTTAAGGTTCTTTAACAAACCCGATTTATCTGCATAACTTTTTAAAGTACGCGTTAAACCTCTACGGAAACCAGCAATATGTGTTCCACCCTCATGTGTATTAATGTTGTTTACATAAGAGTGAACATTTTCAGAATAACTGTCGTTGTATTGAAAAGCCAGCTCAACCGGAACACCATTTTTAATCCCATCAATATAAATTGGTTCTGGTAAAAAAGATGCCCTGGTTCCATCTAAAAAGGAAACAAATTCTTTTAAACCACCTTCAGATTGGAAAACTTCTGATAAGAATGTTCCATCCTCTAAAGTTTCACGCTCATCTGTTAAGGTTAATTTAATTCCTTTATTCAAGAAAGCCAATTCGCGCAAACGAGAAGCTAACGTATCGTATTTATATTCAGTTGTTTGTGTGAAAATTGAAGCATCCGGACTGAAAGTTACAATTGTACCACGCTTATCAGTTACTCCAACCTCTTTTACATCGTACTGTGGAACACCAATTTTGTATTCCTGCATCCAGATTTTACCTTCACGGTGTACTTCAGCCTTTAAATCAGTAGATAATGCGTTAACACAACTTACCCCCACACCATGTAAACCACCAGAAACTTTATAGGTATCCTTATCAAATTTACCACCCGCGTGTAAAACCGTCATTACGATTTCTAGCGCCGATTTATTTTCTTTTGTATTAATTCCGGTTGGAATACCACGACCGTTATCTTCAACCCGGATCGAGTTTCCTTCTAAAATCCTTACGTCGATTGTATCTGCATGACCGGCCAAAGCCTCATCAATAGAGTTATCCACAACCTCGTAAACCAAATGGTGTAAACCCTTTACACCAGTATCACCTATATACATCGAAGGGCGCTTACGCACCGCTTCCAAACCTTCTAAAACCTGTATATTATCTGCCGAATAATTTGACTTTGAATCTTGTTCTTCGCTCATATTTTAATAAAAACTATAAGCACCAAAAATACGCAAAATTTGCCATTTATACTAATATGTGGATAAGTTTTAAGCCTGCAAACCACTAGAAAGATAATGCCTTCCAGGTGGTTTAAATCAGGTTTTGAAAAGCAAAACCTGTGTTTCAATTCAGTGTTAGTCCCGCTTTACATTTCAAGGCCCGTAGAAAGAACGGGCGCTTTCCATTTCAATCGGGTTTAATAGGCAAAACAAGTCATTCTTAGGTCAGCTTAGCCGCCATGCAACCGCCAATTTTTGCTGTAAAAAGCCACCTAAACCCGATAAAAGCGAACACGTAGCAGCAGCCTTTTCGGCTGATTAGCGGAGTAAAGCGATTAGCGGGAACAAACCTAAAAATGAAAAACTCAACCTGCTTTCCAAACCATCTTTAGCCATTAATCTAATTTGGCTTACGTTAAGCGTAACTCTTAATTGCATTTAAAAACTAATTTCTATAAGTTTGTTAAAATTTATTAAACAATAATGGAAAGAAAAACCTTTAAAACCTTTGGTTTATTTGCTACGGCTGCTTTAATCACAGCATTTTCTGCATGCCAAAACAAAGACGCTAAAACCACTGAAACTAAAAAGACAGATAGCACAACCGCGGCAGTTTCTGTTAATGAAAAAATAGTATTTGTAAATCAAGATTCATTATTGAATAAATACGAGTATTACAAAGATTTGAGAACTAAATTCGAAACTAAAACTAAAAATGCTCAGGCAGATTTACAATCGAAACAACAAGCTTACCAACGCGAAGTAACTCAATATCAACAATCTGCTGGTACACTTTCTGCAGATCAACGCAAAACTACTGAAGAACGCTTAGGCAGAAAAGGTCAGGAATTACAAGCTTACCAACAAAATGCTGGCGGTGCTTTGCAAAATGAGCAGGCTGTAGAAACAGAGAAACTTTACGATAAAGTGGCTGGTTATTTAAAAACATATTCGAAAGAAAAAGGCTATAAAATGGTACTGACTTTCTCTAAAGGCAATAGTGCAATTCTTTTTGCTGATGAAACTTTAGACATTACTTCTGAAGTAATTAAAGGCTTAAACGCAGAATACACTAAAAAATAGTTTGTAAAAACAGAAAATTTAAATGCTCCGATTTAATCGGGGCATTTTTTTTGCTTAAATTTTTGAATGGAGAACGAAAAACAACACGAAGAATTTATGCAGATGGCTATTGCGCTATCAGTAAAAAATGTAAATGAGAATCTTGGCGGTCCATTTGGCGCCGTTGTGGTTAAAGATGGCAAGTTAGTTGCCGGCTCGGCAAATAAAGTTACTTCCACCAACGATCCAACTGCACACGCAGAAGTTTCAGCAATCAGGCTGGCCTGTACCGAACTGAATACATTCGATTTAACCGGCTGTGTAATCTATACCAGTTGCGAACCCTGCCCAATGTGTTTAGCCGCTATTTACTGGGCCAAAATTAGTACCATTTATTATGCGAATACGAAAGTAGATGCAGAAAATATTGGTTTTAGTGATAAATTCATTTACGAAGAAATAGATAAACCGATGGAAGAACGGGCTTTACCAGTGGTACAAATGTTGCGCAGTGAGGCCATTGAAGCTTTTAACCTTTGGGCAACATCTCCACTTCGACTTGAATATTAAGCTGCCTTTGAAACAATTGCGCGCTATAAAACGTCTCAATATAAACGAAGCGATATGACTTACGAGCAAAAAATTACCAATGAGCTGGATTTCTGGAAGTTTAAAACACTACAGAATTCTTCTCTTTTTAGTAAGGTTACAGATAGCGTTCAAAAGAAAATCAACAGTTACATCCCTGATAAAATCCACAACGCAATTACAACAGCCATTAAACAAATGGTTAAGGCAGTTTTATTTGGATCGACCTATACCACTTCAAAACCTATTTTAGATTTAACGCTTATGCACCGTGAGGCGCTGGTTAAACAAAAAATAGAAACCTATAAAAAAACCGGTGCTGCTGAAGGAGGCATTACTGGTGCGGGCGGGTTTTTAATGAGTCTGGCTGATTTCCCTTTATTGCTCGGAATTAAAATGAAAATGCTTTTTGATATCGCCGCCACTTATGGCTACGATGTGAAAGATTACCGCGAACGCCTTTACATTTTGCACATCTTTCAGCTGGCATTTTCAAGCAAAGAAGAAAGTAAAAACGTTTATCTGAAAATGCAAAACTGGGACGAAATAGCCCATAAATTGCCTACCAACATCGATGAATTTGATTGGTTAACCTTTCAGCAACAATACCGGGATTATATCGACTTGGCCAAACTGGCACAAATGGTGCCGTTTATTGGTGCAGCCGTTGGCGCCGTAGCAAACTATAAACTGATCGAAAAATTAGGAAAAACGGCGATGATGAGTTACCGAATGAGGTATTTTAGTCTTCAGTCCATAGTCATCAGTCATGAGTCGACTAACGACTTCAGACTCAAGACTAACTAATCTTCCTCAAACATTCCTCCTATCAGATCATCAGTTTCTCTTCTATCTTTTTTGGTTGGTCGGCCTGTACCTCTATCCCGTTTTAAACTCGGTGCATGAAAAGCAGATTTGAAAGCATGTGTTTCCTCTACAGGAGTTAAATCTTTGTATTTTGTTAATGCCGTTGGCGAATCTGTTCTGTTGTAAGAAAAATCAACCACTTCGATAATTTTCTTTTCTATTCCTTTAGATACCTGATAAACCTCCCCTATTTTAACAATTGCGGATGGCTTAATGTTCTGTCCCTTTAACTTAACCCGTCCAGCTTTGCATGCGTCTGTTGCCAGGCTCCTGGTTTTAAACAACCTGATTGCCCACAGATATTTATCTATTCTAAGTTTTTCTGCTTCTGCCATAATGGTTTGTTAGTTGATTGGTTTGTTAGTTGGTTAGTAACCATAGCCCAAAAATCCAAAGAGACAAAGTTAAGCAACGATAGCCCAAAAAACCAAACAACCAAAAATCTAAAAAACCAAACAAGCAACTGTAGCCCAAAAAACCAAACAACCAAAAATCTAAAAAACCAAACAAGCAACTGTAGCCCAAAAAACCAAACAACCAAAAATCTAAAAAACCAAACAAGCGATTGTAGCCCAAAAAACCAACCACCTAAAAACTAATAAACCAAAAATTTTAAGTTATTTTGCATAAAATTTAAAAACATCATGTATTCAGATTTAAAGAAATTAATTGAAGCCGCTTGGGAAGACAGAACCCTTTTAAAGTATAGCAACTATTGCGAAGCCATCGAAACCGTAATTCAAGGGTTAGATAAAGGCGAAATTCGCGTTGCTGAACCAGTTCTAAATTCATGGGGCATTAATGAGTGGGTAAAAAAAGCTGTTATTTTATATTTCCCGATTCGCGAGATGAAAGAAATTAAAAGCGGTCCTTTTGTATACCACGATAAAATGGATTTAAAAACAGACTATAAAGCAACTGGTGTACGTGTTGTGCCTATGGCAAGCGCACGTTACGGTGCATTTTTAGCAAAAGGTGTAATCATGATGCCATCTTATGTAAACATTGGTGCTTACGTAGATGAAGGCACAATGGTAGATACCTGGGCAACAGTTGGATCATGCGCTCAAATTGGAAAACGTGTTCACTTAAGTGGTGGTGTAGGTATTGGTGGCGTTCTGGAACCAATCCAGGCAGCGCCGGTAATTATCGAAGATGATGCATTTTTAGGTTCAAGAGTAATCGTTGTTGAAGGTGTTAAAGTAGAAAGAGAAGCAGTTTTAGGTGCAAATGTGGTTTTAACAGCATCAACCAAAATTATTGATGTAACTGGACCAACACCTATCGAATACAAAGGCATTGTTCCGGCGCGTTCGGTGGTCATTCCAGGTAGCTATACCAAGAAATATCCTGCCGGAGAATATCAGGTTCCTTGCGCGTTAATTATTGGTAAACGTAAAGAAAGTACAGATAAGAAAACTTCACTTAACGATGCGTTGAGAGAAAACAATGTAGCAGTATAAGCCTAAGGTAAAAAGGTGAAAGCTGAAATCGAAAAGCAAATATTAAAAGCCGAAAGTCAGGAAATTGAGCAATCAAGCCCTAGTCTTTCGGCTTTGGGCTTTCCGGTTAAAATTGGCTTCGATGGCAAACGCGCAGCAAACAATTTAACAGGTCTCGGCAATTACAGCCGCTCTTTAATCGAATCCTTAGCACATCAGTTCCCAGAAAATCAATATTTTGTTTACTCGCCGAAAGTAAAAAATGCCAGGCAAATTGATACATTTTTTGAAAAAGATAACATCATCCTAAAACTTCCAAAAGACGGTAGTTTTCTTTGGAGAACTTTAAATATCCTGAAAGATCTGGGCAGAGATCACGTTCAGATTTTTCATGGCTTAAGCCACGAAATTCCATTCGCCATTCAGCATACCAAAATCAAATCTATAGTCACCATTCATGATTTGATATTTCTTCGATTCCCGCAATATTATCAATTTATCGATCGCAAACTGTACGAATGGAAAAGCAAATCGGCTTGTAAGCGAGCTGATAAAATTATTGCGATCAGTGAGAAAACAAAAGCAGATATTGTAGCGTTTTACGGAACTGATCCAGATAAAATTGAAGTCATTTATCAAAGTTGCGATGATAGTTTTAAAACTGCATTGCCCGAGCAAAGCCTGAAGCGAATTAAACTGACTTACAAACTTCCTGATCAATATATCCTAAATGTGGGCACAATTGAGGCGCGTAAAAACCTGAAGGTGATCATTCAGTCGCTCAAAAATGTAAATGATCAATACAAACTTGTGGTGATCGGGAAGCAAACACCATACTTTAAAGAAGTAGAAAAAGAAATAGATAAGTTAGGACTCAGAAACCGGGTCATTTTTCTGAAAAATATTCCATTTTCAGATCTACCAGGCATTTACCAGATGGCAAGTCTTTTTGTTTATCCATCATTTTATGAAGGTTTTGGAATTCCAATTATCGAAGCCTTATATTCTAAAGTACCGGTAATTGCAGCAACAGGTTCTTGTTTAGAAGAAGCCGGCGGACCAGATAGCATTTATATCGCTCCTACTGATGTAAATAGTTTGAGTGAAGAAATCAACAAGGTATTGGGCCATGAAAAATTGCAAAAAGAAATGAAAGAAAAAGGGCTGGAATTTGTTCAAAAATTCAACAGCCCTTATGTTACGCAGCAATTAATGAATTGCTATAAAAATCTATTAAGCTAAGCTATTATTTAGCAGCTAATGCATTTGGCGGATATTGCGCTAAAATCTCTTTAACTCCAGTATAAAGGCGCTCTTCTCTTTTCTTCAGGTTATCTAAATTAAAGCCGCTTCCTCTTCCATGCCAGAATAATTCTTTTTTCTCCGGATCAAGAAAATCGATAATGATTGTTCCTTCTATATATTGGTTGACATAGTTGCCGCCTCCCCAGAATGGAGAACCCCAACCTCCACGCCAGCCCCAGCCGCCGCCCCAACCCCAGCCACCGTAGTAACCAGGCCCGTAGATATCAGTTTTTTCTCTGGCAACAACCACTAAGTTTACCAACATGTCTGGTCTTTCAGACTTAGTAAAACCCTTGGCATTCATTTCAGCTTCAACAGCAGCCACCAAACGCCTTTTGTCAAGATTATTTAGTTTAACTCTTGCAATTCCTTTATCGTAAAAGTTGTAAGTTTTATAGCGGTTGAAATCCGCATTTTTATCAAAATCAGATGCCGTGCGAAGACTCGAACATCCAGCTAATGCGATTACAATCGTAAATAGCATCAGTAAGTTTTTAATTGTTTTCATTGTGTGTTGATTTATTTAAATAACCGATAATAAAAATAATAAAATTTAAATTGAAATCCCCAAAACAGGTATAATTTTACAATCAAATTGTTTGGATAGAACGTGTTATGAAACAGAAAGTTTTATGGCAAATGTTAAATATTTTACGAATAGTGCATATTTAACATTTCAACTAAAAAATTACCTTTGTATTATGCTAAAAGAGGAAATAAATAAAGCTTTGGAAGTGCTGAAAAATGGCGGCGTAATCCTTTACCCTACAGATACGATTTGGGGTTTGGGTTGCGATGCTACTCACGCTGATGCAGTTGAGAAATTGCTGAAGATTAAAAACCGTCCTGCTGAGAAAAGCTTAATTGTACTGCTCGATGTTGATAGTAAACTTCAAAGTTATATAAATGAAGTTCCCGAAGTGGCATATGATTTAATCGAATACGCAGAAAACCCATTAACCATCGTTTTCCCTGGGGCAAAAAACCTGGCGCCAAATGTAATTAACAACGATGGAAGCGTTGGCATTAGAATTGTAAAGCACGATTTCTGTACACCACTTATTCAACGCTTCCGTAAGCCAATCGTTTCTACCTCTGCAAATTTAAGTGGTAAGCCATCTCCAAAATTCTTCGATGATATTGATCCCGAAATCCTGGATTTGGTAGACCTTGTTGTCGATTTTGAACAAGAAAACCGCAATATCAAAAAGCCATCTACCATTATGAAACTCTCTCCTGGCGGACAGTTTGAGTTTATCCGCAAATAATCACCAGGCTAATCAGGTGCCTAATCGAGCCAAAACCCTTTGCGCACCGAATGTTTTTAGTAATTTTGGCGCTTATTGCCTTTATATATGGAATCTAATTTAAGCGATGGAAGTGTGAAGTCCTCTTCAACGGATTTAAGCGTTCATCTGAAAAATCCGATATTCAAAACACTTTCATCTGTAGCCGATCAGCTTAACATAGAAGCCTATGTTATTGGAGGTTTTGTTCGCGATATCTTTCTCAATCGTCCATCAAAAGATATTGATGTGGTGGTGGTAGGTAGCGGAATAGCTTACGCAGAAGCGGTTGCAAAGAAACTAAATACAAAAGTTGCCGTTTTTAAAAATTTCGGCACGGCCAATATCAAATACCACGATTTAGAGGTTGAATTTGTTGGTGCACGAAAAGAATCATACCGCTCAGAATCCCGCAAGCCAATTGTAGAGGATGGTACTTTAGAAGACGACCAGCTCCGTCGTGATTTCACCATTAATGCTTTGGCTATTAATCTTAATGCCGCTCGTTTCGGCGAACTGTTGGATCCGTTTGATGGTCTCATCGATCTGAAAAGTAAATTCATTCGTACGCCACTCAATCCGGAAATTACCTTTTCTGATGATCCATTGAGAATGATGCGGGCCATTCGTTTTGCTTCTCAGCTTAATTTTAAGATTGATCCGGCGGCACTCCACGCCATTCAGACTCAAAAAGAAAGAATTAGCATTGTTTCTAAAGAGCGAATTACAGATGAAATGAATAAAATCATCCTGTCTGCCAAACCATCTATTGGTTTTAAACACCTTTTTGATACCGGCTTATTACAGATCATTTTCCCTCAAATGGCACAGCTGTACGGCGTGGAAGTTATTAAGGGAAAAGGACATAAAGATAATTTTTACCATACATTAGAAGTGCTGGATAACATCTGTGCCTATACAGATGATTTATGGTTACGTTGGGCAGCTATTTTACACGATATTGCTAAACCCGCAACCAAGCGTTTTGAAGATGGACATGGCTGGACATTTCACGGCCATGAAGATAAAGGTGCCAGGATGGTTCCGAAAATTTTCGCTCAGCTTAAATTACCTTTAAACGAAAAAATGAAGTACGTACAAAAACTTGTTCAACTTCATTTAAGGCCGATTGTATTGGCACAGGAAGTGGTTACAGATTCTGCCGTACGAAGATTGCTTTTCGATGCTGGTGAAGAAATTGACAGCCTGATGCTGCTATGCAATGCAGATGTTACAACGAAAAATGAATACAAAAAAACAAAGTATCGGAACAACTTCGACTTGGTTAAACAGAAGCTAAAAGACGTTGAAGAAAGGGATAAAATTCGTAACTGGCAACCTCCAATTACAGGAAACGATATTATGGTTACTTTCGGCTTAGACGCAGGGAAGGAAGTGGGTTTAATTAAAAATGCCATTCGAGAAGCTATTCTGGAAGGCGAAATTACAAACGACTACCAGGAAGCATTTGATTTTATGCTAAACCAGGCAAAACAAATGGGATTAAATCCTGTTCTTAAATAATTTAATTGACCAAACACCAATAGAAGGCGATTTTTGCGCCACAAGATGTTTGTTGTTAATGTAAATTAACTTTATTTTTACGATTCCAAAATACAATAATGGCAATTTATAAATTCAGAATTACTTTCGAAGATTTTGATGATGTGGTGAGAGAGATCGACATTAAATCAAACCAAACATTTGAAGACCTGCATAAGGCTATTCATAAATCAACTGGTTATAACGCAGAAAAATCTTCTTCATTCTATGTGAGTACAGACAATTGGTTGAAGGGTGATGAAATTGCCTATCTCCCGAATGAAAGAAAAAAAGATCGCGTGGTTTTAATGGAAAATTCTAAATTGAGCGGTTTTATCGAAGATCCACATCAAAAGTTTTATTACATTTATAATTTTGATCGCCCCTTTGATTTTCATGTAGAATTGGTGAAAATTGTTTTAGATGCTGATCCAAGTATAGAATATCCATTTTTAGCCAAAAGTTCTGGTGAAGCACCGAAGATTTTTGAAAAGAGTGCGGTGAGCACAGATGACATTGAAAATTCTGCTGTAGTTGTAGGTGAATTCGACTTTTTGAATGAATTGAATTTTGTTCCGGAGGATACAGACGAAATTGAAGCCATGGGTGAAATGGGAATCAATGAAAAAGAACGTGATGACGATGAAGAATCTGAAGACGACGAATTTGGCGATGAATTTTCAGATAGCGACAGTTACGATGAGAATCAAAAAGACGATTATTAGTCAATATATACAATATAAATAAGAGGTCAGATGGAAACATCTGACTTTTTGTTTTAAACCAAATAATAACACTAATGGCGGTCTGGAAAGAAAAAACATTAATATCCGTAGTTGGCCCAACGGCAATAGGTAAAACAGCATTAGCCATTCAGTTGGCGCAATATTTCCATACCGAAATAATTTCTGCTGATTCCCGCCAATTTTTCAAGGAAATGGAAATTGGCACAGCTAAGCCAACCCAAACTGAACTGGCAGCGGCCAAACACCATTTTATAAATTCTCATTCTATTCAACAACTATTCAGTACCGGAGATTTCGAAGCAGAAGGATTAAAAACACTAGATGAGATTTTTAAGACCCACAATTTAGCCATCATGGTGGGCGGTTCAGGGCTTTATGTAAACGCTTTAATCAACGGGCTGGATGAGATGCCGGAAATTGATCTTTCGATTAGAACACAGTTGAACGAACAGTTCAAAACGAAAGGCATTACCCCTATCCAAGCGAAACTGGCTGAGGTTGATCCTGAATATTTTGCAAAAGTTGATCAGCAAAATCCCCAAAGAATGATCAGGGGACTGGAGGTTTTTCTATCTACCGGACAAAAACTTTCCACCATGCTGTCTGCCACAAAAAAGGAAAGGCCTTTCAACATCATCAAAATCGGTTTAAATACCGATAGAGCTATTCTCTATAACAGGATTAACAGCCGGGTGGATCAAATGATCAGCAATGGACTGATTGAGGAAGTTAAATCACTTTCTGGTTTCAGGGCTTATAATGCTTTAAATACTGTAGGTTACAGCGAAGTTTTTGATTACCTCGATGAGAAAATTTCACTGGAAGAAGCCATATCAAGCATTAAACAAAACACCCGTCGCTTCGCCAAACGTCAACTTACCTGGTTTAGAAGAGATGAAGAAATCAAATGGTTTGAGCCCGATGAATTTAACAGGATTACAGACCATATAACTCAGACAATAAATTATAAAATAATACCACAAATCAACAATAATTTATACTATTAAAAATGTAGTTACATCTGGATAATAATGAATTAAATATTTAAGTTTGGTAATGAAAACTTCAAATATCTAATTATGAAAAGCAAAAATTACATTTCTACTCTTCTGGTTACAGTTTTTTTGAGCCTATTCGTTTCATCTTGTAAAAAGAATGAGACTTCAACAGAGGAATTGAAACCTGATATTTATAAAAATATTAAATTTATTAAAGATTGGATTCCTTTAGAAGGTGTGCCGCATTCTAGCACAGTTCAAAAATTAGCAACTACAGAAAATAAATCGCTCAATGACGTTCTAAAATCTTGGGTGGCCCAAGGTAATATCTTTCAGCCTGGGGGCCATCGTTTATTAATTACTTTTATTAATAATCCTAGCAATATTAATCCAGAAGTAGCCAAAGATGAAGTCTTAAAAGGAATAGCAGCCTGGTTTCGTCAAGATTTCCTTCCAGGCATTAATATAACAACTGGCTATACAACGTCCATCAATAATGCAGATATTAAAATAGGTTGGTATAAAGGAGATCATGGAGATGGCGCTAATAATGCTTTTGATGGCCGCGGTGGTGTATTAGCTCACGCTTTTTACCCGACGAGCGGAATTATCCATTTTGATGATGATGAAAACTGGTCTGCCTCTTCCTTTGGTCCTGAATTTGGCACTATAGATATAGCTGCTGTTGCTGCGCATGAATTCGGACATACCATTGGACTTGATCATTCAGAGTGTACAAATGCTACAATGACCCCTTCATATTTTGGAATTAATATGAGTACTTTAAGTGTTGATGATGTTGTAGGGTCTAGAATCATATATGGAAATAACCCAAATTATGTAAATGATTCTGCAGGAGGAAATATAGATCAAATCGTAGGTCAAGATTCATATTTTACCTTAAATTATGCTTATGACATTGAATTTTCCCCAATTGGCAATCCTCCAAAATATACATACAATCCAGACAAACAGCCCCCTTTTCTTCGCTATGGCACAATAAATTGGGTAATTCCTCCAGGCTTTGACTTAATTAGTGGCCAAGGGACAAATCAAGTATTGTTAAGACCTAATGGACAGTATCTTGGAAAGATTCGAGTTAAAGCTTATTTAAATGATTGCAATGCAAATATTGAAATGAGATCAAACGAAGTAGAAATACATTATTAATCTGTATAAACATTTAGAAATGAGGCTGTACAAATCCACTACAGCCTCACTTATTTGCATATAAAACTATTTTACATCCGGAAATTTCACGCCTCTATATTTTGTAATGTCAATGGTTGGAACCGTTGAACCATATTTGGCATTAATCGCATCAATAAATACATTAGCAATCGCCGCATTTCCTCTTGGCGTAAGGTGGATTCCATCTAAAGAAAAAGCACCACCAGAAATAAATGCTGCATTAATGTTGATTCCCTGAACGGCAATTCCTGTTTTTACAGAATTAAAATAGGTATAAGTATCTGCAATGGCTAATCCTTTGCTCGTGGCAATCGTTTTAATACTGCTATTGTAGCTGTCTACATAATCTTTAACCTTTATCACTTCATCCTTATCAAGTACCCAGTTGCTGGTAATCGGATTTCTTGGATCTAAGCCATAGAAAAAACTCAAAGCATTCGGACGTGCAAACAAATTTGCATTTTGGAAAGGCAAACGAATTAAATCTTCAGCAGTTGCAACTCTGACCGTTCCGGTTCCTGTTTGAATAAAAATAGCCTGGGCAGCAGGGTTAACTACTTTCGCAGCCGCAAGCAATGCCGCTGGCGTAACCGTATTGAAATATGGAACTGCAGTAACATCAGGGATAGTACCCACTATACCTTTTTGTCCGCCTGCAGTTAATGCATTTACAAAATTCGAATATAATGATGAGAAGGTAACTTTATCAGTTAATGCGGTAGTAGGGTCTGTTGGTAAAGTAACTGCACCATTTAAAGCATAACCCAATACATCATTATTACCCAACCATAAAGAGAAGAAGGTATGGTTTCTACTTTGAACATATTGAAAATAACTGGTTGTACCCACCTGAGCATCATTCAATAAGCGTTCGAAATATGGATTTGCAGCACTAAATGTTGGTGCAAAGGATAAATCTACACGCATACCAGGGATACCCAAATTTTGGATTTCTCCACTGTATTTATCTAAATGCATAGCTGCATCTCTATACGCTAATTTATCGGTTACTTGTGATAATGTTGGTGTGCCATTAACGAGTGCAGTTAAAGCAATATAACCAGAACCATTTGAATGTGCATCGGTAAAAAATGGTGAGGTAAAAGCTCCACCACCAACTGTAGCCATTTGAGCAGCTATTAAATTCGGGTAAGCCACCTTTTGCCCTTCAAGATATAAACCACCATCAGCAAAGCCTGATGTTAGTGAGTTACCTACCGCAATGTACTTGCTGAAATTAGCTTGCCCGGCGGTGGTGCCTGCTGGCGTTTCAATTTCAGGTTTACAAGATGCTGCAAACAGTATGGTAGCAGCAACAAGACTATTTAATATAATTTTTTTCATGTTGATATCTCCTACCATTTATATGTTAATGAAAGACCTGGCGCATAAACCAAAGTCTTAAACGTGCCATCTAATCCTGTTTCTATGTTCTTTTGCTGACGTGATTTCACATCTTCGAAAAAGAATGATGCATTAACTTCGAAGTGGCTAGTTGGTGCATAACCAACACCTGCACTTAAAATGTAACGATCTGCATCAGGCGCTTCCGGTGTCACAAAACCATCCTGAACCGGTGAAAAGGCATAACCAATCCCGGCACGTAAAGCTAATTTTTCTGAAGCCTGGTGATTAATTCCCATTTTAAATGATGAACCATCGCGATACTTACGGGCAGACCTGCTATCTGCAAGGGCTGAAGTATTCACAGCATAATCAAATGCAAGTTCTTTGTAAATACGCCACTGTACCCAACTGGCATCAAAGGCTAAAGTTGTACTTTTTGATAAAGGAACACCTATACCTAAAGTTGTTGTAGATGGTAAAGGCAATTCTGCATTAAAAGTATTGCCCGCAGGAAAAGAAGTACGTAATGATTCAGGCACATCAAATGTTGCAGTACCATCATTTAACTTAGTTACAACTTTTGATTTATGGACAACAGCGAAAGTAATATTACTTTGCGTTTTTACGTACAAACCAGCATTCCATCCATAACCACTTCCGGTTCCTTCTAATGTAGCATGGCCGGATCTTCCATCAGGATAATTAACAGGAAGTGCCCGCTGAAGGTTCACCTCTCCGTGATTATATACAAAACCAGCTCCAATACCAATGTGATCTGTAATTTTCACACTCAATGTGGGTTGGAAATAAATTGCCTTTAAATTTAAAGAAGTTAAAGCATACCTGCCAGACCACTCATTTCCCCAATCTACCAAACCACCGAAAGGTGTATAAACGCCTAAACCCAACTTCCATTTATTAGATTTCGGTCCCCAAACGGCATAAGCTTCAAACGGAGGTGCAATTTTATTTTTAACGTTTTCTGTTATGTTCGATCCTGTTTGCCTAAATGCAGATTTGAACAGTAATGGATTTACACCTGCAGAAATAGAATTTTTTTCGAGAAAGGAAACTGCCCCTGGGTTAAAGAATACCGATGCTTCATCTAAAGCTAGTGCAGACCCAGCACCTGCCATACCAATTTGTTTTTGCCCTTGTAAGTTAACCTGGAACCCCTGCCCAAAAACCCATAGGGGGACAGAAAGTAATGCGCTCAATAGAAGTTTTTTCATTTTATATATGGTTATATCACAAATATATATTATGCTAGCATAGCAAGCAAATATTTACGGTAAGAATTTTGAGCGATTAGGCTTGAGCAGTTGGTCCGCCAAAGCCCATAGGAAAAGGAGGTTCTTCTTGTGTTTTAATCCGGCCGTTTATAGCTTCAAATTTTTGAATATTATCATCAAGTGCAGTTAACAACCGTTTAGCATGCTCTGGGGTTAAAATAATCCTCGATTTTACTTTAGCCTTTGGAATTCCTGGCATCACACGGATAAAATCCAGTACAAATTCCGTATTGGAATGCGTAATGATGGCCAGGTTAGAAAAAATACCCTCAGCAATTTCTTCAGACAATTCTATATTTAATTGATTTTCGTTTTGTTGTTCTTCCATAATAGATCAAAAATAAAAAATTCCGCAACTCAATGGCGGAATTAAATGTAATATTAAAAATAAGTACTTTAATAATTTATTTCATCATAAAATTAATGATACCTATTACAGCACCAACAATAGCTAAGAATTGAATAAGTCCAACCAGGTAAATAGACTTTGAAAGCTCAGATTTTACCTGCAAAATATATTCTTTTGTATTTGCAATATCTTCCTTAGTAGCTAAGGTTTCTCTCTTATTATCAAATTCAGATCTAACTTCTTCCTTAACAAAAGAAACCAACTGTTCAGCTTCCTGTTCTCCAAGCTTAGCTTTTAAAATCTGAAAGAGTTGAATTTCTGTTACGCTCATTATTTTATTTTTATATAAAACTACAAAATCTATTCCAAACAAAAAAGTCCTCCACTTTTGGTGGAGGACTTGATTTAAATGTATTTAAATATTAAGCTTCTACTTCTTCTTGTTTCGAAGCCAATAATTTGTCGTATTCTTCTTGAGAACCAACAATGATTCTTTCGTAACCACGTACACCAGTACCTGAAGGGATTAAGTGACCAACGATCACATTTTCTTTCAAGCCTAACATATTATCGCGTTTACCTGCAATCGCCGCCTCATTTAATACTTTCGTAGTTTCCTGGAACGAAGCCGCAGAAATGAACGATTTAGTACCTAATGATGCTCTTGTAATACCCTGTAAGATAGAACTTGCCGTTGCTGGTCTTGCATCTCTCACCGTGATCTGTTTTAAATCTTTACGTTTCAATTGAGAATTTTCATCTCTTAATCTACGTAATGACACAATCTGACCTGGTTTGATCTCATTTGAATCACCTGCATCTTCAACAACTTTCTTGTCATACATTGCATCGTTCTCGTCAGCAAAATCCCAACGGTCAACAGCATTGTTTTCTAAGAAAATAGTATCACCTGGATCTTCGATGTGAACTTTCTGCATCATCTGGTGAACAATTACCTCGAAGTGCTTATCGTTAATTTTCACACCTTGCAAACGGTAAACTTCTTGAATACCATTTACTAAGTATTCCTGAACCGCTGCCGGGCCTTTAATTGATAAGATATCCGCTGGCGAAATTGAACCATCTGATAAAGGCATACCTGCTTTCACAAAGTCATTATCCTGTACAAGGATGTGTTTAGACAATGGAACAAGGTATTTTTTAACTTCACCATCTTTAGATTCGATTGTAATCTCACGATTACCACGTTTCACACCACCTAAAGTTACTACACCATCAATCTCAGTTACTACAGCTGGGTTTGAAGGATTACGCGCCTCAAATAACTCTGTTACACGAGGCAAACCACCGGTAATATCTCGGGTTTTACCAGTTGCACGAGGAATCTTAGCGATAATCTGACCAGTTTGGATGGCTTCACCTTCATCAACTGAAACGTGGGCACCTACCGGAATGTTATAACCTTTAATAAATTCGCCTTTCTTATCAACAATCTGAACAGAAGGGTTTTTAGTTTTATCACGTGTATCGATAATTACTTTTTCACGGTGACCAGTTTGCTCATCTGATTCTTCACGGAAGGTTACACCTTCAATAATCGCATCAAATTGTGCTTTACCGGCAAATTCTGAAAGAATAACCGCGTTGTACGGATCCCACGAACAGATTTTATCACCTTTAGCTAATTTATCACCTTCTTTAACGAATAAGAATGCACCGTAAGGAATGTTGTTCGTTACAATGATACGTCCGGTTCCTGGCTCAACAATTTTGAACTCACCTGAACGACCCAATACCACCTGAACAATACCATCTTCTGTTTTTGTATCAACAGTACGGATATTTTCGAATTCGATTACACCATCAAACTTAGCTACAATGTTTGATTCTGCAGCAATGTTTGATGCAGTACCACCCACGTGGAAAGTACGAAGTGTTAACTGTGTACCCGGCTCACCGATAGATTGTGCTGCAATTACACCAACTGCTTCACCTCTCTGAACGCGTTTACCAGATGCTAAGTTACGTCCATAACATAATGAACAAACACCTCTTTTATTTTCGCAGGTTAATACCGAACGAATTTCGATACCTTCTAATGGAGATTCTTCGATTAGTTTTGCAACTTCTTCGTTGATGTCTTCACCAGCACCTACTAGTAATGTATTATCTAAAGGATTGTAAACATCGTGCAATGAAGTACGACCTAAAATCCTGTCATATAATGGCTCAACAATATCTTCCTGATCTTTCAATGCAGTAGTGTACATACCTCTTAAAGTACCACAATCTTCTGAATTAACGATCATATCCTGAGCAACATCATGCAAACGACGTGTTAAGTAACCCGCATCTGCTGTTTTTAACGCCGTATCCGCCAAACCTTTACGCGCACCGTGAGTAGAGATAAAGTACTCTAATACCGATAAACCTTCTTTAAAGTTTGATAAGATCGGGTTTTCAATGATATCACCACCTGAACCAGATTTTTGAGGTTTCGCCATCAAACCACGCATTCCGCAAAGCTGACGAATCTGCTCTTTCGAACCACGTGCACCAGAATCAAGCATCATGTAAACCGAGTTAAAACCTTGGTTATCCGAAGATAACTGATTCATAACGAAAGTGGTTAATCTGTTGTTGATACGGGTCCAGATATCAATAATCTGGTTGTAACGTTCGTTGTTCGTAATGAAACCCATGTTATAGTTGTTTCTTACTTCTTCAACTTCGTTAGCAGCCTGCTCTAATAAAGTATGTTTTTCAACAGGAATGTTTACATCTTGTAAGTTGAACGATAAACCTCCCTGGAATGCCATACGGAAACCTAATTCTTTGATATCATCTAAGAATTGAGAAGAACGTGCCATACCAGTCATTTTAACTACTTCACCGATAATATCTCTTAACGATTTTTTAGTTAATAATTCATTGATATAACCAACTTCCTCAGGAACCATTTGGTTAAATAATACCCTACCTACTGTAGTTTCAGTTAGTTTATTAACGATTGAACCGTCATTTTGCTTAACATTAACCCTTACTTTGATAAAAGCATGCAAGTCTAATTCTTTCTCATTGTAAGCAATAATTACTTCCTCTGGTGAATAAAAATTAGAATCTTGTCCTTTTACAACTCTGGTTTCATCAGTTCTACGGCCTTTAGTAATGTAATAAAGACCCAAAACCATATCCTGAGATGGTACTGTAATTGGCGTACCATTCGCAGGGTTCAAGATGTTGTGTGCTGCTAACATCAATACCTGGGCTTCCAAAATTGCTGCGTTACCTAATGGTAAGTGGACAGCCATCTGGTCACCATCAAAATCGGCGTTGAATGCAGTACAAACTAATGGGTGTAACTGGATTGCTTTTCCTTCAATTAGTTTTGGCTGGAAAGCCTGAATACCTAATCTGTGTAGCGTTGGTGCACGGTTTAATAATACCGGGTGACCTTTTAATACATTTTCTAAGATATCCCAAACTAATGGATCTTTTCGATCAACGATTTTCTTAGCAGATTTAACTGTTTTAACTACACCACGCTCAATCATCTTACGAATAATGAACGGTTTGTAAAGCTCAGCAGCCATATCTTTAGGAATACCGCACTCGTGTAATTTAAGGCTTGGCCCTACAACAATTACCGAACGAGCTGAATAATCCACACGTTTACCTAATAAATTCTGACGGAAACGACCTTGTTTACCTTTCAGGATATCTGAAAGTGATTTCAAAGCACGGTTACCTTCAGTTTTTACCGCATTAACTTTACGTGAGTTATCAAATAACGAATCTACAGCTTCCTGCAACATACGTTTCTCGTTACGTAAAATTACCTCTGGTGCTTTAATCTCGATCAAACGTTTTAAACGGTTGTTACGGATAATTACACGACGATATAAATCATTTAAATCTGAAGTAGCGAAACGACCACCTTCTAATGGAACTAAAGGACGTAATTCTGGTGGAATAACCGGAACGATTTTAACAATCATCCATTCCGGGCGATTCTCAATACGTGTATTAGCACCACGGAAAGCTTCCACAACCTGAAGACGTTTTAAAGCCTCATTTTTACGTTGTTGAGAAGTTTCGTTAGCAGCCTGGTGGCGTAAATCGTAAGATAAGGTATCTAAGTTAATACGTTTCAATAAGTCTTCTAATGCTTCAGCACCCATTTTGGCGATGAATTTATTAGGATCTTTATCGTCTAAGTATTGGTTTTCTTTAGGTAATTTATCTAAGATATCTAAGTATTCTTCTTCTGTTAAGAAGTCCATATACTTGATGCCATCCTCTTCCATTAAACCGGATTGGATCACTACGTAACGCTCATAATAGATAATTAAATCTAGTTTTTTAGTAGGTAAACCTAATAAATAACCGATTTTGTTTGGTAAAGAACGGAAATACCAGATGTGCGCCACAGGAACCACCAAAGCGATGTGTCCCATACGTTCACGACGTACTTTCTTTTCTGTTACTTCAACACCACAACGATCACAAACGATACCCTTATAACGGATACGTTTATATTTACCGCAATGACATTCGTAATCTTTTACCGGACCAAAAATACGCTCACAAAACAAACCATCACGCTCAGGTTTGTAAGTACGGTAGTTAATGGTTTCTGGTTTCAACACCTCACCGCTGGAACGCTCCAAAATAATTTCCGGAGACGATAAGCTAATCGTGATTGATGTGAAATTGCTTTTTAATTTATTATCCTTTTTGTAAGACATACTTATGTAAGGTTAAAGCGGAAAGCTTAAAGACCAAAGCTGCTTTGAGCTTTAGTCTTTCGGCTTTCGGCTTAATTAATCTAATGTAATATCTAAACCTAAACCGCGTAACTCATGTACCAATACGTTAAACGATTCTGGTACACCTGGAGTTGGTAGGTTTTCACCTTTAACAATGGCTTCGTAAGTTTTGGCTCTTCCGATAACATCATCCGATTTAACGGTTAAGATCTCTTGAAGAATATTAGCTGCACCGAATGCCTCCAATGCCCAAACCTCCATCTCACCAAAACGCTGACCCCCGAATTGAGCTTTACCACCCAATGGTTGTTGTGTAATTAATGAGTATGGTCCGATTGAACGGGCGTGCATTTTATCATCAACCATGTGACCTAATTTCAACATGTAGATAATACCTACTGTCGTAGTCTGATCGAAACGCTCACCTGTTAAACCATTGTATAAGTAAGTTTTACCTGAAGCAGGAACACCCGCTTTAGCAATCCACTCTTCTACCTCAGTATGTGTAGCACCATCAAAAATCGGAGTTGCAAATTTAACACCTAATTCCTGACCAGCCCATGCCAAAATAGTTTCGTAGATCTGACCAAGGTTCATACGTGAAGGTACACCCAGTGGGTTCAACACGATATCAACCGGAGTACCATCAGCTAAGAAAGGCATATCTTCATCACGTACAATACGTGCAACAATACCTTTATTACCGTGGCGACCCGCCATTTTATCACCTACTTTTAATTTACGTTTTTTAGCAACATAAACTTTTGCCATCTGTACGATTCCTGAAGGAAGCTCATCTCCTACACTGATCGCGAATTTATCACGTTTGTAAGCGCCAAGTTCTTCATTAACACGGATACCGTAGTTGTGAAGCAACATTTTAATCATCTCGTTTTTATCATCATCAGTAGTCCATTTGTTAGGGCTAATGTGATTATAATCAAGATCTGCTAAAATTTTCTGAGTGAATTTAGCACCTTTAGCTACTAGCAATTCTTTATAAATATTGAATACACCCTGAGATGTTTTTCCATTTACAATAGTGAATAACTTATCTACTAATTCTGCTTTTAATTTTTCAGTAATGCTGGTATAACCCTTGTCTAATTTCTCAATTGCCGATTTCTCTTCAGCTTTTGTAGTTTTCTTAGCACGGCTGAATAATTTTGTATCAATTACCACACCCTGGATAGAAGGAGGAGTTTTTAAAGACGCATCTTTAACATCACCTGCTTTATCACCAAAGATTGCACGTAGTAATTTCTCTTCAGGTGAAGGATCAGATTCTCCTTTTGGAGTGATCTTACCAATTAAAATATCACCTTCTTTTACATCAGCACCAACACGGATAATACCGTTTTCATCAAGGTCTTTAGTAGCCTCTTCAGAAACGTTCGGGATATCCGGTGTTAATTCCTCTTCTCCACGTTTAGTATCACGTACTTCTAATTCAAACTCTTCAATATGCAATGAAGTGAAAATATCATCACGAACAATACGTTCGTTGATTACAATCGCATCCTCAAAGTTGAAACCTTGCCAAGGCATGAAAGCCACTTTCAAGTTTCTACCTAATGCCAATTCACCGTTTTGAGTTGCATAACCTTCGCAAAGTACTTGTCCTTTAGTAACTTTCTGACCTTTTCTTACGATTGGTTTTAAGTTGATACAAGTATTCTGATTGGTTTTTTTGAACTTAATTAAACGGTAAGTTTTACTATCACCTTCAAATGAAACTAAACGATCATCTTCGTTACGTTCGTATTTAATGGTGATTTCGTTAGCATCTACATATTCTACAACACCATCACCTTCTGCATTGATCAACGTTCTTGAGTCACGGGCAACGCGACCTTCCAAACCTGTACCAACAATTGGTGCTTCAGGACGTAACAATGGTACGGCCTGACGTTGCATGTTCGATCCCATCAAAGCCCTGTTCGCATCATCATGTTCCAAGAACGGAATTAACGACGCAGCGATTGAAGTAATCTGATTTGGTGCAACATCCATTAAGTCTAATTTCTCAGGCTCAATAATCGGGAAGTCACCCTCGTAACGTGCCTTAACACGTGGCGTGGTAAATACACCTTTATCATCATACTCTGCATTAGCCTGAGCGATGGTTTTACCATCTTCATCTTCTGCAGATAAATAAATAACGTCCGAATCAACAACTACCTTACCATCTTCAACACGTTTGTATGGTGTTTCGATGAAACCTAAATTATTGATTTTTGCATGCACACAAAGTGATGAAATTAAACCAATGTTTGGTCCCTCTGGTGTTTCAATTGTACATAAACGACCGTAGTGAGTATAGTGAACGTCACGTACCTCGAAACCAGCTCTTTCACGTGATAAACCACCTGGGCCTAAAGCTGATAAACGGCGTTTGTGAGTTATCTCTGCCAATGGATTCGTTTGATCCATAAACTGAGATAACTGATTGGTACCAAAGAAAGAGTTAATTACGGATGATAACGTACGGGCGTTAATCAAATCTGTTGGTGTAAACACCTCATTATCGCGGATATTCATACGCTCACGGATGGTTCTGGCCATACGGGCTAAACCAACACCGAACTGCGCATATAACTGCTCACCTACCGTACGTACACGACGGTTTGATAAGTGATCAATATCATCCACTTCTTCTTTAGAGTTGATCAATTTGATCAGGTATTTAACAATCGCGATAATATCCGCTTTTGTTAATACTTTTACATCATCGGGTGTATTCATTTTCAATTTACGGTTGATGCGGTAACGACCAACATCTCCTAAATCGTAACGTTTATCTGAGAAGAATAAACGATCAATGATACCACGTGCAGTTTCCTCATCAGGTGGTTCTGCGTTACGCAAAGCACGATAGATGTTTTCAACAGCCTCTTTTTCTGAGTTTGATGTATCTTTTTGTAATGTATTATAAATAATGGTATAATCAGCCTGGCTGGCACCATCTTCCTTAGAAAGGATGATTGTTTTAACACCAGCTTCGATAACCATATCAATGTGTTCGTCTTCTAAAACGGTTTCTCTTTCAAGAATCACTTCATTACGGTCGATAGAAACTACCTCACCTGTATCTTCATCTACAAAATCTTCGACCCATTTCTTTAAAACTCTTGCCGCTAGTTTACGACCGATATATTTCTTTAAACCTGATTTACTAACTTTTACTTCGTCAGCAAGATCGAAAAGTTCTAAGATATCTTTATCAGAATCATAACCAATAGCACGTAATAAAGTGGTAACCGGGAATTTTTTCTTACGATCGATGTAAGCATACATCACGTTGTTAACGTCTGTAGCAAACTCAATCCATGAACCTTTGAAAGGAATAACACGTGCAGAATACAATTTGGTTCCGTTAGTGTGACGGCTTTGGCCGAAGAACACTCCAGGAGAACGGTGTAATTGCGAAACGATAACACGTTCTGCACCGTTAATAACAAACGTACCTTTTGGCGTCATATACGGGATAGTACCTAAGTACACATCCTGAATAATAGTTTCAAAGTCTTCATGTTCAACATCGTTACAAGAAAGCTTTAGCTTTGCTTTTAATGGAACATTGTAGGTTAATCCACGCTCAATACACTCGTGTATATCGTAACGTGGCGGATCAACAAAATAATCAAGAAACTCTAATACGAAGATATTTCTTGAATCTGTTATTGGAAAGTTCTCAGCAAACACTTTAAACAAACCTTCGCTAGAGCGATCGTCTGATGTGGTATCTATCTGGAAAAATTCTCTGAATGATTGCAATTGCACATCCAGAAAATCCGGATAGTCTATAATGTGCTTACTAGTTGCAAAATTTACTCTTTGTTCGACTGTCTTTGCCAATGGACTAAAAGATTTTAGTTTAAGAATAAACTATTTGTTTGGTTTGTGTTTGAAACATACTCATTAACCAAACAAAATGAGGTGTTTATAAACAGGTAAAGACACCAACATTTTCAGTCGGTGTCTAATACATTTTTAGCTTAGCTAAATTAAGTGATTACTTAATTTCAACTACTGCTCCAGCTTCTTCTAATTGTTTTTTAAGAGCTTCTGCTTCGTCTTTAGTAACACCAGCTTTTAATTCTTTTGGTGCTCCGTCAACTAAGTCTTTTGCTTCTTTCAAACCAAGACCAGTTAAGTCTTTAACAAGTTTCACAACTGCTAATTTAGCGCCACCAGCTTCTTTAAGAATTACATCAAAAGATGTTTTTTCTGCAGCAGCAGCAGGTGCATCACCACCAGCAGCAGGACCAGCAACTACAGCAGCAGCTGCAGGCTCGATACCATACTCGTCTTTTAAGATTTGAGCTAATTCGTTAACTTCTTTAACGGTTAAGTTTACTAATTGCTCAGCAAACGATTTTAAATCTGCCATTTTATTAAGATTTTAAATTTTTACGTAAAATAATTTTGTTTTATTTGCGAACTTAAGGTGTTCGTTAACCTTCTCTTTCTTGAAGAGTTTTAACAATTCCTGCAATTTTGCCTCCGCTTGATTTAAGCGCAGATACAACATTTTTCGCTGGTGATTGTAATAATCCAATGATGTCGCCAATAAGCTCTTCTCTCGATTTTAAGCTTACTAAGTTATTCAATTGGTCATCGCCAACGTATACTGATGAATCTATAAATGCTGCTTTAAGCAATGGTTTATCAGATGTTCTTCTCAAAGCTTTAATCAACTTAGCCGGAGCGTTTGCTGTTTTTGAGAATAATAATGATGATGAACCTTTAAGGGCTTCGTATATCTCAGAAGCATCGCCATCTAAACCTTCAATCGCTTTGCGGATTAAAGAGTTTTTAGCAACTTTCATGATGATATCATCTTCGAAACATTTGCGGCGGATGTTATTAATCTGCTCAACAGAAAGGCTAGAAGTATCAGCAATATAGAAATTGCCATACTCTTGCATTTGTCCTTGTAGTTCTAAAACTACTTCGTTTTTTTCTTCTCTGTTCATGATTAAATCCCCGCTACTGATTTAGTTTCAATTGCAATTCCAGGACTCATAGTAGAAGACACGTGAATGCTTTTAAAATAAGTTCCTTTTGCAGCAGATGGTTTTAATTTAGAAATAACCTGAATAATTTCAAGCGCATTCTCATAAATTTTGTCTGCTGGGAATGATACTTTTCCTATCGAGGCGTGTATGATACCCGTTTTGTCTACTTTAAAATCAATCTTACCTGCTTTAACCTCAGTTACAGCTTTACCAACATCGTTAGTTACTGTACCTGATTTTGGATTAGGCATTAAGTTCCTTGGACCTAAAACACGTCCCAATTTACCTACCTTAGCCATACAAGCTGGTGTAGTGATAATAATGTCTACATCGGTCCAACCACCTTCAATTTTAGCTACATACTCGTCTAAACCTACGAAGTCTGCACCAGCTGCTTTCGCTTCTTCTTCCTTATCAGGAGTTACTAGAGCTAAAACACGTACAGTTTTACCTGTTCCGTGTGGTAAAGTAGCAATCCCACGCACCATTTGATTGGCTTTACGCGGATCTACACCTAAAGATACATCAATATCAACTGATGCATCGAACTTAGTGGTAGTGATTTCTTTTACCAAAGCAGCAGCAGCCTGTAAAGTATAAGCTTTACCAGCTTCTATCTTAGCATGTGCCTTTTTTTGATTTTTAGTTAATTTCGCCACTGTTGTAAACTGTTTTTTAATTAATTGTTCCAGGGTGCGTCACCAGAAACGGTGATTCCCATACTGCGTGCTGTTCCAGCAACCATACTCATTGCAGATTCGATTGTAAATGCATTTAAATCAGGCATTTTATCTTCAGCAATAACTTTAATCTGGTCCCAGGTCACCGACCCAACTTTCTTACGGTTAGGCTCAGCAGAACCACTCTGTAATTTAGTAGCATCTTTTAACTGGATAGCTACCGGAGGGGTTTTGATGATGAATTCGAATGACTTATCAGCATAAACAGTAATTACAACTGGCAATACTTTACCTGCTTTATCTTGGGTACGAGCGTTGTACTGTTTGCAAAACTCCATAATGTTCACCCCTTTAGCACCTAATGCAGGTCCTACTGGTGGCGATGGATTTGCCGCTCCGCCTTTGATCTGTAATTTGATCATTGCACTGACTTCTTTTGCCATTTTGTGTTTTTTGTTTATTTAAAACTCAATGTTAAATATTGGAAGCATGTAACATTTAATTCCTTATAGCTCCTATAAAGCTTAAAGGACTGCAAAGATATGGATAATCTTGCAGTCCTACAATAGATTAGATAAAATATTTAAATATAATTCGATTATGCTTTTTTAAGTTCTGAAACTAAATAGATTGTCTATTACTCATTTGCATTACCATTTCTATCATTCGATATTTCAAATGCAATCAGTGTTTAAATTTTACGGTAATTAAGTTGTAAGATAAAATCTTTTATTTTATTAAACCGCTTAAATTTAAAACTTCTACAAAATTGAACTGAATAGGGGTTTCAAAATCATCAAAGTAACTCTTCATTGATTCCAGCTTAAACGGAATTATTTTAAAGTCAGTTACCCCAACACCAATCTTGTACCTTATTTCAGACGTAACGCGACCAAATGAAAATCCCCTATCATGAATTAATTTTAAATTGATCCAAAAATCAATGGCCATTTGCTCCCTATCAATTTTCTTAATAAACCATTTATCATAAAAATCATCTATCCAAATACCAAAAGGTTTTAGAGCAGTAGAATCTTGTAATATTATTTTTCGAAGTGAGTCGATAGCCTTTGCAGTATATGGTTTTGACAAAGTATTAATTTCAAATTTTCTAGACAACGATCCAAAAACTGGAAAATATTGCGGATCTTCTTTAATTGAAAAAGCCTGCCCAAATATTTCTGACCCTATCAATTCATAATATTTATCCTTTTTTAAGATAATTGGTCTAACGACTAGAGTATTAGTTTCTTTTTCCAGTAAACTAGTTTGAAATCTTTCAATGTTTGATATCTGATTTTTAACTATTGATAAAGTATCATAAATCTGTTTTAATAAGATTCTCTTTCCCGGAATAATATAAAATGCAAACATAAAGTCCGCATTGTCTCCAATCTTACTTTGATGATTTTGTGTTATCTTGTACCGAACATTAAGTATGTATGCTTCTTTATCATTTAAACTTTTAACCTTTATTAATTTGTTTTTAGAACTATCTGCATTTATGATAACATATTTGACAATGTTACTTGTTTGTGAATACAGATATATTGGAATTATTAATTGAAAAAGAATTAATATAATTGACGTTCTCATAACTTTTTATATTTAGTTGCCAAAGTAATTGTTGGTGATGATGTTCCTAATTTTGCATTGGTAGTGTACCAGGTTCCATTTGGTGCAAAAGTACCGGCTTTAGTTTTTTGAAGACCAACCCAGCCCATCTTTTCAAAATAATTAGGGTCAGCAGGAAATGGAATATTTTCACTTATAGCATAGCTTTTAAGCATTGCAGAAATATTACTGACAAAACTTGTTGCTATTACTTTTTTAAATAATAGAATTGAATAATTACAATAATCTTTATATGATAATAAATTAAAGATGTTAATTAATCTCTTTAGGCAGACTAGCATCTACCACGGGCTTCAATAGAATTATAGGCTTTCCATAAACCATCTCAGGAATTAAATTTTTAATACTGTTTAAAAAACCATTTTCATAATCTATTGAATGATCAGTTACTCTATATGAGTAATAAGAAAAAAGCACAACTGTTGAGGAATATTCTTTAAAATTAAAATTGTGTGTTTTAATTCTTTCTAACAAGGAATTGTCAACTGCATATATTCTCTTTGTTTCAGGGTTCAATTTACTTGAGTAATATAGGGTATCAATTTTACATTTCGCATCAAAAGAAAGTGCTATCGCAAAAAAATGTGCAAAATTCTTTTTTGTGCTTCCATAGGAATCTGCCTTTGTACCTTTAACAATCAAATGACTGATGAACTCAGGTAGCTTAGGTACTTTCTGCCCTAATGTTACGCAACTCAAGAGCATAACAAAAATAAATAATAGGTATCTCATAATTAATTACAATATGTTCCCTGTTTGTTAGCAGCGGATTTATTAGTATGTCGCCTGTTTGTCTCATTTATGGCATCCCTTTCTGCTTGAGTCAATTTTGTTATATAGAGATTAGTTTTTTCTAAACCTTCCCAGCTAAGGACTCAAGCTTCCTAATCACTAATGTTTGGAAAAGCAATTTTGAGCGCCCAAGTCATCAAAAGCACATACTTATCGGTCACAGTTTCATGTTGATTGGTTATAAGGCATTAACCTGACGTATCCTTTCTTTTTTAATCCTTTAGTATCCTATTAATATAAAAATTCTAAAGCGGATTAATAATTCTGTATAGTAAAATTATAACGGTCATGTTTTAAGCCCCCACTTAGACTATTCAATAGCAAGTGGTAATGTGGCTACTTTTTTCCATATTGTATCTTCATATTTATAGAAAGCTATTATACTATTTGTAATTACACCTTCTCCAACTGCATTCGAAAAAAAGTCATAATAGATAACACAAGCCCTATTTTCTGCTTCGTTTAAAATGAATGGAGTAAATCCCATACGTAATCCCGAACGATCTGAAAGATTAACTCCTTTACTTTTTAAAATTTTTCTAACCTCTAATTTTTCAAAACTCTGGTGTTGAAGATTTCTAGATTTTGTTAGATAGCTTTTAACAAATTGCCATTCTGTACTATCTGAAAGTTGATTCAATCCTCCATCCCTTAAAAAACTAGGTAAATATTGCATTCCATCTTTAGAAAAGCGAGGAATGCAGATAGTTGCACCATTTTTTTCGACATTATCTTTTCTATTTGCTAAGTTGTAAAGTACTTCAGAAAATAAAGAAGTTATCTTTACAAGATTGGAATTTTGCCTGGATTGTTCTTGTTGAGCTTTGCACCCCCAACTGACAAAAAGAATAAAATACAAAATTAAAGATTTCATTAGCATCCTTTTATTTGCTTCAAGAGTGCCATTAGCTTTTGCTCTAGAAGCATTCGGAGCTTTGATTTTACCTTCCTCATTTGAGTCGTTGATTAGATAAAGAATAGTTTTAGGAATGAGGTATACCTGAAATAAGTTAAATAATTTGATCGGAAATATTTTTTTACACTAACTACTTATTTTATTACACGAACCGCCTTATTAAGTAGTGATAAAATAAAAAAAGCTTTCCCTTTTTAGGAAAGCTTTCTAAATATCTAAACAATTAATTTCTTATTCTTTTTCTACCTGTATATAATTAAATTACAGCGGTATTTTGCAGTCTAAAACCTTTTTATCTTTTCAATTGAATTAACTTTTCTGGGATTGTACGGGGCCGCTAATGCCATATCTATTAACCTCATGTTTTCTCCGTCGGGCTCGATAAATACAAATTTATATTTCGTCCAATCTGCAGGTGGCAGGCATTTCACTGCAATATCAATTAATTGTGTAATTGGAACAGTTTTAATCTTGCTAAATTCTTCAATGCTAATTTTTTTGTTTTTATGCCGCTCCGTACTATAAAAAAAACTAATGTCTTTAAAAAAAGGATAACATCTGCATTGTAATACATACAACTTAAAAGGCCCCTCCCTTTCGAATGTGAATATTCTATCTTTTGCAGGTATTGCAGCCGTATCTAAGAGGTAATAAACAGTATCTCCTTTTACTTGAGCTCTTACCTTGTGTATATTAAAAAGTATCGAGCTAAATACTCCAAAAATAATTAAATATCTCATCATACTAATTTTAATTGCAACCAGTTGTAGAAAGTTTGTTATTGGAATTTAAATTTGCCAGATTAAATGTATTCCGTTCAGCTGCTGTAATACCATACTTTGCCTGGATCGCTGAAAACGCCGAATTTACATTATCTATAAAATTTTGTGGGGTTCCAGGATCAACGGTATCAAGTTAAGCACTAACGAAGGTTTACGACCGAAAATCTTAACCATTACTTTTAATCTTTTCTTTTTAGAAAGCCAGATCTAATTTTATATTCCTATAAAAGGTTAGTAGAAATTTATGTGAGATATGATCAAACTTGTTTATGGATTACCGTATATTTTATATTTAAACTAGCTAAATCAGAAAAAGTTAAAATCAAATCTAATTTATAGGGTCAAAGAAATCATTTATAAATGGTTGTAACAATACCATTTCATGTTTGCTATCCGTATTAATTACTGGCCATAAAGATGAAAAATCTTTTAAAAATTCATTCAAATTAGAAATTTTGTCATCCTGAGGCCTTTTAAAAAGTATTGGAAAAATTAATATCTTATTTCTATAAATAGGATCATCCACTGGCATTTTTTTTAAGTCATAAATCAAATTATCGTTCACAATAATGATTGTGGATTTATCTCTTAATACATTACCTGAGAAGAAAACGTTCTTAATATTACCTAACGAATCAACAAAAAGAGCTACAGAAATCAAAACCATATTATTCTTAGGCATCTTAAACAATGCTTCGCTTTTAATATATTTATCGAATCTTTTTAAAATTGAAATCCGAATATCTGTCTTTTGTTTTAAAGAGATAATAGAGACTGGTGCCGACTCATCATAAACATTTAGCTGTTGGGAAGAAGATATGTTTACAAAACCTAGCAATAAACATATACTAATGACTACTCCTTTCATATTTTTCTAATTACAATAAGTACCATGTCTCAAATTAGCATCTGTATTTTTCCGATGTCTATCATTCAAATTTTGAATCTCTGCCCGTTCAATTGCGGACAATTTTGTTGTATAAAATGGAGTTTCTTCTAAACCTCCCCAAGACAACGCCCAAGCATCCCGATCGCTAATATTAGGAAATGCAATTTTGAGAGCCCCAGTCATCAAAAGCACATACTTATCGGCCATAGTTTGATGCTGATTAGAAATCAAATAATTACCGGAAGTATCTTTTCCGATTTGTGTGTCCATATATGCATGCAAAATCTCATGATATATTGTCGACAGAATATACTCTTTAGATCGTTGTGGCAAAGTGTTTTTGTTTAAATTAATTATAAACGAAAATGCGCTATTTCCATGAGTAGTCCCAGATATTGCATCTGGTAAAGTAGTTATATCGTAAAAAACAATATCACGATCATTGAAATTATTTGCACCAAATTCATCATTTAACATATTCCTTATCGTTGTTTTAGCATTTTTTGCAATTAACAACTGCGCTTTAATACAATCATTTTGAACACTATCTTTAATTTCCCTCTGCCCACAACTTTCCAATCCAGTAGTCCCGCCAATGCAACCACAGGGCGACTCAATAGCTTTGCCGTTTTTAACACCTGCGCAATCAAAATATGGAGTACCACCCCCGCCGGGCGGCTGATAGCCTCCGCTGTTGCCTCCTTTTCCATTCCCACCCCCGCAGGCATTGAAATATGAACTTCCTTTTTCGTAGACATTGCATACCATGTAACCTTCAACACCGGCACAGGCTACACCATATTCAGTAATCTTGCCAATGCATTCATCAGGATAAGCAAGCTGTAATTTCTCTTTGCTAGACGTTTCCTTTTGCTGATTCCTACTTAGCCGATCCAATTGTGCATTCAGATAAATAGATTGCTCGATAGGCTGAATACTATTGGTCACTTCACCCGAAGCATAATTCCAGCCATTAGAAAAGCTGCCATCAAAATTATAATACATTACTTTTCCACTTAGGCCATTCATTTGTTTATAATGAAGCTGCTCTAAATTTAATAAACTGCCTTCATTTAAAATAGACTGATAAACACCGTAATCGATTTTTGATGTTTTTTTATTTTTAAAAATAAGTAGCTTGATCAGGTTTCTGTTAGTGCTGCTTTTCTCTTTCACAACAGTAGCATTAATTACCTGAAATACCTGATCTGGATTCTCCAGATTTAATTCATAAACAAGCTGATCATCGTGATCGCTAACAAAAACATCATCCCAAATCGGTTTCATCTTTTGAAATCTGTCATTGATCACTTTGCCAGAATTAGATTCATACCAGTTCCGCAAATCACTTAATTCAGCATTTGAAAGTTGAGATGATCCCAAGTCCTTTTTACAGGAATAAATAATAATAGTGGTAGTTAGTAATAAAGTTAAGGCAAGTCCATACTGCTTTAACAAAACATAGTTTTTCCTCATTTGAGTAGTTGATTAGATAAAGAATAGATTTAGGAATGAGGTATACCTGAAATAAGTTAAATAAATTAATAAGAAATATTTTTTTACACCAACTACTTACTTTATTACACGAAATGTCTTTTCAAATTACACTAAACAGAAAAAGCTTTCCCTTTTGAGGAAAGCTTTTTATATTTTAAAATCGTAAATCTGAAATCTACAATCGTAGATCTGCTTACTCTTTTTCTACTTGCATATAATTAAGCTCTAACGGAGTTTTACGGCCGAAAATTTTAACCATTACTTTTAGTTTTTTCTTCTCTTCGTTTACCTCTTCGATAATACCAGAGAAACCATTGAAAGGTCCATCCATAACTTTAATGCCTTCGCCCACATAATAAGGAACGTTCATGGTTTCACCCTGTTCGCTCATTTCATCAACCACACCTAAAATACGGTTTACCTCTGCCTGGCGCATTGGGATTGGATTACCAGCTTTATCACCTAAGAAACCAATAACACTATTAATTCCTTTAATGATGTGTTCTAACTCTCCATCAAGCGTAGCTTCAATTAAAACGTAGCCAGGATAAAAATTACGCTCTTTAGCAATTTTTTTACCGTCTTTCATTTGGTAATATTTTTCCATCGGGATTAATACCTGTGGAACCAAATGAGAGAAACCTAAACGGCTGATCTCAGCATCAATGTATTGTTTTACCTTCTTTTCTTTACCGCTAACCGCCCTTACAACGTACCACTTTAGATCGCTCATTAGTAAATATTAATTAGAAAGTGATTTATAAAAAGTATCCAATACAAAGGTAGATCCTTTATCCATTGCAAAAATAACCAATGCAATGATCAAAGAAGCTACTAACACAAGAATCGCAGAATTTTGAAGCTCTCCCCAGGTAGGCCATGTCACCTTACTGGTCATTTCATCGTATGATTCTTTTATAAACTCAACTACTTTAGCCATATTTATTATAATGATTAAATGATTGAGTTAGTGATTGAGAGAACGTAAATACATTCAATCATTAAAATATTCACTAATTCAATCATTATTTTTGGCACGGGAACAAGGATTCGAACCCTGATCAAAGGTTTTGGAGACCTCTATTCTACCGTTGAACTATTCCCGTGTAAGAAGCTAAAAGCATAAAGCTGAAAGTTAATAAACTAACCCAACACGCTATGCTTTTAGACTTTTATAAAAAGCTTTCGGCTTTAAGCCTTAAGCTAATTGCTTAATACTAAGCTAAGATTTCAGTTACCTGACCAGCACCTACTGTTCTACCACCTTCACGGATAGCGAAACGTAGACCTTTTTCCATTGCGATAGGAGAAATCAATTTTACAGAGATTGTAACGTTATCACCTGGCATTACCATTTCAGTTCCTTCAGCTAGTGAAATTTCACCAGTTACATCTGTAGTACGGAAATAGAATTGAGGACGGTATTTGTTAAAGAATGGTGTGTGACGACCACCTTCTGCTTTCGATAATACATAGATCTCAGCTTTGAAATCAGCGTGAGGAGTTACTGAACCTGGTTTACAGATTACCATACCACGACGGATATCAGCTTTCTCAATACCACGTAACAATAAACCTACGTTATCACCAGCTTCACCGTAATCTAAAATTTTACGGAACATCTCAACACCAGTTACTGTAGATTTTAAGTTCTCAGCACCCATACCTAAGATCTCAACAGGATCTCCAGAGTTGATTACACCACGCTCAATACGACCAGTAGCAACAGTACCACGACCAGTAATTGAGAATACATCTTCAACAGGCATTAAGAAAGGAAGTTCAGTTAAACGTGGAGGAATTGGAATGTAGCTATCAACAGCATCCATTAATTCCATGATTTTACCAACCCATTTAGCATCACCATTTAACCCACCTAATGCAGAACCTTGGATTACTGGAATATCATCACCTGGGAAATCGTAGAACGATAATAATTCACGAACTTCCATTTCAACTAATTCTAATAATTCTGGATCATCAACCATATCCACTTTATTCATGAATACAACTAATGAAGGAACACCTACCTGGCGAGCCAATAAGATGTGCTCACGAGTTTGTGGCATTGGACCATCAGTAGCAGCAACAACGATAATTGCACCGTCCATTTGAGCAGCACCTGTAACCATGTTTTTCACGTAATCCGCGTGACCTGGACAGTCAACGTGTGCATAGTGACGGTTAGCCGTTGAATACTCAACGTGAGCTGTATTGATTGTAATACCTCTTTCTTTTTCCTCTGGAGCAGAGTCAATTGAATCGAATGAACGTGCCTCAGATAAACCTGCATCAGCCAAAACTTTTGTAATAGCTGCTGTTAAAGTTGTTTTACCGTGATCGACGTGACCGATTGTACCGATGTTTAAGTGCGGTTTACTGCGGTCAAATTTTTCTTTTGCCATTTTATTTATAACTAATTAGTAGGTTAACTTTTTATTATTTTTAATTATTGTTTTTCCAACACAAAAAACCTTGCCTCTTCTGTATTTTTAACAGATTTAACAAAGCTTTATTATACCTGAGCCAACTATGGGAATTGAACCCATGACCTCTTCCTTACCAAGGAAGTGCTCTACCGCTGAGCTAAGTCGGCTATTTAGTTTCCAGTTTTCAGCTGCCAGTTATTAGTAACTGCAAACCGTCAATTGCCAACTACTCAACTTATTTTAAGAGCGGAAGACGAGGTTCGAACTCGCGACCTATAGCTTGGAAGGCTATCGCTCTACCAACTGAGCTACTTCCGCTTATTAATTTTAGATTTTTAATTTACGAATTACGATTGAATGTTCCAATCTAAAATCGTCAATCTACAATCTAAAATAAATTGGTGGGGGGAGAAGGATTCGAACCTTCGAAATCTTGCGATAACAGAGTTACAGTCTGTCCCATTTGGCCGCTCTGGAATCCCCCCATCTTTATCTTAAAATGTTGACACCTTAAAATAAAAGAGCCTCCTATCGGAATCGAACCAATGACCTACTGATTACAAGTCAGTTGCTCTACCAGCTGAGCTAAGGAGGCTTTTAAATTTGTGCAATGATACGAAAAATCTTCATTTTTCATACTATTAACGTGTTTTTTTTAAAAGTTTATCTTTTTAAAGAACTAACCTTTTCTTCTTGGCTTAACACCGTTTCTGAAAGGGAATGCAAATATACACACTTATATTTCACATCAAAATAAATTTGAAAAAAAATAGCGAACTTTTTTAGTTCGCTATTTTCAATTTTATGTTTTAAAGCAATACTTACTTAGTAATCAGATGCTTCGCTTTCACTTAAAATTGCTTTATGTTCGCTTAATTTTGCACGTGTTTTATCTTTATGTTTGGTAATCTGCTTCCTTAGCGATTCAATTGCTAAATCCGTAGCCTCCTCAAATGATTTACATTGTTCTTTTGCAAAGAGTGTTCCGCCAGGTACAATCAGTTTTATCTCACTAATTTTATTGGCTTCGTGTTCTACATTCTCTAACTTTAGATATACTTCTCCACTAATGATCTGATCAAAAAACTGATCCAGCTTGTTCGCCTTCTTCTGAATAAACTCTAACAACTTACTGTCTGCACTGAAGTGGATTGATTGAACTCCGATTTTCATTTTTCCTCCTTTTTTTATGCCTTTGGATGGGCTTGTTTATAAATTGTTTTTAATCTTTCGATAGAATTGTGTGTGTAAACCTGGGTAGCAGCTAAACTCGCATGCCCCAAAAGTTCTTTAATCGCATTTAAGTCTGCGCCTGCATTCAGCAGCGTGGTTGCATAACTGTGCCGCAGCACATGTGGGCTTTTTTTGTCATTGGTTGATATATGGTTTAGGTATGAGGTAACAATGCGATAAATCAGCTTCGGATATGCCACAGCACCTGTATTGGTAACGATTAAGTTGAGCAAATTGTTATCGAAGTTTTGTAACTTTTTTTGCTCAATGTAGGTATTTAACTGATTAATAAGTGGTTTAGCAACCGGAATAATTCTTTCCTTATTCCTTTTACCCAAAACTTTAATTGTGCCAGTATAAATATCTACATCGGTTTCTTTTAGCGAAATTAATTCTGCCAAACGGATACCGGTACCAAAAAGCAATTCGATAACCAGGTGATCTCTCAAGGATGGGAAACTTTCATCAAAATAATTTTCTGAATCCAATAATTGATCCATTTTCTGCGAATCAACGAACACAGGCAGTCGCTTCGGAATTTTTGGCGCCTTAAGAAGTGTTGTAGGATTTTGTTCCAGTTTACCTTCCCGCAATAAAAACTTGTAAAAACTTCTGAGTACAGATGTTTTTCTGTTAATGGTAGTCTCAGATTTTTTATCTTCCATCAACGCTACCATGTAACTGCGAAGATGGGTATGTTTTACATCAGTTATGGTTAGATCATATGTTTTATTGATATATTCTTTAAACTGAGCCAAATCAGTTTGATAGGACAAAACGGTATGTTTAGAATAACGTTTCTCGTGAGTTAAATAGACTATAAAACTGTTTATTAACATTCAATATCATTTTGGGGCATTAATATGAAGTTACAAATTGTTTTGATATAAAGAAATGATTAAATAATTGTTTAATCAAAGTTTCTCAAAAGCTATAAACACAAAAAAGCCTTTCGATGTAACATCGAAAGGCTCTAATAACTATATCTTGAACAACTATGAAGTTGTGTCTTGATTCATATTCTGAATGTAAACAGCATGTTTAATTTCAGTACGACGAGCAACGGATTTTTTCTCGTATGCTTGGCGACTACGTAGTTCTCTCAATACACCAGTTTTTTCAAACTTTTTCTTGAAACGTTTAAGGGCTTTATCTAATGATTCGCCGTCTTTAATGTTGATAATGATCATAACGCTGAAATACCTCCTCTCGTGGTTTTTAAATTTTCCCGTTCTATCGGGGCTGCAAATGTAAGTAAATAATTGAAAATGAGAAAGATTTTTAAAAAGTTTTTTATTTCTAAGAACCAATTGTTTATCCTATTGTTTAAGTACTTTTATTGATACATACTATATAAATATGACAACAGGCAAAAAAGTTATCTCCATTGTTGCAGTACTATTGGTTATTGTAGTCGCTGCCATTTGCTATTACCGCTATTTCTTTGTTTTTGGAGAAGGAGTTAAGGCTGGCGAGCTTAATTACGTAGTTAAAAAAGGTTATCTCTTTAAAACTTATGAAGGAAAACTTATTCAAAGTGGTATCCGGTCAAAACAAGCGGGCACACTTCAGAATAATGAGTTCGAATTTTCAATTTCTAACGAGGAGATCGCAAATCAAATGATGGCCAACAGTGGCAAGTTCTACGAGTTGCATTATAAAGAATATAAAAGTACACTGCCCTGGCGGGGTTTTAGTGTATACGTAGTCGATCGCATCGTATCTGCTAAAGAAACACCGCAATAGTCTTTAGTCTTTAGTCTAAAAACATCACTAGGTAAGGCTGGTTTTAGAAAAACAAAAAATCCGGAGGTAATTCAACCTTCCGGATTACTCATAATATATTTGGTTTGTTGTTTCTTATACAATCAGATCTGCACTTATCTTTCTTTAATCTTTTAGCTTTATTCTTTTACCTTTAGTCTTTCAACTTTTACCTTTAGTCTTTCAGCTTTAGTCTTTCAGCTTCAGTCTTTCAACTTTTAGCTTTAGTCTTTTAGCTTCAGCTTTTACCTCAAGACAATATTTCTCTCGCGATTACAATCTTCTGAATTTCCGAAGTGCCCTCTCCTATTGTACATAATTTACTATCTCGATAAAACTTCTCTACCGGGAAATCTTTCGTGTATCCATAACCTCCAAAAATCTGAACAGCTTCTGTAGCTACTTTAACAGAAACCTCTGAAGCAAAATATTTCGCCATTGCCGATTCTTTGGTCATAGGCAAGTGCCGGTTTTTCAAATCTGCTGCCTGACGGATTAATAATTCCGCGGCTTCTATTTCTGTTGCCATATCAGCCAGCTTAAAGCTGATGGCCTGGAAGCTGGAAATAGGCTGACCAAATTGCTGCCGTTGTTTCGAATACGCAACTGCTGCATCGAATGCACCTCTAGCAATTCCTAAAGCCAGTGCAGCAATAGAAATTCTTCCACCATCTAAAACTTTCATTGCCTGTTTAAAGCCATCGCCAACATTACCTAATAAATTGGCTTTCGGCACACGGCAATTATCAAAAATCATTTCAGTGGTTTCTGATGCCCGCATCCCTAACTTATTTTCTTTCTTCCCTGCTGAAAAGCCTGGTGTACCACGCTCCACAACAATAGCAGAAATCCCTTTAGAGCTTCCTTTCTCTCCCGTTCTCACCATCACCACGGCGATATCACCACTTTTTCCATGGGTAATCCAGTTTTTCGCCCCGTTTATAATGTAGTCGTCACCATCTTCAACTGCAGTTGTCATCATTCTTAATGCATCAGAACCAGTGTTGGCTTCAGTTAATCCCCAGGCACCAATCCATTCAGCGGTAGCAAGCTTCGGCAACCATTTCTGCTTCTGCTCTTCACTTGCAAAAGCCAGAATATGACCAGTACAAAGCGAATTATGCGCCGCTAATGATAAACCAATAGAACCACAAACCCTGGCTACTTCTACTATTACATCAACATATTCCTGGTAGCCCAAACCAGAACCACCATATTCTTCAGGAACCAATACACCCATTAAACCCAAATCGCCAAGCTGTTTAAAAAGCTCTACAGGAAAATGCTGTGCTTCATCCCATTCCATGATATGAGGACGAATATTTTTCTCTGCAAAATCGCGAACCATCGCTTTTACACTTTGCTGAGTTTCTGTCTCTGAAAAATTAAAGCTTACGCTCATTGAATTTATATTTAAGTTAGTTTCCAGCAATGATAAACAATTAATTGATGGTTAATTACCATTAAATATTTGCACAATTACAGAATGAAATGGTATTCAGTTCAATTACTTAATCGGTTAATTTTAAACCAACACATTCTACAATAAAAGTTTTTTTATTTTTCTCACAACGGCAATTAGAAAAAATGAATCCGAAGTTAAAATTTATGATAAAATTTAAAAATAGCAATTGAAATACTATTTCATCTGTTTAATGTTTAGCTTTTTAAAAGGAAATATAAGGTGCAATTTTATTAATGATACCCTGGTTTAAAATCAGAACCTTACTTAAATCGGATAGCCCCGAATAGTTTCCATGCTGCTTTCTATATTGGATAATGGCATTAATCTGCTTATAAGATAAGTAAGGATTTCTCTTCAAATCATCAAACACCGCTGTGTTCACATTTACTACTTTAAGCGCAACGCTACTCATTGAAATCTGATCTTTAATTTCCTGGTATTTTGTAGAATCCAGTCCATAAACTTCCATAAGCTGCTCCTTATGATGAAAGCCGCCCAAACGTTCGCGATATTTTAAAATTCGTGTGGCAAAGGCACCACCCACTCCTTTAATTTCATCAAGTTGAGCAGAATCTGCGGTGTTAATATCAACTATTTGAAGGGTTTTCTTTAGATAAGGCTTTTTGTCATAAGCCAAATTATTTTGAGGGTAGCTGGAGGCACTTGTTTTAATTTGAACAAACGGCAAAAGCTTTGCATAACGCTCCGGCGAAATGGTGTACATTTTCTGCAAATCTTCAGGCTTGTAAAACTTACCCCCCTTTTGCGTATAATTAACAATTGATTGTGCTTGCTTTGGTGATAAACCTAAACTTTGCCAACCTTCAATGGTTAAAGTATTGGGATCAAAATTAAAAAGTTTCTCTGCTTTTATCGTTCCTGCATGTTCAATCCTGTCTCTAACAGGATAAAAATTGCGATCGTCTGTAAGTTCGATTTTCTGAATTTGTGCAAGAAGATTTGGATCATTCTGCGTTACAGGCTTAAAGTATACATATAGATAAGGTATAATTTTGAGAAGAAACAGGATGGAAAGCAAAAAAATCAATCCGTTGAATTCACTTTTAGTGAAACCGAAGTATTTATTGAGCCAAATTCTCATCGATAAATGTTATGACATTTTTATTTGAATATAAATCTTATTTTTGAAATTGCAAAACGAACTAGGTTTTGCAGATCAACAACCTAAGAATTTTATATGAAGATCATCACTACATCTGAGTTTGCCAAAGCAACTAAGATAGATAAACTAGGTGTGCCAGGTTTAGCCGGTTTGATAATGGAAATCATGAAGCTAAACGACATCAACGATGTTTTTGCCCAAAACCAACACTTTAAAGGCTTAGAATTTGTAGATAAAATACTCGAAACTATTGGCGTCTCTATCGAATTTGATGAAGACGATTTAAAATGTATTCCAAAAACAGGCCCGTTCATTGCAATAGCCAATCACCCTTATGGCGGTGTTGAAGGATTAGCTTTGGTTAAACTTTTATGTACCGTTCGCCCTGATGCGAAGGTGATGGTGAATTTCATCTTAAAGAAAATACCTAATCTTGACGAATTTTTCGTTGCCGTTAACCCTTTCGAAAACGTTCAGCACTCTTCGAGCATCAGCGGTTTAAAAACAACTTTCGATCTGCTAAGAAGCGGCACCCCCATCGGCATTTTCCCTGCGGGCGAAGTTTCTACCTTTAAATTAGATGCCCAACAGGTTACCGACAGGTTATGGCACCCGGTGGTAGGAAAATTAATTGCAAAAGCGAAAGTTCCGGTTGTTCCAATTTATTTCCATGGTAACAATGGCGTGTTGTTTAATATCCTGAGTTTTATTCACCCAACCTTAAGAACTGCAAAATTACCTTCCGAATTTTTGAACAAACAAGGTTTAACCATTCAGGTTAGAATTGGAAAAGCAATTGCACCTGCTGAAGTATCACATATGAACAGCAGCAATAAGCTAATGGACTTTTTAAGAGCACGTACTTATGCCTTAGGCATTGGCTTAGATAAAGAAAAGAAACTTTTTAATCCTTTAAAGCTTTTTAAAATTAAAAAGAAGCCAGCTGAAGTAATTGAAGAAACTTCCCGGATCTTAATTAAAACGGAAATAGAAACACTTGAGGATTTTAAAGTCTGGACAGAAAAAAACTATGAAGTTTACATCGTGCCTACCCTAAAAATTCCTAATATTTTAAGAGAGATTGGCCGTTTAAGGGAAATTACCTTCCGCGAAGTTGGAGAAGGAACCAATAAGAAGATAGATCTGGATAACTATGATATTTATTATAATCACTTATTTATCTGGGACAGGGATTTAGAAAACATTGTTGGTGCTTATCGCATTGGCAAAGGCGATGAGATTTTAGAAAGTATGGGCCGTCGTGGTTTTTACCTTTCTGAACTTTTTAAAATAAAAGATCAGTTTTACCCGATGTTGAAACAAGGCATTGAATTGGGTAGATCATGGATTAGAAAAGAATACCAGGGTAAACCGCTCCCCTTATTTTTGCTATGGAAAGGCATTTTAAAATATTTACTGGATAATCCGCAATACCGTTACATGTTTGGTCCGGTGAGCATTAGCAATAACTTCTCTAAATTTAGTAAGGCGCTAATTGTGAATTACATCACTAAAAACCACTTCGATTATGAAATGGCTAAATATGTTAAACCAAGAAACAAATTCAAAGCCGATTTATTGCCAATCTCTACAGATACCTTAGTAGATAGCAGTGAATCATTTAAAGATCTGGATAGCATTATAGGCGACATTGAAAATTCGCACATTAAAATACCTGTATTGTTAAGGCAGTATATGAATCTAAATGCGAAAATCATCTCCTTTAACATCGACCCTAAGTTCTCTGATTGTCTGGATGGCTTCCTGGTGGTAGATACCCATAATATCCCGCCAGAGATGATTGAAAAACTTGGCAAGAATTTATAGAAAAGCAAAAAAACCCAGACATCCATCTGGGTTTTTTCTTATCAACTAACCTAAACTTTATAAATACTAACCAAATATTTATGCCACAAAAGTATAGTTGGCTTGTTAAATTGATATTAATGAAATGTTATTTATTGAATATGCTGCATTAATTTCTTATCAAAGAATTAACCTGATAACTCCACTTATTCTCATACCTTTAATCACGCTGCATGAGCTGTATTAAACCTGTTATTAATCATTATAACGTGTTTCCTTCTCTTCTATATAGCTCAAATTAAAAATCATTTTTATAGATCTGATTTTCAAATTGAATAAACGCTGGACTATAATTTATGAACATAATTTCAAAAGAAAATTTCTCTAAAGCAACTGGCATTTGCAATGTTCCTATTCCGGGTCTCGCTTCCTTTTTAATGCGGTTTTTGAAAATTAATAATTTCAATGGAATGATCAGGGATGCAAATTCTTTAGAAGGAGAAAAATTTGCTAAACATATTTTAAATGTTTTAGGGGTAAGCATTCAAATTAGTGATGAAGATTTGGCGCATATCCCAAAAGATGGTGCTTTTATCGCCATTGCAAACCATCCATATGGTGCAATAGAATCTTTAGCTTTATTGAGTACCCTTGCCAATCATCGCCCCGACACCATGTTTATGGGTAACTTTTTGCTAAAGAAAATTCCAAATCTGGAAAAATGCATCATTGCTGTTAATCCATTTGAAAAAGTACAGGATTCATCAAGTATCAGCGGGTTAAAAACAACTTTGAAAGTGTTAAAAGATGGGAGTCCGGTGGCTATTTTTCCTGCTGGTGAAGTTTCTTCGTATAAATTCAGAAAAAATCAGATTACCGACAGGGAATGGCATCCGGTAGTAGGTAAAATTATTTCAAAGGCAAACGTCCCTATTTTACCGATTTATTTTTATGGCAATAACGGTATGTTCTTTAGCTTGTTAAAATTGATCCACCCATCGTTACAAACGGCGAAACTGATCTCTGAGTTATTTAATAAAAACGGACATCAATTAAAAATCAGCATAGGTAAACCCATTCAACTCATTGATATTGATTGTAAAAACTGTAATAATTCATTACTAAAACACCTTAGAAACAGCCTTTATTCCTTAAGAAAGGATTAAAAAAATCCTGAAACATTCCAATATGAATTTCTTATTAAATCCGTCTAACTGTTTAACATAAAGAAATTGTTGCTTTAAGGTTAATTATATGTAAATTTAGTATAACCAAATATGGAGCGATTTGAAAAGCGGGATATCAACATATTTTATAAAGACTTTTTTGTTTGTTTGCCTTACGATGAATTTCGTTACGGTAAAGGGACAAAACTATTCTTTCGATTTTTATGGTGACACCTTTAATTTCACCGCTGATTCTTCTCTGTTTCTACCAGTATCAACGTTTGCGTCCTCAGCTAGCATTTATCAGTTTTATAACAAAATATCTGCCGGCAACTACAGAGAAGTGGTTGCTGCTATAAAATCTTATCAGGATAAACATCACTTGAATGATTGGATTTACTATCAGATGATTCGGAAAGTAGCAGAACAGATCAGTCCGAAAGCCGATAACTATTTTCGATATACGCTATACAAGTGGTTTCTCCTGAACAAATGTGGTTATGATGCCCGCCTGGCCGTAGGCAATGATCAGGTGATATTTTATGTCAGGAATGACGAAGACATCAGCGACATTCCTTTTTTCATGATCGACGGCAAAAAATATATGTGTTTAAACTATCATGACTATGGCAAGTTATTCAAACAGGCCAATGCTTATATCCCGATAAATATTCCTATTGCCGAAGCTAAAAATCAGTTTTCTTACAAAGTAACCCGCATGCCAGATTTCAATCCAGAGCATTACGAAGAAAAGAATATTGAGTTCAGCTACCAACAAAAAAGCTATCATTTTAAATTAAAGTTGAACAACGAGGTACAAAACATTTTCAAAAATTATCCTGTTGTAGATTTTGAAAGCTATTTCAATATTCCATTAAGCAGAGAAACTTACAGTTCATTGATCCCTACTTTAAACGAGAATCTGAAAAAGATGGATCAGAAAAAAGGCATTGATTATTTAATGCGGTTTACCCGCTACGCATTTCTATATGAAGATGATGAAGAAAACTCTGGCAAAGAAAAACGCAATGCACCTGAACAAACATTACTGAGCAAATACAGCGATTGCGATGATCGGGCTGCTCTTTTCTTTTATTTAGTTAAGGAAATTTACAACTTACCTATGGTTGCAGTGCTTTATCCTGAACACCTCACCATTGCCGTAAATCTTGATAAACCAGTTGGTAATACGGTGAACTATAAAGGGAAACAATACTCTTTCTGTGAACCTACCCCACAACTGCAGGATTTAAAAATTGGTCAGATTGCGCAGAAACTGAAATACCTGAAATACGAAATTGTGTATGCTTACGAACCCGTTAATAAGTAAGTACCAGTTAATTTTCCGCTACCAAACAAGTTAAGTTAATGTTAAAAGAATGTTATCTTATCAATAACTACGTAAACTATAAGCGTTTTAATCTACTTTTAGCGGTCACTAACTATAAGTTCAATCTAAATTAAATATTATGTCGGCTGTTATATATACTATAATTAAAGAATTTTTTGTAAATATTCATGGCCATGCCGTAAAGGCAAGAATAATGTCACCTCTTAATGCCGTAGATACCTTTACATTTCAGGTAAACCTACATTTCAAAAACAAAGTAGCTTCAGATCCCAATGTACCCGCATCTACCTTTAACTCCTATGCTAATGCAGAAAGACATCTTTTGGGTTACCTGGAAGCTTTTCAGAACACCTTAGATTTGGGCGGCGATATCGCAGAGGGAACATCGTTTTAAATATTCTCCTTATCGTCTTTTTCTGGTGGGAGTTCGGTGTCTATTACCTCCTCTTCAAATTTCTTTTTATCTTTTAAATTCCTTTTGATTAAGAAAACGATCAGTATTAAAACTAAAATGGACACGGCAATAATTATTGGATAGTTCATAGCTGCTATAATAAATCGTCTATTTCTTGTTTATCAATCAATTTACAGTAAATATCTTGCATGTTAACTCATAGGTGTAGAGTTAACATAATAATAATATTAATTTAACTTAGCGATCTTTTATCTTTGGAGAAATACAAAATAAGTTAAATGAAGAAGCATAAATCTAAGTCGAAGAATAGTTCGGCGAGTAAAAAAATACGTAAAGAATTAGAAACCAAATTAACAACTGCATTTAACGAAGTTCTCGCTCAATTTGGTAAAGCTAAAAAAACGGAGAAAGTAATAGAGAAGTTTACTAAACAACTTTCGAAAAAGATCAGTTTGAAACCTCTAAATGATTCTATTGAGCCATTTATTAAAGAGGAAGTAGCTCCGGTTGTAGTTCCGAAAGAGAAAATAGCTAAACCTGTAGTAGCAAAGAAAACAAAGACTCCGGTAACGGAAGAACTTGAAGCAAAATAAAATCAAAAATGCCCTGCTAGTTAAACTAACAGGGCATTTCGTATTTATAAAAAAAGCTAAAAGCTATATCTTAACCCCAATTGCATCTGATAACGTGAGGCAAAGAAGTCTCTCGAATAAGATGTTACATCCTTTTGTGCAAAGTTATAAACCGGATATGCAGTTGGTGTTCCGGCAGTAGCTACCTTAATTCCTACACTAGCCATTGAGTTGAATGTATTTGGAGAGAAATACTGAATCCCCCAATCTTTATTCACTAAATTGGTTAGGTTTACAATATCATAAGTTAAGGTTAAAACATGTGGATGTTTCCCTTTAGCTACCTGAATATCCTGCGAGAATCTAAAATCAGCCTGAACATTCCATGGTGTACGCGCACCATTACGCTCGGTAAATTGCCCCCTGCGTGTACTCAAATATTTATCTCCATCTATATAAGCATCAAATGCTGCAGCTTGCGCCTGGTTTGTTGATGAAAAGAATTTCGATGTTTCACCAACAGCAGGAATATAAGCTAAACTAACTGTTTGTCCGGTATTATTAATTGTAGAATTTACAAACCCTAAAGAGTAAGGAGCACCAGACTGTGCACTAAAGAAAATGGAGAAGTTACTTACGTATTTACTGTTTTTAGCCCAGTCTAATCTATAATTCAAAGTAGAAATAATCCGGTTACGAACATCAAAGTTAGAATATGCCAAACCCGGATTATTAGGACTTAACGATTGATTTAATTGCCAGTTAGATTCCATAGAATTACGAATACCATTGGCAATATCTTTTGACTGTCCATAAGTATAAGCCACCATCACATCTAAACCAAATGGTAAAGATTTACTCACTTGACCTGTTAATGAATATTTATATCCTTTATCAGTATTTGATAATAGATAAGCGTTTGTATATTTTGAATTTATTTTTGCTCCAGAATAAATCGGCTGCTGGTGTTGCGTATCATAAGCCATGTAAGTTGGATTATCTACATAGTTAATTTGCTGAAATGCGATATCTTTAATTACCCTGCTGTAAATTCCTTCTACAGTAAACTTCCAGTTGTCCTGAGTTCTGAAATCAAAAGCTAAGTTACTTCTCCAGGCCTTTGGCATTTTGAAGTTATTATCCACCAAATCAACCTGAGTTGCACCATTGGCATCATTAATATTTACACCTTGTTTAGCGGCGTATCCTGCTTCGCCATTTCCGGTTAAAGCATCTTTAATTGGATCGCTACCCGGTACTTGCGTCACCACCTTGTTTCCTGTTGCAGGTTTAAGATCATAGGCACCATAATTTACACCATTATTATAATAAGCGTAACCTAACCAGGCAAAAGGTACACGACTGGTAAATAAACCACTACCACCGCGTACAATCAAACTTTGATCACCCAATGCATCGAAATTAAAACCTAATCTTGGTGAAATCTGAACTTTGTTTAAAAACTTATTATTAATGGCTGAAGGTTGGGTATAGGTATAAGTTGTACCATAGTTAGGATCAACTGGTGAGTTGGTTGTTTTACTACTTAAAGTTGGCATAGTAGGTAAATCAGCCATATCGAAACGCAAACCTAATGTAAGCTTAAATTTATCACTCAAACGCATTTCATCCTGACCATAAACGCTGTAAAGATTAACATTGAATTTAGCTGTTGGATTTGCAATAATATTATCGCGGGAGTTATCAGCGTAATCAAAACTTGTACGAACCCTTTTTGGTCTGTTATTTAAGAAGTCATCAACAGTCTCGTAAGCTATCCTTCCGTTCCATGCATTCATGAAACCGTAATTAATTTTATAAAATTCGTTGTGCGTACCAACTGTAAAACTATGAATGCCTTTGCTGAATGAGTAGTTATCAGTTAACTCAAAAGTATTTTGTTTCATATTAAAAATACTTGCTTCTCTATCAGTACCCAGGAAAATAGTACCGCCATTCGAGCCAATTTCAATTTGTGGAATAGCAGGATCAGAAAGCGGCGTACGGAAATCATGTACAGTTGAATAACCTAAAATCAGGTTATTTGTAGCAGAATTATTAAACCTTGTTTTTAAATCAGCAACTGTTGAACTTTGATTATTATTCTGCTTAAAATCTATTCCTCCAAATCTGAAATTAGATTGGTCTCTCTCTAAATTGGTTGCCTTCGAAACAATGGTATTATTTCTGATGGTCAACTGCGTACTTTCACTGACGTTCCAATCTAACCGATTAAAGAATTTGTTAGATTGAGAGTAGATATTGTAATCTCCATAAGCACCCGCATCTAAACCATAAGCATTTTTCATACGATCTGATAGCTGTTGCGCCTGAGAAAGTGTAATAATACCATCCGGAGAACCCGCACCTAAAATAACCGGATCCTGACGACGGGTAATTTCTTCATTAGTAAAGAAGAACAGCTTATCTTTTATTATCGGGAAACCCACACGGAAACCGGTTTGATAATCGTGAAAGGCAGAAGGCTCTTTAGCATTATCGCCAATTTTATTTCTACCAATCAGCGAGGCATTACGGCCATAGCCATAAACAGATCCTGTTACCTCATTGGTACCGCCACGGGTTACGGCATTAATACTTCCACCTAAAAAATTACCGATCTTAACATCATAAGGAGCAAGCAATACCGTAACATCCTGAATCGCATCTAACGAAACCGGATTGGTACGGGTACTGCTTCCCGGCATCCCCGAACTACCACTTTGACCACCCAAAGAAGGACTAAAACCAATGGCATCATTATTTATGGCACCATCGATAGTGACGTTATTATACCTAAAATTTGTTCCGCCGAAAGTATTGTCTTTGCTACCTTGTGGGGTTACACGGGTAACATCCTGCAAACTGCGGTTCATCGTCGGCATGGTTTTGATTTGTCCCTCGCCAATACTCGTACCTGCACCAGATTTGGTTGGCCCTTTCTGTCCCCTAACACTTACTTCAGCGAGCTGACTGCCTTGTTCCTGAATATCAATATCAAGTTTTTGATCAGCACCTAGTGCTAAATAGATATTGTCTTTTACAACCGGGCTGTAACCTACGTAGGTTACGGTGATTTTGTATGGGCCACCAGGATTTAAGTTGCCGATGCGGTAAAGACCTGTTTCATTTGATGATGCTTTAGACACTGTACCCGTAGGAATGTGTACCATAACAATGGTGGCACCTGGAATAATGCCCTTTTCATCTTTTATCTTTCCATTTATACTGGCTGTTGTCACCTGTGCATGAGCAGCAGTAACAAACAACAATACAATACCAAATAAGAATAGTAAACGTGATTTCATTTTTTGTTGTTTTTATTTGGCACAAAACAACAATAGAAATGTTAAATAAATGTTAACAATAAATTAAATATCATTCATAAATTAACATAAAATAAATAATTAAGACATAGTGAGTTAACGCTCGATTGAGCGGCCTGAAATGTGGCTTAATGACGTGATAAAGCTACTTTTGAAAGATGAAGATTTCATGAAGAATGATTTACTGGCATACATGCTATATGAATTTGGAAAATAAAACACCTAAATGCAAAAAGGCCAGATATCGCTATCTGGCCTTTCTGAATATAATTGATTAATTATTAGTATACATTAGTTTGAGGTGTGAAATTAGCCCAACCTGATGACCAGTCTGTAGTTCCAAATGCACCACGGTGACTTACCACATCAAAACCAGTTAAACCAGTGAAATTTGCACCAGCTAATAGTATCGATCCAGTGTTTAAGGTAAATTTAGGTGTAGCGCCTAAATCAAAAATGCTACCATCAATACCTGTATCTTCCCATTTAGAATAAGTTTCATTACCGAAAGCAGCTGTTTTGAACCAAACATCAATGGCTTGAGCACCAACATTACCTGTTGATTTAGTTTCAACTCCAATTGGATTTGGGAATGTAGTTGTTCCGCCAGTTCCATAACCATTTGCACCCCAGCCATCTACTCCTGCAAGAACATTGTTTCTCAATACCAGTTCACCAGCTGCAGCATTTGCTAAAGTTGTAGAACCATCAATAAACAATCCGTTAGGATATGCTGTGAAAACTGAATTATAAATTTTAATTTTATTATTTCTTCTCAAATGCATTGCATTTTGAAATTGAGTAGAGATCGTTTTAGTTCTGTCTTTCTTTGGACCGATGATCGTTACGTTTGAAAACTGTGGAGAAGTATAAGGTGCAACGCTTGAACCCGTTCCATCGTTATCCACTTCAAAACCATTAGATCCAGATTGATCTGCAGAATTTGCATCACGAATACCAACAGCAAACTGAACTGTACCACGGAAACCGAAATCAACGTCAAAATCATCATCAAGACCACGATAGGCGATTAAGTGTTTTACGTTAACTGTTCCACCGAACCACTCAAAAGCATCATCCAGTCCGTAAGAACATTGTATGTAATCAATTACAGTTCCTGAACCTACCGAACCCATTGTTAAAGAGTTAACTTCCTGATTTGGATTAATTGGCGTACCTGCATAATCAATTCTAACATATTTTAAAATACCAGAGTTATCTGTATCAACAGTACCACCATGCCAGCCTTCATAAGCACCTTCTAATTCTGCCTCGCCACCAGCTTGATTGTTGGTTGCTTTTCCACATAATACCACACCACCCCAATCTCCTGGCTCACGTAAACCTGCTGCACGTTCTGAAGTAAAAATAATAGGCTGAGATGCAGTACCTTCAGCAATTAATTTATTACCTCTTTGTACCACTAAAGTACCCTTTGTTTCGCGATCACCAATAATCACTGTACCAGCTTCAATGGTTAAGGTAATACCTTCAACAGCTGCTAAACCAGCTTTATTTTTAGGATCCCTTCCTACTCTTACAAAACCATTAAGCCTGTAGATATTGTCCTTCGTCCATCTTGTATTAACAGTGATGCTACCAGCTGCCACTTCTACTACCGGTTTAGTAAATCCTGTAGTTGGATTAACAACTGTTCCTCCTCCTGTATTAGTTCCTGCCTCATTATATTCAATAATAGTAGTTTTTTTACATGAACTAAAAATTAACGTTCCTGCCAAAACAAACATTATTGTTTTAAGGCCGTTAGTACCAAATTTTGGCTTGTAGAGCTTTTTCATATTCATTTTTTCGTTTTTTATGTCTTTATAAGTTTTTTAAAATAATTTATAAGAAAGTGTTAGTCCAACCTGGCGACCACTTTTAAATTGTGCGGTAACCTGATCTACCGATTGATCAAATTTGCCATCCTGATTTCCATCTTGCATCAACGTGAAGTTTTGATTCAGCAAATCGTTGAAGTTGGCTTTTAAAGAAAGTTTGTTGGTGAAGTTTTTAGTAACCACCACGTCGACTACATTTCGTGGCATTTCATAAATATCCCTGATTAAGTCTGTACCAACGAATGCGATACGCTTGCCAGAAACATTGTAAAGAAGATTAACCTGAAATTTAGATTTGATGTTATTATAAAATACAGCGGCATTAATAATGTAAGGCGATTGACCTTGCATTGGGCGATCATTTGATTGACCAATAGCATTAGCACCCTCGAACATTACTTTACTATTGATGTAAGAAGCATTTAACGTTAAGGTGATATCATTTAAGAATTTGCTGTCGCTAATACCCGCTAATGATTTGCGCATTTCTAACTCTACCCCAACATTTCTTACATTTTGAGCATTGTTAAAATTAAAAGACTGCGCATTAGAACCTGGTATTGCAGTCATTTCAATAGCATCCTTAAACTTTTTATAAAAACCTGAAACACTGATTAACTCACCTGATGATGGATAAAACTCATATTTTAAATCGTAATTATCAATCTTCGCAGTTTTTAAGTTAGGATTACCAGCAACGTTAAAATTTTGGTCAAAATCATAAAATGAGAAGGGTGCAATCTCTCTGAATTCTGGTCTGTTCAGCGTTTTGCCATAAGCCAATCTGAATAATGATTTTTCAGTTAAATTGAACTGTAAGTTTGCAGAAGGAAGTACCCTGGTAATATCATTATTTACATTAACAGGCCCATCAGCATTAAAGCTGTTTAGCTTTTGAACATTATTTTCAACTCTTGCCCCGGCTACAATGGTTAGCTTATCTTTATATGGCAATACAAAATTAGCATATCCGGCAAAAAGTTTGTTCGAAGCATCATAGTTATCGTAAGGATTTGATTTTTCATCCAGTCTTATTCCTGTCGTAGTATTTATATTTTTCCAATCGAAAAGTTCTTCAATGCTTCCTTTCAACAATGACTGATCAAAATTTAATGAGTTTGCCCTTACGTAACCTATATTTCTTGAAGAAAATGTTCTTTGTTTATCTTCATAATAACCTCCAACCTTTACCGATGGTTTAAAACCTTCTGATTTTGGAGCCAGTGCCTGTTCTACATTAAATGCACCGGTTTTGATGTCTTCATTCATTTTAGAATAAAATCTTCCTAAAAATTCTGGTTGAGCACCACCCGTTGGCACGAAAATATTAAATGTACCATCTCCGTTAGCCAATGTTCTGTAACGTGAATAATCTGGCTGATCTCTGAAAGATTTACTATAACCGGCTACCCAATCAAATTTGGTATGTTCTTCATTAAATTTATGCGTTCCAGATAGTTGACCAGAATAAATACCACGATATAAAACGTTAGAAGCAAAATTTGCATACTCTTGTTGTTTTTCAGCACCCATCCTACTTACATATTGAGATGTACTCAATTGATTATATAAGTTTTTAAATTCGAATGTATTGTTGTTATCTAATTTAAATGCCCAGTTATGAACCACACCTAAACGTACATTATAAGTGTACTGATCATCATTATATCTGTAATTTTCTTCAGCAATTTGTGAAACGGGATCATAAACCTCGTAATTCCCTCTAAAAACAGCATTATTTGTTTTGCTGTTGCTGTAAGTAATGGCGGTGATGTTACCTAATAATTTATTATTGATATTGAATCGTTTACTACCGTAAATATTCAGTTTCTGATCAAGATTGGCCGTATTTACATCAGGCACCCAATTGTTTCTCAGGGCATGACCAGCTGCATTTAACCTACTGGCATTTACACCATTCAGATTTGAAGGAAAGTTTACAGGCAGATCATTATCTCCGGTGTTGAAACCAGTGAAATATAAACTTCCGGTGTTGGTTCTCTTAAAATCTTTAAAAGTTGCATTCTGGCGATAACTTGTACCATAATCAATCGTTAAACGATCATCATCAGGAATACTTTTAAGAAAAACTTTTACCACACCTCCGGCAAAATCAGCAGGGATATCAGCAGAAGGACTTTTAAACACCAATACGCGATCTATTTGATTGCTCGGAATTAAATCGAATGAAAAAGATCTTACATCAGTTTCTAAACTTGGTGCCGTTACATTATTTAATTGAACATTATTGTATCGCTCAGCTAAACCACGAATATTAATAAAGCGATTATCAACAATGGTAATACCAGGAACACGTTTTACAACTTGTGCAGCATCTGTATCTCCAGATCTTTGAATGGTTTGTGATGATACACCATTCGCTATAGATTGAGACTTTTTCAACTCTGCTAATAACGATACTTCGGTACCCGTTTTTCTGGCGCCAGTAATTACAACATCGTTAAGTGTTGATTGATCATCTTCCATCACTACATCAATGATGGTTGTTTTCCCTGGAGTAACTTTTACATTAGGAATAATTTGTTTTTTAAAGGAAATAAATGAAAAACTTATCCTGTAAGTTCCAGGTTTAACAGTATTTAAAACATAATTTCCGTCGGCATCACTCGTTGTACCGATTGATGTACCTTCTATTAGCACTGATAAACCAACCAAAGTTTGACCTGTGGTTTTATCCGTTATTTTTCCAGAAATTTTTCCTGTTTGTGCATACGAAAGTATGCTGATGGTTAAGGCGAACACCGTGAGTGCCGCTCTTTTAAAAGAGTTTCGTAAATCCAATTTGCCTTTATTTGATAAGGGCAAAAGTATTACCACAGTGTTAACTGCAGGTTAGGTATTAATTAACCTTCCTTTACCTTAAGGTTAATTTTAGGTTAACAACTTTTTGGCCTAGTACTTAATACCCACTTTCCTGCAAATGAAGTGCAATAACCAGATCGGACCTATTAACAAGAATTTAACATCATCTAAAAATGAAGGTTTTTTCCCTTCTATTTTATGTCCGATAAATTGACCCACCCAGGCCGCAACAAATATAACAGCATAAATACCATAAGCTGTTCCACTTCCTAAACCGGTAGCTTGCTCTATTTTAACAATGATGTAGCTCATTAAACCCACTACCCAGATCATTAAGAAAAACAATACTGGTGAAAGAGTAAAGTAATAATATAAGCTAAATGCCAATAGAAATGATGCCCAGTTAAAAAAGCCATTGTAACTGCCCAGGAAACCAATATGCGGGAAAGGAATTTGCCAGATCAGGCCCAGTAAGCTAAACACAATCAATGGAACACAAATCCAATGCACCAATTTATTAGTTGGATTTTGATGGCTTTCTGCATATCGATCAAAAAGTACATCAACTGGGCGCTTTGGTTCTATATTTATGGTTGGCTTACTCATGTTGTAAAATTATAAAAAAAATGGTGTGATAACCTAAGTTTTAACCACAGATTTGCACAGATAAACACAGATGGTGATCAGCAATCTTTCATATAATTAATCGGTAAACAGAGAATGTTAAAAATCTATTGACACCAAGTCAAAAAAGACACAGAAACTATTCTTATTCTGTGCATTCTGTGTTTCCGTGGCAAAACTTCAAGCTTAAGTCGTTAGTGAAATACTAGCCACCAGATTAAATTAATTGCCACGGAGTCGCGGAAGACACAGAAACTATTCTTGTTCCGTGCATGCTGTGTTTCCGTGGCAAACACTTCAAGCTTAAGTTGATGGTGCGATACTAGCCACCGGGTTAAAATCAAATGCCACGGAGTCGCGGAAGACACAGAAATTAATCTTATTCCATGCATGCTGTGTTTCCGTGGCAAATACTTCAAGCTTAATTGCCTGATGAGATACCAGCCACTAGGTTTAAATCAATTGCCACAGCGTCGCGGAAGACACAGAAACTACTCTTATTCCGTGCATGCTGTGTTTCCGTGGCAAACTAATAAGTGGTGATAAAATCAACTCCAAAAAAGCTACCAAAAAAAACCAAATTGCTTTATACAATCTGTGGAATCCCTCAATCTGTATAATCATCCGCTTTAGCGTATCTGTATAATTAACCACTTTAGTGTGATAATACTCAGGCGCGTTGCTGAGAGGTTAAGCACAAAAAAAGCGATGAACATTGCCATCGCTTAATATAATCTGTGTAATCCCTCAATCCGTGTAATCATCCGCTTTAGCGTATCAATCGCTTCAGCGTATACTACGCAATCATTTTAATTACTTCGCAAATGCCACAGAACGTGTTTCTCTGATCACCGTAACTTTAATCTGACCAGGATAAGTCATCTCCGTTTGAATACGGGTAGAAATATCAGCGGCCAATAATTCAGCCTGTGCATCAGTAATTCTTTCACTCTCTACAATCACACGTAGCTCTCTACCAGCCTGAATAGCAAAAGTTTTCTCTACACCTGGATAAGATAAAGCCAATTCCTCTAAATCTTTCAAACGCTTAATATAGCTTTCTACAACTTCTCTACGCGCACCCGGACGAGCACCAGAAATGGCATCACAAGCCTGAATAATCGGCGAAATCATGGAGGTCATTTCAATTTCGTCGTGGTGGGCACCAATGGCATTACAAATTTCAGGATGTTCCTTATATTTTTCAGCTAATTGCATCCCTAAAATTGCGTGAGGCAATTCAGGATTATCATCAGGCACCTTACCTATATCATGTAATAGACCAGCACGTTTAGCCATCTTCGCATTTAAGCCTAATTCTGCAGCCATTGTTGCACAGAAATTAGCTACTTCACGAGAGTGATGTAACAGGTTCTGACCATAAGAAGAACGGTAACGCATACGTCCAACCATACGGATCAATTCAGGGTGTAAACCATGAATACCCAAATCTATTACAGTACGCTCACCAATTTCTACAATCTCATCTTCAATCTGCTTTTTGGTTTTCGCTACAATCTCTTCAATACGGGCCGGGTGGATACGGCCATCAGTTACCAGACGGTGTAAAGCCAAACGGGCAATTTCTCTTCTTACCGGGTCAAAACCAGATAAAATAATCGCTTCCGGTGTATCATCAACAATGATCTCAATACCAGTAGCTGCCTCCAAAGCACGGATATTTCTACCCTCTCTACCAATTACGCGACCTTTAATTTCATCACTTTCTATATGGAAAATCGAAACCGAATTCTCAATCGCGGCTTCAGTGGCCGTACGTTGAATGGTTTGAATCACTACTTTCTTAGCCTCTTTACTGGCTGTCAATTTCGCCTCATCAACAATATCCTTAATCTGGATCATGGCCTGTGTACGCGCCACTTCCTTCAGATTATCTACTAACTGATTTTTAGCTTCTTCAGCTGATAAACCTGCAATAGTTTCTAACTGCGTTAAATGCTGATTCTTTAAAACTTCAACTTCTTCTTGTTTTTTAACGGCTAATTCAGTTTGTTTCTCAAGATTTGCCTTTTGCTTATCAAGATCCTGCTCCTTTTTATTGAAGTTTTCCATACGCTGATTAACAGATTGTTCTTTCTGTTTCATCGTATTTTCGCGTTGATTGATAGTATTGTTTTTAGCATTAACTTCTTGTTCATGCTCCGCTTTTAATTGCAAAAATTTCTCTTTTGCTTCTAAAAGTTTATTCTTTTTTAAGATTTCTGCATTGTTCTCTGCATCTTTTAAAATCTTTTTCACCTTGTTTTGCGCTGCAACTTCCTGCCCTTTGAGCAAATTGCGTAGTAGGAATCTACCTACCGCTATACCGATACCTAAGCCTGCTATTAGGGCAAATATGTATCCTAGAATTTCCGTTATCTCCATTTTGTTTTTTAAGTAAAAAAAAACCGCAACTAATTTTTAAAGTCTCATTATTTTAAACCTCAACTAAGCATAATTGGGATTTAAGCCATTTTCAGGTGCTTAAAGCAGATGAAATACGCCCTCTTAACCCCATAGATATTGAAGTGTTAAGTTTTATAAATTTTGAAACTCAAAAACTAGCCGCGGCTATGTCTTTCTGCTAATTATAGAAACTCGTCATCCTGATCCGATAGCTATCGGATTTATTTCAGGATCTTATAAAAAAGGCTCTGAAACAAGTTCAGAGTAACGAATCGCCAAAGAACGAACCTTTATTTTGTAAAAAAATCATTGAGTAAAACATCCAATTCTTCAACTTTATCGGCAACCGCAGTATCTTGGTTTTGTACTTTATTTTCCGTTCTCAATACAGCGGTTGCATAATGCAATACTGCCATAGAAAGAAGATCCTGCTTATCCCTAACCGCATAATTATCTTGATAATCTTTTATGCGCTCATTGATCATTTTAGCTGCCCGTCTCACAATTTCTTCCTCTTCAGTATTTACCTTTAAAGGATAAATACGGTCGGAAATGGTTATTTTAATCGAGATTTCTCCCATTTGTTAGCTTAGTTTCTGATTTCTACGCATCATTTATTTTTTTAACAATGCGATACTTTTATCAATCTCCCGCACAAAATCGTTAATTTTTTGTTTAATATCAAGCGACTTCTCACTTGTACCTTCTATACTTTTTGCCAGTTTCGTAACCCTTAATTTTTCTTCAAGATCTACGCGCTGTGTTTTAGAAGTATCAACAGCAACTTTTAACGATTGATTTTCAAGCTTTAATAAATCATTTTCTTCTTGTAATGCATTACATAACTCGATTAAACGTGTTGTTTTTTGTAATACCTTATCTAATTGATCTGCAACAGAAGTCATGAATTTATTTCTAAAAATACGAATTTATATTTTATTTCCTAATTTCTGCACCCGCTTGCTGGGTTAAATTTGCAATTAGTTTCTGCATAGTGCTTTCAATCTGCTTATCTGTTAAGGTTTGTTCCTCATCCTGCAAAATGAAATTCAAAGCATAAGATTTTTTACCCTCCGGTAATTTATCGCCAACATACACATCAAAAACGCCAACTTCTTTAATCAGCTTTTTATCCGTTTTAAAAGCAATTCCTTTTAAAGTATCGAAAGTTACCGCCTGATCAATCAATAATGATAAATCTCTACGCACTTGTGGGTATTTAGAAAGCTCTTTGTTAACGATTTTATTTTTCCTAACAATATCTAAAATAGCAGCCCAATCAAAGTCTGCATAGAAAACTTCCGCATTTACATCAGCCACTTTACGATCGGCTTTTGTTGCTGCACCAAAACTCACAATCGCTTTATCCCCACGGAAATACTTAATACCATAAGCGAAATTCTCATCATTAAGCGCATCAGTTTGATAACTCGAAATTCCTAAACGGGAAATAATCGCATCAACTGCCGATTTTAAATTATAAAACGTTGCCGATTTCGAATTTTGATTCCACTGTTCACCTTGTTTCGCTCCGGAGATTATTAATAATAACCTTGGACGCTCCACATACTTATCGTTAATTAAATGATAGGTTTTGCCAAACTCGTAAAATTTAACATCAGCATTTTTACGGTTCTGGTTGTAAGCAACACTTTCCAAAGCTGGCATCAACATCTGCTGACGCATTACATTCAAATCACTGCTTAGCGGATTCAAAATAAAAACCGCTTCATCCAGATTTTTAGAATAGGTAGATTTAGTAAGCGAGTTACATAAAATCTCCGCATATCCGTTGGCCGTTAACATATCGGCAATTACATTATGCGTATTTTCTTTCTCCGGCTTTATGCTATAAGAAAGTGATGCATTTACTTTAGATGGAATAGCGATGTTGTTATACCCATAAATACGCAACACCTCTTCTGTAACATCACATTCGCGTGTTACATCTACTTTAAAAGATGGAACCCTCAAAGCCAAAGTATCATCAGATGTACTGGTTGCAGTAATACCTAAAGCAGTAATAATGTGCTTAATTTCTGTTGAAGGAATTTGAGCACCAATTAATTTATTGATGTTAGTATAACTTACTTCAAACTCAAAAGGACGGATATGATTCGGGTAAATATCAGAAACTGATGAGGAAATCGCTCCACCGGCCAGTTCTTTAATCAATAAAGCTGCATACTTAAGCGCAGTTACCGTAATTTCCGGATCAGTTCCACGTTCGAAACGGAAGGATGCATCTGTTTTTAAACCGTATCTTTTTGATGTTTTACGTACCGAAACAGAATTGAAATAAGCACTTTCTAAAAAGATATTTTTAGTCTCGCTGCTCACACCCGAAGTTTTTCCACCGAAAACGCCCGCAATACACATTGGCGCATCTGCGTTGCAAATCATTAAATCCTCTGCACTCAGTTTCCGCTCCACATCATCCAGCGTAACAAAAGGTGTTCCCTCGGCAACTTTCTTTACAATTACTTTTGCGCCTGTAATTTTATCAGCATCGAAGGCATGTAACGGCTGACCGAAACCATGCAATACATAATTGGTTATATCTACTATATTATTAATCGGGCGAAGACCAATCACTTTTAATTTATCTTTTAACCAATCTGGAGACTCCGTTACCGTAACGCCAGAAATAGTTACACTGCTGTACCGCGGACAAGCTTCTAAATCCTCAACTTCTACCGGAATAACTAAATTTTCATTATCTGTTTTAAAGTTAGAAAGATCTGGCAACTCGTATTCGCTTCTGAAGTAAGCAGCTAAATCTCTGGCTACGCCTAAATGAGAGGCTGCATCGGCACGATTTGGTGTTAACCCGATTTCGAAAACAAAATCATCATCCATTTTGAAATGATCTTTCGCCCGAATCCCAATCTCAGTATCATCAGCTAAAATCATAATTCCATCATGAGATTTACCAAGACCAATTTCGTCTTCAGCACAAATCATCCCCTGCGATACTTCACCCCTTATTTTTGATTCCTTAATTTTAAAAGGCTCACCTTCCAATGGATAAACCGTTGTACCCACAGTCGCAACAACTACTTTTTGCCCGGCGCCAACATTCGGGGCACCACAAACAATCTGAAGATTATCTTTGCCACCAACATTTACTGTGGTTACCCGTAAACGATCGGCATTAGGATGTTGTACGCAAGTTAACACTTCGCCAATAACCAAACCCTCTAAGCCACCTACAACAGGCTGAACTTTATCTACACTTTCTACCTCTAAACCTATATTGGTTAAAATTAGCGAAAGCTCTTGTGGCGTTTTGTCTATTTGAACGAATTGTTTTAACCAGTTATATGATATTTTCATCTGTTAGTATCAAGTAATGAGTATCAGGAATCAAGACAATCCCGAATATATACTCCATTTTTAAAATGCAAAGATAATTATTTAAAGGGCAAAGCGGAAAGCTAAACAAGAAATCTTCGAGCAATAATACTAAGCTGGTCAATTATGATTTTTTATGTTGATGCAAAGAAAATCTGCGGTAATCATCTAAATCTGCGGGAGAAAAAACAAGACTAAAACCATCAACATTAAATACCATTCCCTTCAGTTTTTCCCGCTGATTAAAAAAGATTTATGCAGAAACCATATGATCATATCATAAAGCAAATGTGTTTTCTCTTAATGCAAAGAAAAAATCTGCGGTAATCATCTAAATCTGCGGGAGAAAAAACAAGACTAAAACCATCAACGTTAAATGCCATTCCCTTCAGTTTTTCCCGCTGATTAAAAAAGATTTATGCAGAAACCATGTGATCATATCATAAAGCAAATGTTGTTTTCTCTTAATGCAAAGAAAAAATCTGCTGTAATCATCTAAATCTGCGGGAGAAAAGGTAAAACTAAAATCAATAATATTTATTAAATTTCACTACCCTAATGCCCCATTTTCAAATTGGATAAAATCACCGCGCAGGCGCCCGCTCCGATAACCAGCATAATAACTGATGCAATAATTAATTTTAATCCAGATCTTACCGGTTCGTTCTTTACAGATTTAATAATCACTTGAACAACGCCTACTATAAATAAAACAACAACAATAACCCAATAGATGATAAGTCCCATTTTAAGAATTAGCTAATATTACTGCACAGGCACCTCCACCTATTACAACTAAAACAATCGAAGCAATAAGCATTTGAATACCTAGTTTTATAGGCTCACGATTTGATGATTTCACAATAATGGTGATGATCCCTGCAATGAACAAACCTACGATGGAAAGCCCATAAAGAAAAAACAAAACTAAAATCATATCAATTCATATTTAATTTTTCCCTGATGGTATCAATCTTATGGTCACGATAAAAAATATTCATCGTTTCAAAAGGCACCATCTTATATTTATCACTCACAATATGAACACAGGATTTCTTCACCGCCCTAACATCAAAATCAAGAGGATCCATAAAATTCATAATGATGATACGAAACAGATTATCATAACTCAAATTATCTGATTTTACCCGCGGCAAACAACACATCAGTTCCCCAAAAGTATCTTCAGCACAATCTACAGAAACACCAGTACTAAATAAATTAAGCATATGCGCTTTCAATTTCTCGTCATGCTCAAAAACAATGGTATTTTTAGAATTGTTCAGCAAATCTTCTGGATTAATCAGATGCGTCATCGGAAAAACTTCATCCCCTACTTTTAAGGCATAAGCCATGCAAAGCGCATCAGGATTACAAGGTACCGGAACTAAATCCTGCGGCGTAAAGGTTGGGTATTGCTCATAAATTTTGCGCCTCACCTCAGTTAAGGTAATTCTTCCTTGTTGATCATTGTAATCATCATTCCGGCCGGCAACCTGTGTAGGCTGAAAAGTCACCCCACGAACACAACGTTGCTTCAAAGCATAATCCAGGATATCACCAATTTCATGATCGTTTAAACCATTTTGTAAGGTCACAACTAATGTAGTCGACACATTGAATTGATTCAAATGGTCAATTGCTTTCTTTCTAACTTCTGTCAAATCTTCGCCCCTCATTTTAGTTAATACCTCCGGACTAAAACTATCGAACTGAAGATAAATCTCGAAATCAGGCATATAAGAAGCCAACTTCTCTACAAAGTTAATGTCTTTGGCTATTCTGATGCCATTGGTATTCACCATCAAATGCTTGATTGGCTTGGTTTTAGCCAGATCCAGAATTTTAAAAAATTCTGGATGGACGGTAGGCTCACCACCAGAAAGTTGGACCACATCAGGCTCTCCCTCGTTAGCCACCACCACATCCATCATACGTTCAATTTCTGTTAAAGTTCTGTGCCTGCCATAGTTCGGAGATGACATGGCATAACAGGTAGGGCAAGCTAAATTACAACGATCGGTAACTTCGATCACCGTTAAGCAAGAATGCTGTTCGTGATCGGTGCAAAGGCCGCAATCATATGGGCAACCATAATGCACTTTGGTATTGAACTTCAGTGGCATTTCCGATTGCTTATTGTAATTTCTAATTTGTTTATAATACTCCACATCATCGGCAATCATCACTTTACTATCGCCATGTGTTCTGCAATTTTTCAACATAAAAACCTTCGCATCCTGAAAAACAATTTTTGCATCGCAAAGCTGAAGACATTCCGGACAAAGGCTTTTAGTGTAATCGTAATAAATGTAATCTCGCGTATTCGCCATATCCCTTTAAGTGAAAATAGTTTTTGTAATCCTGATGATGAATTTATAATAATACGCAAAAATTAATATTGCCGACCAATGAATGCTGCTTAAATTTAAGAATAATGATTGATAAGGCTTTATAAACTCAATTAAAAATCGAAACAGAAAATACAGCACCATAAACAATTTAAAGCGATCACCATTAATCAGGCTTTTATTTTTAAGAGCCCTGAAAAGGCAAAAGAGCACGATCAAATAAAGCATTTCATAAAGCATAATCGGATGCCTCATGATGCCATCACCCAAATCCATTCCTGTAAATAAAGCAGTTGGAACCCCATAAGTAGGCTCATCAATCCCCATAGAGAAACAACCAATGCGACCAATAAATAAAGCAACCAAAATTGGAACGACATATATATCGCCTGAAGCAATGTTTACTCCAATAATCTTCTTAATGATCTCTACGCCGAATAAGCCACCCAATAAGCCACCCACAATGGTTTTACTTTGATAGATAAACGAAAAACTCAGATGATTCAAAACCGCTGGAGTTTCCAAAACCGCAACTACACGAGAGCCGATAAGTGCACCAAACATAGCCCCAAGCATAATCCATAACCGATTCTCATCAGAAATTGGGTCTGCAATGCCTCTTTTTAAATAATAATAAACCCTTACACCTACGATAAATGCAAGGGTCTCAAAAATATAATGGTAATGATATTGATTACCAAAAAGTTCAAAATGAAATGGAAAAGGACTACTGGAATTCAATATAAAGTAAGTTAAAACCAAAGCCTGGCAAAAACAGGCAAATGATCAGATGGGTATCTTTTATCTTTACTATCACTCAAAACAGCAAACTTCTGCACCTTGAAACCCTTATTCACAAAAATATAGTCAATCCTGTCTTTCAAATCGCTATTAAAATCAAAACCGTTAAACGTTCCATTCGGACCGTAAGCAGGTTCTATAGATATTTCTTTTGCATCGGTGAGGAAAGATTTTATAGTAGATATAGCTTCAGTTTCCGGAGTAACGTTTAAATCACCTGTAAATACAACAGGCAATGTTGGCGCAATCTGCTGAATTTTCTGTTTCAATAACTTCGCAGATTCTATTCTCGCCTGAACACCAATATGATCATAATGGGTATTAAACACCAAAAACTCTTTCTTATTTAATTTATCAAACAACCTTACCCAACTACAAACCCTGTTTAAAGCCGCATCCCATCCTTTCGAAGGTACATCAGGCGTTTGCGAGAGCCAGAAAGTTCCACCATCTTTTTTGGTAAAACGATCCTTATCAAAATACACCGCAGAAAACTCGCCTTTACGCTTTCCATCCTCGCGACCAACACCCACCACTTCAAAATTTGAATTTTCTAATAAAGCATCAAACTGCTCAGGGAGCGCTTCCTGAACGCATAAAATATCTGCATCATGAAATTTAACTAAAGCCTTAACATTATCCTTCCGGTTCGGCCAGGCATTTACACCATCAGAAGCAACATTTAAACGAATATTATAAGTGATGATATTGATTGGCATTCCTTTTTGCTGCGCCAATGCGATTGTAGAAAAGAGAAGTAACGTTGTAATAATTTTTAATGCTTTCATAAGATTGATTATAGTTTCAATTTGCAAATATTACTAATTTCATGTTAAATCAGTTTTAAGTATTGAAGTTGTTATAAACGCTAATGTTAACAATAAAACCATGATTCTATATATTATGAACTGTCTAAATTTCATGAATGAAGATCAACTTGCGAAGTTTTGTTGGCCTTTATTGGGAAAATACTTCGAAAGTATTACATTACTATCATCAAAACTTGCAAAATTCTTCAGCACACAGGCTTTTGAAATTTCGTAAGTTGATAAATTTTATTTGCATCCTGATCTTATAATCACATAATCATAGCCCCTCTCTACACCCTGATCACATAATCTTATAATCATGCAATTATAGTACACCCTGATCTTATAATCCTTTAATCACATAATCATAGCTTCTCTCTACACTTTGATCATATAATCATATAATCCTGTAATCATAGTACACCCTGATCTTATAATCCTTTAATCATGCAATCATAGTACTCCCTGATCTTCCAATCCTTTAATCACAATAATCATAGCTCCTCTCTACACCCTGATCATATAATCATATAATCCTGTAATCATAGTACTCCCTGATCTTATAATCCTAAAATCACATAATCATAGCTCCTCTCTACAACCTGATCATATAATCCTGTAATCATAGTCCTCCCTGATCACATAATCATAGTCCTACAACATCTGGTCATCTTTATAACTATAGTATCGGTTATTGGCAAAAATCAGATGATCAACCACATATAGTCCCAACATCTGTCCGGAGGCAATTAGATCTCTAGTCAATTTATTATCGCTTTCGCTAGGTTTTAAACTCCCTGATGGATGATTATGTGCCAGCACAATGTTAGCCGCATTGTATTCCAGCGCTATTTTAAAAATAATTTTAGGATCGGCAACTGTACCCGCCTGACCGCCTTTACTAATCAGATGCTTGCCTATAACATGATTAGAGCGATTAAGTAGTAAAATCCAGAACTCTTCGTGATTCAGATCCGCAAAAGTTCGGTGCAGGTAACGATGAACGTCGCTCGAGGCGATAACCTGGAGAACCTGTTCTTCCTGGGTTTCCTTTCTACGGAGACCGAGTTCCAGCGCAGCTACGATAGAAATCGCTTTAGCTTCGCCAATTCCTTTAAATTTAGAAAGATCCTGAATAGATGCCTTTCCGATTTTAGTGAGGTTATTATCGTAAAAAGATAAAATGCGTTTACTTAAATCAACAGCGGTTTCATTCCTGTTTCCTGATCCGATTAGGATAGCAATTAATTCGGCATCGGTTAAATACCTCCTGCCGTGTTGTAATAATTTTTCTCTCGGGCGATCTTCCTCTGCCCAAAGTTTAATACCAAGTTTCTGTTCGTAGTTCTCCATTTTTTTCGACAAAAAAAAGGCATCCCAACGTTTGGTTGGGATGCCTGATACTAATATCGTAAAAAAATTGGATTATGCTAAACCGTTAACGAATTTCGTTAATTTTGATTTATTATTAGCCGCTTTATTTTTGTGAATGATGTTCTTTTTAGCTAAACGATCTAACATAGAGATTACTTTAGGCAATAAATCTGATGCAGATTTTTTATCTTCTGCAGCACGTAATCTTTTAATAAAGGTACGTGTAGTTTTTGCCTGATATCTGTTACGTAAACGTTTTGTTGCGTTTGCTCTAATTCTCTTTAATGAAGATTTATGATTTGCCATTTCTATTTAGCCTTTTATTTTTCTTTAATCGTTTCCTATAATTCGGGTTGCAAATATAGAGTTTATCTTTTTAAAACACAAAAGATTTTAAATTTTTTATTCTCTATTATTTAACTTCAATTCCGAACTGCAAAAATACGATAAATTTATTCATTAATAACACGTTAACTACAATAATAAAAATTAATTTGAATACCGAAAACATGGGCAAAAATGCTATTTTTGGGGAAAACACATTCTGAGTGAAAAAACGAATAGCCATCTTTGCATCCGGTTCTGGCTCCAATGCCCAAAAACTAATGGAGCATTTTAAACGCAGTAACGATATAGAAATTTCGCTGGTGCTTACCAATAACGCTGATGCTTATGTACTGCAAAGAGCTGATAACTTCGAAATTCCTACCCATATTTTTGATAAACACGAATTCTATAAAACAGAAGAAGTAATAGACCTGTTGAAGAATCTCGATATCGATTTTATTGTACTGGCGGGTTTCCTTTGGCTGATTCCTCAAAATTTAATTGCAGCTTACCCCGGCAGAATTGTAAATATCCACCCGGCTATCCTACCAAAATTCGGAGGGAAAGGCATGTATGGAGATCATGTACACAATGCAGTAATCGCAGCAGGCGAAAATGAAGGCGGCATTACCATTCATTATGTAGATGAAAATTACGATGAAGGTGAATACATTTACCAGGCCAGGTATAAAATTGATAAAGGCGATAACCTAGAAATGATAAAATTTAAAGGGCAGCAATTAGAACACCTCCATTATCCAAGAATTGTAGAGGCTGTGGTTAAAAAGGTTAAGAAGTAGCAGAAAATATCAGGCATAAAACACACATCTAGCCGGCTGCCTTAGGCAGCCCATAAACTCTTTGCAGTTCTCAAATTTATCAAGCTGCAGCATATTGCCCTAAAACCTATGACCGCCTGTTTCATAATAAGCTTTGTAATCATCTTCTATTACTTATTGATAAAGTCCTACATTTGATCGGCTGCTGTAATGCTACCTAAGCTTAACTTTTCTGAACAAAATAGCTAATAATTCAATGATGAACAGGCAATTCATTCAAAAATTTTTTCTGAACCTTCCAACCTGGCAAAAACTTATCCATCAGAATAATAAAGTTTTTATTGTGGTTTCGTTCTAATAAGTGAACCAACTCATGTACCACAATATATTCGATACATTCGACTGGTTTTTTGGCCAACTCAATATTGAACCAAAGCATACGCTTCTCGATATTACAGCTTCCCCACTTAGTTTTCATTTTTCTGATTCCAAAATTGATAGCTGCAAGCTTCATTTGCTCTGCATACTCATTGACTAATCTACCTATAACAGTTTCTAACTCTCGTTTGTACCAGTTATAAAGTGTTCTTTTTTTCTGCTCCAAAGTTGCGTTAGGTAAAGCATATAGTTCTATTGTATGATGCTTTAAAACTAATTTTGATCGATTAGCTTCAATAATTTTGAGTAGATAGCGTTTCCCTAAGAACTGATGGCTCTCTCTGGTAATCATCGATTTGGGTTCTTCCCTTTCCTGACTACGTATTTTAGCCTGCTCCCTTTTAATCCATGCTAGTTTGGTAGCTGCGTAGATCTTCACTTTTTCTAAATCATAAAAGTCTGGAGAAGCAATGGTAACTCTACCATGTGGCGGATGCACACTTAAGTGAAGATTTTTAATCTCTTTGAAAGTGACATCAATTTCTACTGATCCGATATGTAAAACATCTTTCTCCATTAGTACTCGTCTTTATGGGCATCGATAATTTTATATACTTCTTCTACTTTCTTTACATCTTCTACCACATCGTAAATTGCCTTCTTGACTAACTTTTGCTTAGCTAGATTTTCTCTAAACCCATCTTGTTTGGCGTATTGCACGGCATCTTCACAAGCCAATGTTAATTGCTCATCATCTTCTAAAGTATGATATAATGCTACTTTACCTTTTGTATTTAAAGACTTTGGTACGCCGTCAGTTTTACCTTGATTAACCTGACGAATAAGTTCAGCAATTTCTTTTAGGTATCGCTGATAATTAATGGTTTCCTGCCTCCTTCTCTCAATCAGCTCCTTTAACAAAACACTCATGTGATCGAAATATTTAGGATCTAATAAATGTTCCTCAACAATTTTGCTCCTTACGTTATTTTCAATCACTTCTGCAACTGCTTCTGGATTGCCTTTAATTTCGTTTGGTAAACTATCAATGGCACTATCCATGTCAGTTTCCAACAAATCGAGTAATGAGATATTTTCAAATGGAGAAATCACTTCAGATTCATCTGCTCTAATGTAAGTATCAATTAGGAAACGCATGTCAGCTTCGTACGCCTTCAAATCAATAGTCTCACCCGATGCTTTACGGATAATTTCTCTGAGGTTTAAATAATCCTCTAGCTTCTTATTAAAACGTTTAACCTCGGCATCCGTAAATTCGGCAGTAATAAAGTCGGCTTTTACGTTTGCATAAGCCCTGATGTATTCAACTATGGCCTTGTAAAGTGCCATTCGTTTATATCCTGTAGCCTTTAAATCTTCCGCGACTTCAGTATTACCACAAAAATAATGAATATAGGCCAACCCATCTTTAGGCGAGGCTACATTCTCGCAAATACTTTCTACCGTTTCTAAAGCTGTAAATAAACGGTCCTTAGCGATTTTCAAACGATCTTTTAATTGTATGCTTACATCTTCCTGCGTAAACCCTTCACTATCTAACTCAGAAGTATAAACATTGATGGCATCAGTAACATTGCCGAATAATTCCATATAATCGATAATGTAACCATAATCTTTATCATCTGTATCTAAACGGTTTACCCTACAAATGGCTTGAAACAAAGTATGATCCTGCATTCTTTTATCAATGTAGATGTAAGTACACGGCGGAGCATCAAAACCAGTTAACAATTTAGAAACTACAATCAGCAATTTCATTCTTGCTGGTTCTTTACGGAAACTTTCTTTCGCATCGCCTTCATAAGTTTCTGTTTTAGATTTATTGCCTTTTACGCTTACGTTCTTAAGTAATTCGGTGTAGGTTTTGAAAATAAATTCCTTATCGGTTTCATTATCGGCACCAGTATCTTCTAAAGAAACATCGCTAGCATTTGGATTGTATGAAGTAATGATGGCACATTTATTTTTCAGCTCTGTGTTGAGAAACAGATTATAATATTTAGCTGCTTCGTAAATGCTCGAGGCCACTAAAATAGCATTTCCATTTTGTGATTTTAATCGTGGTTTAACAGAAAAATCAACAATAATATCGGCTACAATTTTCTCCATTCTGCTTTTGGAACTCAATACATTCTGCATCGTACCCCACTTCTTTTTCAATTCGTTTTTCTGAAAATCATTTAAACCCGCAGTTTTGGCTTCAAACCATTGGTCTACTTTCGTTTGAGAAGTCAGGTTTTGTTCTATGGCCCTACCCTCATACATCAAATCTTTAACTACGCCATCTTCTACCGCTTCGTTAAATTTATAGGTATGAATGTATCTTCCGAAAACATCCATGGTTGTTTTTTTATCTGCTTTTAGTAAAGGAGTACCAGTAAACCCAATAAATACAGCATTGTGCAAAACCGCCTTCATTACTTGGTTCAGTTTTCCGCTTTGGGTACGGTGACATTCATCAATAAATACAAAGATTTCCCCTTGTGTTTGTACCGGATTATTTTGTAATTCTTTGATAAATGCATCAAAATCTGTCTCCGTTTTATTGCCAAATTTATGAATGAGCGAACAAACCAATCTTGGTCGCGAAGAAGTTAAAAATTGCATTAATTCCTTGCCAGACCTTGTTTTGGCAACATCTGTTTCGCCTACATCTTTGAACACACGTTCTATCTGATCGTCAAGCTCGGTACGATCGGTTAAAATCACAATCCGTGAATTAGCAACATTTTCCAATATCCATTTCCCCAACATCACCATCATCAGCGATTTACCAGAACCTTGTGTATGCCAGATAATCCCGCCTTCTTTTTTACGTACAAATTCTTGTGCTTCTTTCAAGGCAAAGTATTGGTGGGGTCTTGGCAGCTTCTTTTGACCACCATCAAACACCACACCGTTATAAATTATGTCTATAAGTCGCTCTTTTTTGCAAAGTTTCTTTAAGTACTTATCCAGTTTATAACCTTTGTTATCACCTTCATCTTCTTTCCAGGCCAGGTAATATTTGTTTTCTGTTTTTATTGTCCCATATTTCAAACCTTGCGTATTATTACCAGCCATCAATAACTGAACAGTGGTGTAAAACCATTCGTTGAACAGTTCTCTTTGATTTGAAATAGACTGATTGATGCTCTCTGAAATATCCGTTGTTCCACGCTTCAGTTCCAACACCCCAATGGCAATACCGTTGATATACAGCACCACATCCGGACGGCGATTATTTCCACCTTTAGTCAACGTTACTTCCTCTGCTATGCCAAATTCATTTTTATCAAAATCCTGCCAATCAATAGGAAAAATAGTATCAAATTGCTCGCCCAAATCCGGACGGGCTTTTACCCCATAACGCAACAAAGAATACATCGCTTTGTTACGGTGATATAAATTTCCAGAATTGGTCGTCGCCAAATCATACACCTCTTTTACTGCCTTATCTGCCAAGGTTTCTGAATAACCTCTATGCAGCAAATTCCGTTTTAAAATGGCTTCTTCCACATTGCTATTATGCTCACGTTTTTCCCAATTACCATAATAATGATAACCCAACTCTTTTTGGAAAAGTTCTATGATGCGGTTTTGGGTGATACGTTCTATAGGGTTGATCATAAATCTTTTTCTTTGGATGTAGCAATGGCTACGGCTCTGTGTAGTTTCTCTTTTAGTATTTCTCTTGGCGGAAGTAGTGTAAGATATTCTGCCACTTTGATGTTGGCTTGTTCAAGCTGCATTAGCTCTATATGTTCTTCATTTTTACCGGTGCAAAGTATTAATCCGATTGGATTGTTTTCTCCCTCTAACTGATCGTTTTTTTGAAGATATCTGAGGTATAATTCCATTTGCCCTTTAAAACCTGCTTCAAATTCACCCAGTTTTAGATCAATGGCAACCAAACATTTTAATCTGCGGTGATAAAATAACAGATCAATGTAATAGTCACGATTATCAATAGTGATGCGTTTTTGACGTGCCATAAAAGCAAAGTCTCCACCCATTTCAATGATAAACCGCTGTAACTCGACAATGATAGAGGTTTCCAAATCCTTTTCAGAGTACATGTCACTCAAACCTAAAAAATCAAGGAAATAAGGATCTCTGAATACCAAATCTGGAGAAAGCTGTTGCTGGGATTTTAGGAGTTCCAAATCGTTGGCAATGGTCTCTTCGGGCTTTTTACTAATTGCAGTTCGTTCGTATAACATCGATTGAATGCGTTCCTGCAAATGGCGAGACGACCACTTCTCTAGCTTACACATCTCCACATAAAATAACCTTTTCAAGGGATCATCCATGTAAATGATGCTCCTGAGATGCGTCCAACTCAATTGTCTACGCAGTGCGTATACAATTTCCTCATCGGCAAAAACCTGTGCGAATTGCATACATTGCCTTAATTGTTTTTCGCCCCAGCCTTTACCATAAGCAGCGCTTAATTGTTGCGCAATGGTTGCCACAACTTGCTTTCCGTATGTTGCCCTTTCATTGCCCAACACTTCCTCATTAATGCGTTTGCCAACCTTCCAATAGAGCAAGGTAATTTCTGCATTCACCGCCACAGCTACCTGTTGTTTGCTTTCTTCTATCAGTTGCCTGATGGTTAAAAAAAGAGGGTTAGGTTGCATCTGATTGCTCATTAGATAAATTTAGAAATTTTTGATTGTATTTACTGGATTTGGTTTGGGGATCATTACTTATTTAATAAATATATCAAACCATTCTTTATAAATTCTATATGTTCGTTTTAAAACTGCTTTTAAGTAGTGAGATAAATAAATATCATCAATATCCGTAATTCTCAAGTCCGTTTGAGAAAAATGGCTCCAATATTCTTCATAGTCTTTATTATTTATAAAACAATTATCTCTTAAACATTCTTCTGCTAAACGATCCTTTGGCGCAACCCTATTATTTTCACTTCTATTTTCAGCAATTGAAAGCGCTCTAAAATTTCCATTGGCATTTATCCATTGCTTAACCAACCAGTGAATATCTTTTCTATAATAAACCCAGCTTATTGGGTAAATATGGTCCCAATCCCATGGTCGATTTGTATCCTCAACATCTTGGAATTGATTAAATTCTTCAAACTCCTTTGTAATGTAATCACGCTGAGCAATAAGTATCAAGTCCTTGTTAAACCTTACTCGTTCGATAAATTCTCTTAACAATTTAACACCCTCATCACTATTCATATCGTATTGAGCATTTAGATTTTTGTTTGATTGACATATGAGCTTAAAGTTATCTGAGTAAAAATCAATTTTGTAATTGATGATTACTTCAAAAATATAATTAACGTTTTCTGGAGATAATAATGGGTAAATCAAGCCCTCTACAAGCAAAATATTTTGTGCACCTCCCCAATCATTTTGTATAGAATGATTTTTACTGACATCATCATTCATCAAAAGTTGAAATAATCTTGTAGCTGACTTTCCTTTATCTATACTAAAATATGAAAGATGCATAATCACGCTATTTATACACCTAATTTCTAATTCATTAATCTGATTTATGCTTGAAATGTCGTGAATTTCAAAGTAAGATAAAATAGTATAAAAAAGATCAGTATTTGAACTTAGTATCTGTTTTATCAAGACTACAGGGATTTTTTCTTCATTGCTCTCTAATAATGATAGGCATAGCTCAAATTTAGATTTGGCACCATTCACACTATCAGTAAATAAAGATCTTAATATCACTTTGTACTCTCCCTGCTGAACCAAGCGCTTAAAAACTTTAATATCAATAGTTTTCGAAAATGATATATGTTTGGCTTCCTTTTTTTGTAAAATGACATTTGCCATTTTCGCAAAAAGATTTATTAATCGGCTTGGAGCGATATAGTCTGCTGATATTTGCTCTATCAAGGCTTTACATTCTGGAAAGTAAGCTTTAAAAATCGAATACACCAATTCTTCTCCTCCAATCCTTGTCCCACCCGCATTAAGCCTGACAAAAAGTGTTGGATCTTGAATGTTTTCACTTTTTATTGAAATCGCATTTACATCAATTGTTAATTCTGGTATCATTAAGCGGTTAGCATTTTGAACTGCTTCAAACATCATCTCATATTGTTCAGAATTCAGTTCTTCGTAGTTAACTCTATCACGATGCTTAGTTTTAATATTTAAGCCCTTTAATTTGTCATTTATTTTTTGCTTAAAATCAATGTAACTGGAGGTATTGGTACCTATTAGTAAAAAGCTTAATGGTATTGGACACACACTATCCCATGGCGATAAAAATTCTGGGGAGATTTCTAAATAGTTTGAAAAAGTATCTAACGACTTGTAATATCCTAAAGCCTGCCGTCTATCACCAAGACTTAAACCACTACCAGGATTTCTAGCGGAAAATCCCCAAGGATGTGATTGCGTAACAACGTGGATAGAGAATTCATTTTCTTCAGGTTTATCAATCGAATTAACATCAATCCAAATTGATGGAAATCTCTTAAGAGAAAAAACTCCACTATTTTTATCTACGAATTGATTATAATAACCAGCAAGTATTGACGTTGACCTTTGTTGACCATCTAACAACTCTTTTGAGCCATTTTCTTTGTTTATAGCTAATAAAAATGAGCCTATAGGAAAACCTCTCAAAACAGAGTCCCAAAGATTTGCTATCTGTTCAGGCTTCCAAACGAATCCGCGTTGAAGTTTAGGCAAATCAACTTGATTCACGATGAAACCGTCATTATTCCATTTGGATATTGAGTCTATGGTAAAAAAATTAAGCGTTTCCATATCTAATTGATATTTTATTTTCCACCACCATAAGATCCCTTACCTTATCCTTCACAATTCTATTGCTTCTGTCATGCTCAAAATCGGTATAATCTATTTCCACTAATTTAATACCCTTTGCAGGTAACACATCTCTTCTACGTTGGTCATAGATTTTACGCTGTTCCCCTCGATGTACACCGCTCGCAGTCATTTTATCTGGTTTATCAAAATGTTTTACAGCATTATTGTGCTGGTATTCTCGATATTCCACAACCAATTTCAATTCTGAATAGTAAATATCAACCGGAAGTTTTCTGTTAGTATCACCGAGTAAAAAATCAAATTTATGCTGTCTTGAACCTTGTAGCTTTAACAATTCATCACACAAATTCAGAACATAATCCTCATCTCTATTTCTGCCAGTTGCAGCTGGTGATACAGGTAAGTGTGTTGATGTTTTTTGCTGGACGGACTTAGGAAGATTGACTACAGGTACATCTCTTTGGAAAAACCATCTTGTATTTGCTAATTTGCCCTTAGCAAGCACATGTGGCAATAAATGTAAACTTCCCTTTTTATCTAAATCTCTAAGGAATCTACGAATAGGCAATCCGTTTTTATCATCCTTTACAAATATTTCAGCTCTAATAAATAGAGGCATTAAATCTTTTGCTAGAATGATCTTTACAGATGGATTAACATCAAAATAAGTTTTGACAATGTGAGAGATGAGCGCTATATTATTCATTTTAGTGGTTAATTTGATGCCATCTTTCTTCCCAACGATTTAAAATATAATCGGCTAAATTTGGGACTGGATGATTTGGATTAGCATTATTATACTTGCCATGTTGGTAGAATGCATAGCCGGATGGTGTAAGCAAAGTATTTTCGTGGAGTTCATGCAAAGTGCAGTATCGCCGAACAGGGCGCCAAATGCGATTCCAGAAAGTCGGGCCATTTCCCCTAGTTAGATAAACATTTTTAATGCTGGGGTAATTTTCCAATAAAGAAACAATTTCTATAAAAGTATGTTCATGAAAATCATTTGCAATTTTGTCATCGCTATATCCCCCCATGACTGCGTCATGTTCAGGTCTATTTGCATCTCCAATACAACTAATTAAATCTGTAATAGCAATTTTATGCCTCTTACAGAATTTTTTCCACTCGTATGGATCAGCATTTAACAAACTTGGTTCGCCGTACAAACGCGGCAAAATATCCCAGAAATAATTATTTTGTGTCCTCCCATAAAACCATTGAGCTTGGTTATTCGCTGGCCAAGCAGGGTTAAAAGTGCCAACGATTAAAGTAGTTGGTTGAAAATCTAAATTATCTAAATTTAAATCTTCGATAAATTTGTGGTTACAAGGCATTTTGAGCGTTTATTTTGTTTAAAATCAGCCGTTTTTACTATCCATCCAAAACTTTATATTTTCTTTAAGATAAAAGGACTTATAATTATGATTTTTAGTTTGATCTACCCAAAGTTTCATTACAACCGGATAGGTATCAAAATAAAACTGCATTCCACTTTGCCAAGCGCTCCAAATCTGAGTACTGAATTTTTTCTGCTTTTTCCAATAATACTGTTCTGCACATAAATTGAAGTAATCAATTAAAACAATGTACATAGTTTTGTTCTCAATTTTAGACGAGGTAGCCTTCAACTGTTCAATAGTCTCTATTCCTTCCAGTTTAGTTAAACTGTCATTCAGATCATCGTAGCGCTTATTAAATTCACTAAAAAGATCCTTTTCCATTTTTTGACGATTGATTTTAAGATTGACAGTGTTAAACCAAAAGGTAACGAAAAGCGTAGTAATCCCCAATATAAGTGTAACTACAACCTGTGGATTTTCTAGTAAATATTCTTTCATAATTATCAAATTAATCTAGTTTTACCCGTCAGCAATTCCTGCATCATCCCTTGTTTTACCTTTCTCGCTTTGCCAAGTTGCCCTTCCAAAGCTTCCAGCTCCGCATCCATATCCGATAATATCCTGGCGATGCGGGTTTGCTCGGGGAGGGCTGGTAATGGAATTTCTGTATTTCTAAATTCTGACATTCCCACCAAGTTTTTCATTGCTCCTCCTTGAGTGTCATCAATAATTTTTGATTGTATTGTATCATATTGAAATATATGTCCAAAATACCCGAAATCAATGATTGTAGAATTAAGCCTTATAATCAAAAGAGCCTGATTAATAATACCTTTTTGAAATATTTGCGGTATCCTAAATAGCTTTCCAATAGTGCCTGAACAACTAAGAATAAAATCATTAGCCTTAATTTCAAATCTTCCTAATTCTTTAAATTTAGCAGTATCAACAAAATACTTTCCTAAGTGAACTGATTTATAGATTGCATTTTTTTGCTCATAAACTTTATATCCGTTTTTGACAAAAAATTCCTTCTTCAAAGCACCGCCAAATGGACCTCTAATCAATCCTCCGTCTATAGTTACCTCTCCCAACTTCTTCACTTCCCAATCCTCCTTAGGCGACAACAATTCCTGCATTGCCCCGTGTTTGATGAGGCGTTTTTTGGCGATGAGTTGCTCCAGGTTTTCTATCCACGCATCGGCATCACTCAAGGCTTCCGCTATTGCTTCTTGTTCGGGTAAGGGCGGAAGGGGAATGGAAATTTTTTTAAATGTAGTTGTAGCTTGAGCAATTGCCGGAACTCCTGTATGTCCTTTTGTTTCAGTTATAATGTTTTGTCCCTTATTAGAATGAAAGAAGTATACAAGAAATTCTGGTATAACTCTTTTCTTATTTAATGTAAATCTGAATTGACTTTGGGATATCACATATTCTTTATATTCTGAATCCTGAGGAATATATGCAATCTGACCTATTGTTCCTCGATGCGTAACTACAATATCTCCACGCTTAGCTACGGCTTTTTTTAAATCCTTAGCTTTTTCATTACTAACAAAATTAGAATGTCTACTTTTTAACTTAATGCAACTGACGTTATAACCATTTAAGACAGGAACTCCCTTATCAACAAAGTTTGAAACTTTTATATCTGAACCAAATGGACCCATTGAAATTTCTGTAATAACTTCTTCAATTGTTTTTATATCCCAATTGTCCGGAATTAATCCAATTTCTGTCTGCTTCATCGTATTTTCCTTTACCATACCAATCCCATTTTTTGCAGGTGAGACAATACTTTTTGCGAAGCTTCCGCTGTCTTGATTTCCAAAGTAGGCAAAGCCTGTTGGTAGCGGTCTGCCAATTCCTTAATGCGTTGCGTAAGGTTTTGGCTCAGCTTTTCCTGTTCGCTTTGCAATGCCTGTTGCAATACGGGTGTCCATTTGTGGTTAATCACCATATCTTTTATTTCGGCTTCGGTTAATAATGGATATTGCGCCACCACTTTTACTTCCAAATTCTCTTTTGCTATTTTTATCAGTTTGGTAATGCCACCCAAAGCTTCCTGTGTATCAATATAGTTTTTAATGTATTTCAATTCTTCCTTAGAGGCATTATCGGCTTTACGTTCTTTGTAAAAGTCTTTTACATTTTTAAGGTTAATTTTTTCCAAATCACTGAAAATGCCTTCCTCTCCGCTGTTTTCCTCTTCTATTTCCGCAAGAGCTTCCTGCGTAAGGTTCAGTTGATTTTCTAAATCCTGCAAACTGTCATTTTGTTCCTTAAAGAAATAATGGATCATCATTTCCGGCGTGACCATTCTGCCTTCAATACCTGCCAAACCTGCAATCTCCTTGTCCTGTGCCGTTTTGCCGTCTTTTCCTTTTTTGCCTTTGATGACCAGTCGGGTGTATTCGTTTCCTGCCGTCCAGCCGTCTAAAGCAATCGAATAAAAATCGTCCTGCATCACTTCGTTCCAGTATTGCATCAGGTGTTGGTACATCTCATAACGATTCACCAAAGCATTGTTTTCAAAATGGCTCAGTATGGTTTGCGCCGATGTTTCTATGGCCTCTTTTACCGCAAAACCTTTATCTAAAGCATTCCATTCCGTTTGCTGTTCGTGCAACCATTTATCAAAAGCGGTGTGCATTTTTGTATTGAAGACTACAAATTCGGGATGATTGAAAATGGTGGTTTTAATGGTTTCCGCAGGTACTTTTAATTCAAAATAACCTGCTCTTGCCGGATTGAACAAATCGGCTTTCAGCGAAGGGAACAAATCCCAATACGCCTGCAAACCAGCCACATCTTTCTGCGGAATGCCACCCGACAAATGCCCCGCCAAATCCTGAATGTCTTCGGCTTCCTGCGTATCAATATACCGTGGAATGTTGAGGTTGTAATCGTTTTTAGGGTTGGCAATTTCCGTCATCGACACCATTCTGCTAAACTTAGGCACTTCTGCAAAAGCATCAAACACATCGGTAATCTTACGAATATCCTGCTCCCGCAATCGGTTTTTATTGCCGTCCTTCACAAAGCCTTTACTCGCATCAATCATAAACAAACCTTTGCGGTGTTCGGCATTTTCTTTATCCAGCACAATAATACAAGCCGGAATGCCCGTACCATAAAACAAGTTGGCAGGCAAACCGATAATAGCTTTAATATACCCTTTCTTTAAAATGTTTTTACGGATTTCGCCCTCTGCATTTCCACGGAACAAAACACCGTGAGGCAATACTACTGCGCCTTTTCCACTGGCTTTTAAGGATTGTAAAATGTGTAATAGGAAAGCATAATCGCCATTTTTTTCAGGTGGAATACCAAGTTCAAAACGATTATAAGGATCATTGTCAACATTTACACTACTACTCCAGTTTTTTAATGAGAATGGAGGATTAGCAACAACAAAATCAAATTGTCTTAATATATCAGAAGAGTTTGTTCTCCCTGATAATATAGACTCAGGATCATTTTTTATTGGTTTTGAAATATCAACTGGAATTGTGGTGATATACGCTGGTCTTGAAAGAGTATTATCTGCAGTAATAGTTGCAGTCTCAGCACCGTGCAGAATCATATTCATTCGTGCTAAATTCGCTGTAGTCGTTTCTTTTTCCTGTCCGTATAGGTCAATGTTTTTACCTGCTTCATTCATCACTTTCAGCAACAGCGAACCTGAACCACAGGTCGGGTCATAAGCCATTGTTTGGTGCGAAGAATTGTTTTGGTTAATGCCAATCACTTTCGCCAATACTCTCGAAACTTCGGCAGGTGTATAAAACTGGCCTTTCGATTTACCGCTTTCGGTAGCAAAATGGCGCATCAAGTATTCGTACGCATCGCCTAAGATATCGTCGCCTTCGGCAGAGTTTCCGGAGAAATCCAAACTAGGATCGTTAAAAATACGCACCAGATTGGAAACCGTATCTACTAAGTCTTTGCCTTTACCTAATTTGCTTTCGTCATTAAAATCAGGGAAGTCATTGAGTTTATTAGCTTCCTTAATCGGATTGAGGATTTGCTTGTTGATCTTATCGCCAATTTCCGCATTCCCGATCAAATCCACCATATCATCAAAAGATGCACCCTCTGGAACGGTGATTGCACCGAATGGATCGCCTTTGTATTTATCCGAAATGTACTTCACAAATAACATCGTGAGTACATAATCTTTATATTGTGAGGCATCCATCCCGCCCCGTAATTCATCACAACTTGCCCATAATGAGCTATATAATTCTGATTTTTTAATTGCCATTAAAATTAATTGTTAAAGGCCTAAAATAACGATTAGGGATGACTATATCATAGATTAAATAATCTCTAATAGCTTACTGATAAATAACATGTTACGTAATTAATTAATATGGCAAAAGTTATTAAATACCAGCAATCACGAAATTGAGCATAAACAGTTCGCTAAAATTACGGTTTCCCGTATCTCCCAATGACAAAAGTGTATTAACCTATCTTTAAATTAAAACTCAGACTAAAATAACAGCAAACTCACCCCTCCTCTACCGCCCAGCTTAACTTATCCCCCTGTTCAATTACCTCGCTTTCCAATTAGGTTGCCCCACAAAATGGACGATTACACCATCCTTTACATGCAAGGCGTGAATAATTTTACCCGCATAATAACGTCGGTCGCCAGAGCGGGCCGTACCGGTAAAAATGAAATGCCCATGGTGAAGATTGAAGCTTTATCACCCTTGTGGTATTTCCCATCCATTCTACATCAGAATCTTTATAGGCATCATATTTCTTCAGCTTAATTTCCATCATTCTTCTTTTTAAGCTGTTTAGTGGTTTGTTCTAAATGCTTTAAGAAGTCTTGCTCTGCTTTAGAGAGTTCGTTTTTCAGGCTCTCTTTATAGCTGGTGTATTCTTCTTTGGCTTTGTTTAAAGCTTGTTGGTGGCTAACCGTACCGGCATGGGTTAAAATATCATTACCCGTCATTTGCAAAAAGTCGTCAACTCGTTGTAGCCAATCTTGCATGTGCATGGGTTTGCGGTTTAAGGCTTGTAATTCGGCTACCTCCAAATAAGCCGTTACCATTCGGTTAAGCACGTTGAGTTCTTGCTCGTTTAAATAATTTTTAGCTACGGCAATTTCTTGTTGCGTAGGCTGTACGCCCTTAAAATTGGTTAAACCTAAAAAAGGTTTTGCAGCATCAATTCTTCTATAAACCACTTCTGCAGCAGTTTGTCCATGTGCTGCCCAATGCATTTTGTTTTGTATGGTTTTAAAAAAGGTTTGCGAGGTTTCGGTATTAGGGTCGTAATCTATACTGGTGGCATACACGTCCAATATCTTGCGCCAAAATACTTTTTCAGAAGAACGAATGTCTCTAATGCGAGCCAATAACTCTTCAAAGTAATCCCCACCACCTGCTTGTTTCAGCAATTCATCGTTCATGGTAAAGCCTTTTACCAAATATTCCCGTAACCGGGCTGTTGCCCATTGCCTAAACTTAGTCCCTTGTAAGCTTTTTACGCGATAGCCTACAGAGATAATCACATCGAGATTGTAATAAGTTGTTTCAACTTCCTGGGTTTTATCTGCAATTGCACCATGTAGAGTGGTATGTCGGAATTTCCGACTTACCAATTCTTTATTTAATTCCTCTTCCTTAAATATATTGCCGATGTGTTCTGTAATGGTTGTTCTGGCTTTGCCAAATAACGCTGCCATTTGCGCTTGTGTTAGCCAAACGGTTTCGTTTTCTAAACGGGTTTGTATTTTGGTTTGCCCGTCTTCAGATTGGTATAAAATTAATTCTGAATTCATATTAAGCAAGGTTTAAAATTTCACGGATTAAACCATCACGCTCATTTTCAAATGCTAAAATATCGGCTGTTACTAATTCAATTGCATCAGCATCTTCTTCTTCGTCCCGGTAACTTTTAAGTTTTATACCGAAACGGGAATCGATTACATCTTTATCATCTTTGATGTATTGCTGCTCACTTGCCCAACTTTTACCATAAGGCGGATTCGACAACATAAAACCGAACGTTGTTCCTGCAAATTCATCTGTTGATATGGAAACTAATTTATTAAGTACAGCAGTGTTCATATATGATTTTAAGGCTACAAAGTAGCATTTTTTTTTAACGATTAAACTAAATATCACGGATAAAACAAGAGTCAAATTTGAGATTTTTTTTAGATACGCTATACGGTTTCCCGTACCCTATACAAAAATAAACTAATCTATTTTTAATTAAAACCCAAACTAAATCATAACAAACTTACTCCTCCTCAACCGCCCAGCTTAACTTATCCCCCTGCTCCACTACCTCGCTTTTAACTTTAGGCTGCGCCACAAAATCGACGATTACACCATCCTTTACATGCAGGGCGTGAATAATCTTACCCGCATAATAACGCCGATCGCAAGAGCGGGCCGTACCTGTAAAAAATGAAATGCCCATGGCGAAGATTAAAGCCTTATCACACTTATGATTCAGGCTTAAGGCTAAGACTGTTTTCGGGAAATGGCTATTGCTTAAGGGTATAACCAGGTCATTGACTTCAATAATTTCGTAGCCGCCGGTATCATCCAGGTCGAAATGAAAGCCCATAACCTGTAACCGTGCTTCGGTAGCCTTAGGATGCGGTTTCAGGAGCGATTCTATTTCGCCCTTAGGCAGAATAAGTTTTACTAATCCATCAGGTTCTATGCGCAAATCCGATTCGCTAAGCCATAACTGTTCCAGGGGTTTGCTGCTGTTAAATTCGAAACCCTTAAGCAAGGCAATATCACCATCAATCAATTTTTTCTTTCCTGCGTGTTCCGCTGGGATGGTTTTAAAGATTTCGATAAAACGCTTGTTCAGGCGATTCAGGAGATCGTCATAGGCATATAGCTTCACCAGCGGTGCAAATGCTTTACGAATGTAGGATGCATTTCTACTAGCCGCTCCAAAATCTTTAGCACTTTTTCGGCTATTTTCAGTAAGTGTGTAATTCGCAGCCTTATGCCGCACAACATCTTTCTTTCCCCTTTTATAAAAAACAAGATCTCCAAGTTGCCCCGAAAATCGAACAATCCCATTTACTCTGGCCATAATTAATTATATTTGTGTAACCAAGGGATTGATCACTCCAATATAGCAATTTTCTGCTTTTTAAGCATATAAATTTTCATTTCAAACCCACCTCTAGTCCACCTTTGGTCTACCTTTTGTCCACCTCTCACCTATACCACCTTAGTATCTACGACCAGTATGCGTCAGGTCTGCTTCGTATGCGCATTACTTCGGGCCGAAGAAAACGCAAGAATTCTTCGCTGCGCGCTAAATAACAGGAAGATCAGAATGGAACAGATCCTGAATCAAGTTCAGGAAGACGACCGTTTTAACCCACCGTTCATGCGAAGATCCAAAGCCCATCTTCTGAACAAAACCTTGTAAAGTTAAATTTGCACTTCGCTATTGCCCCCCTGTCATCCGGCCTGGGAAATGATGGAAGGAGAAAACGTTTAAAGCTTCCCCACAAACTTTCATCCCCCAACAACCCAAGGCAGCGCGTACTCTCCCGATTTTTCATCGGGTGCTTGTGCTGCCGAAATAAAGCTTTAACGAATTTATCCAACAGCAGTTCCAAGCCTTGATGTTATTCATAAGTTTTTCATGTCTTTATAGGCATTCATGAGCTCGCAGAAAAGCTCGGTTTTGTTACTTTTTTGATCAAGCAAAAAAGTAAGAGCCCTTCGGCGGCTAGCCGAGGCAAGCCAGCGCAGCTGGAAAGTTTTCTGCAAGTGACGACACCTTCGATAGGTTAATGAAATTAGTGTTAGCAAGTAAAAACGCAAGAATTTTCGGTGTATCCTTAAAAACAAGAAGTTAGGAACGAAACAGATCCTGAATCAAGCTCAGGAAGACGACCATTTTAATCCACCGTTCATACCAACGCGAAAAGCCACCTAACCCAGAAAGAAACCTTATAAATTTAATTTCGCACTTCGCTATTACCACCCTGCTCACCGGCCTGGGAAATGATGGAAGGAGAAAACGTTTAAAGCTTCCCCACAAACTTTCATCCCCCTCCACAACCCAAGGCAGCGCGTTCTCTCCCGATTTTTCATCGGGTGCTTGTGCTGCCGAAATAAAGCTTTAACGAATTTATCCAACAGCAGTTCCAAGCCTTGATTTTTTTGTTACTTTTTTGATCAAGCAAAAAAGTAAGAGCCCTTCGGCGGCCAGCCGAGGCAGGCCAGCGCAGCTGGAAAGTTTTCTGCAGGTAATGACACCAGCCGATATATTAGAACGTTTTTGTGGGTGAGCCACTAACCAAAGGTTCATTGAGCACTACCAATCACCAGCACAATCAGCCATCAACAAACACCAATATTTTTTACTCACAGAACATACCAAAAAACCAATCCACTTTTACTACCTTTGCGGCTCAAAATTCACAGTAAATGAGTCAGTCAATTAAGATTAAAAACGCTTTAATTTCAGTATATTACAAAGATGGTTTAGCGCCACTGGTAAAATTGTTAGCCGCCCAGGGGGTTCAATTATTCTCTACCGGTGGAACAGAACAATTTATTAAAGATTTAAATTTACCAGTTACAGCTGTTGAAGATCTAACTGGCTACCCATCAATTTTAGGCGGTCGCGTAAAAACATTACACCCTAAAGTTTTCGGTGGAATTTTAAATCGCAGGGCTTTAACCGGCGATCAGGAACAAATTGCTGAATATGAAATTCCTGAAATTGACTTAGTAATTGTTGATTTATATCCCTTCGAAGAAACCGTAAAAGCAGGTGGAACACCAGAAGAAATCATCGAAAAAATTGACATCGGTGGCATTTCTTTAATTCGTGCAGCTGCCAAAAACTTTAATGATGTGGTGATCATCGCATCTAAAAACGACTACACAACTCTACAAACTCAGCTAGAAGAACAAAACGGTGAAACAACTTTAGCACAACGTAAATCTTTCGCTAAAACCGCTTTCCATACTTCTTCCCATTACGATACCGCCATCTTCAACTATTTTAATGAAGAAGAACCGCTGGATGTTTTTAAACAAAGCGTTACACAAGCAAAAACACTTCGTTACGGCGAAAACCCACACCAGGGTGCCGTATTTTATGGCGATTTAGATGCCATGTTTACCAAACTTAATGGAAAAGAACTTTCCTACAATAACCTGGTAGATGTTGATGCGGCTGTTGCCTTAATCGACGAATTTGAAGACCCGACTTTTGCCATTTTAAAACACACCAATGCTTGTGGTATTGCCTCTCGCCCAACCGTAAAACAAGCTTGGATTGATGCATTGGCTTGCGATCCGGTTTCTGCTTTTGGAGGTGTTTTAATTACCAATGTGGAAGTTGATTTAGCAACTGCTGAAGAAATTAACAACTTATTTTTCGAAGTATTAATTGCACCCGCTTACCAACCAGAAGCGGTAGAATTGTTTAGCAAAAAGAAAAACCGCGTAATTTTACAACGCAACGAGGTTGAGTTGAGCAAAAAACAATTCAAGACTTTATTAAACGGTGTTATTGAGCAGGATAAAGATTTAATTATCGAAGGTCCGGAGCAAATGACCACCGTTACCGAAAAAACACCAACCGAACAAGAATTAAAAGACTTATATTTCGCTAATAAAATTGTGAAACACACCAAATCCAACACTATTGTTTTGGTAAAAAATGATGTCTTAATTGCAAGCGGTATTGGTCAAACTTCACGTGTTGATGCTTTAAGACAAGCCATCGACAAAGCTGCTTCATTCGGATTCAGTGTAGAAGGTTGCGCAATGGCATCAGATGCCTTCTTCCCTTTCCCTGATTGTGTGGAAATTGCTGCCGAAGCCGGAATTACTGCTGTTTTACAACCAGGTGGATCAATTAAAGATGCAGATTCTGTTGCAAAAGCAAACGAAAAAGGCATTGCAATGGTAACTACAGGTATTAGACACTTTAAACACTAGTTTAGGTGTTTGGTTGATTAGATGGTTAGTTGTTTAGGTATTTCGCCCAAAACGAAAAAACCAAAAACCAAAAACCTAACCAACCAAAAAACTAACAGACTAAACAATAAAAAAGCTATTTTTACATTAGGAATAGTATAGATTTAACATTTAAAGAAAATATAACTCATACATGGGATTATTCAATTGGTTTACGCAGGAAGTAGCCATCGATTTAGGTACTGCGAATACCCTGATTATACATAACGACAAAGTTGTAGTGGATGAACCATCTATTGTAGCTTTCGATCGTACGACAAACAAAGTTATTGCTATCGGCCGTCAGGCGATGCAAATGGAGGGTAAAACCCACGATAATATTAAAACCGTTCGTCCTTTAAAAGATGGTGTAATTGCCGATTTCAACGCTGCTGAAGCGATGATTAAAGGAATGATCCGGATGTTAAATGGTGGTAAAGGCTGGATGTTTCCATCTTTACGAATGGTAATCTGTATACCATCAGGAATTACTGAAGTAGAAAAACGTGCAGTACGAGATTCTGCTGAGATTGCCGGAGCAAAAGAAGTTTACCTAATTCATGAGCCTATGGCTGCTGCGGTAGGTATTGGAATCGACGTAGAAGAACCAATGGGCAACATGATTATCGATATAGGCGGTGGTACTACAGAAATTGCCGTTATTGCCTTATCAGGTATTGTTTGCGATCAATCTATCCGCGTTGCCGGAGATAACTTCGATTCAGATATCGTGAACTACATCCGTCGCCAGCACAACATTATGATTGGTGACCGTACCGCTGAGAAAATTAAAATTGAAGTAGGTGCTGCTTTACCTGAATTACAGGACGCACCCGCAGACTTCGCCGTTCAGGGTCGTGATTTAATGACTGGTGTTCCAAAACAAATTACGGTTTCTTATACCGAGATTGCACATTGTTTAGATAAATCGATCTCTAAAATTGAAGAAGCAATTCTAAAAGCATTAGAGATTACCCCTCCGGAGCTTTCTGCAGATATTTATCAAACCGGTATTTATTTAACAGGTGGTGGTGCGTTGTTAAGAGGCTTGGATAAACGTGTTGCGGCAAAAACGAAATTACCAGTACACGTTGCCGAAGATCCACTTCGCGCCGTAGTTCGTGGAACAGGTATCGCCTTGAAAAACATTGGTGGCTATAAATTCTTAATGCAATAAGCACATTTACGAATGTAGATTTTAGATTGACGATTGATGAATAGCGAGACGTTAAAAATTAGAACCAAGGCGTATTCTATCTCAATAGGAAAGTTAATCAATTCTTTACCATACAATATTTTAAATAAAAATTATTCAAATCAACTGGTTCGATGCTCAAGCTCTGTAGGTGCAAACTACAGGGCAGCATGTAGAGCCAAATCTACAGCTGACTTTTTGAATAAACTAAAAATTGTAGAAGAAGAATTAGATGAATCGATGTTTTTTCTTGAGTTGTTGGAAAAATTTAACCCTGATTTAAAAGTAGAGATGCTTAAAAACTGGAAAGAAGGAAATGAATTACTTTCAATTATAGTTTCTTCCATTATTACTATCAGAAAAAACGAACAAAATCGTAAAACATCTTAAATCTGGATTGGAAACTATGCAGGCAATCTTAAATCGTAAATCTAAATCCGTAAATTAGCATGCGTAACCTTTGGATATTCGTCAGTAGATACAACGCATTTTTCTTATTTATTATCTTCTTTCTAATCGGGATTTACCTCACAGTAAAAAACAATTCCTATCAAAGAAGCGTAACCCTGAATTCTTCTAACGAAGTAGTGGGCAACGCATATGAAAGGTTAAATATTTTTAAAAGATATTTAAATCTCGGAATGGTGAATGATAGTTTAGCAGCCGAAAATGCGAAACTTAAAGGACAGCTTCTGGTTCTAACCACGATAGATACCGCTAAAGATGTAAAAGTTGTGGATACCTTAACAGATCAGCAATACACTTATCTCGCTGCCAAAGTGGTTAAAAACTCCATCACATTGCGCAACAACATCATGACGATTAATAAAGGAAGTATCGACGGAATTAAAAGCGGAATGGCCGTAATTGCACCTCAACGTGGTGTGGTTGGCTTCATCCGTGATGTTTCCGAACACCTCGCTACCATTCAGTCGCTGCTTCACAAAGATACCCGAATCAGCGTAACGCTGAAGAAAAACCATGCCTTGGGCTCTTTAGTTTGGGGCGATGGCAATTTCGATATTAAAAAAGTTTTTATAAAGGAAGTACCCAATCACATTAAAATGTATGTTGGCGATTCGGTTGTTACTTCAGGATTTGGGTCATTCCCTGCCGGCATTTTTGTAGGAAAAATCACCAAACCCAATGTGGCCACCAATGATAATTTCTTATCTGGCGAAGTAAATTTAGTTACCGATTTTAGTACGTTGCAATATGTTTACGTGATAAAAGATAAAAAAGCCGAAGAACAAAAGGCTTTAGAAAGTTTAGTTAAACCGAATGAATAGCAGAATCATAATCGTAAATATAATCAGGTGGTTTATCCTGCTTTTTGTTCAGATTTTTCTGCTCAAAAATATGGGTTTTTACGACCTCTCTACCCCATTTATTTACATCCTCTTTTTATTGCTCCTGCCCTTCGGCATACCTAATATTTTGCTTTATCTACTGGCATTTGGAACGGGCTTAACACTCGATGCATTTTACGATACCATGGGAGTGCATGCTACGGCATGTGTAGTGCTCGCCTTTGTAAGAGTATCATTTATTTCGATAAGTTTAAATCGCGACGCAATTGATGACCCTGAACCATCGTTAAGTTATATGGGTTTCCAGTGGTTTTCACTTTATGCTTTTCTTTGTGTTATTGCCCATCATTTGGTGCTGTTCTTTTTAGAAACATTCAGGTTAACTGAAATTGGTTATACCTTAATGAGATGCGGCTTAAGTTGTATCTTTACACTGCTTATTATTTTTTTAGTAGAGTTTATCTTCTATAAAAGAACTTCCCGCTAATGGATCAATTATTCAACAGAAAATATATCATTCAAGGATTATTCATCGTAATCGCCATCATCTTACTGGGGAAATTATTCTATATCCAGATTGTAAGCGATAAATACTTTCTTTCTGCAGAGAGTAATGTTTTACGTAAAATTTATAAATACCCTGCACGTGGCGCTATTTTAGATCGGAACATGAAAGTAATCGTTCAGAATGAGCCTGTATACGATTTAATGGTTACACCAAGTGAGGTAAAAACCTTCGATACTTTAGCGCTGGCACAGGCACTGGAAATTTCTGTAGCAGATGTACGCAAGAATTTAAAAAAAGCAAGAGGAAAATCTACCTATCAGTCTACCCCCTTTCTAAAACAAATCTCTGTTCAAAGTTATGCTCGCCTGCAAGAAACACTTTACCGTTTTCCCGGATTTAGAACGCAAGACAGAACCATCAGGCATTATCCTGATAGTGTAGGTGGACAGTTATTTGGCTATGTTAAAGAAGTAGACAGTGCAGATATTGCCAATTCTGAAGGTTACTACAAACCTGGCGATTATAAAGGTAAAAGCGGTCTGGAAAAATCCTACGAAGACATGCTACGGGGCGAAAAAGGAATTATAAATACCGTTTACGACGCACACAATACACCACAGGGAAGTTATGCTGATGGCAAATATGATGTGAACGCAGTATCTGGCGAGCGATTAATTTCTGGAATCGACATGAGGATTCAGAAGCTTGGTGAAGAGTTGATGAAAAATAAAGTAGGTGCCATCGTAGCCATCGAGCCTGCTACTGGCGAAATATTATCTTTTATCAGTAGCCCGGGCTATGATCCTAACCTTTTAGTAGGAAGAAATCAGGGAAATAACTACATGGAATTTATCGTAGGAAATCCCTATCGTCCATCTTTAGTGCGACCGATAATGGGTTATTATCCGCCAGGGTCATCTTTCAAACCGGTTGATGCACTTATTGGATTACAGGAAGGTGTGATTGATCCCAATACTACTTTTTTCTGCCCTCATTATTACCAGGCCGGAAACAGGAAAATTGGTTGCGAACACTTTGATGGTTCGATCAGTCTGCGTAGGGGAATTGCCCGTTCATGCAACACTTATTTCTGTTATGTTTTTCAGAAGCTGATTACCAAAAACGGCATGAAAAACCAAAGAAAAACCTACCAGGAATGGCGGGATAAAGTTGCGAAATTTGGCTTTGGCGAAAAACTCGATATTGATATGCCTTATGAAAGAAAGGGGTTTTTCTATAGTGCCGAACACTATGATAAAGAATATGGAAAAAGATGGGGATATACCAACGTAATTTCGCAAGCCATTGGTCAGGGTGAAATTACTGCAACCCCATTACAAATGGCCAATGCCATGGCCATTATTGCCAATCGTGGTTACTATATCAAACCACATTTAATTAAAGGAATGGGCGATAAAAACCTGGTAAGGAAAGAATACGTAGAAAAAAAATACGTTGGTGTTGATGCTAAACATTTCGAACCCGTAATTGATGGCATGCAGGATGCAGTGAACAGCAGTTGGGGAACAGCAATATTATCAAGAATACCTGATGTATTGCTCTGCGGAAAAACCGGAACAGTACAAAATCCACATGGTAAAAATCACTCCGTTTTTATTGGCTTTGCTCCGAGGGATAACCCGAAAATTGCCATTGCTGTAATTGTAGAAAATGCTGGTTTCGGAAGTACCTATGCAGCGCCAATTGCCAGTTACATGATTGAGAAATATTTAAAAGGCGAAGTTACAGGCTCCAGAGCTGCACAAGCAGAGTGGATGAAAAATCAGAACCTTTTACCAGTTTTAAAAGAAAAAACAAAAGCTGTAAAATTAACCAAAACGGATAGCTTATTAATAAAAAAAGCTGATTCCGTTAAAAGGATTAAAGATAGCATCAGAATAAAAGCCGCAACGGTAACACAAACGATTGCTACAAAGCCAAAGACTTTAAAACCAATAGTCACTGATAAACCAGTAACCAACAACTAGCATGCAGCAACAACAGAGCAACCGCTTCTTTTTTAATGTGGATTGGATTACTGTGTTAATCTATATTGCCTTGTGTGCAGTTGGTTTCATCAATATATTCGCATCGGTTCCACCAGAGAAATCGGATGTATTCAGTTTCAATACACTTTATGGAAAGCAGCTGATTTATGTGCTTACCGGATTAGTTCTTGGGCTTGCCATCCTCCTTTTCGATGGCCGGATATTTAATGTGTTCTCCCCTTTTATTTATGGCGGCACGCTGGTTTTGCTCCTGGCTGTTTTGGTAATTGGAAACAAGGTTGCCGGAAACCAGGCCTGGATTGCCATCGGTTCCTTTAAATTACAGCCAGCAGAGTTTGCCAAATTCGGAACGGCCTTACTTTTGGCCAGGTATGTGGGGAGCTTTAACCCTAAGTTTAGAGATTTTAAATCCATTGGAATTGCGGCCCTGATTGTAGGTGCGCCATTGGTATTAATTATGCTGCAACCAGATACAGGCTCTGCCTTGGTATTTTTAGCCTTTATGTTTCCTTTGTACCGTGAGGGCCTGTCTGGTTATTTCCTCCTGATATTTTTAGGAATGATTGTATTGTTCATCGCAGATTTCTTAGTACCAACCTACATCCTGATCCTGATCATCACCACGGTGGCTGGTCTATTTATTTACAATAACAGGAGGAAGCAGAAGATCATCTTCTCCACAGTTCTGGTAACGGTATTGGCTATTGGCTATTTGTTTTTGATCAAAGTGGCCTACGAAAAGGTATTGGCACCACACCAGAGAAGCAGAATTGAATTAATGTTGGGTTTAAAAACCGACAATAAAGGTGCAGGCTATAATGTAATCCAATCACAAATTGCCATTGGTTCTGGCCAGGCAATGGGGCGTGGATTTTTACAAGGTACACAAACCAAATACGGCTATGTACCAGAGCAAAGTACCGATTTCATATTCTCTACCATTGGCGAAGAATGGGGTTTCTTAGGCTGCTCAGTGGTAATAGCCCTTTATATTTTCCTGTTATTAAGGTTAATCAACCTTGCAGAAAGGCAACGTTCTACATTTTCGAGAGTATATGGCTATAGCGTAGCCTGCATTCTGTTTTTCCACGTCTTCATCAACATCGGAATGACGATCGGCATTATCCCCGTAATTGGGATTCCTTTGCCACTGATTAGTTATGGTGGTTCGTCGCTCTGGAGCTTTACTATATTACTGTTTATCTTCCTTAAATTAGATTCTAACAGAATGGGCTTTTTTTAAAAGAAAAAGGAGGAAAGAACAAGGAACAAAGAGTAAGGAACAAAGAGCAAGGATAAAAGGGAAACGAACAAAGATCAAGGATTAAATCTTTACTCCTTGATCTTTATTCTTTGCTCCTATTAACACACCCAGACCTATAACTTACAACTTATAACCTACAACTTACCTACTAAATCTCCTATTTAACAATTCATAAAACTGATCTACGGTAGCCTGTTTATTTGTCCAATCATATTTCATGGCATAATTACTTTGCAAAAAGTTGTTGGCTGCTTCAAAGCTATTCATCTTATTAACGATATCGATTGCTTCAGAATAAGCCAGGTTATATCCCTTAAATAAATCTTTAATAAAAAGCAATTTCTCATTCAGGTTAATTGCTTGTTTTAAATCGGCAATTGGTGCTTTCACTGGCTCATCACCCTGTGCATTTGTTTGAGCTAACAAATCATTTAAGCTTTGTGCTGGTTTAGCCGCAGCAATAGGTTGTTCAACAGGCCTAACCGGAACTGCTTCTGGCGTAAAGATCGGCTTATCAGCTACTGGCGGAGAAATAACAGGCTCATCCATTTCCACATCTTTTAAAGCAGGAATCGGTTCTGATTTGGCAACAATTGGTTCCTCATTTACTGGTTCCTCAAATACAGGTTCCGCAGTTTTTGTTTCTTCCACAATAGGCTGTTGCGCAATAGATTCGGGTTCATTAACTTCTTCTTCCTCCTCATGCGCAATTAAAAATGGTTCTGGTCCTATTTCATCTTCCTCTTTAAGTGCACGTTCTTCTTGAATGGTTAAAAGTACTTCCTCCTTTTCATGGATTTTCTTTTTTTGAGCCAGAATCTCTTCTTCGACCTTACTCAATGGTCTGTCAAATATTTCTTCAACAGATTTAGCTTCATAGTCGAATTGATCATCCTTACTATGATTCCCTAACACAAATTCGAAGCTGTGGCTATCTTGATCGGGTTTAAAAAAATCGTGTGCTAAAACCTGTTCAGCAGTCTCCTCTTTAATCTGCTCATCATCCAGCAATTCCTGTTCTTGTTTTACATCAATCCGCTCTTCTTCCTCTTCTGCTGTAATTACTTCCTCCAATTCTTGCGGTGCAAAAGCTTGGTCGTTTTCTAAATATCCCTGGGGAGCTTCGGGTAAAATAATGGTATTTTGTTCTTCCAGTAAGGGCTGGTTTGCCACTGGTACTGGCTGTTCATTGATGGCATTTAATTTCTGCACAATACGTACATGATCAGCGAGAAAATCTGCATTGGCTAAAAACAATTCTAGCTCTAAATGATTTAACTGTTGTGGGTTTTGAGCCAGAAACTCATATTGCTCATTTAATTCTGTTAAAATACTGCCGACTTTCTTGAAGATACTATGCTGGTTCATCATAAACTTAAAACGAATTTTGTGCTGATTTATGTTGGTAACTATGTACCCAAAAATAACACATAATTCTCATATTTGTTCGGTTTTAAATTAATAGAGCGTACATAGGGGCATAAAAGATCGGGCATGTTATTTAGCGAACAAAATTTTAGGAGGAGAGGTGAATTTTCAGGAAGTATTGAAGTGGTTTGTGGCTCAATGTTTTCCGGCAAAACGGAGGAGTTAATCCGGCGTTTAAAAAGGGCCCAGATCGCTAAATTAAATGTAGAAATCTTTAAGCCCAGAACGGATACCCGGTATCATGAAACGGCTGTGGTTTCTCACGATTTAAACTCGATAAACTCCACTCCCGTTGATAATGCTTCGGCCATTTTATTGTTGGGCACAAATACGCAGGTTGTTGGAATAGATGAGGCACAGTTTTTTGATAATGAACTTCCTGACGTATGCAATAAACTGGCACTAAGGGGAATCAGGGTAATTGTTGCGGGCTTAGATATGGATTTTTCAGGTAAGCCTTTCGGCCCTATGCCAGCATTAATGGCGATTGCAGAGCATGTTACCAAGGTGAATGCAGTTTGCATGTGCTGTGGCAATCCTGCCCTTTTTAGTTATAGAACAGTGGCGAATGAATCAACCGTTTTATTAGGCGAAAAAGAGAGTTATGAACCACGTTGCCGCGCTTGCTACAATTTAGAAAAAGGATAATTTTTGATCTGATGATGCATTTTTAGTTAATTAAATAAGTGATGTCTACATTAAAAGAAATACAGAAAGTAGCCATTTTAGGCTGTGGTTGGTTTGGATTTGCATTTGCAAAAAAGTTGGTTTCATTGGGCTATGAGGTTAATGGATCAACCACTACGCCAGAAAAGCTTGAGCTACTTGCGGAAGAAAAAATTCAACCTTTTTTGGTTAATTTCACCGCTGATCAGGTCATAGCAGATCGGGAGTTTTTTGAAGCTGATGTACTATTCATTTGTATTCCACCAAAACGAAATTCAGTTGAGGTGTATGATTATGCTCAGAAAATAGCTTTGATTTTAAATGCAGCAAAGGATCAGGTTTCGAATATTGTTTTAATCAGCTCTACCAGTGTTTATGGTGATGAAAATAATGCCGTAAATGAATTTACTGAAACTAAACCCGATACCGAATCTGGTAAAGTAATTGTGGAAGCCGAAAATATTTTAAAAGCAGAAAAGCCAGACAACTACACGATTATCCGCTTTGCGGGATTAATTGGTCCAGACAGAAACCCGGGAAGATTCTTCGCCGGAAAAACAAATATTCCGAATGGTTTAGCGCCGGTAAATTTAATTCACCAAACTGACGCTGTAGGCATTGCCATAACGATCATAGAAAAACAGGCTTTTGGCAGAATCTACAATGCTTGTTCTCCTATTCACCCAACCAGAAAAGATTTCTATACCGCAGCCGCAGAAAAAGCCGACTTAGTGGTTCCTGAGTTTGTTTCAGAGCAAAAGGCCTGGAAGGTAGTGGAAAGTATAAATGTTCCAGAGTATTTGGAGTATGAGTTTCAGGTAGAGATAGCTTAGCCCTGGGCACTTGAGATTATAGTTTGTTTTTTAGCTAACGATTCAAAATAATTAGTGTTAAATGGCCAGCATGTAAAAACGCAGGGATCCTTCGTGCCCCAGGATGACAATATCGCTATGGCCATCCTGCTGTCCGGCCTCGGAAATGATGGAAGGAGAAAACGTTTAAAGCTTAAACCACAATCTTTCAAACCACCACTACCCCAGGCAGCGCTTTTTCTCCCGATTTTTCATCGGGTGCTTGTGCTGCCGAAATAAAGCTTTGACGAGTTTATCCGACATCAGTTCCAAGCCTTGATTTTTGGCTACCTTTTTATCAAGAAAAAGGTAGAAGCCCTTCGGCGGCTAGCCGAGGCAAGCCAGCGCAGTGGAAAAAAATTTTCGGCAGGTGATGACACCAGCCGATAGATGAAAAACTATTGCCAATATTAAATTACCCCAACAATCCCAGCAATTCCTTTTTACTCAACCCCTTAAAAAATCCACCATCAGTTTGGATGAGATTTTTCACAAGGTCCTTTTTAGAAGCCTGAAGTTTCATAATCTTTTCCTCAATCGTATCCGGACATATTAACCGCACAGCCATTACATTCTTATGCTGACCAATCCGGTAAGCACGATCAATCGCCTGATTTTCAACTGCTGGATTCCACCAGGGATCAACCAGGTAAACATAATCGGCTTCGGTTAAATTTAGTCCTGTACCACCTGCCTTTAAACTGATTAAAAAAACCGGAATATTGGCATTCTCCTGAAAGGATTTCACCGTTTCTTCCCTCTTCCTGGTTTGGCCAGTAAGGTATTCATATTTTATGTCTCTCTTCTCCAATTCCTTTTTGATCAGATCGAGCATGGTCACAAATTGAGAAAACACCAGTATTTTATGGTTTCTCGTTTTGCTTTCAATCTGTTCAATTAATACCTCAATTTTTGAAGACGCCTGAAGATATGATTTTCCATCTGCCAACAACGCCGCTGAGTTACAGATCTGCCTCAGCATGGTAATGCTTTTTAACACATGCATGGCACTTTTTGGCAATTCATCTTCTGTTTTCCCCAGAATAAAATCCTGAATTTCTTTTTTATTTGCCTCATAAACCTCACGCTGCTCTGCACCCATTTCACAATAGAGAATAATTTCCGTTTTATCCGGAAGTTCTTTAGCCACTTGCTCTTTGGTACGTCGCATTAGAAATGGTCTGATTTTCCTTTGCAACTCTTCTGCCCGCTTTTGATCCTTAAACTGATCGATCGGCGTAGAATACAGATCAGCAAATTGCTGCTTGCTGCCAAATAAACCTGGACAAGCGAAAGACAACTGTCCGTAAAGATCAAAGGTATTATTTTCAATTGGCGTACCTGTCATCACCACTTTGTTCCTTGATTTTAGCAACCTAACGGCCTTGTATCGTTGAGATTCCGGATTCTTAATGTTCTGAGATTCATCCAGAAAGATATAATTAAAACGATAATCCTTCAGAAAGCGAATATCAGAAAGTAGCGTACCATAAGAGGTGATCACGATTTCAAACTGATCAAAATCATCAGTAGTTTTGATTCGTTCGTTGCCATAAATGGTTTTGACGGTAATAGATGGCGCAAACTTTCCCACCTCGGCTTTCCAGTTGAAAATAAGCGACGCCGGAACCACCACCAGGTTTGTATTGTGGCTTACCTTATCCCTTTGCAATAAAATAAAGGCGAGGATCTGAATGGTTTTACCCAAACCCATATCATCAGCCAAACAGGCTCCGAAATTAAAATCATCGAGAAAATTTAGCCAGTTCAGTCCATCTTTCTGATAAGGCCGTAATGAAGCATTTAAGGCACTGGGAACTTCCACTTCCATAATTGCGTCTGTTCCTGCAAACTGTTGTTGGTATCGCCTTAATTCATTTTTCACCTCACCATCAAAAAGTGCATCCTCATACAAATCATTTAAGGTGGCGAACTTTATTTTGGGAGTAAGAATAGCCTCATCGGTCACCTCTCCGGCACTAAAATAATCCGTAAATTTCTGAATCCATTCATGCGGCAGAATGCCTTGCGAGCCATCATCAAGGGTGACAAATTTACTCTTGTTCCTAATCGACTTATGCAGATGCTTCAAGGCAACCTGTTGCTTTCCGAATTTAACCTTTACTTTGGTTTCAAACCAATCTGTACCACTTAATACTTCAATATTAATTTGAGCCTTATGTTGATTAAGCTTGTTATTTTTGAGTTGATTGAATCCTAAAATATGAATCCCCTTATTCCTCCAAACTTCAAAAGCATCAAGGAACCAGGCTTCCTCCAGAAAACGCTTCCGGTGTAAATAAAATGAATCGTTAGTTTCCTGATCGTAGAAATAAGGATGTTGCCTAAGCACATTAGAGATAAATTGCAGTTCGGCATTTTCATCACGGTGCAAGGTAAACACATTACCCAACTTATCCTGTGCCTGAATTTGTCGTTTAGAAAGCACCGGAATTTCCAGGTTTCCATAACGCATTACAGGCGTAAGCAAAATAAAATCTTCAGATTCTGACAGGTAGATTAATTGCTCATTTTCGAGGTCGAAGCCTTTCTCTTCCAATTGATCTGGCGTAGCCGCCTTGAGGTAAGTATAATCTACCTTAATGCTACCTTCCAGCTGGATTAAAATCAGTTTCTGAAACTCTGGATACTTCGTTTTGTGCAAGATTAACCGATTACTTTGCTTTTTGAAAAAGCCAATCACACGCAGGAAATCTGGTCTGGTAATTAAATAAAGTTGATCTTTCAGTTGGATAAAATACTGATGAACCAAAACCAGTTGATCCAGTTCATACGATTTCCCTTCGATGGTTAAGCGACCTGTAATTTCATAGAAATCTTTCAGCTGATTGACTGAAAGTCGTAGGTCAAGATCAAGTAATTGAACGTGTACAGGAACGATAGTTGATGCCTGAATATTGGCTTGCTTTTGATCCTGCAGATAAAAAGGAATGTTTTGCGGATTTTTAACAATGGCCTTTAGGGCATCAATTTCTTCGCCGGTTTGGTCATTATTGTAATTGGCCTGAAAAGTAGAAATTCCGCTATAGAATTTTAGCTCATCGCTATCATCTGTTTTAAACAATAAGCTATTCAAGTTTACCCTTTGCAAGGGATTTTTGATCTTTCCTGCCTTTGTTTTTTCACCTTCATAAAGTTCTACAGACAGGTTGCTGTAATAGCGATGCTGACCAAGCACAAGAATGGTTTTACTCAAATCGTGAACTGGCTTTAATGCACTTTTTGCTTTTTCTTTGGGCAACAGTAGTTCTGCTAACCGTTCTTTGGCTTCCTTATTAAAAGGCTGCAAAGCCTCAATTTTAGGCCTGATTTCTAAAACTCCTTCCGTATGCTTAATTACAAAGACAGCATCGAGATTCGGTTCTTTTTCCAGCCCATAATCCAGCGCCAGTGTATGCAACTTTTGGCGCCGTAAACGTTCATCGAAAAAGATCGCGAAATCTTCCCGGTGCAAAATATTATATAAAACCTGCGCCTGATGTACACAAAGCTTATTTTTTGGGGTAGAACAGCGACAAGAGAGTTTTACGGAATTTCGATTTTGTTGCACCTGAACAATCGGAAAAATCGCATCCGATTCCGGGTGACTAAAAGCAGCAAAATCAATTTCGATCTGCTCCGGATGGAGATTAAAAAATCCTCTGGCATCAGTATGAACTTCCTGGCTAAGGTGTTTTAGAATAAATATGCCATTTAAATCTTTGAGGTTGAAATCATGCAATACATAATCGTATGGATTTAAAGTATTTGACTGATCTGCTTGCTCTTCCCTCATTTAACTAAATTTGTTAGGGTAAAAATAGCATTTATATCGCTACAAAGAAGGAAGGAATGATTTTGTTAAGCATGCAGATTTTTGAAATCAGGAGTTGTGACCAGCTAAAGTGACTTTCTTAAATTCAAATAGAAAGGAACAGCTACCTTCTCTGTTTTTCCATTCAATACAAATTCTGCGGCTTGCGTACCAAGGCTGTTAAAATCTGTAGAAATGGTAGTAATGCCGTCCAGAATTATTCTTTTTAACGGTGTTTCATTATAGGAAATGACGCCTACATCTTTCCCGATCTTTAGCTTCAATACAATCAGCCTTTCAATCAGCGTCACTAAATCATCTTCCATTAAATTGATATACACTTCCCCAACGTTAATTTCTTCGTCTTTGATGTTGTGAATCACTTTGTGGGCGAAGGCATACTGTTGACAAAACCTGTAAAAACCACTTAAAATCTCTTGTGGAAAATAACTGCTCTTTGGAAAGATGATTTTTAAAGTAGTATAAGTAGAAAGACGATCTAAAGCCTGCTCTAATGCGGCATAAATATCCTGTGCAAAGTTTTCATAAGCGGCCGCATAATCGCCTGTTACGCCAGGCAAGAGCTTATCTAAAATGATTAGTTTCTCTTTGGGAATGGTATTAATAACTTCATGAGCATTTTCACCGCCTTCGAGAAAGTGGGGAATAATCACAAAATGGGTATAATCATCTTTTTTACTGATGACCATTTTCTTGAAGAAAACATAGTCATTGTTGTAGATATAAAAATCAATTGCCGCACGTTCGCCAATCGCTTTAGTAAAGGAATCGTAAATGATTTTTTTGTGTGTGCTGAGTTTATTAAAAAGCAGGCAAACTTTTAGCTTTCTGGAAAAATCAGTGTTAATGATGAAATATCCTTTTCCGGGCACCGAATCTACCACACCGAGCTTACGTAGATTTCTGTAACCCTTCTCGGCCGTATCCCGAGACATTTCCAGACTGAAACTGAGCTCATTAATCGAAGGAAGCAGACTTCCCTTTTTTAATTTACCCATATCAATTCCATTCAAAATAGCATTGGTTAACTGCTTATATTTTGGCGTTGATGAATACTCATCAATTTGAATATAATCGAGGATATCTTCTGGTTTCAAATGACTTTGGCTTGGGTTTCGAATATAAAAAAAAATCTGCTACCAGAGCAGATCTTTTTGTTATATCGTTCGTTGAATTGCAGAATAATACTTTAAATTAATTATGTCCGTTGGCGCAGGATTATCGTTCCACACATCATTTATAGCAAGTGCCGTTCCAATTGCTGTAGCCTGAGATACGGAAGAGGCATAAACCTCAATATCTGGTATGGCACTGGCCAGCAAATGCATATAGATCGCGTTCTTTCCAAAGCCACCATCTACAAAAATTCGTGTCACACCTGGATTCAGAATTAACTTGAGCGAGTAAACCTGTTGCTTAACTAAATCTAAAATCAATTGGTGATAAGCTTCTTCTGCCGTTTGAAAAGTATTTAAATCCCGGGTAGGAAAAGCTGAAACCAACGAAAATTCAGTTTGAATTTTTTGATTTTCGGGCACTTTATTCACCAGTTTTAAAACCAAACCGGGGTTAAACTTCAGGTGTTTAAATAAGTAAGCTGCGCGATCAAAATGCGCTGCAATTCGCTTCAGTTGCACCTCATGCTCATTGCCTGCAAAAATGCGGGATGCTTTTACCGCTTTACCCTTGAAGTGCATATAACACAAGCAATCTTTCTTTAATTCTTCGGCCGTTAATGGTTCCTGATTAAAAGGATTTAAACTGATACACCAGGTGCCAGTTGAAATTAACACAAATGGTGTGTTGAAATTGGCCAGGTAAGGAATAAGTGCAGCAGAACTGTCATGCAAACCAACCCCAACACTTACTTTTTTCCCTTCAAACGTTGTTTTCAAAGTGGAATCAGCTGGCGTAAACTCGCCAAATTTTTCATCAATCTTTTCCTCTGAAACCCAATGATGGTATTCATCCTTATTAAAATCCCAAAGTTGGGTATGGCAACCAATACTGGTAATATCTGCAACCGCTTTACCGGTAAGCAAATAACTTAAGTATTGTGGTAAATGAAGTGCATACTTTATCCGATCAAACAGTTCAGGCCTTTCATTTTTTAAGCGATATAGTTGCATTCCGGAATTTAAACTCCCTAAAACAGGTGAAGCTGTTTCCAAAGAAATTTTTTCCTCACCACCGTATTTGGCATAAAAAGCGGCTTTAAGTGCTTCAGGGTATTCCTTTAAATAATTGTATAATGGTGTTAGCGGTTCGCCATTTTCATCAAGGTAAACGAAACTAGCGCCATAAGTTGAAAAATTTATGGCCCTGATTTCAAATTCTTTTAATTGTAATACTTGATTCAGCGAATCATAAACAGATGACTTTAAGCTTTCCAGGTTTTCACAAGGCTCACCATCTTCATCTACGGTTTCTACAAAACGGGCAGACCTTTCGTAAACAATGCTGTAATTCTCGTCAATTAAAAATAGTTTTTTATTCGTTTTTCCAACATCAAATATGGCTATAACAGGTTTAGGCATTTCTACTTCCTCTTCGATTATAAACCTGTAGCTACAGTATTTCCACGGTGATTAACTAGGTTACTTCTCACGGCTAAATCGCGGTATAAGCCAATTGGCGATAATGCTGCACCAACTCTTAATCTTGCTTCAGCAACCAATGGTCTTAAATCACTACGGAAAGTATTTTGTAGAATTTCTTGAGCTTTCGCAACGTCATTATTATCCTGAGCCGCATTTAAAGCATTTCTATCTACTAATAAAGCCTGTGCATAAGCAATCATAATTGCTTCTACCGATTGTAATAAATCTTCTAAAGGATCTTTCACGTTGTGAGAAGCATCGATCATCCAGCCTAAATCTTTTGCATGGTTCATGCCTTTTGCATCCATTCCTTCAACCAATTCGTTAAAAATTAAGAACAATTGATAAGGCTTGATGCTCCCGGCAGTCAAATCATCATCACCATATTTAGAATCGTTGAAGTGGAAACCACCCAACTTTCCTTCCATTAAAAGTAAGGCTACAATCTGCTCAATGTTGGCATTTGGTAAATGATGACCTAAATCTACCAGCGTGTAAGCTTTTTTACCCAATTTACTGGCGTATAATAATGATTGACCCCAATCGCCAACTGTTGTAGAATAGAAATTAGGCTCGAAAGCTTTATATTCTACAAACATTTTCCAGTCTTCTGGTAAGGCCGCATAAATTTCCTGCAAACTTTCCAATGTATTTTCGAAAGCTTTGCGGAAATTCAATTGTCCCGGGAAACAAGATCCATCGGCCAACCAAACCGTTAAGGCATCAGAACCTAAGGCGATACCATGTTTGATTACTTCGATGTTATGTTCAATGGCTTGTTTGCGAATTGCTTTATTTACATTTTGAAGTGATCCGAATTTATAGCTGTGCGCAGAACCTGCCTGATCTTGAAAAGTATTTGAATTCATTGCATCAAACTTTAAGCCATAGCTGGAAGCCAAACTTTTTAAGCTTTCTGCGTTTTGAGGAATATCCCATGGAATATGAAGCGAAATTGCCCCGCTTGCACCATTCAGGGCATGTAGCAAACCTACATCTTCGATTTTCTCTTCAATAGTTCTTGGCTCACCACCAGTAATGGCGAAACGGCCGAAACGGGTTCCGCCGGTACCTAAAGCCCAGCTCGGAATGGCAATTTGAAAATCTACTAATTTTTGGATAACGCTTTCAAGGTTAACATGCGACCAGTCTTCCTTTAAGAAATCCAACTTGCGCTGGTGTGAAGTAGAAAGGGAGTCGTTATATTTTTCTATTTGGTTCTGCTCAATATTCATTGCAATATTTGCTTTATTAGGTTAATCTTCGGCGAAAATCGCCATTATTTATCCGGTTATGGATACTCATTTTAACAGTCATTTTCGGTCTGTGGAAACCACAGACCAGAAAAACGACTTACTAAAACTAACTTATCTTAAAGGGTTTTTCATTTCGGCATAAAGCTGAAATAATATCCCTCTTGTTGATGCTATCTTACAAATGCCATGGCTACACCGCCATCAACATTTAATACGTTACCGGTTGATTTCTGCAATAATCCGCCAACAAAGGCAAAACATGCATTAGCAATATCATCAGGTAAAATGATTTGATTTAACAAAGTACGTTTTGCGTAATAAGCAGGTAGCTCCGCAACGGTTACGCCATATGCTTTTGCTCTACCTTCGGCCCATCCGCCAGCCCAAATGTTACTGTCGCTAATTACGGCATCAGGATTAACAACGTTTACACGAATGTTATCTGCACCCAATTCCGCTGCATTTAACCTGCTTAAATGTAGTTGAGCTGCTTTCGCACTGCCATAACCAGCATTATTTGGTCCACTTACCAATGCATTCTTGCTTACAATATTAATGATATCTCCACCAACATCTTGCTTTTGCATCGCTTTTGTTGCAGCCTGTGTAATGAAAAATTGCCCTTTCACCAACACGTCATACAATAAATCCCAGTCTTTTTCGGTATGATCACCAATGGTTTTAGAGATGGATAAACCTGCATTATTCACCACGATATCGATACCGCCAAAAGCTAAAGCCGCAGCATCAAAAGCGCCGTCGATGTCTTCCTGACTGGTTACGTTTAATACCGCAGTGCTGTAAGAATCTTTACCATACAGTTTTGCAAATTCAGCTCCGGCTTCTTCTAAACGCTCTGCATTCATGTCATTTAAGATCACCACACCACCTTCAGCAACAAATTTCTTTGCTATTGCTTTACCGATACCGCCTGCGCTACCCGTAATCAAGGCAATTTTTCCTGTGAGTGGTTTTGGCTTAGGCATCCGTTGAAGTTTGGCTTCTTCCAATAACCAGTATTCAATATTAAATGCTTCTTGGTGAGGTAAAGAAGTATATGCTGAAATCGCCTCAGCACCTTTCATCACGTTAATGGCATTGATGTAAAACTCTGCCGCAACTCTCGCCGTTTGTTTATCTTTTGAGAAGGTGAACATACCTACACCTGGATATAAAATCACCACCGGATTCGTATCGCGAATGGCAGGGCTGTTTGGATGTTTACAGGTTTCATAATAATCTGTATACATTGCTCTGTAAGCCTCAAACGCAGGTAACAGTTTTTCTTTTATCGCTTTTACGTCAGATAGATCTGCATCAATTGCCAAATCTAAAACCAACGGACTAATCTTTGTTCTTAAAAAGTGATCCGGACAGCTGGTACCCATTGGTGCCAAACGCGAAAGATCATTTGAGTTTGTAAATTCTAAAACGCGAACATCATCAGTAAAATGACCGATCATGTGTTGTTTAGAAGAACACAAACCACGAAGTACAGGCGCTAGTGCAGCTGCTTGTTTTTTGCGGTTAACATCAGTAGCACTCTCTATTTTTTGTCCGCCGAAAACCGGGCCTTTTTTACCATAGTTCTGAGCAAGATAATCTGAGCAGATTTCGATTACATCCAGTGTATTCAAATAACTTTCGTAAGCGGTATCGCCCCAGGTGAATAAACCATGAGAACCCAACATAATGCCGCGAATACCTGGATTTTCATCCAGACATTGCTTTAATTGCAAGCCCAGTTCAAAACCTGGTTTTTTCCATTCTACCCAACCAATTGTTCCACCGAATAATTCTTCGGTAATTTTTTTACCGTCTTTAGCCGCAGCGATTGCAATGGCTGCATCCGGATGCAAGTGATCGATGTGTGCAAATGGTAGGAAACCATGTAAAGGTGTATCGATTGATGGTGCTTTAGAACTTAAATCGAAAATACAGTGGTTAAAAAGCTCAACCATTTCATCTTCGTGTTCTACGCCACGGTAGATATTTTTCAAACTGCGCAGGCGATCAACATAAAGTGCCGCTAAGCCGCTTTTCTTCAATGTACCTAAATCGCCACCCGATCCTTTAACCCACATGACTTCGGTTTCGTTACCGGTAAGCGGATCTTTTTCCATTAACTTGCAAGATGTATTACCGCCACCATAGTTTGTCAGGCGTAAATCTGCACCCAAAAGATTTGAGCGATAGATTAATAATGCAACTTCATCTCCAGCCAGTTTTGCGGCTTCTTCTTCATCCCATAAGTAGCTTACGTACTTATAATTTGTTTCTTTAACAGACATGTATATTAATGTTTACTTTTTTTAAAATTTATCTAATTGAATTCCCGTAACCCACAATCAGTACAGAAACGATAATGGTTACTATGCCAACGATTACGGTTGTGAGTGTTTTTCTGGATACGCCTTTCCATTCCTTTAAAATCAATCCCCAAACATTTGCGATTAGGATAATAAAGGCCATGTGTAAGATCCATGAACTGGCACCGTTGCCCATTTTGCTCTCTCCCATTCCATAGAAGAAAAATTGCAAAAACCAGGTGGTTCCGGCCAGCGCAGAAAAGATGTAGTTTTTTAATAGTGGGGTTGATTTCTTAGTATAGTCGCCAAAAGTTTTATTCCTGGCATTCAGGATCATGCACCAGATAAAGTTAGTGGTTAAGCCACCCCAAAGTACCACTACATAAGTTACGTTATTTTGAAAAAGGAAATTACCCGTTTCTGATGGATTTGCAGCTTTCCAGATTTGATTGGCAGCATCGGCCATCGGTTTCCCTGCTTCTAAACCGAAGTTGAAACAGGCACTCAATACGCCGGAAACAATCCCTACAAACAGACCTAAACCAAATTTAAATTCTGTTTTAACCTCCAGGCCATGCGGATCGGTTACCGCAGAATTGATCTCTTTTTCTTTCATCACGCCTGCCTTACCGCAGATCACAATACCAACAATACAGACCAAGAGACCCAACATGACCATTCTACCCCAATCGGTATGTAAAAACATGGTGAAGGTATCTTTGCCTTCCTGTGGGAAAATATCGAAATAGATAGAGGGCAAAATAGACCCGATTACCATTGATAAGCCGAGAATAATACTGCTACCCAACGATACACCAAGATAACGAACGCCTAAGCCATAAGTTAAACCCCCAATGCCCCAGAGCACGCCAAAGAAATAAGTTAACAAAAGGATGTTACCACTTGTTGTGGCAATGATATCACTGAAATTTGGAATGGTTAAGTAAGCAGCCAATGGCGGAACAATGAGCCAGGAAAAAATTCCTCCCACAATCCAATAGCTTTCCCAAGCCCAACCTTTAACCTTCTTGTATGGAATATAAAAACTCCCCGATGCGAACCCACCGAAAAAATGAAAAATTACGCCTAAAATTGCCTGCATGCTCTATATTGAATATTTGGTTGGTCCAAAATAGAAATTACACCATATTTAACTGTTATGCACTGTTATGTCGGTAACAACAATTTTTTCTCCTTTTGACTTACGAAGTTTAGCTGGCCTGTGCGTTGGGGAAACTTTCGAAGTCTTTCCGCGCTCTTTGGCCTTTGAGACTTCGCAAGTTAGTCGACTTACGAAGTTTAGCTGGCTTTTGTGCGTTGGGGAAACTTCGTAAGTCTAACTGAAGTTCTGAATCGTTTTAAAACTGGCGAAGTCTTTCCACGCTCCTGCCCTTTGAGACTTCGCAAGTTAATCCGACTTACGAAGTTTAGCTGGCCTGTGCATTGGAGAAACTTCGTAAGTCTAATTGAAGTTTTGAATCGTTTTAAAACTGTCGAAGTCCTTCCACACTCCTGCCCTTTGAGACTTCGCAAGTTAAATCGACTTACGAAGTTTAGCTGGCCTGTGCGTAGGGGAAACTTCGTAAGTCTAATTGAAGTTTTGAATCGTTTTAAAACTGTCGAAGTCCTTCCACGCTCCTGCCCGTTGAGACTTCGCAAGTTGGTCTACTTACGAAGTTTAGCTGGCCTGTGCGTAGGGGAAACTTCGTCAGTCTAACTGAAGTTTTGAATCTTTTTAAAACGGGCGAAGTCCTTCCACGCTCCTGCCCGTTGAGACTTCGCAAGTTAAATCGACTTACGAAGTTTAGCTGGCCTTTGTGCGTTGGGGAAACTTCGTCAGTCTAATTGAAGTTTGAATCGTTTTAAAACTGGCGAAGTCTTTCCACACTCCTGCCCGTTGAGACTTCTCAAGTTAATCTGAATTACGAAGTTTAGGTGGCCTTTGTGCGTTAGGGAAACTTCGTAAGTCTAATTGAAGTTTTGAATCGTTTTAAAACTGTCGAAGTCCTTCCACACTCCTGCCCGTTGAGACTTCGCAAGTTAAATCGACTTACGAAGTTTAGGTAGCCTTTGTGCGTTGGGGAAACTTCGTCAGTCTAATTGAAGTTTTGAATCGTTTTAAAACTGTCGAAGTCCTTCCTCACTCCTGCCCGTTGAGACTTCGCAAGTTGGTCTACTTACGAAGTTTAGGTAGCCTTTGTGCGTTGGGGAAACTTCGTCAGTCTAATTGAAGTTTTGAATCATTTTAAAACTGTCGAAGTCCTTCCACGCTCCTGCCCGTTGAGACTTTGCATTTGAATGAATGCAATGAATTTATTTTACCGAAGCAATTTTTACCACGATGTCGTTAATTACATCATTAGATTTCAGAATTTTATAATGACCAACGCCTTCGTAAACTGTTGCATTAACCTCTGGAAACTTATCTAGAAATTCTTTTAAGAAAGGAAAAGTAGAAATGTCATCTTCCGGGTCAAACGCCACAAAGTGATTAAAATAGTTTGATTCATAAAGATTTACCAGATTAAAATAACTTGCCTGAACCGGAAATTCTTTTGCGAAATTATTAAAAAACCGATCTTGGTGAACGTCTGCAATACCCACCGAGGTAAGGCTTTGTGCAAACTTTTCTTTGAGTCTGATTAATGGCGCAATGCTAATTAACATTTTCGGCGACAGATTCAAATCTTGCAAGGCAATTACGTTCGCCATACTCCCTAGTGAATGCCCGATTACAAAATCTGGCACTGCATAATTTGATACAATTGCTTTTACGGCATCAGCATAAAACATCAGGTTGGACAGGTCTGATACGGAACTTCCATTTCCAGGTGCATCAAAAGCAATCACTTCAACATCTTCTATTTCGAGCAGTTCGATTATGAGTTCATAAAAATCTAATGCCTTAGATGCCCAGCCATGCGTTAAAACTATTTTTGTTTTTCCATCGCCCCAGCTGAAGCAATTGATTTGAAGGTTGGATTGTGTGAAATAAGGATCGTAAACCTCAAGCGAAAAGGATTTTGCCACAGCCACCAATTCTTCCTGATGAATCCGCAAGGGCATCTTTGGCGAGTAAAAAATAAATTCACGCATCTGTGCGTCATCCGGATTTTCTGCGGTGGCTTTTAATGAATTGGCAATTTGTTTTAATCTTTTCAATTTCCGGTTGTTTTTAAATTAAAAGTGATTTTAAATCAGCAGGTGAATAATTAATCGACTTTAAAGTCTTGTCATCCGCTTTTCTAAAAACTAAAAACAATCCGTCAATTTCTTTATAATATGATTCAGTCTGATCTTTATCAAAATAGTGTTTAATGGTTAATTCGGCCTCTTCCACTGTTTTACAAGCTTTACTCATGTTGGAACGATGAACTTCATCAAACAAAGTTTTAAACTTCCCACCCAAGCCAAATTCATGGATGGCACCTGCTAAAACATATTGCAAATCACACAAGGCATCCGCCACTTCAACTAAATCATCGTTCTCTACAGCTTCCTCTAATTCTTTCAACTCCTCAGCCAAAAGTGCAATTCTCAAATTTGCCCTTTGCTTTGATGGAATAACTGGTGAATCCAGAATTGGATGTTTAAAAGTAGTGTGAAATTCGGCAACCTGATTAAGTGAATTTGTTTCCTGCATGGTTTGTTGGTTTAATCTTTACGGCAGCAAAAGTAAAAAAAACGACTTGATTTAAAGTCACAAATTATAAACATCGCCATGCGATACCTAAGCAATTTATCTGCGTTCTCTAATCACCTAGAAATAGAAATCATTTTAATTGCTTTCATTATTAAAGCCAGGAAACTGTATTCTCTATTAAATTTTGTTATTCCAATGCCTTAAAAAATTATTCCAACAGCTTGATTTATGTAGATGGTTAGCTTTGGACAATTATAAAACCAATAACATCCAAACATTGCAGGCGAAATGTCCGGAATTACCCAAAGGAGCCGAAAGCTTTTTAAATCCAGCTTTCTCATACATGCCAATCGCTGTTGTTAATTCAGGGAAAGACTCCAGATAAATCTGATTATAACCAAATTGCTGAGCAGACTCAATACTTTTTTGCATCAGCATTTTACCAACTCCTTTACCCCTTGCTGATGAAGCAGTATAAAGTTTAACCAGTTCTACGCAACCATCTGGCAAGCCTGATGTTGGATAGATTCCGCAACCACCGATAATTTTACCCTCTTCTTCTGCAATCCAATAAGCAGATTGTTCGGTTTCAAAAACCTCGGATAGGTGATCAGTTGTCGGATCAGTATAAACAGTGCCTGGCTTATCAATTTTGAACTCCCTTAATATCGTTCTGATTAACTCAGCAAGCTCCTGATTATCCTGCTCTTGTATTTCTCTGTAAGTGATGGCCATAGCGTCTTTTTTGCCAAAGTTATCAATCAGCAATTAAGCATTGAAGAAAAATTGAAACAAAATGCAGTTGAATTCATTTAATAAAGAAAAGATAATACCATGGAAAACGAAAATGATAAAATAGCAAACGAAAATACGAATGAGCAACCAAAACCAACTGATGATGTTCAAATGGATATCGAAACGGTAGTTCCATCGGCACACCAGGCTGAAGTTACACCTGGCGATGCTGAAACTCCTGATGAGGTTAAAGAAGATCAGTCAACCGATGAACCAAAAGAAGGGGAAGGAAAAAAGGTAACAGAGGGAGAAGAAAGTGTCGATAAACCAGCTACAACTGATGATCAATCTGGAACAGAAGAAGAACCATCGCCAGGAGAAACCACTCCGAAAGAAGAGGAAGAAACAAGCAATGCAGAAAACACGGGTGATGATGATACCGCAGATTCGAACAATGAACATAATGGGATTGAAACAGTAACCCCATAGTCATTATGCTAATTTTTGTTAAAGCATGATTGCTGCTGAAATAGTTTTACTAAATTACCGTTATGATTAACATGAAAAACACACTATGGCTTTGCCTCTTTACCATTACCGTATTTAGTTGCGGTATAAACAGGCAGGCACAGCAGATCAAAGCGCTGGAGGATTGCACCTATAAGATTACTGGCGTTAAGCAGGTGTCGATTGCTGGAACAGATATTAAACAATTAATGGAGCAGCAAACTTTTAGCTTAACCAGCCTTCCTGGAGTTGCACTCGGCTTGTTGAGAAAAGATATCCCGTTAAGGGCAAACCTGAACCTGGAGATCACCAATCCATCAAATAATTTAGCGGCAATCAATCAATTCGAATATAAAATTTTGGTAAACAATACTGATTTAGCACAAGGAATTGTGAACCAGAATGTTAGTATCGCCCAGGGACAAACGGTTACTGTTCCGGTTCAATTGGTGAGCAATATCTATGGACTGGTATCAAATGGGAATGTTTTTAATGACATCGTTAAAGCCGCCCAAAGGGGATCTTCATCTAAAGAAGAAAAACTCGGACTTTTAACTATTAAAATCAAACCTACTTTTATGCTCGGTAATACGCCTGTAAAATATCCTGGTTACATTACGATCAATAAGGATATCAGCAGTAAAATTCTATTATAATTATTGCAAAATAGAATCCTAAAGTATTAAAGCTTATAATCAAAAAGGCGATTTTCATGATGAAAATCGCCTTTTTGGTTTTTATTAGTCGTTGTAGTTTGAAAGATAATTCACAATTAATCTGGTAATACCTTTATTTAAATTTTTTGCGGGGTGTAAGCAGCATACCCTGGAAACTATTTTGATCAAGACTGGAAGCCACCTGCTTAAGTTCTATTGATGACAAGCGCTCTGGCATCACGGTTGATGAAGCTTTTAAGCTTGCTGTTTTTGCGGCAGTGGTTACAAAGCTTCCGGTTCTGGCATATAAAAGTGCATAACTTAATAAGGTTTCAGTTTCATCGCCCCATGCCTTGGTTAAATCTTCGTAAGCTTCTTTATCAACTGTTAAGCCACTATAATAACCACCAACGCTTGCCTGGTTCTTTGTTTCAAATTCCGGAACATACATATCTATTTTATCAATCCTGATTGGGAAAAAACCAACAGGTTTACCATAAGTTGTTTCGCCGATCAGTTTTACATCCATCACTGGTTTTAAACTATTGATCACTAATTCACTTGCTGATGCAGTAGATCCGGTTACAATGAAATAAATTCTGGAGAGCGACAAAGATCCTGACTTAACAAAGCGTTCGATATTATCCGTAGATGCTACTGAAAAGTCTAAATCGGCATAGGTGGCAAATTTACCGTTTACCCCTGTGGTAAAAGGTTGCGTTTTATTATCAGCATCTAATAATGGCTGATGATACAATACAGATGCTTTTCTTTGCGCTGTGGTTAAATTTTGAAGAAAGCTATTATAATGGGTAGTGTACATAACATTCCCATTTTGGGCCTGTGGAGCGGCAAGATTAATCATGTTAGTTGCTGTGGAAACAAAGCCACCGCCATTATATCTTAAATCGACTATAAGTTCTGTTACCCCTTGCGTTGCAAAATTTGAAAATACAGTTCTTAATGCTGTGGTTACATTATTTGTAAAACTGTTAAAAACTAAATAACCTACCTTCTTCGATCCCACAGTATACACATTTGTGAAAAATATTGGATTCTCTGTATAGGTTGCCGAAGTGATAGTAACAGTTTTAGTAACATTATCTAAGCCAACAAAAGTAAGTGCAACCGATGGATTAGCACCAAAAATTGCATCGTTTAAAAAGTTGATGGTCGCGTTACTATAAGTTAGATTGGTTCGCCCATTGATGCTGGTGATTCTACAACCCCGGGTTAAACCCTGAAGACTGGCCGGAGAATTAGGATAAACATATTTAACCCTTAGATCTGTAGTTGATTGATAGTTTAAAGAAAAACCGTAATCATTTGCGGTTCCATTAATATCAGCCTTTAAGGCAGCCACTTTCCCTGATCCTGTAACCTCTTCGAAAAAAGAATACTTTGGATTGGTAGAGCCGTTTACGTATTCATATGGTCTTCCTGTAGATGGATCTGAAGAATACTGAGTCAATGCATACAGTTCTGCTTCATTAGAACTAAAACTCCGCGGTTTGAATGCATCATAAGTTGGCAAGGAAGTATTCCAATAGTAAAGCTCCTTTGTATACAGAAAAATAGAATCTTTTGTGAGTTCATCTCTACTTGCGGTGGCTACAACTGGTGGTTGTTCAGGAGCTGGACTATCCTTTTTACAAGCCATAAATAAGCCAATACTTAAAAGCATAAATACTGTTAAGTAGCTGTATTTGTTATATTTCATAGTTATTTTTAACGTGGATCTTTTATTGATATACGAGGATAGACTACTATAAGTTGCCTGATATCTACATTTAATTTATCAACGAACTAAATTTATTCCAAATTATTGTAACAAGGCTGTGGAGTATCGATAAAAAATAGTTTTCCATCGATTAAATTACTTTCAACTGAGAATCAAATTAATCGTGAATCTAAACTAATCCTGATACATATCAACCTGAGTAATTAGTATATTCTTTTAAATGAATAAGTTAATACTTGTAAATCAGACGAATAGACTTTATTAATCAAGCCGAATTAAGGTACTATACTTAGGTGTATTAGGTGGTAAAATGGCTGGTGAGCCACCACACCATAGATTCTTTGAATGCGAATACAATTGAAAAAACACTAAATCGTCACCCCATTTTAGCACCTGAAACTAAAAAAGCCTCTCATTTCTGAAAGGCTTTTAAGAGTGGTGCCTGCTGGAATCGAACCAGCGACACAAGGATTTTCAGTCCTTTGCTCTACCGACTGAGCTAAGGCACCCCGTTTTTGAGTTTGCAAAACTAGCATTTTTTTCCAAATACAAAAGCATTTGAAAATTTATCCCCTAACAATTCCACTGAAGGAAATTAAAAAGCCTCACATTTCTGTAAGGCTTTAGGTTGTGGTGCCTGCTGGAATCGAACCAGCGACACAAGGATTTTCAGTCCTTTGCTCTACCGACTGAGCTAAGGCACCAACCGTTTGGGATTGCAAATGTAGCGTTCTTTTTTCAAAAGCAAAACTTTTTTTCAATTATTTCAGTCGACTGCTGATTATCAATTAATTAAATTTTAATTGGCAAAAAAACACCTTCAAAACTAGCTTAGAATCAATACAAACAACTATAATTCGATATTTTTTTATGCATGCATAGTAATTTATTTAGATTAATATCCTATTTTAGCATAAAACAATCTAATATTGCATGGTGGCTCAGATCATTTTTCTAGTAATAACACTTGCAGCAATTGTGCTGTTTGCCTTCAACTCGCGAAAGATTATTCGCAATATTCGTTTAGGAAGACCTGTCGACAGGAGTGATCAGCCTCAAAAACGCTTAATAACTATGCTTAGAGTGGCATTTGGTCAATCTAAAATGGTGGTTCGCCCAATCCCGGCCTTTCTTCACTTCTTCGTTTACATCGGCTTTGTCATTATCAACATCGAAGTAGTCGAAATTATGATCGACGGACTTTTCGGAACTCACCGGATTTTCCATGGTCTTGGCGGACTTTACGATTTCCTAATTGCATCTTTCGAAATACTTGCACTAACCGTATGGGTTGCTTGTGTAATCTTTTTTATCCGTAGAAATGTATTAAAATTAAAGCGCTTCAGCGGAGTAGAAATGACGTCCTGGCCAAAATCTGATGCCAATTATATCTTAATTACCGAAATCTTATTGATGAAAGCTTTTTTAATGATGAATGCTGCAGATCTGAAATTACAGGTTTTGGGCGCAACACATTACATCACGGCTGGTGCATTTCCAATCAGTCAATACCTGATTAACCTTTTGCCTTCTTCTGAAAGTGCTTTGGTAGCCATAGAAAGAGGTTGCTGGTGGTTTCATATTATCGGTATCCTGGCCTTTTTAAACTACCTTCCTTATTCGAAACATTTTCACATCCTTTTTGCTTTTCCAAATACGTATTTTTCAAATCTGGAACCTAAGGGAGGGTTTACCAATATGGCTTCGGTAACCAATGAAGTTAAAGCCATGCTCGATCCTTCTTTTGTTCCTGCAGAAGCTGAACCAGGAAAGTTCGGCGCAAAGGATGCGACAGATTTATCCTGGGTGAATTTGATGAATGCCTATACCTGTACCGAGTGCGGACGGTGTACAGATTCTTGCCCGGCAAACATTACGGGTAAATTATTATCGCCAAGAAAAATTATGATGGATACCCGTGATCGAATTACTGAAATTGGGAAAAACATCGATAAAAATGGCGCTGAACATCAGGATGGGAAGTCATTACTAGACGATTATATTACCAGAGAAGAAATCTGGGCCTGTACCAGTTGTAATGCCTGCGTGCAAGCTTGCCCGGTAAATATAGATCCGCTTCAAATTATTATGGAACTTCGGAGGTTCGCCGTAATGGAAGAATCGCAAGCCCCCGGAAGCATAAACACCATGCTAGGCAATATCGAAAATAATCAGGCACCATGGAAATATTCTCCTGCTGATCGTTTTAATTGGGCAAATGAAAGTTAGTTTGGAGTTAAGAGTTTGGAGTTTGAAAAAATAAATTGTTAATAACCTCCAGTCTTGATACTTGACACTAAAATCTTGATACTAAATACTAGCTAAAAAAATGGAATTTAAAGTACCTACAATGGCCGAGTTAATGGCCGCAGGTGAAGAGCCAGAAATATTATTTTGGGTAGGATGTGCCGGAAGTTACGATGAGAGGGCGCAAAAAATTACCCGCGACATTTGCAAAATTTTGCATCATGTTGGTATTAAGTATGCCGTTTTGGGTACAGAAGAAAGTTGCACCGGAGATCCGGCTAAACGTGCCGGTAATGAGTTTCTTTTCCAAATGCAGGCCATGACCAATATCGAAGTCTTGAATGCCTATAACATTAAAAAAATCGTTACGGGTTGTCCGCATTGTTTCAATACCATTAAAAATGAATACCCAGGCTTGGGCGGATCTTACGAAGTGATTCACCATACGCAGTTGATTCAGGATTTGATCAATGATGGAAAACTAAAAGCAGAAGGCGGCGAAAGCTTTAAAGGTAAAAAAATCACGTTTCATGACCCATGTTATTTAGGTCGCGGAAATGGCGTTTATGAGGCTCCTCGAAAAGCATTAGAGGTGTTAGATGCTCAACTGGTGGAAATGAAACGCTGTAAAAGCAATGGATTATGCTGCGGTGCTGGTGGCGCACAAATGTTTAAAGAACCAGAAAAAGGCAAAAAAGATGTTAACGTAGAACGCATCGAAGAAGCATTGGAAACTAATCCTCAGGTAATTGCAGCAGGTTGTCCGTTCTGTATGACCATGTTAAGCGATGGGATCAAGCTAAAAGATAAAGAACAAGAAGTGAAGGTATTGGATATTGCAGAAATTACTGCGAGAGCGAATGGTCTATAAAAATAACCTCGCAGGTTTTAAAAACCTGCGAGGTATAAATCTCAAATATCTAAGGTGTAATTACAGCAGGTAAACCGCAAATCTTCGTCAGGTTCTCCCGGATCGAATTGAGATCTTCAGCCTCCATATTTTTAACAGGAATTACCACTTCCGTCGCCATCGAATCCACATCTCCTCCCCTATCCTTATAGGTTTGTACAATCACATCATCACCCTTGGTACGTAAGTATAATTTGCCGGCAGTCGTATTCCCTAAATAATCCATATCTTTAAATTTCGCCAACTTGAACGCGAAATACTCTGTTTTTCCGTTATTAAAATATCGCTTATACCTACAAAAGCCATTGTTAGTAATATTAAGCTCGTAACGTTTAATTTGCTTAACTTCCTGACTGCTGTCGTAATGATCGGTAAATGATTTCTGCAAAAAACCAACGTATTGTTCTATTGATTCTGGATCTGAAAAAGCGCATAGAAATACTGCTGTAGCCGAAAGCAGTGATGTTTTCAAGCACAATGTAAACTTTTTCATATGGAAATGATTTTAGGGCAAACCAATTTAATTAAAATTATAAATTTGTATATGAGTTTTTCTCCACAATCTAGAGTCTGGATCTACCAAAGCGACCGTAAATTCACGGCAAACGAAGAAACAGAAATATTATATAAGTTATCTGCTTTCACTAACCAGTGGAAAGCACATGGCAATGAACTGCTGGCAAAAGCCGAGATTCGTTATGGCTATTTTATTATATTAACAGTGGATGAAAGTCAGGCTGGGGTAACCGGTTGCTCAATAGACAGTTCGGTTAGGCTCATCAAAGAAATAGAACAAGCTTTTCATGTAGATCTATTTAACCGTTTTAATATTGCATACAAAGTTGAAGAGGAAGTGAAGGTTCAGGGTAAAGAGGATTTTGAAACCCTTGTAAACATTAAACAGGTAACAGCAGATACAATTGTTTTCAATAATATGGTTCAAAATCTCCAAGAGCTAAATACCAAGTGGGAAGTGCCGTTCCGCGATAGCTGGCATTCTTCAGTTTTTGCGCACCTCTTGTAAACTTTTCTTGAGTCAGCCTCAAGTAACACTGTTTTGATCATGTTTTTTATGATCCTTTTAAAACAATTGCGCCATAAAATATATTGTATCAATAAATCAAATAATATCTATGAAGCGCTGGCTCAAGATCACCTTAAGTATACTTTCTGCACTTGTAATTCTGGTTATTTTAACCTGGCTTGCAGGCGCTTTTTATATTAGCCGCAATAAGAAAGAAATCCTGTCTACAATTCTTGCCCAACTTAATAAAAACTTAAATGGTGAGATTACTGCTGGTAGCATGGAGCCCACGCTTTTAAAAAGTTTTCCTGGCGTTTCCGTTTCTTTGAATGATGTTTTGTTAAGAGATAGCTTATGGGCGCAGCATAAACACAATCTGCTCAAAGCAAAAGATATCAATGTTTCTTTAAACATACTTTCGCTCATAGTTGGGAACGTAAACATCAACAGAATTGCAATTAACGATGCTGCAGTCTATATCTACACCGATTCTACCGGATATAGCAATACCAGTATATTTAAAAGCAAACCAAAAAAAGAAGAAACAAAATCATCTCCAAAATCATCAGCACTAGAGGTAAAGAAAATCGATTTCAACAGATTGAGTTTAATCCTTGATAATCAGAAGCGATTTAAGCTCTTTAATTTTAATATTGATCAGATTCAGGGCAGAATGCAATACCCGGATAGCGGCTGGACAGGAAAGATCAAACTTAAAACACTTGTTAATAATTTTGCATTTAATACCAGAAAAGGTAGTTTCTTAAAAGGAAAAACATTAGATGGTACTTTATCAGCGCATTACAGCAGAGATCTTGATGCCGTGATTTTGGATCCCGAAAACCTGAATATTGGTGGCCATCCTTTCAAAATTGGTGCAAAGATTGATCTTGATAAATTTGCCTTTGCCATTACCATCGCAGTAGATCAGATTTTATTTAAAGAGGTAGCCTTGCTCCTTTCGCCTAATATTTCTTCCAAGCTTTTGAAATTCGGCATCGAAAACCCAGTTGACATCCGTGGAAATATCATTGATGATGGTTCAGGGAAATATGGCGATCCTTTAATAAAAGTTGGTATTAAGGTCCGCGATAATATCCTTTCTATTCCTGCCGGAAAATTAACTGAAGCTAATTTTGATGGTTCATTTACCAATCAGGATACTGTTGGAGGCATTATTGGCGATGAAAATTCCTCAATAAAACTTCATCGGTTAACAGCGAAGTATTTTAATGCGCCAATTAAGATCGACACCTTTACCGTAAATAACTTAGCAAGACCTATTGCAACAGGTCTGGTTACTTCAAAATTCCCATTAACAAACCTTAATAATTCTTTGGGTACACAAGATTTCGATTTTAAAGATGGAACAGCCGACTTGAGACTATATTGCCAGGCAGATATTGATAACTTCATTTTCACTAAACCAATTGTTTCTGGAGCCATTAAAATTGCAAATGCAGATATTACGTACTTGCCACGAAAACTTCACCTGGTAAAAAGCGCACTGAATATCAATTTCAATCAGAACGACCTTTCCATTCAGAATGGTCATTTCCAACTCGGAAAAAGTGAATTAAATGTAAGTTGTAGTATCGCTAATTTTGCCAACCTCTATTATTCTGATCCCGAGAAGATTCTGGTTAATCTTAAAATGCATAGTCCACAGCTTTACTTAAATGAGTTTTTACCATTTTTAGGACCAAGAAGTACTAAGAAGAAAGCATCGTCTGGTAACTCAATGAAAACAGCATCGCGAGAATTAAGTAACGTGCTGGAAGTTTCCAAAATGAATATTAACCTCACAGTTGGGAAGGCGATTTATAATAAGTTTTTAGCAAAAAATCTTGCAGCAGACATTTCACTCCGCGGGGAAGGTATATTTTTTAATAAGTTTAGTGTAGAGCATGCCGGCGGCTTAATTGGTATGAATGGAAGTATTATTCAACAGCCAGGCTCAAATACTTTTAAAATGAGTTCGAAAATTAGCCATGTAAGTGTTAAAGATTTCTTTTATTCCTTTGATAACTTTGGACAGAATACAATCACCAATAAAAATTTAAAAGGCTACTTGTCATCATTGGTTAACATATCAGGAAAAATATCTCATGCAGGGAAGGTTATTCCACGTTCCATCAATGGCAAAGTGGTGTTTAATTTAAATAATGCGGCATTGGTAAACTTCGAACCAATGGTTAAAGTAGGCAACTTTGCGTTTGCCAATAGAAATTTATCCAATGTTGAGATTAAGAAGCTAAATGGTACACTTACCGTTCGTGGCGATAAGATAGAAATCAGTCCGATGCAGATCAATTCAAGTGCGATGAATTTTAATATTAAAGGAATTTATGCCTTAGGCACTGGTACCGATATTGAGATGGATATTCCTTTGAGAAACCCGAAAGGAGACGAAAATCTGACTAAGGCAGAGAAGCGCCAAGCCAGGATGAAAGGTATTGTGCTTCACCTGAAAGCAATTGATGACGATAAAGGTGGAATCAAAATCAGGTGGAATAAGGATCATGATTAGAAAATCGGGAATCATTAGTCCGAAGTCGGGAGTCTCCCTCAATAGTTAATAGCAAAAGGCTAGAATGTTGATTTTGAATTAAATACTGAAAAGCTGTATAAAAATTATAATTTATCAACTTACGAAATTTCAAAAGGCTGTGCGCTGAAGAATTTCGTAAGTTTTGATGATAATACCACAAACTTTCGAAGTATCCCCCCCCAAGGCCACCTAAACTTCGCAAGTCGATCTTCATTCATGAAATTTAGACAGTTTCTTAGGCTTTATATTTAGGACTAAACACTAAAAATCCAACGGCCCTAATCTGTTCATATTTCTTAAAATGAGATACTGGCGATGGCGAATATAAGGTGTTGCATTTTTTGGTGTCCATCGTCTTGGGTTGGGAAAACATGCTGCGATCAGGGCAGCCTGCCTTTTCGTTAGCTTCACACATGATTTACCATAATATTCCTGAGCGGCGGCTTCTGCACCGTAAATGCCATCACCCATTTCGATGACGTTGAGATAAACTTCCAGAATTCGTTCTTTACTCCAGAATATTTCGATCAGCAAAGTAAAGTAAGCTTCAAAACCTTTTCTAATCCACGATCTTCCCGGCCAAAGAAACACGTTTTTAGCCGTTTGCTGAGAAATCGTACTTCCACCTTTTACTTTTTTACCTTTAGCATTACTGGCAAATGCTTTTTCAATCGCCTTCATATCGAAGCCAATGTGTTTAAGAAACAGCTGATCTTCCGCAGAAACGGCAGCACGTTTCATATTGTTAGACATATCTTCGAAATCAACCCATTTTTTTTCTGTTTTGAAGGTTTTGCCATCAGCCTTGCGCTCAATGTTGCGAAGTGCCATCAAAAGTGTTAGAGGTGGATTGATGAAACGATAGGCAACTACCCAAATCACAGAAACCAATAAAAAATACAGGAAAATCTTACTTGCACTATAAATAATTTTCTTAAACAATGGATTCCCAGATTTTGATTGAGGTCGTTTTTTAGCCATGGCACAAAGGTATAAGAAATAAATTTTGTTTCTATAATCAAACGCCTGCAAAGGATATAAACACTTGTTGCCTTTTTCGTATTTTGCACTAAAACATCAGCATGAAGAAATTAGCCTATCTTATTTTATCAACCGCACTACTTGGATGCACTACAAACCTGAAAAATGTTCCGAATAAAAATGAATGGACTTCCTTGTTTAATGGGAAAGATATAAAAGATTGGAATGTTAAAATCCATCACCATGAATACAATGAAAATTACGGCAATACCTTTCGGGTGGAAGATGGAATGATCAGGGTTAATTATGAAAATTATGGTGACTTTAATGATCAGTTTGGCCACCTTTATTACAAAACCCCGTTTTCCAGTTATCACCTGAAATTAAAATACCGCTTTGTTGGCAAATTGCAAAAAGGTGCACCCAGTTATACCTTAAGAAATAGTGGTGTAATGTTTCACAGTCAAGACCCCGCTACCATGCCTAAAGAACAAGATTGGCCAATCTCAATAGAAATGCAATTTCTTGGGGGTTTAAGTGATGAGAAACCTCGCCCTACAGGTAATATGTGTTCACCCGGGACTGAAATCTTTTACCAGGGAAAGCTATATCCAGACCATTGTCTTGATTCTAAATCAAAAACGTATGATGGCGACCAATGGGTTTCTGCAGAACTAATAGTGATGGGAGATTCTGTGATCAAACACATCATTAATGGCGATACAGTTTTGCAATACAGCAAACCACAAATTGGCGGCGGTGTGGCAAATGGATATGATCCAACAATTAAAATAGACGGAAAAGCACTTAAAAGTGGCTTTATTGCTTTACAAAGTGAAGGTCAGCCTGTTGATTTCAAAGAAATTTTTATTAAAAAACTTTAGATCACTGAATAAACATTTTATAGTTGAATACGTTTATAACATATGAAAGTAGCATTAATTACAGGAGGAAGCAAAGGGATTGGATTTGGGATAGCCGAATCACTCTTAAAAAGTGGCTATAAAGTAGCAATTACCAGCAGAACGATAGACAGTGCAAACCAGGCAGCATCGCAATTGGTTGAGCATGGAGATGTTTTAGCCATTGAGGCTGATGTTAAAAATTTTGAGTCGCAACAGAGCGCAGTAAATTTAATCATTGAAAAATGGGGCCAGCTTGATATCTTAATTGCAAATGCCGGTGTAGGCGCATTTGCACCAATAGATGAAATAGAAGTTGAACAATGGAATGATATTATTGATACTAATTTAACTGGTGTTTTTTATAGTATTAAGGCAAGTGTAGAACAAATCAAGAAGAACCAAGGTTACATTTTTACCATTTCGAGTTTAGCAGGAACCAATTTTTTTGCAGGCGGTTCTGCTTACAACGCGAGCAAGTTCGGTTTAACAGGATTTACACAATCTGTAATGTTAGATTTGAGAAAGTATGGTGTGAAGGTAAGTACTATTATGCCGGGTTCTGTTGCTAGTCATTTCAATGATCATAGCCCGGATCCTGAAAACGATGCCTGGAAAATCCAGCCAGAAGATATGGGTAAACTGATTGTCGATTTATTAGCTATGCCAGCAAGAACATTACCTAGCAAAATTGAAATAAGACCAACTACGCCGAAAGGATAATCGGGAATGTAAAATGGAAAAGGGATAATGGAATTTACATTCCATTATCCCTTTTCCATTTTACATCATATAATTTATTGAATTCATAATTTCCAGTAGCAACATTCCTGATTTTATCACGAATAGTCAATAAACTGCCTTGACTTTATTACAACAATTTAAGCAAACACCCCTGACTTTGTTACAAATAGAGAAAATCATGGCGTTTAAAAGATCAGTTTATAGATATAGCTGATCATCATTTTGCCATCAGGGTATATGGAGGAATGTTCAAATTAGAAAAAACAAATACACCAACAGGAAAGCCTCATCTATTATTAAATCTGCCTTAACTATTTGGGAACTCGTTTAGAAGCATACACAGCATGGCTAACGGCGCAACAACTATAATTCATTCTAATTACGATAGACTAATCATCAAAAATTTAAATATAAAAAAAGTCCCGATTTGCATCGGGACTTTCAATATCTAAATAAAGAATGCTTATTCAGCGATTACTTCGAAAGGAACCTGAACTTTCACTTCTTTGTGTAAGTTTAAGTTAGCAACATATTCGCCAACAAATTTAGGTTCAGTTTCGAAAGTAATACGACGACGATCTACATCAAAACCTTGTGCTTTTAATGCTTCAGCAATTTGGATAGTGTTAACTGCTCCAAAGATTTTTCCGCTTTCGCCAGCTTTAGCACCAATAGAAAGTTTAACAGCAGTTAAACGCTCAGCGATACCTTCAGCATCTTTCTTAATTTTATCTTGTTTAAAAGCAGCTTGCTTTAAGTTTTCTGCCAATACTTTTTTAGCAGAAATTGTAGCTAATGCTCCAAATCCTTGAGGGATTAAATAGTTACGACCATAACCTGGTTTTACGTTAACTACATCATCTTTCTCACCAAGGCCTTTAATATCTTGTTTTAAAATAATTTCCATATCTCTAGCCTCCTATTTTAATTGATCTGCAACGAAAGGTAACAAACCGATGTGACGGGCACGTTTAACTGCCTGAGCTACTTTACGTTGGAATTTTAACGAAGTACCCGTTAAACGGCGTGGTAATAATTTACCTTGATCGTTAATAAATTTCAACAAAAAGTTTGCATCCTTGTAATCGATGTATTTAATTCCGTTTTTCTTGAAACGGCAATATTTTTTACGGTTATCCTCTACTTTAGGGGCGGTTACGTATTGAATTTGTTCTCTTGCCATTACGCTGCAACCTCCTTAGTTTTTTTGTTAAAAGCACCACTACGCTTTTTCTCATTGTAAGCAATAGCGTGTTTGTCTAAACGGATAGTTAAGAAACGTAACACACGCTCATCGCGTTTTAATTGAAGCTCTAATTTTGCGATCAAATCACCTGAAGCTTTGTATTCAGTTAAGTTGAAGAATCCATTTGATTTTTTCTCAATTGGATACGCTAATTTTCTCAAACCCCAATTATCCTCTTGGATAATTTCGGCATCGTTATCAGTAAGAACTGCTTTAAATTTAGCTAATGCCTCTTTTGCAGCCTCTTCAGATAACAATGGGGTTAGAACGATAACAGTTTCGTACTGATTCATTGTTATAAATTATGTTTTAATTTTTTAATCCCGAGGTATATTACGGGGATGCAAAAGTAACAATATATTTCTTAAAATCAAAGCTTTAATTGAAAAAGACTAGAGGGAAAGAACAAAGATTAAAGAGCAAGGAACAAAGACTAAAGCGGAAAGCTTAAAGAGCAAGGAATAAAGAGCAAAGATTAAGGAGTAAGGATGAAAGACTAAAGCGGAAAGCTTAAAGAGTAATTAATAAAGATAAAAGAACAAAGACTAAAGAGTATAATGTGAAGTTTAAAGTATTGAGCACAATTTCGGGTAAGAATGCTCAACAGCTCTTTGGTGATAAAAAACAAATAACACAAATACATGTAAAATAAAAAAGAGATCACCATAACGGTAATCTCTTCATCAATTAGCAATATTTAACCTTAATATAATTCTATCGTTTTAGAAAATTGTTTCCCTTTAACGTTAACCACAAATGTTAATGATTGAGAATCAGTTTTACTGATATTAAACTTTCGCTGTAATACTGACTTATTTTTGAAAACTTCTGTATAAACACTATCATTATATTCGTTCATCACTTGAACTTCGATAGGGTTACCTTCTTCATTTTCTACTTTTAAAATGATGAAGTCTCCATCTTTTTTAATTAACGGATGAAAAAGATCTAAGAATACTGGCTCAGAAACTGTTGCTTTACCGTTCTCAATAACTACCTTATAATTGGCAAGTTTAGTATCTGATTCAATTTTAATTGTATATTTCCCTTCAGGTAAGGCATTTATATCATAAAGTTTACTTGAAGCGGCTTTTGCCTGGATATTTTCCTGGAATAAAACTTCATTATTACTTCCTATGAAAGATAAATTAACATTTTCATTCCCTTCGATAGAAAAACGAAGAAACTTTTCATTTTCACCTTTAACTTTTAAGGTAAAATCACCATCTTTTGCGAAAGTGGTAGTTGCAGTTAAAAATAATGCTGCGATTAGGCCGATTTGTAAGAACTTTTTCATAATTAAATAGCTTTATGAGTGAACAATTAATTTATGAAGTAAAATTACACTGCTTTAAACAGCTAAAAAGAGAGCATATTCACCAATATCTATGCAATATTAACCCTTGCCTTTATTTTTTACCACTTCAACATCAATACAGCATATTTTATCGCTATTTTTGTTTATAATAATTATGAAAACTTTAAAACCAAGCTTTGAAGTTGTAGAACCATCCTTCGGAAGTTCTTTCTATTATTCCAAATACGTGGAAAACGAGAATAATAAGGCACACTTATGGCATTATCATCCGGAAATAGAAATGGTTTTCGTAAACGGTGGTGCCGGAAAGCGGCAGATTGGAAGTCATGTTTCTTATTATACTGATGGTGATTTGATACTCATTGGGAGCAACCTGCCCCATTGCGGCTTTACCGATACCCACACCGGAAATAAAAACGAGACCGTGATCCAGATGAAACCAGATTTTTTAGGAGGCGGGTTCATGACACTTCAGGAGGCCAAATGGATTGGTGAACTATTTGATAAAGCCAAAGGAGGAATTGCTTTCGGCGAGCAAACCAAGAAAGAAGTAGGTAGACTGATTGAAGATATGGAGTTTCAACAACCTTTTAATAAGTTGCTAACCCTACTCGGTGTGCTTAAAGCATTAGAAGCAACGAAAGACTTTAAGATTTTAAATGCTTCCGGGTTTTCTATAGAAACACAAATTCAGGATAACGATCGGATTAATATGATCTTTAATTATGTGAAAGATCATTTTCAGGAACAAATCAGCCTGGAAGATATTGCAGAAATGTCTGCCATGACGGTTCCCTCCTTTTGCAGATACTTTAAAAAAATAACCAAAAAAACTTTTACCCGCTTTGTAAATGAATACCGCGTGGTTCATGCTTCTAAGCTTTTATCAGAAAAACACATGGGCATTACAGCCATATCTTATGAAAGTGGCTTTAATAACTTCAGTCATTTCAATAAAATCTTCCATGAGTTTACAGGAAAAAGTGCATCTGAATACAGAAATGAATTGAAATCGATTATTAAGTAAGGGAGTATATTAGTAGCAAGTATTGAGTAGTAAGAATCAAGTAGTAAGATTAACTTTCCAAGTCTAATGTTTCAAATCCAGCTTCTCAAATCGAATATCTTGTATCAGCTTTACGAAAACTCAGTTTCCAGCTTACTGTACACCAGCTCTTCACTAACCAACATCCCTACTTTTCAACATTCCTAATATTTCAACCCTGCAACATCTAAATTTTTCCTATTTTCGTGCCGATGGAAAATTTTATAGTTTCTGCCCGTAAATATCGTCCGGCCACGTTTGAAACCGTAGTTGGGCAACAGCATATTACAGGTACTCTAAAAAATGCCATTAAAAACAACCAGCTCGCCCAGGCATTTTTATTCTGCGGTCCAAGAGGTGTTGGTAAAACAACCTGTGCACGTATTCTGGCTAAAACCATCAACTGTACCAATCCTACAGCCGAAATGGAAGCCTGCGGAACGTGTGACAATTGTTTATCTTTTCAAAACGGACATTCGTTTAACGTTCACGAATTAGATGCGGCATCAAATAACTCTGTTGATGATATCCGTAGTTTAATTGAGCAGGTTCGTATCCCGCCACAAGCCGGTAGATATAAAATCTATATTATTGATGAGGTTCACATGTTATCTCAAAGTGCATTTAATGCCTTTTTGAAAACACTAGAGGAACCACCTTCTTATGCGATCTTCATTTTAGCCACGACAGAGAAACATAAAATCCTACCGACGATTTTATCCCGTTGTCAGATTTTTGATTTCAACCGCATTCAGGTAGAAGACATTTCCAATCACCTGGCTACAATTGCGCAGCGCGAAAATATTGCTTTCGAATCAGACGGATTACACATAATTGCCCAAAAGGCAGACGGAGGATTACGTGATGCACTTTCGATGTTCGATCAGATTGCGAGTTATGCAAACAAGAACATCACTTACAAGGCGGTAATTGATAACCTGAACATTTTAGATTACGATTATTTCTTCAAACTTACCTCTTATTTAACTGCAGCAGAAGTAAGTCAGACTTTGCTCCTTTTTGATGAGATCTTGAACAATGGTTTCGATGGGAACAACTTCATTAATGGTTTGGCAACGCATTTCCGCAATCTATTGGTAGGTAAAGATGCCGCAACAATAAAGTTGTTAGAAGTTAGTGAAAATATAAAACAGAAATACTTAGATCAATGCAAACAAACCGAGTTATCGTTCTTGTTAACCGCGTTGAATTTAGCAAACACTTGCGATTTAAATTATAAGAATTCTAAAAATCAGCGTTTACAGGTAGAATTGGCATTGATTAAAATGTGTCATATTCGATCGGTCGTCCAATTAGCCCAACAGCCTTTAAACCCTAGTAACACAGCAACTGACCAAGATCAGGATAAAAAAAAAACTGATGTCGTAGCCGGAAAAGCTGAAAGCGTAAAGATTAAAGTTGAAAGCCAAAACCCGCCGCCAAAAACTAAAACACTGTCTTTACCCACTGTAGAAGAGAAACCAAAAACAATTCCTTCCTCTTCAGCAAATTCGATAAGTATTAACATTCCGAAAAAAAATATTGGTACATTAATTCCCTCATTAAATGATTTAGAACGTCTTGCTAGCGGTGAGGAAGAAAGTGGTCCGAAGAAGGCTACAGGAGAAGCTCGGGAACCCTTCACCTATGATCAATTACTCGAAATCTGGAATAAATACATTCAAATTATAAAGAATGCAGACAAAATTAATTTGTTTACTATTCTAAATAACTTTACACCGCAGCTGATTAGCCCGGTATTAATTGAAATTTCTGTGGAAAGCAAAACTCAGGAACAATTTGTAGTTCAGGAATCTGTTGAATTAATGAATTATCTGAGAAATCAATTACAAAATTTTGCAGTAGACATCACCTTTAAACTTGTTGAACGAAAAATTGAAAACAGGCTTTATGGAAACCGAGAAAAATATGATTATCTGGTAACCAAAAATCCAAAACTTGACGAGTTGCGCAAACGATTTAATTTAGATATTAATCCTTAATCATTTTACAATTTTCAGTTGACAATATAACATCGCCAACTGAAAACTATGGATTGCAAACTATTTTTCTGGTGCGTCATTAACCGGATAACCTTCTTCATCTAAATCATCACGATCATCTTCAGGTGTGCGAGCTAAAATTTCATCTTCAGTGTTTAGTTTCACACTCTCGCCATTGTCTACATGCATACCTAATTCTTCTAAATTATCTTCTGCAATATCTTCGTTGCTGGCGTATTCATCACCAACATAAGGGTTTGCCTCGTCGTAGGTAGAATCATCATCTTTTGCACCAGCAGCTACAGTTTCATAACCCATTGGATGGTCATAATCCTCATCGTCTCCTTTTACATCCAATTCATAACTCTGTTTAACTTCGTCGAATGACAAATTTTCCTTATTGATTTCACCGTTTTCGGTAGTGCTGTGTATTTTATCTTGTGATCCTTTATTTTCGTTATCTGCCATGATGGTATCTCCTATTTTATTTCTAATAATAACAACTGGTTTGGCAGATGGTTTTTGAGAGATTATGCTTTTTAAAAGGATTTATTTATCGCTATCAGATTTTCTAATTACCAAATACTTCTTATCTTGTCGTACCCATCCCTATAAATCAACCATAATCAAACGATTTATTAGCATAATAATTCTTCACTTCATGACTGAGAAATATCAAAACAAATACAGAATTCCTTCTGCGCGTTTACAAAACTGGGATTATAGTCGGGATGGTAAATATTTTATTACCATTTGCACGAAAGATAGGCTGCATCATTTCGGTAAAATTATAAACGGAGAAATGATATTATCAAATATTGGTGTCATTGCCAATTTGATGTGGTATGAGATTAAGAATCATCATAAAAATATAGAATTAGGAGAATTTATTGTGATGCCAAACCATATGCATGGGATTATAATTTTGGATAATAATGCCAATTTTGATAAAGAAGTACAGACAGAGCATGCTCTGTCTCTAGCCCCCTCCACCCCACCTGCAAAATCTCCCGGACAACAACGCTTTCAAAATCAGGGAAAAAATACTGTTTCATCTATTATCGGCTCATATAAATCTGCGGTAACTAAATATTGCAATCGATTGGGATTTGAATTTGGATGGCAGACTCGCTTCTACGACCACATCATTCGTGATGGAAGGGCTTTTGAAAATATTTCAAACTATATTATAAACAATCCTGAAAAATGGGATATTGATAAATTCTTTGCGAATGAATAAAGATTTATCCTGTTCTGATGCTATAAAAAAAAAATCTCCAATCGAAGTTATATTCAATTGGAGATTTTTAATTATAAAACGGATGCGACTACAAAGAAGCTAGAGCAGCATTCAATGTTTCACTCGGACGCATTGCTTCGCTCGCTAATTCATCATTTGGATGATAATAACCACCAATATTTTGTGGCTTACCTTGAGAAGCAATTAATTCTTCGGTAATTTTTGATTCTTTTTCAGCTAAAGCTTTCGCCAGTGGCGCAAATCTAGCCTGCAATTCAGCATCTTTACTTTGAGCGGCTAAAGCTTCTGCCCAATATAAAGCTAAATAAAAATGAGAACCACGGTTATCGATTGTACCTAATTTTCTACCAGGAGATTTATCAGTTGCTAAGAATTTGGCATTTGCTTCATCTAATGCATCAGCTAAGACCTGCGCTTTAGCATTATTTTGTGTTTGAGATAAATGCTCTAAAGATGCCTGAAGCGCAAGGAATTCACCTAAAGAATCCCAGCGTAAATAACCTTCAGCAATAAACTGCTCAATATGTTTTGGAGCAGAACCACCAGCACCGGTTTCAAATAAACCACCACCATTCATTAACGGAACAATAGATAACATTTTAGCCGAAGTACCCAATTCTAAAATCGGAAACAAATCTGTTAAATAATCACGCAATACGTTACCGGTAACGGAAATGGTATCTTCACCTTTACGAATACGCTCCAAGGTAAATTTGGTCGCTTCGATAGGTGCAAGAATGCGGATATCCAAGCCTTCAGTATCGTAGTCTTTTAAATAAGTATTTACTTTAGCAATAATTTCTCTATCGTGTGCTCTGTTTTCATCTAACCAGAATACTGCTGGTGTTTCAGATAAACGAGCTCTGTTTACGGTTAATTTAACCCAATCCTGAATGGGTGCATCCTTAGTTTGGCACATGCGGAAAATATCTCCTTGTTCCACTTTTTGATCGAAGAAAACTTTACCATCTGCATCAGTTACCTGAATAGTTCCATTTGCAATAGCTTGAAAAGTTTTATCGTGTGAACCATATTCTTCAGCTTTTTGAGCCATTAAACCTACATTTGGAACGGAGCCCATTGTAGTTACATCAAAAGCGCCATGTGCTTTACAGTCTTCAATTGTTGCAGTATATACGCCAGCATAGCAACGATCAGGAATTAAAGCAATAGTGTCCTGAGCGTTACCATCTTTGTTCCACATCTGACCAGAAGTACGGATCATTGCAGGCATAGAAGCATCAACAATCACATCACTAGGAACGTGAAGATTCGTAATCCCTTTATCAGAATTTACCATAGCCAAAGCCGGGCCGTTTTCAATTGCGGCAGCAATAGCAGCTTCCACTTCGGCTTGTTCCGGGCGACCAGCAATTTTCGCAAAAACATCACCTAAACCATTGCGGGTATCAACATTAATTTCTTTAAAAAGCGCTGCATATTTAGTAAAAACATCTGCAAAATAAACCTCTACAATTGCTCCGAAAATAATCGGATCCGATACTTTCATCATTGTAGCCTTTAAGTGAGCAGATAACAAAACACCTGCAGCCTTCGCAACTTCGACTTCTTTAGCAACAAAAGATTTTAAAGCAGATAAACTTAAAGCAGAACTATCAATTACCTCACCTGCTTTTAAAGGAGATAAACCTTTCAATTCAGTAACTGAACCATCCTCTGCTACAAATTCGATTTTAAATTGAGAGGCATCGGCGATAGTAACTGATTTTTCCGAACCGTAAAAATCACCTTCCGTCATGCTAGCCACTACTGTTTTTGAATCAGCAGACCATTTCCCCATCGAATGCGGATTTTGTTTTGCATAATTTTTAACTGCCTTTGGTGCCCTGCGATCTGAGTTACCTTCACGTAAAACCGGGTTTACTGCAGAACCTAAAACTTTTGCATATTTTGTTTTGATGGCTTTTTCTTCTTCCGTTTTTGCGTTATCCGGATAATTTGGAATGGCAAAACCCTGAGCCTGTAACTCGGTAATGGTACCAACTAATTGAGGAATAGATGCTGATATATTTGGTAATTTAATGATGTTTGCTTCTGGGGTGGTAGCCAATGCACCCAGTTCAGCTAAAGCATCACCAATTTTTTGATCGTCTTTTAAATACTCAGGAAAGTTTGCCAAAATTCTTCCCGATAAAGAAATATCTCTGGTTTCTACATCAATACCTGCTGATGCGGTAAAAGCTTGTACTATTGGTAAAAGTGAATAAGTTGCCAGCATTGGCGCCTCATCGGTTTTGGTGTAGATAATTTTTGATGTATTTGACATGTTTATATTGATTTTGCTTTATAAGGTTAACTATTTAATCGGTTAAAATTACAAACCGACCTTTTCTTAAAATCGCCTAAAGATAAAATAAACGAATGAATTAAGGAACATCGTAATGTTATTTGTGTTTGGTAAAACATTAAATTTTAGCCCCTGATTTTTAAATAACAAATAACCCTACCCTATTTTTAACCACTAAAATAAGTACCTCCTGATGGTTACTTTTTCATAATTGGATCAGGATTTGTTATGAAAGAAGACGAAACAAACGGGCTATTCGCCACGGCGAATGTATTTCCTCAATTTCAGGCATTACAACGCATAGCTCTTAATTTTAACCTATACCTATAATATCTATGAGTGAACAGAATTTAGAACAACTATTAATGCAAAAACAGTTTGATCAGGCATTCTCGTCAATCCAATCAGGTGAGAAATTATCAAAAAATATTCCCGAACATCAAAAATCCCAAATTTTAGAACGTTTATTCAGCAATGAGCAATACGAAATCATCAATGAATTAGTGGCTGGCAAATGGATTGAAACCGACGTTTATGAATTTGATAGTTTCGATAAAAGTGTGTTTGGAAATATGATCTGGAACTTAAAAAATGATGATAAAGCACTAGGGTTTTTTCAGGATTTCATCTCTAAATGTGATAACATTAATGATGAAGTAGAAGCAAAAACACTCATCAATTATTTCCTTGAAAAAGGGGTCAGTGTAGAAAAGATTAAAATATTAATAGATACCGGATGCGATATCAACTTCACTAATAACGCAGAAGAAAATCTTATCCACCAGGTGATCAAAACTAACTTGATGAAACCGCAGCTTTCTATCGCATATCTGGAATTACTGATCAACGAGGGGTTAGACGTAAACGCAGTTAATATTGTAAATAAGACACCGTTAATTGCCGCGATTGAATTTAACAAACCAGAGTATCTCGATATTCTATTACAAAATGGCGCAAATCCTAATGAGCTGGATCAGGATGGAAATTCAGCGTTTTTCTATGCTGTAGCGCAGAAACAAGACCTCAATATCTACCTAAAAATTAGAGACTTTGGCAGCCCCGATTTTGATACAATCAATAAAAATGGCGTGAATACTCTTTTCGAATTTCTAAGGATGATGTATGCAAGCGAAAAAAATCTTGAGCTATTAAGTACAATGATTAGTGATGGTGCAGATATTTACCAGGCCAGTACCTATTACAGTAAAGAAAAAACACCAATAGATTTAATCGCAGAAAAGCAACCAGAAATTCTTCAGGCTGTTCTGGATTCGGGTAGCATAGATGTTAACCGTCAGGATAATCATGGCAATACCCTTCTTCATAAAGTATGCGCATACAACGTAAATTTCGAAGCTGAGAAGGCAAAAGAGACTTACAAAAAAGTAAAACTATTGCTTGAAAATGGAGCAGATGTTTCTATTAGCAACGATGAAGATAAAACGCCACTCATGCTTGCTTCTGATGATAATCTGAAAATAAAAACGGTAGAACTATTAATGAAAAACGCTTAAATCTGATTCAGGAAAAATATGTCGATGTCATTTATAATTGCCTGCGAAAGCGGCAAAAGAAAAATAGCCGAGCTTTTATTAGCCAATGGTGAAGTTGAAGTGGGTTATACTGATGAAAATGGAAGAACAGCATTGCATTATGCAGCGCATCGTGGTTATTTAGATCTTGTTCAGCTTTTAATTAATGCCGGAGCAGATTTAAATTACGAAGACCACGCTGGCGAAACACCTCTTTATTTTGCTTGTCTACAAAAACAGAAGCAAACCGCACTGTATCTTTTATCACAAGGTGCAAAAGCAGATATTAAAGATTTAGCAGGCAATAGCTTGCTTCATTTAACCGCACAAAGTGGCCAGATTGAAGTGCTGGAAAAATTACTGGATAACGGATTGGCAGTAGACGAAGAAAATAACGAAGCAGAAACACCACTTCTGATTGCGGCCAGCTGGAGGAATAAAGAAATTGTAAAAACCCTATTGGATAAAGGTGCAAACGTAAACACCACGAATAAAAGCGGTAACACACCTTTATTATTTGCAGTGGTTTCTAAAAACATCCCTGTAACGGAACTCCTCTTGGAAAACGGAGCAAACATCAACCACGTTAACCATAACGGAGAAAGTGCCTTACTACAAGCCTGCTATGATAGCAACAGAATGTTGATCAAACTATTAATGGATAAAGGTGCTGATGTATTGGTATCATCTAAAAACGGGCAATCGCCGATTTGGTATGCTTGCGCAAACAATCAAAAAGAAATTGTGGCTTTATTCCTGGAGAATGGTGTTGATGTCAATTATTCTAAACCTGTTTCAGGTGATGAAACATCGATGTACTCCTACTTAGACTGGGTGGAAAGCGCTACGAATCTATCTTCAGCCAGTACTTTTTCCCTGGATACCGAATATGGTTATGGTGGTGAAAGCCTGCTTCATGTAGCAGCAAAAAGCGGAAATGTGAGCATGGTGAAATTACTGATTGAGAAAGAAGCAAATATTAATATTCAGGATGAAAGTGGTAATACTGCATTGCATTATGCTGCTGCGAATGGCAAAAAAGATATTGTGAAATTGCTATTAGAGCATAAGGCTGATGGAACGATTGTAAATGCCAAAGAACAAAAAGCAATAGATTATGCAAACATTAAAGGGTTTAACGAAATCACAGTGCTTTTACTTCAGTACCATCCATCAACTCAGGTGAGTTTCAGTAAACCAAATGAAACTACAGTAACTGATGAAAAACCAAAACTTGATCTGGCTGCTAAAAAACAAGCTTTACTGGATTTGAAAGAGCTGCTTGATATGGGAATTTTATCACAAGCAGAATTTGATATAGAAAAAGGGAAAATTTTGGGTAATTAAACTTTCAGCAAAATAATTTTTAGTTATTCGTTTCAGTGATTTGAATAGGTTTTATTTAACAAACATCTCTGCATTTAAAATGTTATCATTTCGAAAATCTTCTTATTCACGAAAAAAGAAAAACATGAAAAAATATTATTTTTACGCCTCAATACTCTCTGTGGCCTATCTTACGAGTTGCCAATCAGGCTCTAAATCAGCGCCGCAGGGTACAGATACCACTGTTACAACTGCAAGTGAATCTCTTAACCTGCCTGCTCCAGATACGACAGCGTCTAAAGATAAATTCAGCAAAGTGATTGGTTGGCCGGAAAACAAAACGCCGGTTGCGCCAGAAGGGTTTGTAGTAACGAGATTTGCTACCAACATTAAAAGTCCACGCAATACCATTGTAGCACCAAATGGAGATGTACTTGTAGCGCTTTCCAATTCTGAACGCAGTACAAAAGAAAAAGTTGCGAATGCCGTAACCGGAAAATCAAAATCTGAAGTTGCAGGACAAAGTGCCAACACGATTTTACTGTATAGAGATGCAAACAAAGATGGAAAACCAGAATTAACAACTACCTTTTTAACTGGTTTAAATCAGCCTTATGGCATGTTAATCATCGGAAATTCTTTCTACGTAGCCAATACTGATGGCATTTGGCAATATCCCTACAAAAGTGGAGATACAAAAATAACGAGCACAGGTAAGAAAATTATGAGCCTGCCCGCAGGTGGTTACAATAACCACTGGACGAGAAACTTAATTGCGAATGCAGATAAAAGCAAAATTTATGTTACCGTAGGATCAGGAAGTAATGTTGGTGAAAATGGAATGGAAAATGAAGTTCGAAGAGCGAATATTCTGGAGATCAATCCCGATGGTACAGGTGAAAAAGTTTATGCTGCAGGTTTACGGAATCCGGTTGGAATAGATTGGGCGCCAGGATCAAATATGTTATGGACCGCCGTTAACGAACGTGATGGCTTAGGTGATGATTTGGTTCCGGATTATATCACAAGTGTAAAAGAGGGTGCTTTTTATGGCTGGCCTTACGCATATTATGGTCAAAATGAAGACCCTAGATTAAAAGGGAAGAATCCAGAGCTGGTTAAAAAAACAATTGCACCTGATGTTCCTGTCGGATCACATACTGCATCATTAGGTCTGGCCTTTTATAAAGGAACTAAATATCCTTCAAAATACCAGGGAGGTGCTTTCATTGGGCAGCACGGTTCATGGAACCGCTCAGAAATTGCTGGTTATAAAGTGATTTTTGTTCCATTTAAAGATGGAAAACCATCAGGCAAACCAGAAGATTTTTTAACAGGCTTTGTTGCTGATGCTGATAAAGCTGATGTATATGGCCGACCTGTTGGCGTAACCTTAACTCCAGATGGCGCTTTATTGGTTGCCGATGATGTAAGTGGTGTAGTTTGGCGAGTAGCTGCAAAATAATTAATTATTCATAATAAAATACGAGGAGATGGTGGAAGCACGCATCTCCTTGTTATTTTTACTAAAATTTAAAATATTGAAAATACTTTTTACTTCAATTTCCTTATTTCTTTCCATTACCACATTTGCGCAAATAAGTAAAACTGATTCTACTAAAAAATTAAATGAAGTCGTTGTTCGTGGCTACTACAATAATCAACCGCTGTTAAGATCCGTTTCAGCAGTAAGTTTAATTGATAGTAATATGATCAGGAATCAGCAAAACAGTTCATTGGTAAGTACATTCAATACCGTTCCCGGCTTAAGAATGGAAGAAAGGTCACCTGGTAGTTACCGGCTATCCCTGCGTGGCAGTTTGCTTCGTTCACCTTTTGGGATCAGGAATATTAAAATCTATATTGATGATTTCCCATTGACAGATGCGGGTGGAAACACTTACTTAAATGCCTTAGACCCACTTTCTATTGCAAACATTGAAATTTATAAAGGTCCGGAAGCCAGTGTTTTTGGTGCCAATACCGGCGGCGCAATTCTGATCTCTCCACAACCTATAAATGAAAATAGTATTGCAGCAACTATTACTGCTGGCTCATATGATTTATTTCATCAAACGGCCAGTATTCAGCGAAAATATAAGAATTACAGTTTTAGCTTTATGCAGGGCTACCAAAGAAGCGATGGATTTCGCGAACACAGTGCTATGGAAAGAAAATATTTCCAAACCAATCATCAGTGGGACTACAGTAATAAAGGGAATTTAAAACTTTATGCTTTCTACAGCGACTTAAATTATGAAACCCCAGGCGGCTTAACGCTGGCACAATTTGAACTCGACGCTAAAGCAGCCAGACCTGCAACAGCAACGCTACCAGGCGCAGTGACGCAGCAGGCAGCCATTTACAATAAAACATTGTTTGGCGGCCTATCAAACAATTACCAGATCAGTAAAAACTTTAAACACGTAATTGCATTATTCGGAAGTTATACAGATTTCAAAAATCCATTTATCACTAATTACGAAAAACGCTACGAAGGTACATTAGGACTGCGAACTTTCGTTGATTATCAAAAAACCAGTAATCTCATCAAATTCAATGCTCAACTTGGCGTGGAGAGCGGTGCAACGAAAACCCAGATTAAAAATTTTGATAATAATGCTGGCTCCCCTGCTGCCATACAAGCTTTTGATCACCTGAAGGCAAACCAGAATTTTGCCTTTCTGAGATTTAACCTAGACATTAGTAATAAGCTTTTGATTGAATTGGCTTCCAGTTTAAATTTCTATAAATACAATTATGAAAGCTTTCTGCCAGTAACTGTGGCTAAAAGAGAAAGAAAATTTGACGCCGAACTGATGCCAAAACTGGCCGCATCATATCTGATCAACAACGAACTGTCAATCAGGGCATCTGTAAGTAAAGGCTATTCACCACCTACCATTGCCGAAGTAAGGGCTTCAGATAATAATATCAATAACAACATACAGGCAGAACTAGGCTGGAACTATGAAGCAGGTTTTAGGTATCACCTGAAGAATAATCGCCTCCGTATTGCCGCAAATGTTTTCCAATTTAACCTAAACGATGCGATTGTGAGACGTCTGAATGCAAACGATGCAGAATTCTTTATTAATGCAGGTGGAACAACACAAAAAGGACTGGAACTGGAAACCGCATTTTGGCTCATCAGAAACAGCGTTTCATTTTTAAAAGCAATCGAATTAAAAAGCAATTACACTTATAGTCATTTCAGATTTAGAGAATTTACTATAGGCAATGTAAGTTTCGACAGAAATAAGTTAACTGGTGTTCCGGCAAATGTAGTAGTGAGCAGTTTAGATTTTCAATTTAGCAAAGGCTTATACTTTTTTGCCCAACATAATTATACCGCTAGTATTCCACTAAATGATGGCAATACTGTTTTTGCAAAAAACTATCACCTGGTTGAACTTAAGACAGGGATGCGCAACATCCGCATTAAAAAAATCAAATTAGAAGTTTTCGGCGGAGTAAATAACCTTTTAAACCAGAAGTACAGCCTGGGAAATGATTTAAACGCAATGGGTGGCAGATACTATAATGCCGCAGCAAGTATTAACTATTACCTCGGAACATCAATTAAACTTTGATGAATAAAGTAATCAGGCTTTACCTGGCTTGATTACTTTATTCAATATAATTAGCAGCTAACTAATTGGCTAAATCAATTTCTTTGATAACCACTTCGTTCACCACAACGTCTGTTGTGAATTTTTTCGTCCCGTCTTTGGCTACGTATGATCCGGTTATCAATCTACCTTCTATCGTTAATCTGGTACCTTTTTTGATTTGAGCTGAAGCCAGATCAGCTTTATCATTCCAAAATGTTAGTGAAAACCAGTTTGTTCGTTTCATTTCTTCGCCGGATGCATTTTTATAATACTCATGTACCGCAAGATTTACCCTGGCTAATCTTTGACTTCCCGATACATTTTTTACCTCCGCATCTGCTCCTGCAAAACCGCTTAATACTACTTTGTTGATTGCACTTTCCATGATCTTTTAAATTTAAGTTTCTAATTGTTTAATGAACGGTAGATTCCTCGCTACCGACAAAACAAAGGTGCAAACAGTGAAAAATTCTATTCGGGTATTAAATATTTATAGTCGTTTATAAACGTTTAAACACGGATAATGATAATCCAGGAGAGCAAAATGGAATTTGGCCTCATAGGGTCTTTCTTAATATTTAAAGAATATTTCTACATTTAAATATGAGATCACAAATCGATAAGCAACGCAGTATCAGGAAACATCGATTAATATATCATGCTAATACCGAATTGGTTTTTAATAGGCTCTTCGAAAATTTCATCTGGATCATCTGTCTGGCGCTACCCGTTTTACCATTGTTTAATAACAATAATCAGATCACTACTACTGGCTTATTTTTAATTTCAATTTTCTGGGTGTTCTTGCTGACTGGTTTGTATTTTATTAATCATCTTACTATGATTAACGGAACCAATCAAACTATAAACAGAATTAAAATTATTGAAATTTTAAAATTAAGGTATCCCGAATTTACACTTAATGATTCCGGGAAAAACGTTATTAAATGTAAAAAGAAAGCAGGACTCTTTGGCTGGGGAAAGCAGATTACAGTAATGTTTGATCAGGATCGGATATTTATTAATTCGACCACACTAGGGCGTTATGATATAAAATCACCTTTTCATTCGATATTTAACGCAATCGCAATGAGACATATTAAAAAAGATTTTATGTCAGCCTAAATCAACAATAAACCAAAACTATAATATGATACAGAAGTTTTCTTCAAATAACTACCATTGACATATATTGCTAACCACCTATATTTCAAAAACATAAATTAACGCCATTAATATTAAATTTTATGGAACTAAATTATCCATCAGAATGACAACTTCTACATCGTTTTAAATTCTTACCCTGTCTAATCAAAGTATTATTTTGCCCACAAATAAATTTTTATTAGTTTTAAACATCATCCCATAATATTTAACCTGATTATTATGGAACGCTTGTGTTTAGATTGTGGTCTTGTTGTAAAAGGCAGAACCGATAAAAAATTTTGTGATGATAATTGCAGAAACAATTACAATAATCGCCTCAAAAGTGAAAACGGAATTGTATTCAATAGCATCAATGTAATTCTTAAGAAAAACAGGAAACTCTTAGCGAGGTTTAATCCAGATGGAAAGGTTAAGGTATCAAAGAAGAAGATGCTCACCGCTGGCTTTAATTTCGATTATCATACACATACCTATGTAGCTAAAAATGGGAACAAGTATGTATTTTGTTATGAGTTTGGCTATTTAGCATTAAGTAATGAAGAGTTTCTATTGGTAAAGAGAGAGGAGAAGTTATAATAAGCTATTATTCTATGAAAACATAGCAATTATCGGGTGTATTAAATCCAATTACTGCTGTAGTTTTGTGTATAATTAATAAAGTAATGAAAGCACAAGAAGAAATCAATTTTACCCGGATTACAGAGGCCATAAATTTTATTCAATTAAATTTTAAAAGTCAACCTAGTTTGGAAGAGATTGCGGAGAAAGCTAACCTAAGTCCTTATCATTTTCAGCGATTATTCAGCGAATGGGCAGGTACTAGTCCGAAAAGGTTTCTTCAATACATCAGCATTGGTTATGCCAAAAAATGTCTGAAAGAAAATCAGGCATCACTATTTGAAACGGCATTAGAAACCGGCCTTTCTGGAACCAGCAGACTACATGATTTATTCGTAAACATTGAAGGGATGACACCTGGAGAATATAAAAATGGTGGCGAGAATTTAGTAATCAGTTACAGTTTTGCGGAAACACCTTTCGGAACTATTATTGTGGCATCAACACTAAAAGGAATTTGCCACCTCGTTTTTTCTGAAGAGGAGGAAATTGCATTGATGCAGTTAAAAGCTAAATTTCCAGCGGCAAACTTTATCAGGAGACTTGATCCTATTCAGCAAAATGCGCTTTTAATTTTCCAAAACGACTGGACAAAACTAAACCAGGTGAAGCTACATTTGAAAGGCACCGCATTCCAGTTAAAAGTTTGGGAAACGCTTTTGAAAATCCCCATGGGGAAGTTATCTACTTATGGAAACATTGCCCGGAAGGTCGATAATCCTAAAGCATCCAGAGCGGTAGGCACTGCAATTGGTGATAATCCTGTTGCCTTTTTAATTCCTTGCCATCGGGTCATCCAGGCCAGTGGCGCATTGGGCGGCTATCACTGGGGCACCAATCGTAAAACAGCTATCATTGGCTGGGAAGCAGCAAAAACAGAGACCGACTCATTGTAAATATGTTGAATCACGTTGCTTTATCATCTGCTGACTTAACAAAAAAGATAAAAAATAAAGAAATTTGCCTTGGCGGAAATCTTAAGCTAAAAATTTACGGTAGCCTGCAATGTAAATCCGGCAAAAGGATGAAAAGAGAAAACCGGGTATTTTTTCATTCAGACAAGCAAGCAATTGACGCAGGCTTCAGACCCTGTACGCACTGTTTACACACGAAATATAAAAAATGGATTTGTTCAGTTCAACAATAGATAACAATAAAAACCTCTTGCCTTATGATGGCACAGTGCGTTATTTCGGTCCATTATTTCCCATTAGAAAGGCCAATGCTTATTTCGAAGCGCTGATGAACACCATTGAGTGGAAGAATGATGAAGCTTTTATTATGGGAAAACATATTATTACCAAAAGAAAGGTGGCCTGGTATGGGGATCTTGAATACGCGTACACTTATTCAAAAACCACAAAATATGCCTTACCGTGGACAAAAGAATTGCTCGAACTTAAAAGCATTGCCGAAGAAAATACAGGCTCGAAATATAATTCCTGCTTGTTAAATCTGTACCACAATGGCGACGAAGGTATGGCTTACCACAGTGATGACGAGAAAGCCCTGGGTAAAAATACCAGCATCGCATCAATGAGTTTTGGTGCAGAAAGAAAGTTTCTTCTTAAACATAAGGTCTCCAAAGAAACCATTGGTATGTTTTTAGAAAACGGTAGTTTGTTGGAGATGAAAGACACAACACAAACTAATTGGCTGCATCGTTTACCTCCAACAAAAAAAATTGCTACCCCAAGAGTAAACCTCACTTTTCGATCGATGGTTGCCGGATGATTAATCTATTTCTTAAATTCGCTGATGTCAACAATCCGGTTATCATCAGGATTTTGCTTTAAGAATGATGTTCCCTTAGCATTGGTGGCCCAGCTGTAACCCTGTCTGATTTCATTTGCCACATTTTCAGACTGAGCAACTTTTGCAGGAAGCGCAAGGTTATTGGTTTCGCCAGTACGATAATTTACCTGGTAAAGTGAATTGTTGGTTACAAAAACCAACGTTTTTTTATCAGAAGAATTAAATAAAAAATCACCTTGAATACGCTCTCCCTCCTGCTGTCTTTTTATAGGATAAATCTTTCCATTTACCAGTGCGATGGCAAAATCATTGTTTACTATTATATTACTCAGGCTCATTTCCTGTATACCTTTTGTATATTTTTTATCGTTTTTACCATTCGATGCCCTATCCAAACTCGTTACGCTCACTTTTCCATCTGTTAACGAAACCACATAAAATGGAGAAACCAGACCCGTACCATCCTCTACCTGAACCAATGCCGCCGTTTTTTGGGTATTGATAAATCTTGCTTCCTTAAACTTATTGGCCAATGGCTTCGGGTTATCCTGAACAGCCACCGTTGTATCTTTAAAAGTTATGGCATAACTTTCTTTGCCTTCCGGAGTTTCAGGCTCAATGGTTACAATATTTAAGGTTTGATTTTTAACTTTTGGAAACTCATTAAAATCATCATTTGCATATGCTTTTGGTGTGTAAACAGTTTCTAATTTACCCGGTTTACAAGCAAATAAGCTAACGGAAAGTAAAATGGCTAATACAGTAATTTTCATAGACTTAAGGTTCTTGCTTTTTTTTGCTAATTTATTACCTTTATTTCTTTCCTCCGATTAAATTTTCAACTTTATATGATTTTTATGTAGAATTGAAGATTAACATGGAGCATGTTCATGCCAATATATTACATATGAAATGATCATAACTTCCTTATCCAACACCAAAACAAGATGTATACCATTCCATTTACCAGTATTGACTGGAATCAGGTTGAAAAAACTGAACATATAGGCACAAGGGGTATAGCTACGTGGCAAACCCTAAATTTTGATGGTTTAAGAATCAGAATCGTAGAATATTCGCCAGATTACCTTGCAGACCATTGGTGTTTAAAAGGGCATATTGTACAATGCCTTGAAGGAAGTTTTGTGAGCGAAATGGAGGATGGAAGCACCTTTAGCTTATCAAAGGGAATGACTTATGTGGTATCAGATGATTTAAGCAGCCACAGGTCTATATCTGCCGGGGGAGTAAAGTTATTGATTATTGATGGTGATTTTTTAAAACCAAAAGCCTGATAAAAATCAGTCATCTTCAACCTTTATTAACATACTTAAACGTAGGTGAGAGAGAACCGCATACTTGGTAATACTTATTGGATTAATTATTGTTGATGTTTTCCAAATTACAAAACCTATGAAAAATTTATTCATCTTCGGAATGATCCTTTGCCTTTTTAGTGCCTGTTTAGAAAAAAATGACCCTAAAAAATTAACCAACACCAAGTGGGAATTAACTGAATTACCCGGCTTAACACTTCCGCCAAGCTCAAAAGCAACGCTCATTTTTGGCGATAGTTTAAAGGTAAGTGGTAAATCATTTTGCAACAGCTATGGCGGCAAGATAGAAGTTAAAGAACAAAAAATTTCATTGAAAGATATTTTCAGTACCAGAATGTTCTGCCAGGAAACAGATGCGGCCGAACGGGCTTATATGCAAGCCATTAATCAGGTAACCGGAGCCAAAATAACAGATAGCGAACTTCAGCTCTTAAATGGAGATAAGAAACTATTGGTATTTAAAAAGTTCGATCAATAACAATCTATATACAAATAGAACGAAATAAAGTATTTTGATTATTTTCGACCCTTTATTAATCGAACATGCTGTCAAAACTAAAGGATGAATTACGTTTTTTTTTCTTAACCGGGAGAAATGCATTTGTTTTATTTCAACAAAATGATCCTTTACGCTTAGCAGGAGCTACTGCTTTCTTTACCAACTTTGCATTACCTCCAATACTAATTATTCTAATTCGCTTATTCGGGCTTTTTACTGACAGGCGTACACTATTCACCAATATTTTTCAGCGGCTGGCTAATATCCTTGATGAGGATAGTATCAAACAAATTAAGTTGACCCTTAGAAATATCAGGGGAATTGATCAGGCCTGGTATATTACCTTGTTTAGTTTCGTCTTTTTTCTTTTTGTGGCAACCACGCTTTTTAATGTGATTAAAAATTCTTTAGAACAAATCTGGAACATTGGACAGAAGGATAAAAAAGGAATATTAGCAACTTTGAAATCAAGAGCCATATCCATGACGATCATTTTATTCGCTGGAATCTTATTTTTTATCGGCTTATTAGCTGATAGTGTTCAGGCAATTATTGGTGCTTATTTGAAAACAAATTCACCATCTTTTGGCCTCATTCTTACCTCAATACTGAACCAGATTATTTTTGTAATTATCGTAACCACGTGGTTTACTATGTTATTCAGATTCTTAACCAATGGCAGACCTACCTGGAAAGCGGCATTTTCTGGCGGATTACTTACTGGCTGTTTGTTTACTGCCGGCAAATACATTTTGAGAATTCTATTGCCACTAAGCAACATTAGCAATATCTATGGTTCAGCAGGATCAATTATCGTAATTATGCTTTTTGTATTTTACTCTTCACTCATCTTCTATTTTGGTGCATCTTACATCAAGGCTTTAAGTATCGGCAGGGAAACGCCCATCATCCCTAAAAATGGATCATATGCTTATGAGCTTACGGAAATAGATACAGAAAAAACGCCATAAAAAAAGGGCAGATCAAATGTCTGCCCTCTTATATACTGATAATTTAATATCAGATTAAAAAATTCTATATCCTAAACCAACAGTGAACAAGTTCAACTTTGTTCCAGGATAACCATCTTTATTTAATTTAGACAAGCCCAATTCGTAACGTGCATCAATACTTAATTTCTTAATATCAAGTGCTGCGCCAAACTGCCATGCAAATGCCTGGTTTTTAAAGTTTCCGTTAAAAACATTTCCGGTAGCCTGACCAAAACTTTGTTTCTCATCTAAGATAAATGAAACCATTGGACCTGTATTTAACCTAACGCCAACGCCCAAGGCACCAATTTTAGTTCCAACCAATAATGGAACATCCAAACTGGTAAAACTCACTTTGTTTACCTGGCCTGTTGCATCACTAACTAAATTCGTTTTCTTACCAGAGATGTAAAGTTCTGGTTGAAAATGAACGCCTGCACCACCAATCCTCGCCCATAAACCGCCATAAAAACCAGCGCGGTTATCACTACTAAAAGTGTTATCGCTATCAAACTTTGAAAAATTTGCTCCGGCTTTTAAACCTAGCTGGAAGGTTGGTAATACCTGTGCGCTTGCAAAAAAGCATACAAATAAACAGGCAACAGTTAATGATAAAGATTTCATATTAAATAGGGTTAAAGTTAATTAGCTAGTCGCATTGTTGATTGCTTCTTGTTCTTTCAAGGCATCAACATTGTTCTTATCGCCAAAATTTTGTGTCTTACCTGCAAAGTAATCTAAAATTCCTGAGATAGTATCTAAGTTATCAGCTAAATTTTGGTGAATATCTGGTAAATCTTTTTCCAACCTGCCATCGCCTAGTTCGATATTGTCAACTTCAATTTTACCAATCTTTTGAATAAGTGCGGTTTGGGAGTTCTGTAAATCCTCTAATTCACGCACAATTTTTTCCATCAATTCGAATTTCTGTAAGGTATTCATAGCTTCTTATTTTTAAATTTTTATACTGTTACCTTTATAAACCCACTCGTCTTCAATTTGTTTTATTTACCTATTCTTCCATATAGATTTGGAATAATCAAAAACAACTAATAAATTAGTTTAAAATATTTATGGTTATGAAAAATCTTTGTACATGCTTACTATTATTTTTTCTTTCAGCGTTTTGTTATGCACAAAATACGCCAGTTATAGATAAAGATAAGTTGTTTGATTTATATCAAAGTCAGCGGTATGCCGATGCAGCAGTTTACCTAAAAAGTATCTTCAATGATGACACACAGGATATAAAAGCATTAACACAGATCGGCTATTGCTTTTTAATGGCCGGAAATAATGTAGAGGCAGAAAAATATTATAGCAAGGCCTACCAAATACAGCCACATAGTTTACCAATTCTTTTCAGCCTGGGTAATATTAGTACCAAACGTGGCAATAACGATAAAGCGAAGAAGTATTACGGTGAAATTGCAAAAATCGACAGCAATAATTTTAATGTTTATAAGCTGCTCACCAACTTATACCCATCCCTAAAAGATTCTTTAAGATTTGTTTACCTGTTAAAAGCCAATCAAATTAACCCTGGTGAGGGAGATATTGCCGCTGACCTGGCTGAAGTACATGCCGTTTCCCAAAATTATGATAAGGCCTATGAGGTTCTTAACATTGCAATTAAAGCTGATAGCGAGAATCTGGTATTACAGCGGGCGAAACTTCCAGTCGCTAATCAATTAAAAAAATATCAGGAAGTAATTAATTCAGGAGAAAGATTAATGAAAGATGGAATGGATGCGGCGGTAATTAAAGATGTGGCTAAAGCTTATTATTATACAAAAAACTATAACAAAGCGATCAAACTTTTTTCGCTGCTCGAAAACCTGCTGATGCAGAACGAAAATACTTTATACTTTACCAGTTTAAGTTTTCGCTACTTAAAGAATTATAAAATGGCTGCCGTTTATGCTAAGAAAACAATTGATGAGGCAATCTCACCAAACACGACAAGTTATTATGTGCTATTGGGGCTGGTATACGAAGAGAACAGTCAGTTTGCATTAGCAAATTCAGCCTATAAAAAAGGCTTGCAGTTTAAAGCCAACCCGACCATTTATTATCGCCTGGCTACACTTTATGACACCAAACTTAATCAGCGAAAAGCTGCACTTAATTACTATCAACTTTACCTCAAAAGCAAACCTAATGCAGCCGATGATAAGGAAGAGATCAAATTTACAAAAGACCGGATTGCGCAGCTAAACCTGGCTGACTAAACCAGGTCTTCGAAAACTGGTTTAACATTATCCCAGAAATCATCAAGCGCAATAATTCTTGGCTTGAAGAATGAAATCAGTTCAGGCCAGTGTTGTTGATTAAAGATGCTTACTCCAGTTAAGGTGACTGAAATCTGACTAATTGTTTTGCCATATTCATCCGTAAAATCTCTTTGCCAGTCCCATTCTTGGCCTACTGTATTGGTGAACATGAGCTTAAACTCTTCAAACTGATCAAAAATCAGGTGGCGAATCTCCGGATCTGGATGGCTTAACTGAATGGCGATACTTGCCTTTTTGCTATCCACATCCATTTTAAAAATGATGTTTTTTACGCCAGTTTTGTAATTAATCCAGTGTACAGTGCTTCCACTTGCTGAAGGAACAGGCTTCATGTATTGCCCGAAACTGATCCAAAATTGCTGCCTTAACCGGGCGGCCTCATCTTTACTGTACATCCTAATCTATATCTGCAATGAAATAAGGTTGATATAAGACATCAACCACCAAAGCTGCAATATTAAAGCATTAATTTTTATATTCAAAACAATACCAACTTGCAAGTTTAAAACACGTCATGCTGACCTGTAGCGAAGCGGAAAGCTACGCAGTAAATTTAGTTCAGCACCTATCTAAGTAAGATCCTGAATCAAGTTCAGGAGGACGATTCGTCGCAAAAGGGATTTCCTCGAGGGATGAACTAACCCATTCGTCATGCTGACCTGTAGCGCAGCGGAAAGCTACGCAGTAAATTTAGTTCAGCACCTATCCAGGTAAGGTCCTGAATCAAGTTCAGGAGGACGATTTATTGCAAAAGGGACTTCCTAGAGGGATTTACTAACCCATTCGTCATGCTGACCTGTAGCGCAGCGGAAAGCTACGCAGTAAATTTAGTTCAGCACCTATCTTGGTTGATACTGAATCAAGTTCAGAAGGACGGTTCGTATTAAAGGGGGTTTCCGTTCCTACTTATTCATCAACCTGGCAACGTATTTTCCAATAATGTCAAATTCCAGGTTTACTGTGTCGCCCACCTGAACTTCCTGCAAATTGGTGTGTTCGAAGGTGTAGGGAATGATGAAAACAGAAAACTCATCTGTTGTAGAATTGACAACGGTTAAACTGATTCCATTTACGCAAGCAGAACCTTTTTCTACCGTTACATTCCCAGAACTACTATCATATTTGAAACGATATTCCCAGCTACCATCTAATTCTGCTCTTTTAACACAAACGGCAGTTTGATCTACATGCCCCTGAACAATATGACCATCCAAACGGGCATTCATTTGCATGCAACGTTCCAGATTTACCCGGCTTCCTACTTTTAAATTACCTATGCTGGTTTTATTTAAGGTTTCATCAATGGCCGTAACCGTATGCGCACCATCAGCTAAAGATACCACTGTGAGGCAAACGCCATTGTGCGCCACACTTTGGTCGATCTTTAATTCGTGGCTAATGGCCGATGAAATGGTAAAATGAATGTTGGTATGATCGTTTTTGATGGCGGTAACCTCGCCCAGCGTTTCTATAATTCCAGTAAACATGATTTATAATTGTTGAGGTCACCTTAAGATTCTAAACTATGTTAGAAATTAAGAAACCAATATTAATATTCTAATCTATTTTTTCTCCAGTTTGATGATTGTTGGGTAACCTGTTCCTGTTCCACACTCAAAACATTTTTCTGAAAAAACTTTGCAGCGATAACAGCAGCAATTAATACTTCATCATCATTTACAAGCTTATTTTTATCTGGTTTAAAATATTTAGACACAAAATGAGTATCGAAATTTCCAGTTTTAAAAGCTTCATGCTGCATTACAAACTTACCAAAAGCAAGGGTAGTTTCTATCCCTGTAATCTCATATTCTTCTATTGCCCTAACCATTCTGGCGATCGCCTCTTCCCTATCCTTACCATATGTAATCAGTTTAGCAATCATCGGATCATAATAAATCGGGATTTCCATTCCTTGCTCAAAGCCATCATCAACCCGTACACCGTTTCCTTTCGGAGTTTTATAGGTTTGGAGCACGCCAATATCTGGCAGAAAGTTGTTGTTCGGATCTTCTGCGTAAACGCGAAGCTCAACCGCATGACCGCTAACTTTCAAATCTTCCTGACGGAAACTTAATGGCTCACCAGCAGCAATTTTTATTTGTTCTTTAACCAAATCTATACCCGTAATCAATTCCGTAACCGGATGCTCTACCTGCAATCGGGTATTCATTTCGAGGAAGAAAAAATCGAGGTTTTCATCTAAAATAAATTCCACTGTTCCGGCGCCGGTATAATTAACGGAACGTGCAACATCTACTGCGCATTTTCCCATTTTCTCGCGAATTTCTGGCGTTAATACCGATGAAGGTGCCTCTTCCACAACCTTTTGATGGCGGCGCTGCACAGAACACTCCCGTTCAAAAAGATGGACAATGTTTCCATACTGATCACCAAGAACCTGAATTTCGATATGCCGTGGGGAGGTAACATATCGCTCAATAAACACTGCACCATCGCCAAAGGCAGAAGTTGCCTCGCTTACGGCCAGGTCCATCTGCTCTTCAAAATCGTCAACACTTTCTACAATCCGCATTCCTTTTCCGCCACCACCCGCAGCCGCTTTGATCAGGATGGGGAAGCCAACTTCAACAGCTCTTTTCTTTGCTTCATTTAAATCAGTAATGGCTTCTTCCGTTCCCGGAACCATTGGGATATTATATTTTAATGCTGCCGCTTTCGCTGATAATTTATTTCCCATGATCTCCATGGCTTCTGCAGATGGCCCGATTAAGATTAACCCTGCATCGGCTACCTTTTGCGCAAAGGCAGCATTTTCAGATAAGAAACCATAGCCTGGATGAATGGCATCTGCACCAGTTATTTTGCATGCATCAATAATTTTTTCTCCAACTAAATAGCTTTGGTTTGATGGCGCCGGACCAATACAAATCGCCTCATCAGCATAACGAACATGCAGTGCATTGCGATCCGCTTCAGAAAATACAGCAACAGTTTTTATCCCCATTTCTTTTGCAGAACGCATAATACGCAAAGCAATCTCACCACGGTTGGCTATTAGTATTTTGGTTATTGGTTTATTGGCTTTTTGGTTCATTCGTTTAACACCTTTTTATTTAAACAATGTATATCAAGCGTTGCAAACTCCGGACGTCTGACTAAAGACTTCCGACTTCACTACAAATGTAATATTATTTCAATCGCACGATCAATCATCGCTGGGCTAAGATCCAGGTGCGTTACCAACCTCACCGTGCTTGCGCTTGTTGTTCCGCAGTAAAGTCCCTTTTCTTTTAGTTGCTGAACCACTTTTTCTGCAGTTCCAGCTGCCACTTCAAAGATTACGATATTAGTTTCAACAGGCAAAACAGAAAGTACATACTTTGTACTTAATAATGCCGTAGCCAGGGCGTGTGCATGTTGATGGTCTTCCTTTAACCTTTCCACATGATGATCTAGGGCATAAATCCCCGCGGCCGCTAAAAACCCTGCCTGGCGCATTCCACCGCCAAATGCTTTCCGCAGTTTACGTGCCTTTCTGATCATATCTTTACTGCCTAATAGTACTGATCCAACTGGTGCACCAAGTCCTTTAGATAAACAAACGGAAATGCCATCAAAGTATTTACCATAATCGTGTGCTTGATCACCTGTTTTAGCCAAGGCATTAAAAATCCTTGCGCCATCCAAATGAAGTTTCAAACCTTTAATATTACACAAATGATGGATGGGTGCAATCTGAGTGAGGTCATAACATTTTCCTCCACCCTTGTTCACGGTGTTTTCCAGCACGACCAGGCTGGAGTTCGGATAATGGATATTGTCTTCATTAATTTCCGGCTCGATAAGTTCTGGAGTTAAAATCCCTCTTTCGCCGTGAAGCAATCTCACGGATGCGCCGGAGTGAAAGGCAATTCCGCCAATTTCATAACGGTAAACATGTGCGGTTTGGTCGCAAATTACTTCATCCATTGGTTGAGTGAAACATTTAATGGCAATTTGGTTTGTCATCGTCCCTGATGGACAAAATAACCCGGCTTCCATATTGAAGATATTGCAAAGCTTTTCCTCCAAGGCAGCCACCGTTTCATCCTCGCCAAAAACATCATCACCTACCTTTGCACTCATCATGGCATCCAGCATACCAGCTGTAGGTTTGGTTACAGTATCGCTTCTAAAATCTAAAAAGTTATTATTCATTTGACTTAAAATTGTAAAATATTCTTGACGGTTAAAAAAAAGACCAATGCCCTTTCTAGTATAATATTAGGCTTTTAACGTGATTAACGCCCCTATATAGTGTATTTTTTACACACTTAAATTTCAACAACAATAAATTGTTAAAAAATTATTAAAAAAAAGGATACAAAATATAAGAGTTTTTATACTTTTATCGTGCTAAAACCAAAAATAAATAAAATGATAGTAATTGCAGACGGTGGATCGACCAAAACAAACTGGTGTCTGATTAACGAGGCCGGCAGAAAAATTTACTTTAACACCGAGGGTTACAATCCATATTTTTCAAAAGGAGAATACATTGTAAAATCTTTAAACGAAACACTTCCAGACCACTTGGAAAGAGAAAAGCTAACCGCTGTTTATTATTATGGCGCTGGTTGTTCTACCCCCGGTAACGTAAAGATTGTGGCTGATGCCATGAAACAGGTTTTCATTAATGCCGAAATCTTTGTTGGTCATGATCTACTTGCCTCTTGCAGAGCACTTCTTGGAAACGAGCCAGGATTTGCTGCTATCTTAGGCACAGGTACCAACTCATGTTTATACGACGGGAACGACATTACCTTGAATATAGATTCTTTAGGTTACTTTTTGGGTGATGAAGGTAGCGGTTCCTACATTGGGAAACGCATTTTGAGCGATTATATGAAAGGTTACATGCCGAAAGGTTTACGTGAGGCTTTTTATGATAACTATGCCTTAACCAACGAAGATATTTTCGATAATATTTACAACAAGCCATTGCCGAACCGTTTCTGTGCTAGCTTTAGTAAATTCTTATACGATTTTAAAGATAACTACGAAGACTACGCATTCAGCACAATAGATTATGCTTTCACGTCATTCTTCGAGGCATTGGTGATTCACTATCCAAACTACAAAGACCACAAATTAAATTGTGTTGGTTCTGTAGGTTACAGCTTCCGTGATATTTTAAGTATTGTAGCAGATCGTTATGAAATGGGCGTTGGTAAAATTATCCGCTCACCTATAGATGATTTAGTTCACTACCATTTAGAGGCCGCTAAGAAAGGTTAGTTTTTAGTACTGAGTTTGGAGTCTTTAGTCTGAAGTCATGAGTCCAAAGTCTTTAAAGCCATAAAAAAGGTCCCTATTGAAATTCAATCGGGACCTTTTTTATATGGCAACCTGGTCTTTAATCTTTGCTCCTTATTCCTTGCTCTTCAATCTTTATTCCTTGCTCTTTATTCCTTGCTCTTTACTCTTCGCGCTCCTAAAAAGAAATCTCCTTACCAAATAATTTTGCATATCTGCGTTTATCAAAACGATACAGTGTTGCTGCACGATAAGAAACACCTTTCTGCTTTTCATCTAATTCTTTAAGCACACCGAAACTGACAATCTTTTTTCTAAAGTTCCGCTTATCGAGTTTTTTACCTAAGATTAACTCATACACATGCTGCAATTGGGTTAAGGTAAATTTTTCAGGAAGTAATTCAAAGGCAATTGGCTGATGTTTAATCCTCCTTTTGATTTTTTCTAACCCTTTATCATAAATCTTCTGGTGATCGAAAGCCAGTTTTGGCAAATCGGTAATAGGCAACCAGTTCGCACGTTTAGCATAAGTACTAATCGGACGAAGCTCCTTCTCACCACCCAAGCGAATCAGCGCATAATATGCCAGCGTAATTACCCTACCTTGCGGGTGCCTTCCCGGATCTCCAAAAGCATAATATTGCTCCATGTAAATACCACGTAAGCCCGTTAACTCATAAAGGATACGAGAAGCCGATTGATCCAGACTTTCATCTGCGCCAACAATGTTACCGGGCAAAGCCCACCAATCTTTAAATGGTTCTTCATTTCTTTCGATAAGTAAGATTTTTAATTCCTTACCATCAAATCCAAACAAAACGCAATCTATCGAGAATACTGAATCTAAATGAGGTAAAATTTGTTCCAAGGTAAAATTTAGTTATTTTAAGCAGATAAAGGTATGACTTTCAATATTAAGTAAAAAAAATAAAAAAAATTACTTAGTGTAAAAATTACACACTATATTCGTATCATAGATGGAGCCAAATATTAAAAATATAGCTGTACTTACTTCTGGTGGCGATGCCCCAGGAATGAATGCGGCAATCAGAGCTGTTGTTCGTACCGGAATTTACCATGGCATCAATATGTTTGGTGTGATGCAAGGTTACCAGGGATTGATCACAGACAATATAAAACCAATGGATGCCCGATCTGTAAGTAATATTTTACACTTAGGGGGAACCATATTAAAAACTGCACGCTGTTTAGAATTTAAAACAGAAGAAGGGCAGCAAATTGCCTATCAGAATTTAAAGAAAAATAACATCGATGGTTTAGTGGTTATCGGCGGAGATGGAACTTTTACCGGCGCAAAACGTTTTTCTGAAACTTTTGGCGTTAAAGTAATCGGGATTCCAGGAACGATTGATAATGACTTAGTTGGATCTGACTTTACTTTAGGCTATGATACTGCTATTAATACCGTAATTGAAGCTATAGATAAAATCAGGGATACTGCAGATGCACATGATCGTTTGTTCTTTGTTGAAGTAATGGGAAGAGATTCTGGCTGTATTGCACTTAGAAGTTCCATTGCAAGTGGCGCAGAAGCTGTTTTATTACCAGAAAGAGCAACCAGTGTAGATGAATTAATTACTAAACTGGCATTAGGTGCAGCAACTAAGAAATCATCCAGCATTGTAATTGTTGCTGAAGGACATAAACAGGGCGGCGCTTACGATATTGCTAAAAAAGTAAAGGAAACTTTTGATCATTACGATACTAAAGTAACCATCCTGGGGCATTTGCAAAGAGGCGGAAGTCCAAGCAGTTTCGACCGTATTTTAGGAAGCAGACTAGGCTTTGCCGCAGTAAATGCACTGATTGCAGGCGAAACGGAGCAAATGGTTGGTTTACATGGTAATGCTATTAAGCTAACCAGTATTACGGAGGCGCTTACTGCACATAGTTTCAAACTGGAACCAGACTTAATGGAAATGACTGAAGTTTTATCGATATAATTTATGGTAGCAGTTGTTTACAGTGGATCAAGAACCGCATTTTGGAAATTAACACGAAATGGACACGTAGTAGCGCATTGCAATACAACGGGCATTAATCCAACCTTTGTAGATCCGAAAATGATTCTTCAGATTCTGAATAAAAAAATTGTGCTGGTAAACAATGCCGAAAATATCAAGAAGATTTATTTCTTTGCTGCAGGAGCGTCTTCTGCAGATCGAAAAGATGAACTTGCAGAAACTTTATCATCATTTTTTAGATACAGTAAAGTTTTTGTCGAAAATGATTTGTTCGGTGCAGCTAAGGCTGCTTGTTACGACCAACCCGGAATAGTAGGCATGTTGGGAAGTGGATCCAACTGTGCGTATTTCGAAGGTAAAAAATTGATTGACAACAATTTTGGCTTAGGATACATACTCGGTGATGAAGGTTCATCTAACTATTTTGGAAAAATACTTCTTAAGAAATTTTTAAGTAAGCAATTGCCAGAAGAACTGGAAACAAAATTTATCAGGAATTTTAATCTGGATCGCCCTCAAATTTTAGAAAGAATTTACAATAAGCCACAGGCGAATATTTTTTTAACTTCTTTCTTCGATTTTTTTACTCAAAATATTAAACATGAGTACATCCTTGGGTTAATCGATGAGGGATTTGAGAAATATTTCCAAACCTACGTATTACCCGTGGTTGCAAAATATAACAATGAAGATTTACACTTCGTTGGTAAAGTGGCCGCAGAATTGGAAGATCGATTGCAACTTGCAGCTGAAAGGCATCAACTAAAAATAAAATCTATTATTAAAGAACCCATATTAAATTTATTAAAACATTACACTAATTAACAAAAACAATGAGCAAAATTGGAATAAACGGCTTTGGCCGTATCGGCAGACTGGTTTTCAGAGCCGCATTAAAAAGAGGATTAGATATTGTAGCAATTAACGATTTGATCGAGCCGGATTACATGGCTTATATGTTGAAATATGATACAACACACGGTAAATTTGATGGCACAATTGAAGTTGTAGATGGTAACTTAGTCGTTAATGGCAAAACAATTCGTGTAACTGCAGAAAGAAATCCTGCTGACTTGAAATGGGATGCAGTTGGTGTTGAAGTAGTAATCGAATCTACTGGTTTATTTTTAACCCGTGCTGATGCTGAAAAACACATCGCTGCTGGTGCTAAAAAAGTTGTTTTCTCTGCTCCTGCTAAGGATAGCGACATCCCTACTTATGTAATGGGTGTTAACCACGATAAATTAACGGCAGATCAAACTATCGTTTCTAATGCATCTTGTACTACCAACTGTTTAGCGCCAATCGCTAAGGTATTAAATGATAACTTCGGAATCGTTGAAGGCTTAATGAGTACAATTCACGCAGTAACTGCAACTCAAAAAACAGTAGATGGTCCTTCGGCTAAAGACTGGAGAGGCGGACGTGGTGGTTTCTCTAACATCATTCCTTCATCAACTGGTGCTGCTAAGGCAGTAGGTATGGTATTACCTGAATTAAAAGGTAAATTAACAGGTATGTCTTTCCGCGTTCCAGTAGCTGACGTTTCTGTTGTGGATTTAACTGTTCGCTTAGAAAAAGCAGCAACTTACGAAGAAATTAAAGCGGCAATGAAAGCTGCTTCTGAAGGTGAATTAAAAGGCGTATTGGCTTACACTGAAGACGAGGTGGTATCTTCTGACTTCATTGGTGATGATCATGCTTCTATTTTCGATGCAAAAGCTGGTATTTCATTAAATGATAACTTCGTAAAAGTTGTTTCATGGTATGATAACGAGTGGGGATATTCTTCTGCACTTGCTAAATTCGTAGAATACTACGCTAGTTTATAATAGAAAACAGCTACAAAGCTAAATTAAGTAGTTTAAAAGCGACAATGCCATTGGCATTTGTCGCTTTTTCATTTTAAACAGAAATTTCACTAATAAAAAGGAGTATAATTTTGATTTAAAAATAAAATAAGACTTAAATAATCTATCAAAAAAGTGTCTTTACAAAAAAAATAACACTAAAATCACCTTAAAATTAAATTTAATCATCAAACAACCCTAATTTTATAAAAAAACAGCTACCATACATCTGTTTTTTACTAAAATTTAACATTTACTTAACACATTTTCAGTGTATATTCGTAGCATGGCAGTTTTAGCAGAGGATTCGAGCATAAAAACTACAACAAACAAAAAATGACAAAAAAAATATATAAAAATTTCATAGTGTATTTTTTACACTATCATTTTTTTTACTATATTTGTAGAGTAATAAACGAGACGATGTTTATTCAATTAAAAAAAGATAAATCATTCTCCTTAAAAAATAAATTTTAGACGGAGGATTAAAGACAAAGCCTGGCTCATAACAGGTTTATATTTGGTTAGAAAAAAAGGAGACGCTTGGATGAGGTCTCCTTTTTCTTTTTCAGATAATTTTGAAAATTTTGGCTAAGCGAATAAAGTTGTGCAAAACAAAATCGAGCTCCATCAAACATATAAATAGTTTAAAATTAATAACATGGGTACCTCACCAAGTAGCCTAAGTTTTATCTCGTCAATCTGTTAATAGCAATGGATCTATTAGGAATGAATTTTTCGATTAGCGAGAAAACGAACGATAGATAAAAATCTAATCTGAAATATCTTGGAAAGAATAAGACTAATCTACAGAGATAGTTCAGATAAATTTTAAGTATTGGCATAATGATGGTTAATCTGATCATTTGAAATTTGATTTAACCAGATGAAGATTTTCAATTTGGTTTCGTCATAAACCGTAATTGAATTCCAGGCTTCAAGAAATATCTTCTCCAAAATAACTTCAGCTGTTAGCCTATCTCCCACTTTCCTAAGCACAATACCAAACAATGCCGCAGCATATTTTTTATATAATAGCCGAAACGTTTCCAAATCGCGTGACCTTAAACGTTCAAAAAAGATTTCCTGATCAGATAACCAGCCACTTAGGCCCGAGCCTTCTTCTTGTTGCTTTAATACATTAAATGAAACTTGCATTTGCTGATCAGTATAAATCCTTAACATTATAAAGTTTCATTTGTTCGTTCGCAAAGCTAAATAACGAACAACCAACTGGAATAAGAAACCGATATACTGATGCTGAACACCAAGGATTTACCTAATGGTTATCAATTACCTACAAATATACCAAGCAGAAAATTCCACAAACACCAGATAAAGTTGCTAGAAAGTGTAGTAGATGGCTCACATTTGAATCCAACATTTGATGACATTTGGACTCTACAGAAGGTAAAATCTTTATGAAGGAATTGAAGTTTTAAGAAACTGTCTAAAAACTAGAACCTATCAATTCACGAAATTCCAAAAGCCCGTACGTTGAAGAATTTCGAAAGTTTTGATGACAATATCACAAAACTTGCGAAGTATTTCCCCCCAACAAAGGCCACCAAAACTTCGCAAGTTGATCTTCATTCATAAATTTAAACAGCTTCTAAAAAAGATTTACCTTATTTTAAAATAGCTATTGCCAGAGAAAACTATTATTGTATCTTTGCACCCTCTCTGGAAGCTTCCACTCCAGAGTTTAAGAAAGCCTTCCAGCAATGGGAGGCTTTTCTTATTTAAGCTTATTTGCTTTTAAATATGGTTACAGCCAATGGTGGCAATGTAATGTCGATGGAATATCCCTGATTGTTATACCCTTCTTTGTTAGTAACGATATCTCCCCTATTATTGATCCCACTTCCGTAATAAACAAGATCATCAGTATTAAAAATTTCTTTCCATTTGGTTTTAAATGGCACCCCAATGCGATAATGTTCCCTAACAACTGGTGTTAGGTTAATTGCAATCACTAAGGTATCTTTTGCTTTTGGCCCTTTTCTCATGAACACATAAACAGATTCGTTTGTATTATCTGCATCAAGCCACTCAAAACCTTCGTAACTGAAGTTGAAATGATAGAGCGCAGGCTCCTTTCTGTATAAAAAGTTTAAGGCTTTTACTGTTTCCTGCATTCCTTTATGGCCTGGATATTGAAGCAAGTGCCAATCTAATGATTGAGTAAAATTCCACTCACTGGTGTCGCCAAATTCGTTGCCCATAAACAATAGCTTTGCTCCAGGGTGCGTAAACATATAACCGTAAAGCGCTCTTAAATTTGCAAACTTCTGCCAGTCATCGCCCGGCATCTTGTATAGCATCGGCGATTTTCCATGTACCACTTCATCGTGCGAGAAGGGAAGCATAAAATTCTCCGTAAAAGCATAAGTCATACTAAAGCTTAACTGATGATGATGGTGTTTCCGCGCCAGGGTATCCACCTTAAAATACTTCAGGGTATCATTCATCCAACCCATCATCCATTTCATACCGAAACCTAAGCCCCCGGCATGTACCGGATGCGTAACACCTGGATAAGTGCTACTTTCTTCTGCAATGGTTTGAACGCCTTCAAAATTTCCATACACCGCTACGTTAAGATCCTGTAAAAACTGGATGGCACCTAAATTTTCGCTGCCACCATATTCATTTGTTGCGGCATCTCCATCTTCTCTTGAGAAATTGAAATACAACATTGAAGCGACTGCATCCACCCGTAATCCATCAGCATGGTACTGGTCTAACCAAAATAGCGCATTACTGATTAGAAATGAACGGATTTCATTCCGGTCGTAGTTAAAAATATATGATTTCCAATCCGGATGAAATCCCTTCCGCATGTCTGCGTGCTCGTAAAGATGCGTTCCATCAAACTCATAAAGTCCATGTCTGTCGCCAGGGAAATGCGAGGGCACCCAATCCAGAATCACAGCGATATTTGCTTCATGCAAAGCATCAATCAGAAACATTAAATCTTGTGGAGATCCGTAACGTGAACTGGCGCCAAAATATCCGGTAATCTGGTAACCCCAGCTTGGAAAGTAAGGAAATTCCATTACCGGCATTAGTTCTACGTGTGTAAAACCCATTTCCTTAACATAAGGCACTAACCTTTCTGCCACTTCACGGGCATTTAATACACGTTCAGGGTTTTCCGGATCACGCTCCCATGAACCCAAATGTAGTTCATAAACTGAGATAGGCTGATCCAGCGTATTAATCTTTGCTCTTTTGGAGAGCCACAATTTATCTTTCCAGGCATAATCGGTATCCCAAACTACGCTGGCCGTTTGCGGCGGATGCTCCCATTTTCTAGCATAGGGGTCACCTTTTAAATGTTCTGAATCGTCATATCCCTTAACAAAATATTTATAAATCGTTCCTTTCGAAATTCCCGGGATAAATCCTTCCCATATTCCTGATTTGTCTTGTCTTTTATAGAGCGGGTGAGTAGCAATATTCCAGTCGTTAAAATCACCAACTAAGCCAACTTTCTGTGCATTTGGCGCCCATACCGAAAAATAAGTTCCATCTTTTTTATCAACAGTAATAAGGTGGGAACCCATTTTCTCATATAATCTGAAATGCTTTCCTACGGAGAAAAGATCAATATCATAATCTGTAAACAGGCTATACTCCCAAACTGGCTTACTGGTATCTATTAGAGGTACGGCTATAATTTTCTTGGAAACTTTTTTTGCTGGCATAGTAATTAGGCTAGATATAATTAGCCCCAAAAACTAAACAGAATTTGGGGCTAAAAGATTTACAGACTTAAAATCTGTATATCGCTGAAGTTTTTAAGGCACTTGAAATGAAGCACATTTTGATCGTCTACCTGATAATCGGTTACTTCCTTATCATTTATAAGAATCTTTTTAACCTGGAATTTCAAGCCCATAATTTGACAGGCGTAAAACTCATAATTAGGCGTATAAAGCCCCTCAATTCTTTGATGTACTTTCAATCCGTTTGCATCTGCTTTAACGGTGAACTTTTTCTCCAGATAAATATCCTGTTCAAAAGCAAACGTATCTCCATGATCTTCATACATATAAGAATTCACTTCATAATCACTACTGTAGATATTAAGTGCAACTTCTGTAATTGCCTTTTCATCCACATACTGCATCACCGGATACTCTGGAATAACTGAGCCTGCTCTCACAAAAATCGGCATACTGTCTATTTTTGCTTCAATGTTATATTCGTTTCCACCTTCTAACACCTCATTGGTCCAGAAGTTGTACCAGGTTCCTTTCGGGAGATAAACTTGTCTTGAAATTGCACCTTGCTCTAAGACAGGACAGATCAACAATTTATCGCCGTAACAGAATTCATCCTGACGGAAACTGTTACTAATATTTTCTTGCTCCAGCATCACTAATGGTCTTAAAATTGGGAAACCGTAACGGTGATGTTCCCAGAAAACCGAATACAGGTAAGGCATCAGGCGATATCTTAACTCGATAAACTTTCGGTTGATATCTTCAAAAAACTCACCAAAGCTCCATGGTTCTCGTTCTGCAGTATCACCAGCTGAATGCGCACGCATAAATGGTGAAAAAGTTCCTAACTGAATCCAACGGGTAAATAATTCACCATCTGGTTCACCACTGAAACCGCCAATATCTGTTCCGCAGAAAGGCACACCAGAAACCGATAAACGCTGGCACTGGATGTTTCCAATTTTCAGGTGTTCCCATGTCGCGATGTTATCACCTGTCCAAACACTTGCATAACGCTGCATCCCGGCATAACCTGCCCTGGTAATGGTGAACGGGCGTTTATTACGCATCAGTTTTTTCAACCCTTCATAAGTTGAGCGAACCATCTGCATGCCGTAAACATTGTGTGCTTTGCGGTGAGATCCACGGTAACCATCATAATTATGGCGAACATCATTAGGAAAAGTGCCCGAACCAAAAACAGCTGGCTCATTCATGTCGTTCCAGAAGCCTGCTACCCCCATATCTACCAATTCTTCGTATAATTTACCCCACCATTTTCTTACTTTCGGATTGGTAAAATCCGGAAACTGGCATCGGCCCGGCCATACATGACCTTCCATAAAGTAATCATCACTTCTTCTGCAGAAGTATTTATTATCTTTTCCTTCCTTAAATACCCAATAATCATCATCCACTTTAATTCCGGGATCGATCATTACCACCGTTTTAAAACCGTCGGCAGCAAGTTCTTTAATCATCCTGCGTGGATCTGGAAAATATTTTTTGTTCCATGTAAAGCAACGGTAGCCATCCATGTAATCGATATCGAGATAAATGGCATCACAAGGAATTTTACGATCCCTGAACTGCTTCGCAATTTCTTTTACTTTGGTTTCCGGGTAATAACTCCAGCGACATTGCTGATAACCCAAAGTCCACTTTGGCGGCATAGGGTGTGTTCCGGTGAGGCTGGCATATCGTTTTACCACGTCCATAATGTGCGGACCATGGATATAGTAATATTGTAGTTCGCCACCATCGGCCCAAAAACTTGTTTTATTTACATCTTCACCGCCAAAATCGAAGTAAGATTTAAAGGTATTATCGAAGAAAATACCATAAGCAGCCTGATTATGTAATCCGATATAAAATGGAATTGTTCTGTAAAGCGGATCCTGGTTCCAGCCAAAAGAATAGGCATCGGTATTCCAGTTTTCGAATCGGCGGCCGCGAAGGTTGAAGTTCCCTGATTTATCGCCCAAACCGAAGAAATTTTCCTCAGGATGGCATTTTTTTGTTGCGTAAATATAGTAGCCACCAAAATCAACATTTTCTTCCCAGTGCATAGAGTTGGCTTCATCTACCATTACTAAATTGGTGATGTTATCAGAAAAGGAAACATGGAAGTTTTCTTTTTCGATTTTACAGGTTACTGAATGCGTGGATATGGTGTAATGATCCTCATGCTCCTCCATTTTAAAAACAGAAACCTTTTGATCAACCTCTGGTACGGCATAAGAAAAATCATCCAGAAAAACACCGTGTGGTGCAAGCCTTACCCTAATGATATCATCACTCACTACCCGGATTTCAACCCGCGCATCTCCATCAGAGAAATAAAAGCGATTTCCTTCTTTTTTTACCTTCTTTACGGCGCCAAGATATTGCTTAACAATTGGCTTAACCGATATATCTACTGGATTATTTAAATGCTGTATTTCCTGCTCCTTATCGATTAGTTCATTAACCTCATTCGGCTTATCGTTTTGCTGTTCCATCCTTTATTTATTCAAAATTTATTTTTTTTAACTCTTAAACTTGGGATGTGCTTAAGAAAGTACTATTATACAAATATTTTATAGAAGGCCCGTAGTAAATCACAAAAAAGGTCATCGCCTTTTTTGCTCATAAATTTGCTTTATTGTAGAAAAAAAAGGCCGTTATCTATCTAAAAAGAACCAATTGAAAAATGGTCTTTGGGAAATAATTTTCTTTGGGTTACTTGTTAAACCCTCCGCCATAAAAAAAGCGTGCCCATTTAAGTTAGACACGCCTGATTCATTTTCCATCATTTACAAAATTCATCTATAGAAATGATGTTCTACTATTTGAGTTCCATAACAAAAACCTCACCTTGTGCGGAATTGGATTGCACATTGATCATATATTTTTTACCGTTGTTTTTAAAGGCATATACCGCAAAAGGTTCGTCATCACCTAAACCAAATGTTCGTTTTTTACCATTATAAAGGTTTTCTTTAAGTTTACTTTTAGCGCCCTCATCTGATGGAAAGATTCCTTCATAAATAAGTGTAGCGCCTAATTTTTCAACCCAATCATCGAAGGTATCATCAAACAACAACTTATTGAAAGGCTTGCCATTATTCTCTCCAAAGAACATCAGTCCAAGCTTCCCTTTGGTAGGATAAATTCCTGTGCCGGTATAATTGTTGAGTTGGGCATAATCAATGAGTTCTGACACTCCGTTTTTTGCATCTGCTACCACCACGTCGCCGGTAGGCGCAAAAAACGGAAAAGTTCCAATATTTTTCATTTCCGGAACTTTTGCCCACACAATCGTATCTGCTTCCACTGCTGGATTCTTTTCTACGGGTTGGTTAGTCGAAGCCATGCTGGTATCTTGCTCACCACCAGAATTATTGTTTTTTTGTTTACTGTTACAGGCTGCCAATGCCAAACTGATGGCGAAAATGGTCAATACTTTTTTCATTTGTTCAGTTATTGAGGTTTGATTTAGTTTTATAAGATTTTTAATAACAGTCAAAAATAATGCCCTGATTCCATGAATCCAAGACATAAAAAAACCCCTATGCTTTTTAAAGGCATAGAGGGCGTTTCATTATTATAGTGTTACTAGGGGTTAAAAGAATAGGCGATATAATAAATTGCGCCTGCGGCCGGATTGCCATATGAGGTAATATAATATTTATTCATCACATTTGATCCGCCGAGTTTAATAGATGACTTTACCGAAGGAATTTTTAAGCTAACCTGTGCATCCAATGAACTGTATGCCGGAACATCTCCAGATGCAAATGATGAATTCCAATAGAATTTATCCTGCCAGCGATAGTTTACATTAAAGCCAAAGTTTTTAATAATTTCCCTGTTACCCAAACCTAAATTAAACCTAATTTTTGGTGTGTTAAAGTCGTTTATATAATTTACAGGCAAATCACCGATCTGGTTGTAAGAAACATTTCCACTCATGGTCCATTTATTAATCAAATAATCAAGGCCCAAAGCAGCGCCATAAGAACTTACTTCGTCTGTTGCATTCACCGGAATACCGAATTTCACAAACGTTGGACTAGCAGGTGTACCTACATTCTGATAAACATCAACTGCGGTGATAAAGTCTTTATAGATATTGTAATAACCATAAGCATCAATTAACAAATTAGGGGTAATTAAACCTTTATAACCTAATTCATAAGATTGCACACTTTCCGGACGAACGCCCCTGCTATCTAGCGTATATTGCTGCAACAATGCCGGATTTGGTGTACCGGTAGCTGCAGATGCCAGGAATGCACGATAACTCACATCTGTAAACGGTCTGTTTGTATCCAGTTTATATTTTCCGAAAATAATTTCAGGTAAACCACCAATTAAACGTTGTGATCCACCGCCAACAGAAAGATCGATGTACTGATTTTGTGTGGTTGGGTTGCGGTAGCCTGTTTGGTAAGATGCCCTGATGTTGTTATTCTTCGCCACGGTGAAAACTCCGGTTACTCTCGGTGTAAAACGGCCTTCAAAATTCTGGCTTTTATCATATCTGCCAGCAAAAGTAATCTTTACCTTATCGTTAAAAAATTTCTTCCCGATTTGTGCAAATGCACCATATTCATCAATATCAATTGATTCGTTTAAATCATTGAAGATTGTTCCGGCAGAATTAAGATCATACAAACGATAGGATGCACCTACCTGAAACTCCACTACGTTATTAAAAGCATTGGTAAAATTGTACATTCCTTCGTAATGATAAAGGTTAGACTTATCATCGAATTTTGCACCATAAACACTTTTTGTTGGATCCTGGGCATTAATCGAAGTGGCGCTGATTGTGGTATTCAGAATAGCATTTTTTGCAGATTCAAACTGGGGAGTTCCAGGCACAAAGCGACCTTGGTTGGCCACGCCCCGAGCAAGTGCATGTGCAGCCGCATCAGTTTGTCCGGCTGCCCTCGCTCCTACATAGTTGCCAATATACTGTGGAAACCACGTGGTAGATGGTTTTGAAACTTCATTAATATAACTTCCCAAAATAGAAGAAATATAAGAATCGCCAGAGCGTTCCTGGGTGGTATAACCTTTTAAATAAAAATCCTGTCCTTTCAATTCAACCTTATATTGACCAATATTAAAGTTGCGGAGCGAATAACGATCTGAACCAGTGTAAACCGAAGTTCCTGTTCCCCAATTGGCCTGTGCAACGGCCTGAATCGTGTTGGTAAAATTGTAGTAAACGGCTCCCGATGCTTTGAGGGATTTGGTATCGTAATCAACCAGATTCTCTTCATTGTAACCTGTTCTGGATACATTTTGATCAGGAATCAGATTTGCTTTTAAGCCCACATAAAAAGGAAGATAATTTTGCACCGCTGGCCTCAATGCTGCCGGCAAGCCTGATAAAAACCCAGCTTGTTGCGCTCCGGTAGGAATTGCAGCACCAAAAGCACCATCCATTAATGCTTTAATATTTGGAATTGCACCACCTGAACCAGCATTTATACCAGCAATTGTTGCATTCTGCACACTTAAGGCTACATTGCGCATGTTCTGGCTCACTTCATCACCGTAAGAATTGATTCCATCATAATTGGTGTCACTATTGCGATCGCCGCTTTTTGCCGTTCTGGAATTACGATCGAAATTGGAAAAATTGTTGCCTATCCAATCCTTCGCCTGCAAAAATGAAAATGCTGCTTTTACCCCAAATTTATTATTCCAGGATTTTGCTACCCGAACATCAAGCTGATTAAATTGCTGCACACTGCTATTATCATCATTAACATGGTTGATTCCCGATTTATATTGAAAACTTGGCCCCTGGTATTTAAAAGGATCTTTAGATGTCATCAACAATGTTCCATTAATACCACCAGCGCCATACAATGCAGAAGATGCACCAGGTAAAAGTTCAACATTATCAACATCCAACTCGGTTATGCCGACAATGTTACCTACAGAAAAGTTGAGACCTGGTGCCTGGTTATCCATTCCATCGATATATTGATTGAAACGCGTATTTCCGTTGGAGTTGAAACCGCGTGTATTGATTGATTTAAAGGTTAAACTCTGCATGCTACTCTCCACACCCTTCATATTATTCAGTGCATCATAAAATGATGGCGCGGCAATATCTCTGATGGTAGCAGCACTCATTCGTTCGATAGAAACTGGAGATTCCAAAATGCGTTCAGGTGTTCTGGATGCCGAAACAACTACATCACCACCTAAAACCACAGCCGTTTCAAGTTCCAGTATAATCCCGGAAGTATTAGTCGTAATTTGTTGCTCTACAGTGCCATAGCCTACATAAGATGCTACCAGGGTAAAGGGTAGCTTTGCGGTAGTAGAAAAACTAAATGTTCCGTTTGCAGTCGAGGCTGTTCCGCCAGACTGTCCTTTGATGACAAGGCTTACGCCAGCCAGTCCTTCTTTTGATTGCCTGTCTTTCACGGTTCCACTTACCGTAATGCTTTGTGCCTGTACCGCTAAATTAATGGCGCATACAAATAATAACACATAGAAGACCTGTGTAAAAATTCTGCTCATAAACGATTATAATTTGGTTGTTTGTATTATTAGTTACATAAACTTAAACTCTTTTTTCGAATAAAACAAATTATGTAAGCATAATAATTCACTATTGAATTTATAATTTTGATTGACATTCAGTTTGTTGTATTTTGCAAACATTATAAATCGTTAGTTACTTTAATGGGTTACTCTCGATATTTCTGCTACCATGATGAACAAATTAAAAGCGCTATTCTGCATTATCATACCGATAAGCCTGGCTTTCCTTTTTAACACGAAAATTGGAAGTGCGCCGCCTGTTTTGAAATTTCTAAATCCATTTATGGGTTTCTGGCAAAATGCAGAGAATAACCATTTCATGTTTAACCATCACGTGAAGATTAAAGGGGCGATTGACAAAATTGAAATCGTTTTCGACGATCGAATGATTCCACATATTTTTGCTCAGAATGATCATGATCTTTATTTGGCGCAAGGATATGTTACTGCCATGCATCGCCTTTGGCAGATGGATTTTCAGACCCGGTTTGCAGCAGGCAGAATTAGTGAAGTTGTGGTATCAGAACCTGCACGGGAAAGTGATCGCTACCAGCGCAGAATGGGAATGGTTTACGGTGCAGAAAAGTCGCTAAAAGGCATGATGGTTGACCCAAAATCAAAGGAAATGCTCCTGGCTTACACAGAAGGGATTAATGCTTATATTAAAACCTTATCCCATTCTAACTATCCCATCGAATATAAAATACTGGATTTTAAGCCAGAGAACTGGACACCATTAAAATGTGCATTGTTATTAAAACAAATGTCGGCTGTTTTAGCCATGGGGTCTGATGAATTCTATATGACCAATATCTTAAAAAAGTTCGGTCCGGAAATTACCAAAGATTTGTTTCCAGATTATCCTTACAAGGAAGATCCGATTATCCCGGTGGGAACAAAATGGAACTTTTCGCCACTGCCTATTCCTAAAACTCCGCAAAGCTTTACTGCATCTCAAACCGGAGACGTAAGAACGAAAGAAAAAGTAGAAGGTATTGGAAGCAATAACTGGGCTTTATCCGGAAGCAAAACAGCTTCTGGATTCCCGATTCTGGCCAACGATCCACACTTGGATTTAAGCCTTCCTTCTATCTGGTACCAGATTCAGTTACATGCGCCAGGCATAAATACCTACGGGGTTTCGCTTCCGGGTGCGCCGGGAGTTGTTATTGGCTTTAACCAGAAAATTGCCTGGGGTGTAACCAATGTTGCTGCCGATGTACTTGATTTTTACCAGGTAAAATTTAAGGATAGTTCGCACAATGAATACTGGTACAATAACAAATGGAATAAAACGACTAAACGCCTGGAGGTGATTAAAATCCGGGGAAGTAAAGACTTGATTGATACGGTATATTACACCCACCAGGGCCCGGTGGTTTATCTTCAAAAGGCAAACTTTGCAAAAGCGGGGAATGTTCCGGTAGGTGATGCACTCCGTTGGATTGCACATGATGAATCAAATGAACTGATGACTTTTTATTACCTGAACCGTGGCAAAAACTACGATGATTACAGAAAAGCATTAACCTATTATACTGCACCCGCACAAAATTTTGTTTTCGCCAGTGTAGATAATGATATCGCCATTACACCCAATGGCAAATTCCCACTTAAATGGAAGAATCAAGGTAAATTCATTTTAGATGGAACCGACCCGGCATACGATTGGCAAGGCTGGATTCCGGCGGCTCAGAATCCTACCGTAAAAAATCCACCCAGAGGTTTTGTGAGTTCTGCAAATCAATCTTCTACAGATCAAACTTATCCTTATTATCTTAATTGGGAGTTTGCACCGTATGAAAGAGGTAAGAGAATTAATGATCGCCTGGGCGCCATGAACAAAGCCACAATGGATAGTATCAGGCTGATGCAGACCGATAATTATAGCATTTTAGCTCAAAACCTACTGCCTGCCGTAATGCCACTGTTAAATGCAGATCATTTGAATGCGACCCAAAAAGAGGCTTTGAATTATTTAACAAAATGGAACAAACGCTATGATGCTGATGAAATTGCAGCAAGCGTTTTTGAGATCTGGACCAAGCGCCTGGCGTTTGATATCTGGGATGATGAATTTATGGTTAAAGGAGTTCCTATGCGTTATCCTTCCAGAGACCGTACTGTTGAAATGATTTTGAAAGAACCTGCAGCAAAATGGTATGATAACGTAAATACCAGTAAGCAGGAAACACTGCCAGATTTAGTTAATGAGGCATTTAAATATAGTTGTGACAGTTTGGAGCGCAGATTCGGACCAATAAATAAAGATTGGAGATGGTCTAACGTGAAACAAACCAATGTACCGCATCTGGCAAAAATACCAGGCTTTGGCTCTAAGGTATTGCAAATTGGTGGCGCAAAAAGTACCATTAATGCAATAAGCGAAACGAACGGACCTTCATGGCGAATGGTGATTGAACTTGGAAAAAAACCTAAAGGGCATGGTGTTTATCCTGGCGGGCAATCGGGCAACCCTGGAAGTAAATTCTATGATAATATGATCGATACCTGGGCGAGTGGCCAGTTATACGATTTGTTTTACATGCAAACACCCGATGATCAATCTGGTAAAATTATCTCTCGTTTAAAAATTTCTAAATAATTAAAATGGTTTTCATTGTCATCGTTATAATTTGTTTCTTGCTTCAAATGATTGCACCCTGGTGGGTGATCATCGTGGTGGCTTTTGCCACTTGCGGCATTATTGGTAAAACCGGTAAAATTGCTTTCTGGCAATCTTTTTTCGCTATATTTCTATTGTGGATTGGCTATTCATTATTTAAGAGTTTACCGAATGATAACCTGCTCGCTGGTCGCGTTGCAGTAATGACAGGTGTTAAACTTTGGTGGGTTTTATTATTGGTTACCGGAATTTTAAGTGGCTTGGTTGCCGGAATAAGTGGCTATTGTGGCTACCAATTCCGGATGGCAATGCTTGCCAAAAAAACTGACGAAAAAATAGCATAACGCTTCGTACTTTTGCGGCGTGAATTCAATACCAAAAGATATATTTTCGATCGATGATGCAGCGGCATTTCAGACGCAGGCTTTAGCTACCTTTAAATTCCAGGCAGAAAATTGTCAGGTTTATAAAGAGTACATTCATCATTTGAGGATTAATGTAGATCAGGTATCAACTATTGAACAAATTCCTTTCCTACCCATTGGTTTTTTTAAAACGCATTCAGTATTAAGCGATCAACAGCCAATTAAAATTACCTTCAGTAGTTCGGGCACAACAGGAATGGTTCAAAGCAGTCACCATGTAACTGAAGTTGGTTTGTACGAACAAAGTTATCTTCGGGCTTTCGAGCAGTTTTATGGCCAGGTATCTGATTACTGTTTTCTGGCTTTACTCCCCTCCTACCAACAAAGAGCAGGATCTTCATTAATTTATATGGTTAATGATCTGATCGAAAAGAGTGGACATGTAAAAAGTGGCTATTTTCTTGATAACCATAGCGAACTTTTTCAAACACTTACCGATCTTAAAACCCAAAAACAGCCCACTGTTTTAATAGGTGTTACTTATGCTTTGCTCGATTTTATAGAAAAATTTGATGTCAATTTTCCGGAGCTTATTGTAATGGAAACTGGCGGGATGAAAGGAAAACGGAAGGAAATGGTTAGGGAGGAACTTCATGAGCAACTTACTGCCGGATTTAGCGTGCCTGCTATTCATAGTGAGTATGGCATGACAGAATTGCTTTCTCAAGCCTATTCTTTGGGGGAAGGAGTTTTCCAATGCCCAGGCTGGATGAAGGTTCTGATTCGTGATACTAATGATCCTTTAACATTGATCCCTAAGGGAAAAACCGGTGGAATTAACGTAATCGACCTCGCGAATATCAACTCCTGTGCTTTCATTGCCACTCAGGATTTAGGCAAAATAAATTTGGATGGTAATTTTGAGGTTTTAGGCCGGTTTGACAATGCAGATATCAGGGGGTGTAACCTTCTTGTACAATAATTGAATTACTTGAAAAACTCAATTATCTAAAACAATTCTCCGCTAAAAACGATTATTTATATACAAAACTCAAACTATGAAAAATATCTTTTTAGCAGCCTTGACAATAACTGGTTTATTTGTAGCCTCATGCAATGGAAAACAGGCAGATCAGGAAAATGCAGATAGTACTTATAAATATTCAGATACCAATAAAATAGATTCGGCATCACTAGATACTACAAAATCAAAACTTTATGCAGATTCAACTACTAATGCTCCGGCTGATGCCAAACATTAGAAAATCACAGGAAAGAAGCCGTTAGTTGATTATTATGATTAAAAATAAAAGGCCCAATAGTAATTGAGCCTTTTATTTTTAAATGATCTATTCTGCAATTAACAGGAAGTAGTTTTTCTTTCCTTTTTGCACAACGATGAACTTTTCGTTAATCAGATGGCTACTGTTAAAAACCTGAGCCATGTCTGCCACTTTTTCTTTGTTCACAGATACGCCACCGCCTTGAATGGTTTTCTTCGCTTCACCTTTGGATGGGAAAATAGCCGACTTTTCTGCCAGTAAACTCGCCGCATCAATTCCCGCACTTAATTCTTCTGCAGAGATTGTATACTGTGGAATTCCTTCAAAAATATCCAGTACCTGATTTTCCGTTAAACCAGTTAAAAATGCTAAAGATCCATTTCCGAATAAGAATTCAGAAGTTTTAATGGCGGTTTCCAAAGCTCCGGCATCATGTGTTTTAACCGTTATATCTTCAGCTAAAGCTTTTTGCAGAATACGCAAGTGAGGTGCGGCATCGTGTTCCACCTCCAATGCTTCAATTTCCTGCTGCGTTTTTAACGTAAAAATCCTGATCCATTTTTTCACATCATCATCTGATGCATTTAGCCAGAACTGATAGAATTTATATGGAGATGTTTTCGCCGGATCTAACCAAACCGCACCACTTTCAGTTTTACCAAATTTGGTTCCATCTGCTTTTTTAATGAGTTGTGTGGTAATTGCATAAGCGGTTCCTGCGTCTTTTCTTCTAATCAGTTCGGTACCCGTTACAATGTTTCCCCATTGATCTGATCCACCCATCTGAACCAGGCAATTTTCATTTTTCCATAAATGATAAAAATCGTATCCCTGAATCAACTGGTAACAAAATTCAGTAAATGACAAGCCAGAATCGCCTTCCAAACGTCTTTTTACGCTATCCTTTGCCATCATGTAATTTACCGTAATGTGTTTACCCACATCTCTGATAAACGTAAAAAGGTTCATATCTTTAAACCAATCTGCATTGTTTACCATCACAGCACCATTTCCACCTTCTTCGAATTTTAAGAATTTAGATAGTTGCGCTTTCATCCCTTTTAGGTTATGCTCAATCATTTCAGGTGTTTGAAGGTTACGTTCATCCGATTTACCAGAAGGATCTCCAACCATACCAGTAGCACCACCAACCAAAGCAAAAGGTTTATGCCCCGCGTTTTGAAAGTGAATTAAAGTCATGATTTGCGTTAAGTGACCAACATGAAGTGAATCAGCAGTAGGATCAAAACCGATATAACCGGATGTCATGCCTTCATTTAATTTTTCTTCAGTATTTGGCATAATATCATGCAGCATGCCGCGCCACCTTAACTCTTCAACAAAATTCGTCATTATATAAGCAATTTAATTCTCTTGCGTGCAAAGATAAAATTTTCACTTACTTTAATGCAAATTACTTGATGGCGTAAACCAGCTTTTGAAATCAGCTATAGCCGAATTAAAATCCGGGTGACCTATTAAGCAGTTCATTGCCGAATCACTCCGAATAGACTGATTAGGTACACCTTCATTATTCAACCAGTTATCGCACATTTTTTTGATTAGAGATAACTCCTCATCTTCAACCGCATCCATGTCCATTGCATTCAAAGCGGTATATTCTTCTTTGCTGATTCCTGAAGGTAAATCCCAGTGTTTACCGTTTGGATCATTTACCAGGATTGGTCGCATTACAGGATTCATTCTGATAAAATTGGTAGGCTTTGCTGGCATAGAGGAGTTTAAAATCATGTAGGCCACAAAAGCAGCGGTATCAGGTGGATCGTTCAAAATGCTGGTGCTCATTTTTTGAATATCCTTGATCAGCCCCGGCTCTTCGTAACTAGCTTTAAGTTCACTGTATTTTACCGGGCTATCTTCATCATACTGCAATTGTGAAACTGATCCAGTACCAAGTGACAAGACCTGAACTTCGCCGATATCATATTGATCCCAATTGCATAGTACCTCAGTTATAGCAGCAAGCACCGGATTATTGTTTCCAGTTACGCCGCCATCCCAATAATATTTCATTTTATTATTTACTTTGAACATAGCAGGTTCGTTAAAATAGTTTACAGGCGCAGTGCTCGATGCATGAATAGCATCAACCAAAGTAATTCTACCACCAGCATCTGCTAATTTATCGGTTAAACCATTTAGTTTGTGAATAATACTTGCCGTAGATGCCTGGCTGTTTATATCTGTTCGGAACATTTCGGCGCGATTGCGGTAATAATCATATCCGATAATCAGGAAATGTGTTTTAACATCGCCTTTTACAGCAACATGCGATGGAACATTCACCAGGTCAATTGTTGCAATGCCCGGCATAATTTCTTTTAATGCTGTGTGCTTCCTCTTCGTGGTATACTTTGCGCCAATTTTAAAAATTCTGGCGATACTAGAAAGTAAGCTCTTTTCCCAGAAACCTAACTTTGAGAAGACCTTGCTTCTTATTTTCTCATCATCAAAAATCTTTTCTATTTCAGATAAGCGAAGATTTTCAGCCAGCGCAGCGGCAACTAAACTTCCTCCGCTATTGGCTGCCACCAAATTAAAATAACTCAAAACCTCGTGCCCTGTTGGATCTGGATTATTGAAAGTTTCGGCAAATAGTTTACGCAGGCATTTCACTTGCGTTAGGGCCCAGGTGCCGCCGCCATCTAAAGCGAGGATTCTGTAAGGTTTATGATTTGGCATGGTTGAATTCTTTTCGGCTATCAATTATCATTACAATTTACAAAACAATATGCTATCCGCCACACCTTTTTACACTTGGCATTTTGCATAACTAAAGAAAATATTACCTTGCAGCATGAACTTTCTATCCCATTATTATTTTGATAAATTAACACAGGATGCCAATGTGGTAATGGGAACTGTTTTGCCCGATCTCATTAAAAATGCATCAAAGGAGGCTAACCTTTATCCTCAAAAAAATGAATTTCTTTTTAAAGGAAACCCTGATGAGGAGAATTTACTCAAAGGTTGGAAGAGGCACCTTGCGGTAGATTTGTATTTTCATTCATCTAATTTCTTTCTCGAAAAAACTGCTCTATTAAAGGAACTGATTAAACCCATCGTAATTGATACGCCAGTTCGGCCTTCGTTTCTGGCTCATATTGGTTTAGAATTACTGTTAGATCATTTATTAATTGAGCAGAATCTTGTCCAGGTTAATCACTTTTATGATAAGCTAATCGCTGTTGATCGAAATTCATTAACTGATTTTCTGGAGCATTGTGGCCTTAAAAATCAACCTGTTTTTACAAAATTTCTAGATAGCTTCATCAGCAGTAAATACTTGCTAAGCTATCAAAAGCTGGAAAATATTAGCTATGCCTTAAATAGAATCTGCATGCGCCTGTGGCCCGAAACTTTAAACGAATTTCAACTTCAGGAATTAACATTTCAATTGGGAATTTTTAAACCAGTTTTAGCAAAAGATTTCATGGAGATTTTTAATGAAATTGAAAGTAAATTAATCTAAATAATTCTTCCTAACACTTCACTAACCTTGTAATTTGAAAGTTAAACTTTCAAATTACAAGGTTTAATAGTATATTTGTTGTAATCTGAAAGCCAGGGTTTCAAATTACAAGGTTATGATTGAAAGATTAATAAAGCAAAAAATTATTAAAGGTTTAAAAAGTGTTCCAATTGTTGCGCTTTTAGGGCCGCGGCAAGTTGGTAAAACAACGCTGGCATTCCAAATCTCCAGCGAATTTTCAGATAAAAAAACGAGCTATCTGGATCTTGAATTGGATACTGATATCAACAAGCTTCAGGATTCTGAAAGCTATTTAAAAAGATTCGAAAATGTAATCCTGATTATTGATGAAGTTCAGCGTAAACCAGATCTTTTCCCTAACCTAAGGGGAATTGTTGATCTTAGAAGGCGGGCAGGTGAGCAAGCCGGTCATTTTCTTCTTTTAGGCTCGGCATCAAGAGACCTGCTACAACTTTCATCAGAAACATTAGCAGGAAGAATCAGGTACATAGAACTTACGCCTTTTAATGCACTGGAAATTTACAATAATGATCCACTCGGTTTTAGCGTAGAAAAACTTTGGTTCAGGGGTGGGTTTCCAGGGAGTTTTCTTGCCATTGATGCGGAAGAAAGCTGGGAATGGCTAAATGATTTTATCTCCACCTATGTAGAACGAGATATTCCACTCATGGGACCAAGCATACCGGCAAACCGGTTAAAAAGGTTTTGGTCTATGTTGGCCCATTTTAACGGACAACAAGTTATTTATACTGATTTAGCCAAAAGCCTGGAGGTGAGCCACCCAACAGTTAAACTATATCTGGATGTATTAACAGATTTTTACATGGTGAGGCAGTTGCAGCCATGGGCCGGAAATACTAAAAAAAGATTGGTAAAATCTCCAAAGATCTATATTCGCGATACAGGAATTCTTCATAAACTACTCAACATATCCAGCCTGGAAGACCTTTTAGGGCATCCGGCACTAGGATCGAGCTGGGAAGGCTTTGTGGTAGAAAATATTATTGGTCAGTTATCCAGTAAATGGCAATACAGTTATTATAGATCGGCCACACAAACAGAAATTGATCTTGTTTTGGAAGGTCCGAATCATAAAATCTGGGCGGTTGAAGTGAAAAGATCCGCATCGCCAAAAATTACGAAAGGTTTCCATATCGCCTGTGAAGATATTGGTGCAACAGAAAAATTTGTCGTTTACTCTGGCACCGAAAGGTATCCGCTCCCAAACAATACGGAAGCTATTGGTCTGATTGAGTTTCTTCAACTATTGAATAAAAACACAGATCAGGATCCAGCTTAATGGCATTTAAGAGCACAGTAATTGTTATTCACCGTATTATGGCAATTCAGGTTATGTTTAAGATAGTGTTATTTATTTCCGCCAGCTTTTTGTTCCTCAAAGCATAAAAGCAAGTTATCCTTTTTTATCTTTGTGCTATGTCGCTGTTTACAATAAAAGAGGAAATGGATGCGCTGGTTGCCGAACTTAACCAGCACAATTATAATTATTATGTGTTGGCTATGCCAACTATCGGCGATTTTGAGTTCGATAAAAAATTAAAGCATCTGGCTGAATTGGAGCTGGCGAACCCAGATTATGCTGATCCAAACTCCCCTACTCAACGTGTTGGTGGCGATATCACAAAAAATTTCATCACTGTTCAGCATAAATATCCCATGCTTTCGCTTGGCAACACTTATAATGAGCAAGATCTCCGCGACTTCGACGAACGGATTCGCAAAGCCATAGGGGACAATTTCGAATATGTTTGCGAATTAAAATTCGATGGCTTATCAATCAGTTTAACGTATGAAAATGGAAAACTGACCAGGGCGGTAACCCGTGGCGATGGCACCAAAGGTGATGATGTAACCAATAATGTAAAAACGATTCATACCATTCCTCATCAAATTAAACCAGACCAGGCACCAGGACATTTCGAAATCAGAGGCGAGATTTTTATGCATAAAGCTGCCTTTTTACGTTTAAATGCTTCCCGCGAAGAACTTGGCGAAATTCCATACGCCAATCCTCGGAACTTTGCTTCCGGAACCATCAAAATGCAGGACAGTAAAGAAGTGGCTAAACGTCCGCTCGATGGATTTATTTATTTCCTTTATACAGACAAAAATGAATTTAAAAATCACTGGGATAGCCTTGAGGCAGTAAAAAACTGGGGTTTCCATGTTTGTGAGCATAACCGTCTGGTTTCAAACATTGATGATGTACTGGCTTTTATTCATCACTGGGAAAATGAGCGTTTTAAATTAAGTTATGACATTGATGGAATTGTTATTAAGGTAAATAGTTATGCACAGCAACAAGAATTGGGGTTTACCGCTAAATCTCCCCGTTGGGCAATATCTTATAAATATAAAGCAGCTGAGGTTGAAACGATTCTTGATAAGGTGACTTACCAGGTTGGACGTACCGGGGCGGTAACGCCGGTTGCAAACCTTAAACCGGTTCTGCTCGCTGGCACTACCGTGAAAAGAGCCACTTTACATAATGCTAATGAAATTGATAGATTAGATTTGCATGAAGGTGATTCCGTATTTGTTGAAAAAGGCGGAGAAATTATCCCTAAAATTATCAAGGTAAACCTCGAAAAACGTTTGCCAGGATCTAAAAAAGTAAATTACCTGCATAATTGCCCGGAGTGCGGAACGGAATTAATTAGAAAAGAGGGTGAAGCCGTTCACTATTGCACTAACGATGAAGGCTGTCCACCACAGATTGTTGGGAAAATACAACATTTCATTTCGCGCAAGGCGATGAACATTGATGGGCTTGGCGATGAAACCATTGAGACCTTTTATAAACATGGCTTAGTGAATCACATCAGTGATCTGTATACCTTGTATCAGAAAGCTGATCAGTTAAAAGAGCTGGATCGATTCGGCGAACGCTCTATCGATAATATGCTAATGGGCATAGAAAAATCAAAAGAAATGCCTTTTGAAAAAGTTCTCTTTGGATTAGGCATTCGTTATGTAGGCGAAACGGTAGCAAAGAAACTGGCGGCCGGAGTAAAAAACATAGACAACCTGGCTAAGGCTACAGTTGAAGAATTGATTGCCATTGATGAGATTGGGCAACGGATTGCAGAGAGTATTGTTGAATACTTCGCAAAAAAAGAGCATTTAGCGCAGATAGAATTACTAAAATTGGCGAATTTGCACTTCGAAATTGAAGAAAAGCTAATTGAACTGGCGAGTGATAAACTTATTGGAAAAACATTCGTAATTTCGGGCGTTTTTGAAAACTATAGTCGCGATGAACTCAAAGATATGATTGAAGCCAATGGCGGTAAAATTCTGAGTGGAATATCAGGCAAGCTAAACTACCTGGTTGCTGGTGATAACATGGGGCCATCCAAACTGGAAAAGGCAACTAAATTGAAGGTTCCGATTATCAGCGATGCTGAGTTATTGGAAATGATTAAGTAAAAAATGTGTGAATGATAGATTTAGAGAATGACCGAATGCTCACATTCTTTCATTCAAAACTCAATAATTACAATATATAATGAACAAATTTCAGGGTACTGGTGTGGCATTGGTTACACCTTTTAATGCAGATGGATCTGTTGATTATAAAGGTTTAAAAAACCTGATTAATCATTTGATCGACGGAGGGATAGATTACCTCGTTTCTTTAGGTACAACTGGCGAAACCGCTACAATGACTAAGGACGAGAAGAAGAAGGTGTGGGCTTATACTGCTGAAATTAACAACAATAGATTACCATTAGTTGCCGGAATTGGTGGCAATAACACACTTGCCGTTGCAGAAGACATTAAAGCTTTCGATACGACAGGTTATAGCGCTATTTTATCGGTAAGTCCTTATTATAATAAACCTACACAGGAAGGAATTTATCAGCATTACAAATACCTGGCAGAGGTTTCGCCATTGGATCTTATTCTTTATAATGTTCCTGGGCGTACCATGAGCAACATGACTCCGGAAACAACCTGCAGACTCGCTCATGATTTTAAAAATATTATTGCTACCAAAGAAGCATCAGGAAGTTTTGATCAGTTTAACCAGATTATGAGGGATAAACCAGCAGACTTTTTATTAATTTCTGGTGATGATCCGATTACGTTACCAATGATGGCTTTAGGTGCATCCGGGATTATTTCGGTAATTGCCAATGCCATTCCAAAGCAGTTTTCTGATATGGTAAGACAATGTTTATCTGGTGATTTTAAAGATGCTGTTCCAGCTCATTTAAGCTTAGTAGAGTTTACACGTTTAGCTTTCGCTGAAGGGAATCCATCAGGTATTAAAACTGCACTGAAACATTTAGGTGTTTGCGGAGATACGGTTAGACTACCACTGGTTAAAGCATCTTCGGCTTTAGAACAATCTATTATAAATGAAATAGAAAAGCTGGCACAGTTGGTCTAGTTAAAAAATATGCTTTGTAGTAAAGCATGTGTTAAATCATAAACAGGTTACTTTTTTTGCTTAAAATTGCTAAAGAAGTAACCTGTTTTTTTTATGAGTATTTGAAATGTTACTCACGTATCTCACTTACAATTAATGTGTTAAATAACACCATTAATATTTCTATCATTTTGTTTAAATATTCCATACAAGAATACTATGCAGGCATAAAAATTGAATGCAGCATTCTACACACAAATTAAACACAAAATGAGAAAGCTATTATTAATGTTTCTATTGGCAACAACGCTAATGGGCTGTAATGTGATTCAGTATTACGAGCCTAAATTTACTATCGGAATGACCGAACAGGAGTTTAAAAAACTTAACGGATCTGCGGTTCAGGTTTATGGAGATGAGAAAGATATGCTCATTTACAGAACCTATAATACCATGACAGAAAACTTCAAATTTTTCCGTTTCTCAAAACAAAAACTGGTACAATTTAGTGAGGGAGTTTACGCAGATGACTATAAGTTGTTGTCTTTGGAGTAATAAAAAAAACCTGCCTTCGAGATTTCCTCAAAAGGCAGGTTTATCAAATATTTAAATTGGTATTAATCTTTATTTTTTGTTTCCTGTACTTCTAAACGGATAGCTTGGGCTAAGTTCTTTAAATCCTGCATCCCTTTACGAACACGGGTTCCAGCAGCACTATTACCCTTGCTGTAAAACTTGTCTGCATCAGCTTCCAAAGCTGCAACTAAACTTTTCACTTCTTCAAATTTTTTCATTTTTAGTACTCCTATAATTTTAAAGGTTTGATTTTTAATTACCTAACTCTAATTTAAACGGTTTGTTGCAGAAACAAAAATATAAATTCACAAAAATAGCGGTATAATGTTATTTTTTTCAACAATAGCGTTACATATGAATAATAATCGCTAAAAAGATGGAGCTAGTGCCTCAAAAATGCAATTACTCTAAATATGTAACCTTTTTGTGAGTTGATAGAATTGAGACACCTATGATTCCGTAAACCTTATTGAAGCCAACACTTGCTATTTTAAGAATTTAGTAGGCTTGATCAAAGCCAAGTGCGACATAAATTTAAATGTGGCCTAATACTGCTGTACATGTACAGACTGAATCACCGCAATTATTGGAGCAAAAAAAAGGCCAATCAATTTAAATGATTAGCCCTTATCTGTTTCTTTTTGTTATTTATACAATTGCAAACTGGTTTTCTTTATAGTAACCATTTTGTAGTTTCTCAAAAACCTCACTGAAAGCATCAAGTGTACGTTGAACATCTTCCAGGGTATGTACTGCTGTTGGAATTAAACGCAATTCGATCATTCCCTTAGGGATTACCGGATAAACTACAATGGAACAGAAAATGCTGTAATTTTCACGTAAATCGAATGTTATTGCAGTAGCATCAGTTAATTCTCCTTTTAAAAATACTGGTGTTACTACTGAATTGGTTACGCCTAAATCGAAACCACGTTCACGTAAGCCCTTTTGCAAAGTCATCGCAATTTCCCATAATTTATCTTTAAGCTCTGGCTTGCTTTTCAATAATTCCAACCGCTTTAAAAGTCCCTTAACCATCGGCATAGGCAACGCTTTCGCAAAAGTTTGTGAACGCATGTTATACCTCAAAAAATTAGTAATCTCTTCTGTAGAAGCTACGAAAGCACCAATACCAGCCATCGATTTTGCAAAAGTACCGAAGTAAACATCAATCCCTTCAATACAATCTTGCGCCTCGTGCGTACCGGCACCAGTTTTACCCATCGTTCCAAAACCATGAGCATCATCAACCAGGATACGGAATTCGAAATCATTTTTAAGATCAACAATCTCTTTTAATTTCCCTTGGGCACCGCTCATTCCGAAAACACCTTCCGTAATAAACAGGATACCACCGCCAGATTCTTTTGTAAGCTTGGTAGCGCGCTCTAATTGTTTACGGGCACTATCAATATCATTGTGTTGGTACACAAATCTTTTACCCATATGCAAACGCAAACCATCAATAATACAGGCATGTGATTCTGCATCATATACAATTACATCGTTTCTATCCACCAAAGTATCAATAATTGATACCATGCCCTGATAGCCATAATTTAATAAAAATGCATCCGGTTTCCCTACAAATTCAGCAAGCTCTTGCTCCAATTGCTCATGGTACTTGGAATTACCACTCATCATTCTGGCACCCATCGGGTAAGCCATACCAAACTCTGCCGCTGCATCTGCATCTGCCTTTCTAACCTCTGGATGATTTGCTAAACCTAAATAATTATTTAAGCTCCAAACCAAATGCTCTTTTCCTTTAAATTGCATGTGTGGTGCAATTTCTCCCTCTAATTTTGGAAATGAGAAATACCCATGAGACCATTTCTGGTGTTGACCAAGTGGCCCCATGTGCTTTGCTATTTTATCAAATATATCCAATGTATTGTGTTTTTATTATACTGAAATTGTTGCGAATTTACGATTTATTAGGCTTAAAATCAACAGTATTAGTCCTTTGCTTGTCAATTAACGCTATTTAACGAGCTGGAAAGACCAATTGTAACTATACAAGTCTTTCAACAACTCGCTATTATGCTAAAAAAGCCCCCGATTTAAAATCGAGGGCCTTAAAATTATATTTGGCTAAACTTAGTCAACATTATCGTGTAAGAAAGAATTATTCGGTCTGATCTCTGTACCGCCATCCTGATCATTACTTAACGTGAAACGGCTTACCTGCGACTCAGAAGAGTGTTGAACTTGCTGCAATTGCATTTGCTTACGTTTGTAGGCAGGTTCGTTTTCCAATTCCTGAAGTCCGTTGGTTGTACGCAGTTTCATACTCAAATCTTTTAAGCGTAAGATACGCTCTTTAGATTTTTTCAACTGCTCTTCCATAGACTCATCGCTTTTGTCATCATCCAAACCTACCACTGGCATTTCTGGTTCTGGTATTGCTTCAGCAACAGTTGTATCAAAAACGTAATTTGGTTCAGCTAATTTAACCTCAAATTCAAATCCGGTTTCCTTCGGCTCTTCTACCTGAGGCTCTTCCTCAATTAGCGTATGACGAACGATGTGAGTTTCTGGCTCCTGAACACGTTGGTGCTCTGGTTTATTAAACATTCCACCAAAAAGGTCTGCCTGAGAAACTTCTTCTTTAGCTTTTAAAACCGGCTCGTATGCTGGATCTACTTTCGGCTGTATGAAAGAGTTTACTGCCTCAATCGGACGAACCAATGGTGCCTCTTCCGGCGTTAATAGTGATATTTTCTTTTTATTTTTCTCTTCGTGAACGCGTTCTTCTGAAGTTTGGAAACCTGTAGCAATAATGGTTACCGATAGTTTATCTTCTAAAGATTCGTCAGTACAGTTACCCCAGATTAAATCTGCAGATAAACCTGCTTTATCCTGAATGTAATCGGTAATGATAGAAACTTCATCCATGGTTACTTCACGTAAACCAGAGCTGATGTTTAATAAAATATAACGGGCACCTTCAATTTCATTGTCTTTTAATAATGGAGAAGCTAATGCACCTTCAACCGCCTCAAGAGCCCGGTCTTCACCATCAGCAGAATGACTACCCATAATGGCTACGCCACTATCTTTCATTACGGTACGCACATCTTTAAAATCCACGTTGATATAACCTGGAACAGTAATTATCTCTGCGATACCCTTTGCAGCGGTAGTTAAGATATCATCAGCCTGACCAAATGCAGAACCGAGTGTTAAGTTTCCGAAAATCTCGCGCAATCTATCATTAGAAATCACTAAATATGAATCTACATATTTCTTTAGTTCCTCCATTCCTTCATCAGCCTGAAGGCGACGTCTTTTTCCTTCGAAAGAAAATGGAGTGGTGATAATGGCAACGGTTAAGATATCGAGTTCTTTTGCAGCTTTAGCGATAATAGGAGAAGCACCTGTACCAGTACCACCACCCATTCCTGCTGTAATGAAAAGCATTTTGGTTGTGCTACCTAGCATTGCCTTAATATCATCTATATTTTCTATCGCCGAGTTTTTACCAACCTCAGGGATAGAACCAGCTCCCATTCCTTCGGTTAAACTAGCACCCAATTGTACCTTGTTAGGTATAGGACTAGATTCCAAAGCCTGGGCATCTGTGTTACAAATAATAAAATCTACACCAGTAATACCCGACAGGTACATATGGTTCACCGCGTTGCCGCCACCGCCTCCAACACCAATTACCTTGATGATTGAAGACTTATCTTTTAACATTTCGAACTGCATATCTTTATGAATCAGTTGTTTAAAAATTTTTAAATTCTGTTCATTACTCAATGTAATATTAACACTTTTTCAACACACGTTTTCCACAATTGTTAAGAATGTGGAAAACTCCCTTTTTGTTGAAAAGTTTTAGCTTTTTAAGTAATCCTCATCGCTAACATTCATATCATCCTGAATGAATGTCTTTGTTTTTGCTAATAATTTATCAAACAAACCTGGTCCACGTTTCTCTTTCTCTTTTATAGATTTTGGTTTCTCTACAAAAACACCTGGCTGTTTCATTTCTTCGATCAGTTCTTCTGCCTTTTGAATTCCTTTAATCAACAAGCCAACACTGGTTGCATACATCGGGCTTTTAAGGTCATCATAAATGGTTTTAGGCATATCTTCATATTTAGATAAATGCTCGTTCGGATAACCAATTCTACAATCTAACCCTGTTACATATTCAACAGCCTGAGATAAGTGCTTTAACAATGCTCCTCCACCGGTAATCACAATACCACCGATTAATTTTTTCTCATATCCGGAAGATTTAATCTCATAGTAAACGTGCTCTATAATTTCTTCCATCCGCGCCTGAATAACATAAGCCAGGTTTTTAACCGAGATTTCTTTGGGTTCGCGGCCCCTTAAACCTGGTACACAAATAATTTCGTTTTCTTTATTCTCCTCAGCAAGTGCAGAACCGAAACGTGTTTTCAATAACTCAGCCTGATTACGCATTACAGAGCAGCCCTCTCTGATATCTTCAGTCACACTGTTTCCACCAAATGGAATTACAGCAGTATGGCGGATAATCCCTTCGTGAAAAATCGCAATATCAGTGGTACCACCACCAATATCTACCAATGCAATACCCGCTTCTTTCTCTTCCTCGCTCAACACCGATTCAGAAGACGCCAATGGTTCAAGAATCAGATCCTGAGTTTGTAACCCTGCATTGTTTACACATTTAATGATGTTTTTTACTGCCGTAACCTGACCAGAAATGATGTGGAAATTAGCTTCAAGACGCACGCCTGCCATACCAATCGGGTCTTTGATTCCGGGCTCGTTATCGATAGTAAATTCCTGTGGCAATACATGGATAATTTCTTCTCCGGGAGGCATTACCAGTTTAAACATATCATCTATCAACTTATCGATATCTTTTTTACCGATTTCGTTGTTTAATTCTCTTCTTGTTAAAATCCCTCTATGCTGTAAGCTCTTGATGTGCTGACCAGCAATTCCTACATTTACCACCTGTATTTCTACGTTAGATTGTCCGCTGGCGACCTCAACTGCCTGCACAATGCCCTGTACGGTTTTTTGAATGTTAGAAACCACACCACGTGTCACCCCCGCTGATTCTGCCTTGCCTATTCCTAAGATTTCTATCTTACCGTGCTGTGTCCTGCGACCAACGATAACACATATTTTTGTAGTACCGATATCCAATCCTACTACAATGGGCGACTGACTGGTAAATTTTGCCTTGTCCATATTTGTTAATTTTGCTGAGTTTTATATTGTTTTTCTAGGGCTCTGATTTCCTTATCTCTTGCTTCCTTTTGTTTTTTAAGTGCCTGGGCACTTAAAGCTGGTTTCGCCGTAGCTGTCGCTTTTGGCTTATCTTTCTTCTCTACCGTTTTCGCTGCTTTTGGTTTTACCGCCTGCACTATTGCCTTTTTTGGTTCAACCTTTTTTTCTACTTTTTTAACTTCTGTTTTTTTTACCTCTGGCTTTTTCTCCTCTGCTTTTTTAGATTCAGTTTTTTTAGGTTCAATCTTTTGAGGTGCAGCTACTGAAGGTTTTTCAATCGGCTTCTCTTTAATGGCAGTAGCGATTACATTGCTTATTAATGAATCTGATACTTTTTGACGAACACGAACACTATCCATTTTCGATAATCTTTTAAGATTCCTCGCAATTTCTGTAGAGTCTCGTCTCTGGCAAACAATCTGATTCGAGTACTTTATGTTAATTGTTCTATAGGCTTCCCACCCCACCTGAGGCATCGCTTTTTTATAAAAAATTAACAGGTTATTCATTTTCTTCTCGAGCGAATCTGCATTTCCTAAAATGATGCGTTGGTTACCTACCCTTGGAATAAGCTCCATATCGTTCTGCTGATCAACTACGATCTGCTCAATCTGAGCATCCCAGAGTGTATCTTTTTTAATGTACTGAGCTGTTTTATAAAGGTCGCGTGCTAATTTGGTATGAAGTGTATCTACTCTGCTGCCGAAAACTTCCGAAATATGACCAGTGGCAACCAGTACATTTGCGGTAAAATTAGAAGAGATCGGCATTTTTAATCCATCATTGTCAATATAGAAATCTTGTCCAGTTTCATTTAATATACGTACAATGGGCTGTCTTTGTTTTACCTCAATGTGTAAAACGCCATCCATATCTACATAAACTTTCGCAAATCCGATATAAGGGTTAGATTGCAACTTTTTTTCTATCTGATGAATGTTAATCCTTTCAAGATTCCGACCTAAAAGCACTCCCTGATCTTCTTTCAAAATGGCATCAATTTCTTCTCTTTCGATGAAGTTATCCGCACCAGGAATTAAAATTTTCACATCAGTACATTTTACAGTTTGCTTTTTAACATTGATGAAACTTAAAAGCACCACCACGCCTGCCAGGCTAATTAGCCAGGCGAAGCCAGTAAATATTGCGCTCCAGTCAAATCGTTTAAGCATTATTTAATATATTTTTAAGTTGTTCAATAATCGTATCAATATCTCCTGCACCTACAGTTAAAATTAATTCAGGTTTTTCATTTTTTACATATTGAATAACCGCATCTTTTCCCAAAATACGCTTGTTCAACAAGGTAATTTTGTTCAATAAAAACTGTGCATCTATTCCTTCCAGTGGTAATTCCCTGGCGGGATAAATATCGAGTAGTAAAAGTTCATCTGCAGTGCTTAAAACACTTGCAAACTCATTGGCAAAATCTCGTGTCCGGCTGAACAAATGCGGTTGAAAAATCACCGTTAGTTTCTTCTGCGGATATAATTGTCGCACAGCATCGAAACAAGCTTTAAGCTCTTCCGGGTGGTGCGCATAATCATCAATATATATCTGCGATTCGTTATTTACAATATACTCAAAGCGACGTTTAACCCCTTTAAAATTGGCAACAGCTTGTTTCACCTTCTCCTGATCGATCCCTAACTGCAAGGCAATGGCGATGGCAACAGTTGTATTTTCTACATTGTGTTTACCAGGCAACATCAGGCTGATGTCGTTAATATTCTGATTATCATCTTCATAATCAAAAACAAACTTAGCACCTTCTACCCTCAAGTTTAATGCCTTCGCGTTAGCCGTTTGGCTAGCCGCATAACTGGTACTATTCTCTAAAGGCAAACCTTCATGAACATAAAGTTTACCACCAGCTTTTAACTGACTGGCATATAGCTTGAACGACTCTTCCAATTGGTTCTTATCACCATAAATATCAAGGTGATCGGCATCCATAGAAGTAATTACTGCTACATCAGGATGCAAAGTTAAAAAGGAACGGTCGTATTCATCAGCCTCTACCACCACCACATTGTTGGTTCCGTAAAGCACATTGCTATTATAATTACTGGCGATGCCACCTAAAAAGGCCGTACAACCATAACCCGTATCAGTAAGAATATGCGCAACAATTGATGAAGTTGTCGTTTTGCCATGTGTACCCGCAATGCCAATACAAAACATTCCTGTACTGATGATGCCCAATACTTCAGATCTTTTTTTCAAGATGAAACCAAGATCCCGGAAGTGATTTAACACCTTTGCATCCTTTGGAATGGCTGGCGTATAAACCACCAGGGTATCATCCTGTGGATTTAAAAAAGCTTCAGGTAATGATGACACTTCATCGGTATAGGTGATCAGGATTCCCTCACTCTCCAGAGTCTCTGTAAGTTTGGTTCTGGTTTTATCGTAACCACAAACCAGCTGACCTCGTTTAGCAAAATAACGGGCAAGTGCACTCATGCCGATACCACCGACACCAACGAAAAACACCCTTTTTATTTTACTTAGTTCCATTTTTTTTATTTAGCTAAAAGCGGAAAGGTTAAAGCTTAAAGCTGCCTTTCTACTGTTTTAAGTTAAAGCGGAAAGGTTAAAGCTCAAAGCTGCCTTTCTACTGTTTAAGTTTAAAGCGGAAAGACCAAAGCTTAAAGCTGCCCTTCTACTATTTATATCTATTTTCTTTAATCTATTTCTTATTTACTATTCCCTACTTACTATTACCTAAAACTTCGCATTTGCTTTCAGCTTTTAGCTCTCCGCTTTCAGCCGCTTATCTAATCAATTTCAAAACCTCACCGGCAATAATTTCATCAGCTGCCGGAAGTGCCATTTTTCCGATATTTTCAGCTAGCTTTTGGCGCTGATCTTCATTCTCCAGCAACTCCATTGCAGCATTAACTAATGTATCTTCTGCCGATCGATCGTTAACCAACAATGCTGCACCATTCTTAACCAGAGCCATGGCATTTTTAGTCTGATGGTCTTCCGCAACATTAGGCGAAGGCACCAGAATCACTGGCTTTTTGATCAGGCAAAGTTCAGCAATGGTACCTGCTCCGGCTCTCGAAATAATGAGATCTGCAGCCGCATAAGCCAAATCCATCTTGTTCAAAAACTCCAGGATACGCACATTGGGATGATATTCAAGTCCCAATCTTTCGATTATCCCTTTGTAGTAAAACTTCCCGGTTTGCCATACCACCTGAATATCTTGTGCCAATATCTCCGGCAAATGTTTTTCGATGGCTTTATTCAAGGTTCCGGCACCCAAACTTCCACCGGTTACCATAATTGTTTTTTTAAGCGGATCAAGCTTCAGCAATTCTGCACCAGCGTAGTGTTTACCTTTAATATCCACTACATCTTTACGAACCGGATTACCCGTTTTTAATATTTTATCTGCCGGAAAAAACTGCTCCATCTCATCAAAAGCCACACAAATTTTCGATGCTTTTTTTCCCAACCACTTATTCGTAACTCCGGCATACGAATTTTGCTCCTGGATTAAATATGGTATCCCTTTTAATGAAGCTGCATATAATATTGGTCCGGATGCATAGCCACCAACCCCAACAACAACATCTGGTTTAAAATCCTTAATAATTTCCAAAGCGCGTTTTACGCTTCCGATAATTTTAAAAGGCAGCGCCAGATTCTTCATAATAGAACCTCTTTGCATACCACTAATATTTAAGCCAATAATTTTATATCCGGCAGCAGGAACTTTTTCCATTTCCATACGTCCGTTTGCGCCCACAAATAAAATTTCACAAGAAGGTACCAAGCGTTTTAGCGCATTGGCTATGGCTACGGCGGGAAATATATGCCCACCGGTGCCACCACCTGATATGATAATTTTTGGGGAATTATTCATTTTTTATATTTAATTATTGAATGAAGGAATTTAGAATGAGGGAATGTTTACTAGCGATAGCTACATTCCATAATTCTGTTATTCTGTCATTCTTTATTTTTATATTTAATTATTGAATGAGGGAATTTTGAATTATTGAATGCTAAATAGCGAGAGTCCATTCAATCATTCGTTCATTCTATCATTCTATCATTCTTATTTAATTATTGAATGAGTGAATTTTGAATGAGTAAATGTTTACTAGCGATAGCTACATTCCATAATTCTTTCATTTAATCCTTTATTTATTATTACTTACTGTTTTTCTTGCTTTAGCTACAATGGCTAAAATTTCATTTACTTCTTTCAACAACGGTTGAGCTTCCACTGAATTTGTAATCTTCGATTCAGTTAAGATCTCTATCCAAAAAGCAGTTTCATCAGCTTCTTCAACGACAATACTGAGCTTGGAAAAAAATTCCGCTCTAGATCTACTTCTACAGGCGGCCCTATAATTCGCTCCGACTGATGACGCTGATCGTATAAATTGCCTACCTATTATTTTTCCTTCTTCAGTTTTTGGTAGTGTTTGATAAAATTTTATTGAATCCAAAACCAATTGCTTTGTTCTGGCTTTAATCGATTCTACAAAATCAATTTTAGTTACATTCTCCATTATTTATTAATTTTATAATTATTAAACTTTGGGATGTTTACTGTTCAATAGGTCATTTTATCACTTCATCATTACAACTTTCTCATTCAATCATTCAAAATTCTATCATTCAAAATTCTATCATTCTAAGCCATTGCCGGGATCTCTCCAACAATTACTTTATTTTTTACTTTTTCTTTATCCTCTTTGGCTATTGCACCTGCATTTTCTTCAACATCTCTGCTTACACTTAAAATGATTCCAAAAGCCACACTGGTAAAAATCATCGAGGTTCCACCCATACTTACCAGTGGCAATGGCACCCCTGTTACCGGACCTAAACCTACAGCAACGGCCATGTTTGCAAAAGCCTGAATGGTTAAACTAAAACTTAGCCCCGCCGCCAATAGCGCCCCGAATGCCTTCGGGGCCTTGGTTACTATCTTTATACATCGGTATAAAAGCACCAGGTAAAGCACCATAATAACAATTCCTCCCAGGGTTCCCCATTCTTCAATAATAATGGCGAAAATAAAATCGGAATACGGATGTGGCAGGAAGTTGCGCTGCGTACTATTACCTGGTCCTTTACCAAAAACACCACCAGTCGCCAAGGCTATTTTTGCCTGGTCTGCCTGGAAAGTTTTATCTGAATGCTGCATCTCCGGATGCAGAAACGTATTAATCCTGGACATATAAGTCTTCCGCCTCGGCCCCAGGAAGAATACAAATAACAATAACACAAGACCACCCGCACAAACAATGGCTATTTGCTTGATACTAATTCGCCCGATAATTAACAACAAAATACTTACACCAAAAAGCATAAGCGCTGTAGATAAATTGGCTAATGCAATCAATACGAAAACCACACATACAGAGCCCATAATGGGTAAAAATGATTCTTTTACATCTTTAATATTCTCTTGTTTCTTCGTCAGCATTCTGGCTAAGAACGTAATTAAAGCCAGTTTTGCCAAATCGGAGGTTTGAAAAGTTAATCCAATTACCGGAATTTTCACCCAGCGTGAGGCATCGTTTAAATTCGTACCAAATATTAACGTGTAAACCAGCAACGGAATCGTGATGATCATTAAAATTTTAGATATACCTGCGTAATACCGATAATCCAGCAAATGCGCAATGTAAATCATCCCAATCCCCATTAAAACAAAGATGAGGTGTTTGGTCAATAGCAATTTCTCTACGGCTTCACCCTTTTTATAGGCTAAAGTTCCTGTTGCACTGTAAACTGCCATTACAGATATAAGCGAAAGCAGGATGATGATCAACCAGATCCATCTATCGCCTTTTGTTTTATCAAGTAGTGCTTGGAACATCTTTATTAAGCCTCCTATTTATAATTCTCTAACTGCCGCTTTAAACTGATTACCACGGTCTTCATAACTTGTAAATAAATCGAAACTGGCACAGGCCGGCGAAAGCAAAACTGCATCTCCGCGTTTAGCCAAATGGAAGGCAATTTGTGCGGCCTCATCAGCTGAAAATGTATTGACAATTATCTCTACATCATCTTCAAAAGCATCGTGAATGCGTTTATTATCCTTACCTAAACAAACAATGGCCTTTACTTTGCTTTTTACTAAATCCTTAAGCATGTTGTAATCGTTGCCTTTATCCACCCCACCCATAATCAAAACTACATCGGCAGTCATGCTTTCTAGGGCGTACCAGGTAGAGTTTACATTTGTTGCTTTACTATCGTTGATGAAATCAATTCCGGAAATCTTTGCTACATGCTCTAACCTGTGCTCAATATTTTTGAAATTACCCATACTCTCGCGAATGGTTTCATTTCTCAACTCTAAAACCTTCGCAACAATGCCCGAAGCCATAGAGTTGTAAATGTTGTGCTTGCCTTGTAAGGCTAAATCTGTAAGAATAGACATGGTTAGTTCTTTATTTGGTTCTATAAGGATCGTTATCGTTTGCGCTTCTAAATAAGCGCCTGGTTCAATTTTTTTTGTGATGGAGAACGGAAATGTCTTTGCTATTGGTTGGAAGGCCAGCACAGCTTTAATACTTTCTTCGTCGTCTGCGCAATAGATAAAAACATCTTCTGCGGTTTGATTTTGAACAATGCGCATTTTTGATGCAACATAGTTTTCCATTTTGTAATCGTAACGATCTAAGTGATCTGGTGTGATGTTTAAAAGCACAGCAATATCTGCCTTGAATTCAAACATATCATCAAGCATAAAACTGGAAATTTCCAGCACATAGTAATCGTAGTTTTCTTCTGCAACCTGAGCCGCAAAACTATGACCGATATTGCCTGCAAGACCAACATTCAATCCTGCATTTTTAAGAATGTGATAGGTAAGCAAACTTGTGGTCGACTTTCCGTTCGAACCTGTAATGCAGATGGTCTTCGCAGAAGTGTAACGCTTTGCAAACTCAATCTCTGAAATTACTGGCGTTCCTTGTGCAACCAACTTTTTAATGATTGGTGCAGTAGACGGAATACCCGGGCTTTTAATCACCTCGATTGCGTTTAAAATCAACTCTTCGGTATGTTTCCCTGATTCGAAAGGCACATTTAGCGTTTCTAAGGCTGATTTATATTTATCGGCTATGTTACCAAAATCTGAAACAAATACCTCGAAACCTTTCGCCTGCGCCAATTTCGCAGCACCAACGCCACTTTCGCCTGCGCCCAAAATAACCACACGGCCCTGCCCTGCCATTGCTGACTGCTGGTTTCCTGATGTATTATTTTGATTTGTGTTCATTTTTTTGTTAGTATTAAGTAGTTAGTATCAAGTATCAAGACTGAGCCTGAACGCCACTCATTTATTTTTATTTACCACCTAAGGTATTTTAGTTTTCAATTATATTCTTTCTTTTCAAGCTTTCAGCTTTGGTCTTTAAGCTTTTCATTACCTTAATTTCAATGTTACTATCGTGATTATTGCCAACATGATTCCGATAATCCAGAAACGTGTTACAATCTTCGCTTCATGATATCCCTTTTTCTGATAGTGGTGATGCAATGGTGACATCAGAAAAATTCTGCGCCCTTCGCCAAACCGCTTCTTCGTATATTTAAAGTAAGAAACCTGCATAATTACTGACACCAATTCTACCAGGAAAACACCGCATAGAACAGGAATTAATAATTCCTTACGGATCATCAAAGCGAAGGAAGCGATAATTCCACCAATGGCTAAACTACCCGTATCGCCCATAAAAATCTGAGCAGGATAAGAATTATACCAAAGAAAGCCTACACAAGACCCCACAAATGCGCCTGCGAAGATCATCAGCTCTGCTGAATTTGGAATGTACATGATGTTCAGGTAATCGGCCATTACGGTATTACCGGAAACATAAGCGAGAATCCCCAGCGTAATCCCAATCACGGCAGAAGTTCCCGTTGCCAGGCCATCTATCCCATCCGTTATATTCGCTCCGTTTGATACCGCAGTGATGATGAAAACGGTAATTAGCAAAAAGATGATGAAAGCAAACTTCTGATAATCGCCACCCAAAAACTTTAGAACCTTCGCATAATCGAACTCATTGTTTTTGTAGAAGGGCATGTTGGTTTTAGTCGATTTAACATCTTGAGTATAGTAAAAAGTCTCCCCTTTCTGACGTAGAACCATTGGCGCCGAAGAGGTGTTTTTCACATCATCCTGAACCGTTTCCCTCACCACAATATTCGGGTGGAAATACATCGTAGTACCCACAATCAGGCCTAAACCTACTTGTCCGACAACTTTAAACTTACCCGCTAATCCTTCTTTATTCTTTTTAAAAACTTTAATATAATCATCCAGAAAACCAACAGCTCCCATCCAAACGGTGGTAATGATCATTAGGATAACATAAATATTGGAAATGTTAGCGAACAATAAAGTCGGAATCAGAATACCCAACAAGATGATAATCCCTCCCATAGTTGGAGTACCTTGTTTTTGCATCTGCCCTTCCAGACCAAGATTTCTTACAATTTCACCTACTTGTTTTTTATGTAAATAGTCGATTAACCTACGTCCATAAACTGTGGTAATCACCAATGATAAAATAATGGAAATCGACGCACGGAACGTGATATACTGAAACAACCTTAAACCAGGAATGTCGTAGTGCTTATGCAAGTATTCGAATAATAAATATAACATTAGCTGTTCGGGTTTAATTGTTCTAGTAAAATTTCTTTGTCGTCGAAATGGTTTCTTACGCCATTTATTTCCTGGTATTTTTCATGACCTTTCCCTGCAATTAAAATAATATCTCCATTTTGCGCCAGATGGCAAGCTGTTTTAATGGCTTCTCTCCTATCTAAAATGGATAATGTTTTACGCTTGTTGGTTGGCGAAACGCCAGCTTCCATATCTGTAATAATACTTTGTGGATCTTCCGTTCTGGGATTGTCGGAGGTTAAAATCACCTTATCACTCCAATCGCAGGCCACCTGTGCCATAATCGGACGTTTTGTTTTATCACGATCGCCACCGCAACCAATCACCGTAATTACCTGTTCCGTTCCTTTGCGGATATCTGCAATGGTTCCCAAAACATTTTGAACAGCATCTGGCGTATGTGCATAATCCACTATACCAATTATCTTATCTTCAGAAACGATATAATCAAAACGCCCTTCAGCACCAGTTAACAGACTTAAAGAAGTCAATACTTTTAGCTTATCCTGTTCCAAAAGAATGGCTGTTCCGTAAACCGCCAGTAAGTTGTATGCATTGAACGAACCGATCAGCTTGAAATAAACATCTTCATTATCGATATCCAGGTGCAAACCGCTGAAACCATTCTCCACAATTTTAGCTTTAAAATCAGCCAGCTGTTTCAAGGCATATGTCTTTTTATATGCTTTGGTATTCTGCAACATTACATTACCATTTTTATCATCAATGTTGGTTAATGCAAATGCCGTTTTTGGCAGCATATCAAAAAAGGTCTTTTTCGCTTTTAAATAACTATCAAAGGTTTTGTGGAAGTCTAAGTGATCGTGTGTAAGGTTTGAAAAAACACCACCAGAAAAACTTAAACCTGCTATCCTGTGCTGTGAAACGGCATGCGAACTTACTTCCATGAAACAGTAATCGCAACCTGCATCTACCATATCTCTCAATAACTGGTTCAGTGCAATTGGATTCGGTGTAGTATGTGTGGCCGCAATGACGGTATCGTTAATATAATTTTCGACAGTAGAAATCAGGCCGGTTTTGTAGCCTAAATCCTTGAATAACTTAAATAAGATAGTCGCAATAGTGGTTTTACCGTTGGTTCCTGTGATGCCAATCAATTTCAAATCTGCAGAAGGATTACCAAAATAATTGCCCGCCATAATGCCTAAAGCCGCAGCCGTACTTTCTACCTTAATGTAAGTGATGGTAAAATCATGTACTTCAGGAAGATTTTCGCAAACGATTACGGTTGCACCCTGCGCAATGGTTTGCTCAATAAACTGGTGACCATCGGTTACTGTCCCGGAAATAGCAAAAAATACATCTTCTTTACCAACCTTGCGCGAATCAAAGTTAAGCGCATTGATTTCCCTATCGGTTTTTCCAACCAATTCTTTAATCGTTACGCCATAAAGTAAATCTTGTAATTGCATGCTATTTTAATTATTGATTGAGTGAATTTTGAATGAGTGAATGTTCACAGCAATTGCTACATTCTATCATTCTGTCATCCGTTCATTCATTCATTATATTTAATTCAATTCTATTTGTACGCCTAATCCTTTTCCAACCTTGGCACCTGCAGCGATCGACTGACTAATTACCCGGCCTGAGCCAGATACTTTTGTCTTTAAACCTGCATTCCCTAGAAGATAAAGTGCATCTTTTAATCCCATTCCGGCCACATTTGGCATCACTCCTCTTTGCTCTGTATTTTCCTGAAAAACGGCACCAGCGCTGGTATCTATAATGTTGTAATATTCAGATTTGGAAGCAAACAATGGTTTAAAACCAAATGCCTTATACACTTTTTGAGTGGCTTTACTCTGTCCAGCCTTTGTAGGCGGATTACCTGTATTGCCCACCAATCTGGTTGGAACATCGTTATACATTTGCATATCGCTGGCATAAATCCGATCGGCCACTTCTCTGAAAACCGGTCCTGAAACCAAAGCACCATAATACCCGCCTTTTGGATCGTTGATCACCACGATCATAGAGTATTTAGGCTTATCGGCAGGAAAATAACCTACAAAAGATGCTTGATATTGCTTCTTGGCTTTATATCCTTTATTGGCATCGGCTACCTGGGCTGTTCCTGTTTTACCTGCAATTTTATAAAGTGGATTATGAACATATTGCCTGCCGCTGCCTTCTGTAACCACACCTTCCAGCATACTTTTAATTTTACTTAATGTTACATCAGAGCAGATTTTATCATTAATTACCCTGGCTTTGAACTGCTCAACCGGATTACCTAACCTCCTGATTTCCTTAACAAAAATCGGCGCTACATACTTTCCATCGTTCGCAACTGCATTATAAAACGACAACATTTTAAGCGGTGTTAACTGCATCTCATAGCCATAAGCCATTTGTGGCAAAGTCATTTTTCCCCAGCTTTTGTTAGATGGATTTTTGATCACTGGTTTTGCCTCTCCGGGGATTTGCAATTCGAGCTTTTGATTTAAATGCCAATCGTATAAATGATCAGTAAATTTTTTAGGATTATCTCCATATTTGCTATTAATCAAGTAAGCAATCGCCGCATTGGATGACTGTTCAAAAGCTTTTTTAACCGTAACCACACCGATACTTCCGTGCGAATCCTTGATCATATGACCAGGAATTTTGTAATTCCCTGTCCCTACCATCATATTCGTATCTACCAGCTTATCTTCTAGCAAAGCCATATAAGATGCCAGCTTGAAGGTAGATCCGGGATCCTGATTACCTGCAATGGCATAATTGAATTTCTCTTTATAAACGCCTTCCTCTACTTTCGAAAAGTTAGCTACTGCTCTAATTTCGCCAGTGGCCACCTCCATAACGATAACCGCGCCGTGATCTGCATCATACTTGATCAATTGTTTCTCCAGCGCACTCTGCGCCAAATCCTGCATGTTTACATCGATGGTGGAAATAATATCAGCCCCATCTTTTGGCGCAACTTCGGCTTCTTCATTAACCGGGATGTATACTCCTCCGGCAATACGCTGCATTAGTCTTTTCCCGGTTTCACCGTTAATATATTCGTTGTAGGCGCCTTCTAAACCAACGCCATTTTTTACATTTTCATTTTTATAACCGATGGTTCGGGCAGCAAGCGCCTGAAACGGAAGAATTCGCTTGTTCTGCTGAACAGCGATTAAACCACCACTAAACTTACCAATGTTATAAAGGGGGAAAGTCCGGATAGTTTTCAAATCTGCATAACCTACCTTCCGGTGGATTAAAAGATACCGGGCACTATCCTGCCGGCCTTTACGCAGCATTCGGGCATATTCTTTTGCGGTTTTATCGTTAAAAATCTGCGATAATTTAATCCCCAGAGAATCTACCTTTAAGTTGAATACTTTATCTTCTGCAATACCTCCGGCGAACATATCCATCCGCAACTCATACTCAGGCACAGATGTAGCCAGCAAACTTCCATCGTTAGAATAGATATTTCCACGGGTAGCTTCTACACTTACATAACGCGTTGACAGGCTATCGGCCATCGCTTTCCATTTTTTTCCTTGCACAAACTGTACCTGACCAAGGCGCATAAACACCGCGAAAGCAAAAAGCACAATTAAGCCAAATGCCAGATATACACGAAGCAAGATGTTTGCCCTAATATTCATCGCTCTTAACAATTATTTTTTTTGGTGGTTCAATGAGTTCTTTTATCCCAAGGGTATCTACCTTTTTAGCCACTTCTGTCAATTTACTTTTGAACATCAGCTCGGCTTTTAAAGATTTATACTCCCATCTTAATTCTTTTACTTCTTTATTTAATTTATCGATCCGGCGAACATTGTTTACCGCAAAGTGGCTATTGGCAATATATACCATCCCTAAAAGGGCTAAAAAACACAGATAAGGCAAAGCATCTGTTGCCGCCTCTTTCGATACTAATCCATCATTAAAAAGCTTGCTGATAAATGAATTACTATCCATTTTCTCTTCAGCAGTTTTTGGCTTTTTAGGCGCAGCCTTTAACTCCGGTTCAGGACCAATCTCCTCCTCTTCTATATCTTCCCTGAACTTGTTCATATCTTCTCCGCAATTCTTAATTTCGCACTACGGGCACGATTATTCTGAGCAATTTCTTCATCATCAGCCATAATGGCTTTTCTGGTAATTACATTAAAAGGCTTTTGCTGATTTCCAAAAAAATCTTTCTCTACCTCTCCCTGAAACTTTCCTTTAGCCAGGAAATTTTTAACCGGTCGATCTTCTAATGAGTGATAAGACATCACCACCAGGCGACCACCAGGCTTCAATACATCAGCTGCCTGCTGCAAAAAATCTTCCAGCACTTGTATTTCAGCATTTACTTCAATACGCAAAGCCTGAAAAACCTGCGCCAGGTATTTATTTTCTTTTCCTTTCGGGATATAGGATGCAATAGCACTTTTCAGACTATCAATATCAGTGAATGGCATTTCCAAACGTGAAGTAACGATTGCACGGGCAAGTGATTTCGCATTTTTCACTTCTCCATAAATTCCGAAAAGCTTGTGTAACTTATCTTCCGAATAGGTGTTCAGCACATCTGCAGCTGTTAAGTTACGGTGCTGATCCATTCGCATATCCAAATCTGCATTATGACGGATCGAAAAACCACGTTGCGGGACATCAAACTGATGAGAAGAAACACCTAAATCTGCCAGGATTCCATCAACTTCCCTGATACCGTTTAAACGAAGGTTATTTTTTAAAAACCCAAAGTTCTGATCAATAAAAACCAAACGGTTATCATCCGGAATATTTTGTTGCGCATCAGGATCCTGATCAAAAGCGATCAATTTACCCTTAGCACTTAAATGTTTTAAAATTTCCCTTGAATGGCCGCCGCCGCCGAAGGTTACATCAACATAAACCCCATCAGGATTAATATTAAGTCCCTCAATACACGGCTGCAACATTACCGGAACATGGTAACTATTCTCCATCATCGCCCCCTTTCTTATTACCCATTACCTTTTGAGCAAGATCTGCAAAGTTTGCAGGTACATCATCGAAAATATCTTCGTAAGATTTTTTATCCCAAACCTCTATCCGGTCTAACTGACAAGCTAAAACCAAGTCGCTTCCGATACCTGCATATTCTACCAAAGATTTTGGCAGCAATACCCGACCAGCAGCATCAAGCGATAGCTCCGTTGCCCCACGGGTAAAAGCCCTTACAAAAGCACGATTTTCCTGATCGTAAATATTCAGCTTAGCAAGATCTGCTACCACTGCATCCCAAACATTTTTAGGATAGATCACCAGATTCTTTTCAAAACCACGGTTAATAATAAGCCCCTCATTTTCAGAATTAGGCAATTGTTTCTTAAGCGCAGCAGGTACCATAAGGCGTCCCTTTGCGTCAAGTTTACAATCAAATTCTCCTAAAAGTTGGGTCATAGTGGTATCTACACTTTTTATCTAGTGTAAAAGTAAATAGTTCTACCACTTTTTACCACTTTTTACCACAAAAAAGTTTTCAACATCTTTTTTGTTACATTAAAGCGGCTAAATTGAATTAAAAAACAACTTAAGTCAAACGCAATATACGCCTCAACATCTAGTAATCAATAAATTATATATCTTGTTTTTCTAAAGTGGGAAGCTAGCCCAAAGCATATCGTATACCAGCAAATCTGGGCTAATTGATCATAAATTGCATGAGTAAAGCCTCAAAATCGTTGAATGATCCTGGCCAATAGTGACTTGGTTGCACAAATTTTTCGAAATGGAACTTGAGATTAGAAGTCCTTCTTATATTACAGTTGGTAATTAACACACCGTTTCAAAATTATTATATTTAGGAATGAAATTCGAGCCCCATTCTGTTTATCATATTTATAATAGAGGAAATAATAGCCAAAAAATATTTTTCACAGAAGCAAATTATTTATTTTTTCTAGACAAGATCAGGAAAGAATTAATTCCACATGGCGATATGCTGTGCTATTGCTTAATGCCCAACCATTTTCATTTAATTATCCATTCTCACGAACTAGCAATTCCATACAAACTAAATAATGCCATAGGAATTTTGCTCAGGTCTTACACAAGGGCAATTAATCTTCAGGAACGTAGAACCGGATCTTTATTTCAGCAAAAAACGAAAGCAAAAGAACTGATAGATATGAATGATAATAACACGGTAAGTTATCTGGCAAGCTGTTCGCATTACATCCATCAAAACCCTATAAAAGCTGGCTTAACGAAGAACTTAAACGACTGGAAATTCTCCTCATACCTTGATCTTACTGGTTTAAGGAACGGAACTTTGTGCAATCAGGAATTATTTTTTCTGCTAAGCGGAATAAGAAAAGATGAATTTATTAAAGAGAGTGAAGCGATGTTAGCTTTTAAACGAAATATCTTGAAGGCATCTGACCGAAAATAGTCATCGGATGAATATAGCCTGTCGCCTGTTATTCATCCGATGACTGAAAATAAAATCCAATACCAAATTATCGAATAGTAGTCATCGGATGAATATAGCGTGTTGCCTATTATTCATCCGATGACTGAGAAATTCATCCGATAACGAAGTGATTACCCGTTAATTGCTTTAACGCCTGGTAATTCTTTACCTTCCATATATTCTAATAAAGCACCACCACCTGTAGATACGTAGCTAACTTTATCTTCCATACCGAATTTTGCAATTGCTGCAGCAGAATCTCCACCACCAATTAATGAAAAGGCACCGTTATCAGTCGTAGCGGCCACTACAGCATCAGCTACAGCTTTGGTTCCTACCTGGAAATTTTCCATTTCAAAAACACCCATCGGACCATTCCACAATAACGTTTTTGAATTTTTAATTACTTCCTGGAATAAAGCAACTGATTTCGGACCGATATCTAATCCCATCCAGTCAGCAGGAATCTGACCTGAATCTACATCTTTCTTATCTGCATCATTCGCAAACTTATCTGCAATTACCGTATCAACAGGCAAAATTAAGTTCACGCCTTTAGCTTTTGCTTTTTCGATTAATTCTAACGAAAGTTCTTGCTTATCTGCTTCTAAAAGTGAAGTACCAATTTCGCCACCTTGTGCTTTAGCGAAAGTATAAGCCATACCACCACCAATGATCAGGTTATCTACTTTATCTAATAATTTTTCAATTAACAGGATTTTATCAGAAACTTTTGCACCACCCATAATAGCTGTGAATGGACGTTCTGCATGGTTTAAGATTTTTTCTGCATTTTCTACTTCCGAAGCCATTAAGTAACCAAAGTATTTTGCATCAGGAAAAAATTGCGCAATAATTGAGGTAGAAGCATGTGCACGGTGAGCGGTACCAAATGCATCATTCACATAAACATTACCCAGTTTAGCTAATTTTTCTGCGAAAGCTACATCACCTTTTTCTTCTTCTTTGTAGAAACGTAAGTTCTCTAATAAAAGCACTTCACCCGGGAAAAGATTTTTTGCCTGGTTTACAGCATCTTCACCAATACAATCATCAGCAAATTTTACTTCAAGATCAAGCATCCGCGATAAATCACCTAAAATATGTCTTAAAGAATATTTATCAGTCGGCCCATCTTTTGGTCTGCCCAGGTGAGACATCAAGACTACAGAACCGCCATCATTTAAAATTTTTGTAATGGTTGGAAGTGCAGCACGCATTCTTTTATCATCGGTTATTTTAAATTCATCATCTAAAGGCACATTAAAATCTACCCGGATTAGCGCTTTTTTATCTTTAAAATTTAACTGATCAATTGTTTTCATGTTTATATATTATTTTAGTTTTAGTCTCATTTCGTAATGGAAACCGATGCCAGGAATGTCAAATTCTGGTGATTCATTGATAAATCCTATTTTTTTGTAGAATGCTGCGGCCGTAGATCTGGCATTGCACCACAGGTAATCGGTATTATATTCCTTCAGGTAATCGATGGCGAAGTTGATTAAAGCTGCTCCATAACCCCTACCGCCGAAATCGGGGTGTGTGGCCATTCCGCGAAGCTGATACCCCTCTCCTTCCTCAGGAAAAAAATCGTTACGCATAAAGGTAGCTACCGACCTGATTTTGTTATAGTCTACATAGCCTAAATGAAAAGTATCATAAGCCTTATCGCCATCAAAAACACATTCTTCCAAAGGCTTACTATTCCTAAGCATCAGGCTTCTAAGCGGAAGAACTTCTTCGGGAAGAATGAATTTAACCATATTTACTTAATCAAAAAGTGTGTAACTACTAACAAGATAGATACAGGGTTGTTTTCAGTGCGTTCGCAAAGTTAGCAAAGCATTTGAAACCTGATTAAAATTGATTAAGAATTTTGATGACCTATTAGCAATGGGCAATTTATCACATTAAATAAAAAAGTATAGATCTATAAAAATGCACCTTATTTTGTGCATAATTTAGTTAAATGCACAAAATAAGGTGCATTATTGATATTTTAGTTTTGGCATGTACTGTATTTTGCGCAAATTCCATTAAAATTAAACGAAGCGAAATAGAACTGATGGCTAAGGCATTTAAGTTTGGCTAAAGTCTGATAATATTAAGAAAGTAACAGACTAACCTCACCCTTGAACAGAAAGAAACTCCTTTATAATCTAAAGAAAAGGCAGCCATAAAATCACCGTCAATGCGATTTTATGGCTGCTTATCAAATTATTTACTTTTAAGCTCGTTTACCGGAGCGGTTAAGGCAAAGGCTTTATGAACTTTTTCTACTTCCAGTTCTTTAGCTAAAGAAAATTCTGCAGATTGTTTAATAGCTAATGATGAAGCACCAATAGCTACTTTATAATTCCCGGCTTCGGCCACCCAGGCACTTTTACTTTCAATAAATGAAGCTAAATCTTTCGGAGATAAAGTGAGTTGCAGGGTTTCTGATTGACCAGGTTTTAACAACTTTGTTTTCGCGAAAGCCTTTAACTCTGCTACTGGTTTATCAATATTCTGGTGAGGTGCAGAAAGATAGAGTTGTACAACCTCCTTTCCAGCCACTTTACCAGTATTTTTTACCATTACTGAGGCTGTTAACTTTCCATTAAAAGTTTGGCTACTCAGTTTAAGATTCGAATATTCGAAGTTGGTATACGATAATCCGTAACCAAATTCGAACGATGGTTTTACCTTGAACGTATTAAAATAACGGTAACCTACATAAATTCCTTCTTGATAGGTTACGTTTTCCGGGTTTGTGGCAGGTATACCTAACCAGTTTTTCGCCGAAGGTGTGTCTTCATACTTCACAGGAAAAGTCATGGTTAATTTTCCTGAAGGGGTAACTTTTCCACTAAAAATATCGGTTACAGAATTTCCACCTTCCTGGCCAGGCTGCCAAGAGAGTAAAATGGCATCTACTTTATCTTTCCAGCTAGCGGTTTCAATCACGCCACCAATATTTAGAATCACCACTACTTTTTTGCCTTTGGCATGAAAAGCTTCAGTAACGTTATTAATTAAGTTTACTTCATCAGCTGCCAGATTAAAATCGTTATCTACTGTTCTGTCTCCACCCTCACCCGAATTTCTTCCGATAGTAATTACAGCCAATTCAGTAGATGCTGCCTTTTTAGCAATTAAATCTTTACTCAAATCTAATTCTGGTAATCTTTGTGGCAATGCTAGAATTCCACGTTTTTTACGACTTTCTAACTCTGCAGCTTTTTCTTTAGCGGCAAAAGGAGTATACATCGTTTTGAGTTCTGCATCTAATTTATAACCACCTTTTTCCAACCCTTCAATTAGCGAAACTGTGTAAGCCTCATTTACATCACCACTTCCGGTTCCACCTGCAATAAAATCATAAGAAGTTACACCAAACGCTGAAATGGTCTTTTCTTTGGTTTGGTAAGGCAATAAATTATTCTCGTTTTTAAGCAAGATCATTCCTTCTGCAGCTGCATTTCGGGTTACTTCGGCATTGGCCTTTAAGTTTGGCTTATCAGTATATTTATATTTCGCCATGGTTGGCGATTTAAAAACCAGTTCCAAAATTCTTTTAATGTTGGTATCCACCACCGCTTTTGAAAGCTTACCATTTTTCATATTTTCTAAAATGGCTTTTTTCTGAGCAGGAAGTCCGGGCATCAACAAATCGTTTCCAGCATCAAGCTGGGCGACAACATTACTGGTTCCACCTTGTAAGGAACTAAAACCAGCGTATCCGCCAAACCAATCGGTCATTACAATTCCTTTAAAACCCCATTCCTCGCGAAGAATGTTGGTTAATAAATCTTTTCGTGCAGAAGTATAAGTTCCGTTGATCAGGTTGTAAGACGACATAATCGTCCATGGGTTTGATTCTTTTACCGTAATTTCAAAGCCTTTTAAATAAAGCTCACGCATGGTTCTTTCCGTAATGTGCTCATTAATCGAAAGGCGATTGGTTTCCTGGTTATTGGCGGCGAAGTGTTTAACAGAAGTACCCACACCATTTGACTGAATCCCATTTACCATAGCTGCAGCAATTTTGCCAGATACCAGAGGATCTTCTGAATAGTATTCAAAATTGCGTCCGTTTAAAGGATTTCTGTGAATATTCAGCGCCGGCGCCAAAAGCACATCCACGCCATATTCTTTCACCTCATTCCCCATGGCTTTACCAACACTTTGAATCAGTTCGGGATTCCAGGTAGAAGCCAATGCCGTACCAACGGGAAAAGCGGTACAGTAATAGGTGTTTTTATCGTTCTCACGAATGGGTTTGATGCGCAATCCGGCAGGACCATCCGCTACAATAATCTCTGGAATACCTAAACGTTTAATGGCATAGGTACCTCCTGCAGCACCTGGAACGCGACCTTCAATGGCGCCAACAACTGGCGTTAAACCATCAAAGCCTGGCATTCCGGTTCCCATTAACATCGAAGCTTTTTCATCATCAGTCATTTTACTGATCAGATCATCAACTCGTTCACTAATTGATAGTCGATAATCTTCGTATTTGTCTAATTTACCGTTACCGTTTAAATCATCGAAAGTGAAACCATTAATGGTAATTTTCGGTGATTTTTCATTGCCTTTCGGAGTGCCATTTTTCCATGCCACATTCGAGAAAACCAATGCACCCATTAGCGAAAGCTTTAAGGCCTGGTTTACATGATGCTTTTTCATATTATTATCTATTTAGTTATCTTAATTCATTAATTTGTGGTTCTTCAACCAATCTTCAAACCGATCAACCCAGCTATCTACAGGCAGGTTTTGTTTGCCCATACCAAATCCATGACCACCTTTTTCATACATATGCAGCTCAACCGGATAGCCGCCTTCGAGCCATTTATTGTATACCTGAATGCTTCTTGGGGCCAGCTTTAACTGATCATCTGAAGCAGCACATACGAACAATGGTATGGTTAGCTTTGGCAATGGCTTTTGTAACAGTTCTGCGGAAACACCTCCATAAATAGACGCTGCAAAATTTGGCATGAAAGTGCTGTTGTTATTTAACACGGTTTGCATGGCGACCGTACTGCCCGCAGAAAAACCGATGATGCCAATCTGATTGGTTTTTACGCCTAGTTTAGCCGCATTTTCATATACATATTGAAGGGCTTTTTTACCATCCTGAGCTGCCATTTCGATTAATGGTAAAGCACTTTTTTCAAATGCTGCACGGTCTTTCAGCTTATCCATCATTTCCTTTGCAGGATCATTAGAAATGGTTTCCAACAAGCGGTATTTCAATACCAGTGCGGTAATTCCCTTTTCACTTAGTCTCTTGGCTAAATCAATTCCTTCCCTGTTGATAGATAAACTCTGGAAGCCGCCACCTGGAGCAATTACGATGGCTGTACCTGTATTTTTCACGCCTTCTGGCACCTTATAAACCAAAACTGATGGATCAGTTACATTGTACACCACTTCTGTTTTAAACCGCTCGGAATAAACCTGTGCTTCTTTTTGCTTCCAGTTTTCAGATCCTGGTGCTTTGCCATTGTATAGTTTAATTGCTTCCTGTGCTTTAATCGAAAAAGAAAAGCTGAGTGCAGTAAATAGTAATAAAGGGATTTTATTTTTCATGGGATTCTATTTTGTTATTGTTAATCGAAATTTCAAAACACTATCTTAAATCTGATAGCATCTGAATAGCTTAAAATTTCAGTCGTTATTTTTTATATTTTTCTGTTCTCGCATCTTTGATTACGCCCTTCCAGTTTAAGCCATAACCAAAATCGTAGCGGTTCCCATCTGTATCCTGATGCGGAATTAAATCAAAAGGAACATCTTCTTTCTGGTTTTCGACTGTTTTCATATTAGCAGGCATTTGTAAAGGCAACAAGCCGGATGGTTCGGTTTTGCCTGAAATAATATCTAAAACAGCTTGTGTGGAAACTCCAAAATTCAACACAATGCCATTTACATTTTTCTCAAACTCATTAAAAATCATCGGTTTTGATGCGGTAACTGAAACGATAACCGGTTTTTCTTTCATCATTTCGCGGGTATCCAGAATGGTCCGCAAATCCATGGTATTGGATGCAGTAACTGTTTTCCCTTTGTAATTGCGGTCTTTTATAGTTGCATCTATTACCGGATCGCCTGCAGCAATACTTTTTGATCGGGCATATTCAGCCGTGTAAGTGCCGTACTGTAAAGAAATTGGAACATAGCCATTACTTCCGTCATTGCGATCGTTGATATCATAACCACCTTCTACGCTTTGCGGACTGGTTACAAACACGATCGCAAAATCTGCTTTCTCTGGCACATCGGTTACGTTGTAATATTTTTTAACCAAATCGATATTTACCGGATAATCTAACTTTGCAGCGGTATAAATTCCCCACCAATCTTTAGTAGGTGCCGTATAAATCTTGGGGATATAAACGGTTTGCTTCTCTTTCATAGGAAGAACATTCCCTTTGTTTTTCAGCATCACTATTGATTTTAATTGCGCATCATAACCCGCTTTCATAAATTCAGCATTGCCAACAATGGCTTTGGTTTCAGCTACGTCTAGATAAGGATTTTCGAACAAACCAACACGAAAAATATTCTTGAGTAAACGAACCGCAGATCTTTCAAAACGAGCCCTCATAAACTTTTCACCGTATTCTTTCACGCCCATTTGATATGCTTCGAGCACTGGCTTTTTATCATTATTTCCACCAAACTGATCTACACCTGCCATTAAAACCTTATAGTGTCTTTCTGCAATACTTAAAGCTTCGGCACCCCAGGGTTTACCTGCAAAAAGATTTGGCGTTTTCCCTTCATCACCAGTTACCAGCCAATCCGTACAGACCACGCCGTCGTAGCCATATTTATCGCGAAGTAAATCTGTAATAATGTATTTACTAAAGCCATTGGCTACGTTTTCTTTATATTTTTTATCCTGGTTAAAAGTGATGGTGTAATAAGGCATTACAGCCGATGCTTTACTGGTTTTTCCATTCAATTTAAAGGCACCATTTACAAAAGGATCGATGTGTTGTTGCAAATTATTGCCTGGGTAAACCGTAAATTTTCCATAGGCCCAGTGCCCATCTCGCCCACCTTCTTCTGCACCGCCACTTGGCCAATGCTTAACCATGGCATTTACACTTTGATAACCCCAGCCATCCTTAATTTCATCTTTTCCATAAGAGGTTTGAAAGCCATCGATGTAAGCACGCCCCATATCGGTTGTTAAAAGCGGACTTTCACCAAAAGTCATCGAGATGCGGTACCAGCGTGGTTCGCTTCCTAAATCTACTTGCGGAGATAATGCCGTAGCAATACCTAATGCCCTGTATTCTTTCGCCGCGATTTGCCCAAACTGTTCTACAATTTTAGGATCAAAAGTAGCGGCCATCCCTAAGCCATCAGGCCACATGGAAATTTTTCCTCCGGCACCTGCATTAAATTCGCTGGTGGCTAAAGCAATGTGCCGGGGATCTGAACTGTTATTCGCCGGAATGCCTAAACCAATGCCTTCGACAAAAGCCTGTACATTATTATTCCAGATGGCTGCAATTTCCGGCGATTGAACACTCGTGAGTAGCACGTGACGCAGGTTATCATCCTTTAAAAAAAGCTTTTGCTGATCGTTTAAATCTGATGCTTTTGCTTTGCTTTCCGGAAACACTTTACCATTGTAAGTACCCATATTGTAACCTGCCACACCAGCTGGCAAAGCCTGATGCCTGCTATAAAGCATTAAGCCAGCAATCTGCTCAACCGTCATTTTAGAAGCCAGATCTTTCGCCCTTTCTTCTACGGATAAACGCCAATCTTCATATCGATCAAGTTTGCCGTTTCGGTTAAGGTCTTTAAACTTTAAACCGCCTACAGATAAAATTTTTACACCCGAATTTGCTGAATACCCAAGGGTGGCTCCGCTATTGTTTTTAATAGTGGAGAATTGTTGGGCACTTAAGGATAAACTCCCCATAAGTGCAATGGTAAAAGTTGCTGTAATTTTTTTCATTTGGTTAGAATCTGAAATTTAATGACGCCTCAACGGTAAACGGACGGATATATGAGCCAACCAGAAGCTGGTTATAATAAGCAGATGCATCTGTAATTAACTCTGCGCCATTAATGGTACCTTTTGCACCAGTCTGGTTTAAGAAGTTTACGGCAGTTACACCAAAATCGAAATGTTTGTTCACCTTATAGTTTACACCACCAAAAGTTTCCCATCGGGCAGCGAAATAAAGCGCATTGGTTAAGTTAGCAAATTGCTTGCTGAAATAACGGAAACTTGCCCAAACTTTAAAATCTTTGTAAGTGTAGCTGGGATCAATCTCCATTAACATTTTAGAAATTTCCAGCACATTTTTATTGTCGTAAGAATAACTGTTTCCAAATGCAGAGAAATTGTAATTTTTATAAATCGGATTTTGGAAAGTAATCAGGTAATGGATGTTGAAGCCTTTAAAAGGATTTGCAACAATGTCTGTTGTCCAGCCCAGCGTTTGAATGTCATAATTAACAGTAGCCACCTGAGAATCACTGGCATTGCTTGGGTTAACCAGGTTTAAGCGAGAGAAGTAATTGTTTCTGGTTAAGTAAGTTGCTTGTGAAACAACACTGAATTTATCGTGATTATAGTAAACACCAAAAGCACCTAACGGACTTTTCGTTTTCGACATATTTGGTACTACAGCTCCCGAATAACTTTCTAACCGGCCATTATTTTCTGCATAAGTAAAATCGGCTAACAAGCCTAACCTGTTGGTAATTTTGTATACCGTATTAACTGATCCACCAAAATGAAACCAGTTGTTGCTAATGGCCGTTCTTTGATTTGGATCAAAAACAAAACCTACCGTACGTGGCGTTTGATCATAATTTCCATCAATTCTATGGTACCTTAAATTGATACCATAATTAATCGAAAACTTATCAGAAACATTCCAATGATCAGAGAAATAGGTAGAGAGTTTGTTCTCATAACCATCATGATACTCACCACCTAAATTATAGTTATAGAATCCATCTGCATCAGTGTTAGAACTTCCGCCCGGTACGTTCCTGATCAACTTTTCTGGGTTGGCAGAAACGGTTTGATAGTAAAAGGCCCTGCTTGAAGTGTATTGATCAACATTGTAATAGTACTCCGTTAAACCCAATCTAAGATCGTGGTTATTTACTTTTTTTGTTAATTCAAATCTGGATAACACGGTTTGTGTTGGTGCTTTAGGGGTAGATAATCCCAGCATCGAATTTACATTACCCGTGTAAGCTTGTCCGTTGCTTACATAAGAAAAACCGTCATTTGATCCTGCCTGAAGAATTCCCAGTGGAATATTGGTTAATGTGGTGGCCTTTGCAAACCTTAAGCGGGTATTGAAATTAAAGTTCCATCCGTTTTTAAGCTTGTAATTTCCCAGTACATCAAAACTGTGTGAGCTGGATGCAGCATCATTTCCTCCCTCATTTTTAAAAGAAAATTCGCCTGTACGAATGTCTTTAAATTTCATTATTCCATCGTTGATGATGTAAGAATCTCTACCAATTCTAAAATTATCCAGTTCCTGTACCTGCCCATTTTCTTTATATTGAAAAACAGCATAATTGGTTAGTGAAATGGAATTGGCATATTTGTAGAGAAAACTAATCTCGCCCTTATCTTTTTTGAAACGTTTGGTTAAGCCTGCACGATAAATCTGTGTTTTATCAGAATAATCTGAAAACTGAACATCGAAGGAATTGGGATCATAGTTTTGGTAAATGCCAGCCACATAAGACCATCCATTGGAAATTGGCCCTGAAACATTTACATCACCTTTTAACCATCCGAAATGACTGCCAGATAAATTACCAACTAATTCGAATTTGGGTGTTCCAAGTTTGGTGTATGAATTAACAGCGAAGCCCAGATCGCCGGTAGTAATTACCGATTCGCCAATTTTTAATAACCCGGTTTTCTGTAAACTTACACTTTGTCGCCAGGTTCTGTTTGGCAATTCCGGCCAGAAAAAATACACCACGGGCAAATTATTTTCCTGAATGGTGATGCCACCAACGGTTGTTGGTAAACCAATATTTACATCACGCGGGCCTGTATTATTTGCCGCATTCAGCATCACGTTTCTATTATCTTCTTCTTTTTTCTCTGCTACTTTCTTTTGGGGAATAGAATCTCTTTTTATTTTCTCCTGCGCGTAGGATGAAATGCAAAACGCAGACAACATCAATAGTAAAGTGCTCTTAAGGGTGCTCATAGCCAACTAGTATTAAGTATGTAATTTTTATTATAATTTCTCAGCAAAAAAATCAGAGGTGAGGTAGATTGGTTAGTAAAAAATGGAACAATTCCTCATTGCTTCATTATGAAGCAATATTAATGTGTTTAATTAAGAAAAACAAATTATTAATTTTAGAAGTCTTTAAATAAACTATCTTCAACCTATGATCAATCAGGATATAAAAGATGCAAGTGCGGAATTTTGGCAGAGTTCAATCCCTCATATTTCGATAGACAGCGTTGTATTTGGCTTTTCGAACAACGAATTAAACGTTCTGCTATTAAAGATTAAAGAGGATGAAAATTGGATTTTACCTGGCGGATATTTACAAAAGGATGAGGCAATTGATGATGCTGCAAAACGAATTTTGTTTGAAAGAAGCGGGGCGGACAAAATATTCCTGAATAATTTTGGCGTATTTGGAAATCTTAATCGATCTGAAAGTTACTTTGTAGATTACCCTGATGATTTATGGCATAAACAGCGTTTTATTACCATCGGGTATTATGCATTGGTTGATCAAACACGGGTAAATCCGGTAACTGATGTATTTTCAGATCGCTGTGAGTGGGTACCAGTAGAATCTAATCCTAAAATGGTGATGGACCATGAAATTATTCTTAAAAAAGCGCTTAGCACTTTAAGGGAACACATTAGTTATAAGCCTATTGGATATAACCTTTTACCTGAAACGTTTACACTCCCGGAATTACAGGGACTCTATGAAGCGATCTTGGGAGAAAAGCTAAACAGGGGAAATTTTTATAGAAAAATGATGCGTTACGATATCCTGATCAAGCTGGATGAACAGCGAAAAGGTGGCGCCTATAAATCACCGAATTTATACAAATTTGATGAAGAAAAATACAAAATCGCTTTGAGTGGATTAAACTGGTAAATCAGGTACAAGAATAATGCATCAAATCCTGCAAGCTGATAACACTATACCGTTTGATCTACTTCTCTAACTGCCGCTATTTTTTTTACGATATCAATCAGTCGAGAACTATACCCAAATTCATTATCATACCAACCCACAACCTTTACCATATCGCAAACGATGGAGGTTAGCAGCGAATCAAAAATGCATGAATGTGGATTATCAATAATATCTACTGATACGATCGGATCTTCCGTATATTCAATAATGCCTGCCAGATCTGTTGCGGCAGCAATTTTAAACGCTTCGTTAATTTCTGCTATGGTTGTTTTCTTTTTCAGCAGGCAGGTAAAATCCGTTAGCGATCCATTCAACACCGGAACCCTGATTCCGGCACCGCCTAAACACCCATCAAGTTCTGGAAATATATGGGTAATGGCCTTCGCCGCTCCTGTAGTTGTTGGAATAATCGATGATGATGCAGCCCTAGCCCTTCGCAAATCTTTATGGTTGGAATCGTGCAGGTTTTGATCGCCGGTCATGGAGTGAATAGTGGTAATATAACCTTCCTCCACTCCCCAATTATCATTAAGGATTTTGATCATTGGCGCAATATTATTGGTTGTACAGCTTGCGTTGGATAGAATTTCACTGTTTAAATCTATTCGATCCTCGTTAACGCCCAGCACAACCATTGGAATATCATCTGCTGCAGGTGCCGAAATTAATACCTGTTTTGCTCCTGCGGTAATGTGTTTCCCAGCGGTATCAATCGTTAGATTTTTCCCGGTACAATCGATCACTAAATCAACCCTTAATGCAGACCAGGGTAATTCTTCTGCCGCTTTAATAGAAAAAACCGGAATAGAAAGTTTATCAATTACCAGGGCATCGGGTTTAGCAGCAACTTTACCTTTAAAAACACCATGTACAGAATCGTATTTAAAAAGATGGGCCATGGCACTGGCATCAGCTAGATCATTAATTGCAACTACCTCAAAACCCTCGGCCAATGCCAAGCGCAAAAAAGTCCTGCCTATTCTACCGAAACCATTAATCGCCAGCCTCATTTTATCAAAATTAGAGGGCAAAATTAATGTTTATTTCCAGATTATAGCTTTATCGTAAATTCTGTCTGCATTTATTTACATCTCATTTACGAGACTGTTTAGAAAGTCGCCAGGAGATCAGCACGTTGAAGATCATACAGATCCCGATCAGCAGGAAGATCAGGAGAAAATTGCCAAACCTTTGCAGGGTTATAGTAGCAAGGATGATGCTAAAATTCAGGATAACTGTCATGAATACAATTTTATTCGGTTTGTATCCAATGGTCTCTAATCTATGGTGAATGTGATTTCTGTCGCCAAGAAAGGGAGATTTTCTAGTCAAAATCCGCACTGTAAATATGCGGAGGGAGTCGAATATCGGCACAATCAGAATAGAAACCGCAATGGCAGGTGCAGAATAGAAGGCAGGTGTGTTGGCACCAGTAAATTTATTTAGTTCGATAAACTTAATGGCAAGGGCAGCCGTAGTTAAACCGATGATTAAAGCACCTGTATCACCCATAAAAATATTCGCAGGAAACCAGTTATATTTTAAAAACCCAGCAATTGCACCAGCAAGCGCAAACGCAATAAAAGCATAAGGTACCTGCCCCATCAGAGCAAAACAGATACCAAAACATAGGCTGGCCAGGATGCCGATTGTACCTGCGAGGCCATCTATCCCATCAATTAAATTAAAGGCATTATTTAAAAAAATAATCAGAATGATGGAAAAAATACCTCCACCAAGGTAATTGATATCGCTAATACCCAGCACACCATAAAGACTGGTAAGCCGAAAGCCCCCAAAAAAAACAAGTATAGCTGCAACAATGAGTTGTAATAGGAATTTGGTACTGGTATTTGTGCCATAAACATCATCTTTTAAACCGAGGCCAGCGAGGATGATACAGGAAACAATCAAAAAATTTGCTTCTTTGAAACTAATCAATGTAGAAAATAGCAGCGTACAAATGGTAAAACTTGCTACAATTGATAAGCCGCCTAACCTGGATATATTTGCCGCATGGTTTTTTCTGTGCAAATCGTTAACATCAAAAAGCTTGTATTTTAATGAAGCATGAATTACTGAAGGAATACTAAAGATCACAAGTGCTAGTGACAATATGAATATCGCCCCATAGAATACTTCTGGAGTAGTTTTTAACAAGTTTTCGAACAAAACGGGGGAACTATTTCTGTAAAGATAGCTATTGCAGATAGGTTTTCTGTGTTCTTTTTATTCTTTAGTTTGACAAATATCAATTCGGCTTTACTCCAATCAGGTTTAATCGCATTGCGAATACAACTGCATCACTAATGAAGGATAGATACAAATAGAATTGAGCCCTCGGTATACCGAATAAACAAAATGAGTCATCCGCTCATCTGGCCAATAAAAAAATAATGTCAACTACCAATACTGTGTCACTTTCGATAGCTTTTTTCTTAATAGTACAGAAACCGGATACGGGACACCATTAAGCTTTAAAGCCTTATAATCATTTTTAAAAGCCCCCATCAAACTAGAAATATCTTTATTACTAACACCACCAACTCTCATCTCTACCATTAGGAGCGGTAAATAAATGGCTTTTAGCTTATTTATATAGAAGTACCTTAAAATAAGATCATAATCTGCAGCCGTACCTAAATCAAGAGCGTAATTACCATACTTGCTAAATAATGTTTTTCTGAGGTAGAGTGTTGGGTGAGCCGGCATCCATCCCTTCTCGATGTCTTTTTCGTTTGCCTGTTTTGATTTCCAGCTTCTTAAAACCTTATGGTTAATCGGACTGATGTAATTTAAATCGCCATATACAGCATCAATTGCAGGATGTTCCATAAATCCATTTGCAATCTGCTCAATTACATTTTTATCCGCAAGCATGTCGTCGGCATTTAAAATACCAATTATTTCACCCGATGCCAGGGCGATCCCTTTATTAATGGCATCATATAAACCCCGATCAGGTTCAGAAATTAAATGGTGAATATGCTTTCTATATTCGTCAATGATCAGGAGTGTGCTATCTATAGAGCCACCATCGATAATAATGTACTCGATATTTTGATACGACTGGTTAATGATTGATGTTATACATTCCCTCAAGTAGGCTTCGCCATTATAAATTACCGTGATGATGGATATTTTCATTTTCAATTCGCAGTGGCTTTCTATGCAATGCTGAAAAAGCTACACCCGTGGTAAAGATAAATAATAGTGGGATAAAATCATCAATGGGGCATTCTTCGTAATAGGTTCCTTTAGTCCCTGCTTTCCCATGCCCAATGCAGCCAGCACTTGCTAGTGATGTATCCAATATCCAGGAACAACCACTGGCCGGATAAATATCGCCAGGCGTGTTTGAAAAAGTGCCGCCAGGTGGATTCGTTTGATGGGTAAGTAATTCCGGGTATCCTGGTACCAGGCAACCATACTCGGCAAAAACAAAAATTGGGATAAGATAGATCGGGATGATTAAACATAACTTTTTCATAAGCTAATAGATTAATCATACACTAATGTAGTAATTATTTTTTAAAAGAAGATTAGATGAGTTAGTCTTTAGTGAAAATCATTTCAAAAATGATTGTTTCTTTTAATTCCATTTTTTTCTCACTTTTTTCTCCACCAAGTCTCCACAAATTCTTATTACACGTCCTCTCCCTCCCAGGGAAAGGTGCCGATAGGCGGATAGGGGCTTTAGCCGCTCGAGTCACCCTTTTAAATCAAATTCCTGGTAATCTTTCCTTTAATAATATACAGAGATGTAATATTCGATTTATCGATAATGGTATCACCTTTAAAATTTGGGTTAGATGAACGCAGGATCAATTTATTCCGGTCGGCATGTTCATAGATCATCTTGATGCTCCGCAGGTGGTTTGCTTTTTCATTTGCCATCACCACATAAGCCTCGCCCCATTGCAACACTTCAAAATTGGTCACTTCCCTAACGGCAATAATTTCGCCCGATGCATAACGTGGATACATACTATCACCATATACCGGAAGATAGGCCGTACAATCATTAAAGGGTTTATAATTTACGAAGTACTCTGCCTTCTCTTCCATTAAAATTAAAGTGTCAGCGTCTGATAAGCTGATATCATAATACGGCACGCCCTCTTTAATTTCAGAAATTACCGGACCTTTGTTAAGTAATGGTTCTCCTACCCCATTTTCCAGCCAAGCTAGATTGACATCAAATTTAAAACTAAGTCTGTCTTTAAAACCATTAGAAATTCCAACCCGCCCCCTAAAAATATCAGAAAGTGAACCATCTTTGATATTTAATGCAGCGGCAAAGTCTCGTTGAGTTCTAAAACCTAATATATTCATTAACGATTTTAAACGATCTAGTTCAGTCATATATAATGTTAGTAAGTTTGCTAATTAAATTTAGATTTCCGTAATAATTATTGTATATTTGAATGATAGGCGGCAAGATAATAAAATAAGCTTGCTTCTGAACGTATTGAAATAAACTAAATATACATTAGTCAACCTAAATTAGTTGATCAAATTTAATGTGATATTTAGTGATTAATCAGGTAATCAATTGCATTTACAATAGTGCAATTTTTACTCATATTTATCACAGCAAATAATCTCTTATTCCGTAGTTCGGCAGCTAAGTTTAAGCTTGGCATTAATGAATCGAAATGCGAAATTCCTAGCTCGGCTGGTGCGCAGACTTGCCATTTTCACCAAATTTAAATGGAGTACGAATTTATAACCGCTATGGAAATGAATCTAAACGCAACACAAACCAACGCTACAGCATCTTATACCACCGAAAAACCGCTGAAACTGTTCATAGAACTTATCACGGGCATTATCCCAATTGCCTACATTTTTGAATGTTCCTCAGATGAAACAGGCACCAGGTTAATCATTATCCTTGATCAATATCGATTTCAGCGCAATGAGGAGACTAAAAATATATTGGCATTTTTAGGTTTAAGCCAGATCAATATCGAAATTATGTATTACCACTATGGGATGATTAATGATATATTACAACAAGGTAACCTCTTTCTTGCTAAATACATTAACCGCAATAATTGCCTTTATCAGCATGCCGCAACCCATCAACTTCCAGAATACTCAGAAACAACATTAAATACATTGAAAGCATCTTGTAAGGTGATCATTAAAAATGCAACAGATAAAGCAATGAACTTTTTCGATGGCGCTTCTTTGTATTACAGGCAAGGTGAATTACATTTAGCCGCTTTTATGCTTCATCAAACCTGCGAGCAGATGTTAAGGTTGATTATTAAATTATTTAACGGTAAAGAATATAAAAGTCACCAATTAGCTCAGCTTCAAAAAACAGCCGGCTTCTATTTTCCAAAAATTAAAAACATCTTTCATTCTAAAAACAACAAAGAGTTGCAATGGCTTGAAATACTACAACAGGCGTACGTTGGAGCTCGTTATGATGATAATTACACAATTGATTCTCAGCACTTACTGTTTTTACAAAGTAAGATTGGTTCGATGCTGAATAAAGTGAATGAAGAACTTCTGTTAATTACATCTTAAAAATATCGAACAGGTTTTAATCTACTCTTCGCCTTCGAATGACTACTAAACCCAAAGTACCTGCGACAGCTACAAGTGGTAAAGTATAATCGTCGAGGTCGCAATATACAATTGACTTAGTAACAATAAAACCGTTATTTGCCGTTCCAGAACATCCTGTAACAAGATTTAGCACATTGTATCCATTTGGACAAACTCTGCACGCACCTGCTGGATTAGTCCATACTGTTTGACTAAAATTAACACAGGCTGAGGTCTGCGGTTCGGTAGGAGAATTTTTGTATGCAGCAGTACCTCCGAAAATCCCTATTAGTACAACATTTATTAATCCTAAATCATCAGGCGCTGTGTGAACTGTTGCTCCGACTAAACATCCGTGCACAGGAGCCTGAGCATATGAGCTAAAACAAAGGAAAATCGATATACAAAAACAAATAAAAGCTTTCATCAGTGAGCATTAGATTTGTAAATGTAATTAGAGTACTAAGCGAAAACCATATTCATTTCATTCAGTATTCACCTGTATATGAACCTCATACACTGAACAAATTATTAAATCAATAAAGTCTGATCCGTACTTATGAAGAATTATTTAAATTGTGTTACAACATTACATTGAACCAGTACAATGGAAGAACGCCGTTTAACCCAGCACCAATATACGCTAGCTACAACTTTTAATTTAGTAAGACGCTAGGATGAAATCAGTTGCGGATAAGGAAGAAAGCCAGTACTCCGGCCGAGACTATTAAAAGAGGCATAAAATCATCTAATGGCAAATGGTTTGGACGTGAGGCGTCACATTTATTCGGATCTTTATAGGTATAACCAACAATGGTGCCCTCACCATCAGGCGTGGCATAACGAGATGATGCCACCACACACTCATGCTGGCGCGACGATGAACTCCGTCTGATATCATGACTGGCGGGAACTGTCCTCATTCCTCCATAAGGCTGGATGGATGGATCCCAAACCTGAAATTCGCCGTAATCGTTAACGGCTGCACAATCATATGCACGACCATTCCCTTTATTAATAGGAACTGCAGAAGAGGAACTATACACTTCAACAATATCGTTTTTGTTGCCATAGTAAGTGGCAGTACCTAAATACAGCATAGCGATCTGACCACCAAAGTCGCAGCCGGTTCCGCTAATTTGCGAATAAGACTTAACGCAGGTTAATGATAAAAGAATAACTAATATTCCAGTAAGATTAATCTTTTTACTATTAATCCAGGAAATGAGAACTGTTAACTGTTTGGAAGATTGGTTAAGTGAGAACATTAGATAATGCGAGATGTTAGGAACGGAAGACTTCAAAAATTTAAATTTACTTGTATTAATTGGGCTACAAAATTATTCAAATTTGAATTACGAACAAAATGAACGAGTGCCATGTGACAGTCTAAAAAGACCAAAACCATGCACTAAAAACAAATGATAAATTCTAAAAACCCACTCAAACTAACTATCAATAAACTTTATGAAAATCATGTGACTCAAAATCACTACTCAAAATATTGATATTAATCAATAACTATATTTTTACGGATATTTTTAGCCATCTATTTCTCTACATTCCGTTATACAAAATATGATACGAATTTTGATAATATTTCTTGAAGTATTATGACTGCCGTAGCTGCCAAAAGGTTTTATTTTAGTTGAAGATTCAGATAAGAAATGATTCTTATTCCTATGATTAGGGTGGTTGGTGAGACACCAACCATTAGATTAGTTTCCATCTATCGGTTTGCTGTCTCACCAACCGAAAAATTCATACTTGTAAATTCCCTATTAAACAGTATAAAGAGATAAAAATTAAGCTGATTGCTTAGACACTAACATATAGAAAGTAGGTTTAAATTATTAGTTTTCCATCAACACTATTCCCTTTTCTATGTAGATATGATCCTTTGTCTTGAAAACGCAAAGGAAATTGGCAGCATTAACAGCAAAACGAAAGGCATGTAATCATCTATCGGGCATTGATAGGTTCTGGTAAAATTCACTGCTGTACCTCTTGTATTTGCATTTGCATAACTTACATAACATCTGCCACCAGTAGCCGATCTGGAAGATATTTCACTAGACAATACATAAGTAGCACTCGCATTAGATGGAGAGTTACAACTGGTTTTTGAACTAAACTGAATCCAGTACTCATCTGTAAAATATTCATAGATCTGGTTTGGGGGATTGCTCATACGTTTATAATAAACCCGCCCCATGTACTGGCAACCCGGTGCAGCTACTGCTGTTTCATTGATTAAAATAATGGCACACAAACAAACGAGTGTGCTGAAAATTAGTTTTCTTGTTTGGCTCAGTAAAAACATTGCGCATGAGTAAACTGATTAATTGCGTAACCTGCCGGATGAGCAGCACACAAAAAATCCTTTAAAAAAAAAATCAGGGTTTACTTATTACCTCAGTTAGAAGAAACAAATGTTGATCAAACAAGCATTTGCTGATTGCAGAAACAGTTATTAATCATAACGAACCGTTCGGCAGAAACTAATAAGTATAATAGGGAATGATAAGAAGCCATCTAGCTCATTGAACTAGCCAACTCCGGCAAAATTTAATTTTAAAAATAGATACGAATGCTGTTACATTTTCATCTTTACTTATTATCCATGAAGCTATGCTTTCATAGGTGCTAAAGACTTGGATTTAAGATTCAAAAAAACAGATGAATAATATCCTTTTTTAAATTACACGACAAATAAACTAATTTAAGACTGATATATACTACAAAATAACTGCAACTTTGACAAATGTCATTGGAATTAAATACTAACTATAATTTAGTAAAGGCAAACCAATCAAATTGTAGAATTAGCTAACAATGGCTGATGCTTATGCCATTTATAATTATTGTACCTGGGAAGTAAGAAGCAAAAACGAAAATTATTAACCATATAATCAACTAATTAAACACCTAAACATTATCCGAAAATACGTTTCACGAGTTTCAGGATTGCTTTTATTGTTTACCAAAAGAGGTTTATATAAAATCAATTTACCGTTGTAAGTATAATTACACCAATTGAGATAAGTTAATTTACCACTTGCGCTAAAGAAATTTTAAATTGTATTTTTGCAGCACATTACTTTACCCCACACTAAACGCCCCAGATCAGAGACATGCCACACCGGAAAGCATTTTTTAAATTTTTGTTATTTTTTATTATTATCGCTTCTATTTTTGGATGTGGTGTTCGAAAAGAACGTACCCTTTTTAATGCACCTTCAGATATTGTAACCGATACCATTAAACAAGTTTATGTGGTAAATGATCAGGGCATTAGCGATGCATACTATAAAATTAAAGTGAATGATCAGTTGGCGATTCGCAATGTTCAAAATTTCGAATTCGGTGCAACCGGAAATGCCGGCACATCAAACGCATCTGGTAATAGCGGGCAAAATTCAGCAAGCGGTAGCATCCAAAACATACTCTCTTATCCGGTAGATCTAGATGGAAAAGTAAATCTACCTGCCATTGGAAAAGTGGATGTAGTGGGCTTAAGCCGACGGGAAGCGGCCATTAAAATTCAGGAAATTTACAAAACAAAGTTATTAAAAGAACCTATTATCGAACTTAGCGTGGTTAATTTAAAAGTTACCTTATTGGGCGAGTTTGGGAAACAGGGCAACTTCCTTCTGGAACGCGATAATACTACTTTGATAGACATTATCGGCGAAGCTGGCGGCATCAGCAAAACTGCAGATCCAAAAACATTAAAAATTATTCGTGGAGATCGCACCAATCCCGAGTTAATTTATGTTAACCTGAACGATATCAATAGTTTGGCCAGTAAAAAACTGATACTCCAAAATCACGATATCATCGTACTGCAACCCACTAAAAGCGCAGCGACAAGTGATAAATTACAAAGCCTGAATAACATCCTGCAACCATTATTGGTAGTAGTCAATTTAGCGGTACTCATTTTTACGGTAACAAGATAAGGCGTTAGGCGTTAGGCGTTAGGCGTTAGGCGTTAGGCGTTAGGCGTTAGGCGTTAGGCGTTAGGCGTTAGGCTAAACAATTCCTGGAATGAATGTTTTAGTATATTTCATTTTTTTTCATCCTTGCTTTTCACCTTATTGCCTCCATAAACCCGCTTACAAACCCTTTCCCGTTCAGGGGAAAGGTGCCGATAGGCGGATAGGGGCTTCAACGCCTTGTCCTATTCCCTTTCCCCTCTTCCATTTTCCCTATTTCCTTTTTCCTTTCTCTATTGACTAATCTCACTAAGTATAAAACAATTAGAATAAAATAATTGCTTTTGAAAAATTGCTTTTATCTTTATGTTTTTAACTGATTGTTCCCCCAAATTCAAAACATCACACATTGACAGAACTTGTGCAAGAGAAAAAGGCTGTTAGCCAGAGTATTGATTTTTATAAAATATTCAGGGTATTCTTAAGTCGATGGTACTGGGTGGCGTCAACGGTTGCCATTGCACTTTGCGGTGCCTGGCTTTACCTTTGGTACACCCCCCCGATTTATCAAACAGGTGCTTCACTCAAATTAGAGGAAAGTAACCCCGCTATCGGAACCGGTGGTGGCCAGATGGCCATGCAAAATTATAACTATACGGATAAAATTCAGGCAGAAAGTTTCACAATCCGCAGTAATGAGGTGATTGCTAATGCAGTAAAAACGCTGGATTATAAAATCAGCTACTATTTAAAAGGCCGTGTCCGCACAACCGAACTTTATCCTAACATACCATTTGTAATCGAAATCATTAAGCAAGACAGTGTTAATTTCAGTCGTTCACTCTACGCTGTAACCGGGAAGGATGAAAAACATTTTGCACTCGCGCCCGCTGATAATGAAGATGAGAAAGTCACTTATCAATACGGACAGATTATCAACATCGGCAATATGTCGTTCCGGATTAAAGATAAAATTCCGGTAGGTAGTACTTATCAATTTAAATTTAACAGTCAGGACGATTTTATAGGTAGAGCAATGGGTGGTTTAAATATTGGTGAAGCCGCAAGGTTTACCAATGTGATGGGCCTCAGCCAAACAGATGGAAATGCAGTTTTCGCAGCAGATATCCTCAATGCCATCATGAAGGAATATGTGAAGTATGATGTGATTCAAAGAAGGCGGTCAGCCAATCAAACGGTAGACTTCATTAACCATCAGCTGGGATTTATTGATACCGAAGCAGGGAAATCTGGCAGCACCTTAGCCAATTATAAAACCCGCAACAACATGGTAGACGTGAGTTCTTCTACCTCCATGACGGTTGGAAAACTTGCTGATTTTGAGAAACAAAAAACGGAGCTTAACCTGAAACAACTGGGCATAAAACAGCTTCAGGAACAAGTAAACAGCAATAAAGCGAAAGTAGAAATCGGCCTCGATCTGGAAGGAGACATCAACTCCGGAATAGGAACTTTAGTTACTCAATTAAATAACCTGCTGGCAAACAGAGAAGCCAAACTTGGCCAGTTCAACAACGATTCGCAGCCCATAAAACAAATTGAACAACAAATTTCCAATGTTAAAGCCAGTATTAGAAATGCCGTAGCAGGCATGCTCAGACAAAACGAGCAAACCATTCGGTATATCGATAGCCAAATTGCAGGCGTTACACAAAGCATGAGTTCGATTCCACAGAAAGAACAAAACTTTGTGAAATTACAGACTAATTTCGAAGTCAATAATAAGGTCCGCTCCTACCTATCGGAGAAAAAGCTCGAAGCAGAAATGAATGCTGCCGCGATCGTACCTGGTGCGTCAATTGTTAATCCAGCTTATCCATCTTATTATGCTATTTCTCCAAATGGAAGCAAAGCATACAGCACTGCCCTAATGCTGGGTTTAGCATCTGGTTTTGGCCTGATTTTACTCGTTCGCTTCCTGAATCCATACATTTACGACAAGGAAACTGTTGAAGGTTTAACCCACACCCCCATTATCGGCGTGATCCGGAAATTCCCGGATTATATCGATCAGGATAGCAGACAAGCACTTTCATTATCGAAACCTAAGTCTGTTTTCGCCGAATCTGTACGGTCTGTGCGAACAAACCTGAGCTTCCTGGCAAGTCATAAAGAAAGTAAAGTTATCTGCATTACTTCTGAAGTATCAGGCGAGGGGAAATCATTTGTAACGATTAATCTGGCCAGCACCCTGGCATTGATCGAAAAGAAAATAATATTAATAGCGGCAGATTTAAGAAAATCTAAATTACATAAGGCTTTTGGCAGCGACAATAAAAAAGGACTCAGTTCTTTACTATCCGGACAAGCCACTTTAGAAGAAGTAATGATTCATGATGATGTTCATCACCTCGATTTCATCCCATCAGGACCAGTACCACCAAATCCATCAGAATTGCTTCACACACAAGCAATGAAAAGTTTGTTAGCGAAACTCGAATTGGAGTATGATTATGTATTAATTGATACCGCGCCTGTAGGCCTGGTTTCAGATGCAATTCCGCTAATCAGATCTGCCGATATTAACTTATTTGTAATCCGTTCCGGCATTTCACAGCAAAGATCCGCTAACATCCCGGAACGTTTATCAAGAGAATACAGCTTGAGTAATATGGCAATCATTTTAAATGCGTTTGGTGATGATGCACTGCATTCTAATTATTATACCACAGATTATTCACGCGGAGGAGGCAATAGCACTTATTACTATTCAGACTATAGCGGTTACTCAGGATCAGGTTATTACGAAGATGAAAACAGGAAATGGTGGATGTTTTGGAAGAAGAAATAGTCTTTAGTCTTTAGTCTTTAGTGAAAATGACTCTTGGAATAAATATTTCAGTTTATTCCATATTTTTTTCCACTCTCCTCTTCTTCACCTCCCTGCCTCAACAAATCCTTATTACACGCCCTTTCCCATTTAGGGGAAAGGTGCCGACAGGCGGATTGGGGTCCTTGACTTATCGCAACAAAAAACCGCAAAAAGTTACAACAGAACACCGTTAATTAAGTATTTTTGCGAGCATCCCAGCTGCTAACTATATTATTTAAGATGACTTGCCTTAAAAGCTATGCCCTTTATTTTATTCAAGAGATCAATAAGATAATTAATATAACATTCCCTGAATCAACTCCTGGAAAATTAATTTGAAAACATGATCGACAACAGTTATCGTTGGTATCCCGTTTATACACGTTCGCGGGCAGAGAAGAAAGCTTTTGATGAATTAAACAGAAAAGGGATCACCACTTATCTTCCCCTTCATAAAACCCTCAAACAGTGGAGCGACCGCAAGAAATTTATCGAAGAACCCCTCCTTAAATCATATCTCTTTGTGTATATTTCCAGCAAAGAATATGCAGAGGTACTCATGACGAACGGTATCGCCAGATTTCTATATTTTTCCGGAAAGATAGCATCAATGCCGGAGCAACAAATTGAACAGTTAAAGTTATTATTAGCAACTGAGCAAGAGCTGGCCGTTTTCGATTATGATATCAAACCCGGTCAAAAAGTACTCGTAAAAGCAGGCCCTTTTAAAGATATGATAGCAGAAATGGTATCAGTACAAAATAAACAACGCATCATATTGCGTCTAGAAAACATAGGCTATTCGATCGACATCAATACTTCGCTTGCATTTGTAGAGCCGATTTGATTTGGAAAACGTGAGCTGGGATATTAAGATCAGTTTAGTTAAAAGAATGACTCAAAGAAAAGAAGCCTTTGAGCAAAATATAGGATTAAAATGCACAAGTTGAATAGTTACATTTAACCATTTAGCTTTGTTAACAACAAGATAGGTTAAGTTTTCCCTACGAAAACGAACAGATCAAAGCCAGTAATCAGTTCATTTTTTAAAATAAAAATGTGACTGAGGGGGCGAAGCTGCGTCCAGACTCCATGCAAGTTTGTAATCAAAAGCCAAAATATTTAGAAAACAAGGTGTTAGCCGAACTGAAGTTTAGGGCCATCAACCAGTTGGATCATGTGTAGAATAGCTGGAATTATAGATAAAAACGCTCATCCAACACAATTGGAGAAAGATGTTAAATTAATGTGCGATTCCATGCAACACGGAGGTCCGGATGATGAAGGCTTTTATGCCGATGATTCCATTGGCTTAAGTTTTGGACACCGCAGGTTAGCCCTGATCGACCTTTCTTCCCGCGGGCATCAGCCTATGCAGGCACAAGAAGAAAAATTGGTCATCACTTTCAACGGTGAAATCTACAACTTTCTCGAATTAAAAGCAGAATTGTCAGCATTAGGCTACCCTTTTCAAACAGAAAGCGATACCGAAGTCATTCTTGCCGCTTACCAGATTTGGGGAACCAAAAGTTTTCGAAAATTTAAAGGAATGTTTGCTTTTGCACTCCACGATCAACCGAAAAAGCTTACTTATCTTGTTCGTGATCCATCTGGAATCAAGCCTTTATACTATTCTACCCAACAAAATCGCCTGGTATTTTCATCCGAGGTAAAAGCTTTCAAAAAAACCAGTTACCAATTTCCTGAAGAAAAAAAGTGGAAAACCTATTTTCTGGCTTTCGGACATATTCCTCAGCCTTTCACCACGCTTCAAGAAGTATTTTCATTAAAACCAGGAAACTTTCTTACCTGGAATCATGAACAACAGACTAATCAAATCACCTCGTTCGAACAAATTTCACCATCAAAAATAGTTACCACCGCACTACAAGCGGCCGATCAGGTGCGTACAAAACTTGAGGATGCCGTGAATTGCCACCTGATTGCTGATGCACCAATCGGCGTATTTCTAAGTGGCGGGATAGATTCCAGCATCATCACCCTCCTAGCAGATAAAAAAACTGGCCAGAACCTAAAAAGTTTATCTATAAATTTTGGCGAGAAAGCATTTTCAGAAGAAAATTATCAGCAACTGATCACTGCAAAAACCAGTGGCATACACCAGACTTATCTAGTAGAAGAGCAAGATTTAAAGGCAAACTTCGAAACGATTGTGAATGCGATGGATCAACCCACCAATGATGGGATCAACTCTTGGTTTGTTAATAAATATGCAAAAGAAAATGGGCTGAAAGCTGTATTATCAGGAATTGGAGCAGATGAGCTTTTTGGAGGATACCCGTCGTTTAACCGAATGGGAATAATCAGGGTCCTCAAAAAATTACCAGCTTTTATCTTAAGGTACTGTGGGAAATTACCTTCAGAAAAGTTAAAAAGGATTTACTACCTCAGTTACCAAAACCCCATTGGCGAGTATCTTTTCCTACGGGGATTTTATATTCCGGAAGCAATTGCCAAAATTTTAAACATCAGCAAAAAAGAAATTGACCAACTGTTCGAAACTTTTCCTTTGGATGAAAAAGTTAACCAGTTAAGCGGTACAGAAAGAGCCTCTTGGTTCGAGACCCATATTTTTATGCAAAATCAATTACTAAAAGATACTGATTTCATGAGCATGAGTCACGGAATAGAAGTCCGCGTACCCTTTCTTGATCAAAACTTTTTAGAAACTATTGATGGCATTGCGCCTCAACAAAGATTCCCGGCAGAAAAAAAAGGCTTATTGATTCAGGCATTTAAAAATATACTTCCAGAAGCCGTTTGGAACCGCCCTAAAATGGGATTTAGTTTTCCACTTCAACAATGGTTTATCAAAGGAGGTCAAATCTCAGATGAACATATTTATGTCGATAATGAATTTGCCAGGCGGCAAATAAAAAAGTTCAAAGCAGGCAAAATGCATTGGTCAAAAGCTTTTGCACTCTACCAGGTATTCAGGAAAAATTAACCCAAAACGATAGACGAGAAACGAAAAACGACCACCAAACATTGAAAAACGAGAAAATCTTATTTCTAACTTTACATAGTTTCAGCTTAACAGGCGGAATAGAGAAAGTGTGCAGGTGTGTAAGTAAAATCCTTTCAGATTTAAATGATACTACAAAAAGCAACCACCAGTTATTGAGCCTTTATGATGATCAGCCAGACCTTAAGTACATCGAGGCAGCGCATTTCAAAGGCTTTAAAGGGAATCGCCTGGCCTTCCTGTCTACTGCAATCAAAACAGGTTTAAGCGCAAATATCATTATTTTAAGTCATGTTAACCTGTTGCTGTTTGCCTGGATATTGAATAAAATTCACCCCAAAAAGCGAATCATTCTTCTCGCCCATGGCATAGAAATCTGGGGAACACTTCCGAAATGGAAAACCATTTTCCTACGGAAAAATACCGAAATATGGGCTGTTAGTCATTACACTGCACAACAGATCGAAAAAACACATCACCTGCTTCCCTCAAAAATTAAAACTTTGAACAATAGTCTGGATCCTTTGTTTTCCATTCCAACTCATTTTACGAAACCGGAAACGCTTCTGCACAGATATCAGATTTCAAGCTCGACAAAAATACTTTTCACCTTAACCCGACTCTCCTCACAAGAACAATATAAAGGTTATGACCAGGTCATTTTAGCTTTAAAAAACCTGCCCGAAGAGGTAATCTATATCTTAGCGGGTAAAGCAGATGAAAAAGAAAAAATAAGAGTATTGAACCTTATCGCACAGCATCATTTAAATCACCGTGTAATACTAACTGGTTTTCTGGCTGATGATGATGTACAGCATTATTTCCTTTTGGCCGATTTATTTGTGATGCCAAGTAAAGGAGAGGGTTTTGGAATAGCCTTTATCGAGGCCGCAGCATGTGGACTTGCTTCCATCGCAGGAAATGCTGATGGTAGTCGCGATGCACTTCTCAATGGAAAATTAGGGGATTTTGTCGACCCAGATAATATAGAAGAAATTACCAGCACAATTACAAAACACCTAGCGCTTCCTAAAGATCAGGCTAATGTATTACACCATCAAAGTCTATGTTTAAATGCCTTCGGTTTTGAACAATATAAAACGAACTTTCTAAATCTATTATCAAATTAGATGAAGTATCCTCACCAAATTACGCCTGAACAAAAAGAAGTTTCACCTCCCTCCTTTTTGAAAAAAACAGCGCCCCATTCCTCACCTGTTTATGGAGCCTAAAGAAGAATATAACTGGACCATTGAAGCAAAGGCTTCATTATTCGATTTAAAATTGAATGAAATCTGGGCCTATCGGGATTTATTATGGCTCCTCGTTCGTCGTGATTTTGTTTCCTTCTACAAGCAGACCATCCTAGGGCCACTTTGGTTTTTTATTCAGCCCTTGTTTACCACCATCATTTTCACCTTTATTTTTGGAAATCTTGCCGGCATTTCTACCGATGGATTGCCAAAGCCATTATTCTACATGGCGGGAATTACCGCCTGGAATTACTTTGCAGATTGTTTAACCAAAACCTCAACCGTATTTAAAGACAATGCCGGCATTTTCGGAAAAGTTTATTTCCCAAGGCTCATCATGCCGCTTAGTATTGTGGCGAGTAACCTCGTTCGCTTTGGCGTGCAAATGCTCTTGTTCATGCTGATGATGGCTTATTACTATTTTACAGGTGCGCAATTCAACTTCACCTGGGCCATTTCACTCTTCCCGGTAATTGTAATTTTAATGGCTTTACTTGGCTTAGGTACTGGAATGATCATCTCCGCCATGACCACAAAATATCGCGACCTGGCATTTTTGGTTTCATTCGGGGTGCAGCTGCTGATGTATGCCACCACGGTAATTTACCCCCTGTCTGAAGCAATAAAGAAATATCCGGCTTATGCCTGGATCATCGAATACAACCCCATGACGCCTATTATTGAAACTTTCAGATTCGGATTCCTGGGCGAAGGAAGCTTTAGCTGGGCAAGTTTGGGCTACGCTTGCGGAGTAACATTTTTTTTGTTGGTTTTTGGGATAGTGGTATTTAATAAAGTGGAACGGAATTTTGTAGATACGGTGTAGAAAGAGGGTTAAAAGAGGGTATAGGGTTAGAGAAGAGGTTAGAAGGTTAGATGAATAAAATTGTATATTTAAATAATCATCCTTTATTTATTAATTCACTATTAAATAAAGATTATGCACGTTTATTCATTCGAGAAACTGGAAGTATGGAAATTGTCTATGTCATTTAGAAAAGACATCTATCGTTTAACCACAAAATTTCCAAAAGACGAAACTTTCGGATTAATCAGTCAGATTAAAAGGTCAGTTAGTAGCATTGGAGCTTGTTTGGCTGAAGGATCAGGAAAGATTACTTCAAAAGATAAAGCTCACTATACCAACATGGCTTACTCCACTACGCTTGAAACGTTGAATCATTTAATCGCGGCTATAGATTTGAACTATATCAGTCAGAGGATTACACTTCATGCCGGAATCAAATAGAAACTATCACGATTAAACTTACTAATCTTAGGAATACACAAATCAATAGTAAAAGTTAGGGATTAACTTTCAAATATGCACTAACCCTGTAACCCCTACTACCCCCTAAACAATACTAACCTTATAACCTACAATAACCCCTTAACTCCATACCTCTTGTCAAACAACGTTGCTATAAAAGTACAAAACCTCTCCAAAGCCTATCAGCTAGGTCAAATCGGAACGGGAACCATCAGTCGTGACCTGGAGCGTTGGTATGCACGGATGCGGGGGAAGGAAGATCCATTTTTGCGGATTGGAGAAAGTAATAATCAGAATACGCGGAGTACGAGTGATGTAGTCTGGAGTTTAAAAGACATCAATTTCGAGATCGAACAAGGAGATGCAGTGGGGATTATCGGTCGAAATGGTGCTGGTAAGAGTACACTCCTAAAAATCTTGAGCAAAGTTACCGCACCTACTACGGGTAAAATATCCGGAAAAGGCAGAATAGCCAGTTTGTTAGAAGTGGGTACAGGTTTTCACCCTGAATTAAGCGGCCGCGAAAACATCTTTTTAAATGGAGCCATTCTTGGCATGCGAAAAAAAGAAATCCAACGAAAACTCGAAGAAATTGTAGACTTCGCCGGAATCGAACGCTATCTGGACACGCCCGTTAAACGCTATTCATCAGGCATGTATGTACGCCTGGCTTTTGCTGTAGCAGCACATTTGGAATCCGAAATCTTAATCGTTGATGAAGTATTAGCCGTAGGCGATGCAGAATTTCAGAAAAAATGTTTGGGCAAAATGGGCGAAGTAAGTAAAGGTGAAGGACGGACGGTGTTGTTTGTGAGCCATAATATGGGGAGTATCCAAAAGTTATGCACTAAGGCAATACTGCTAGAAAATGGATTAGTATCCTTTTCCGGATTAGTCAATTCAGCAATAGAGAAGTATACTCATAATAAAAAAAGTAAAACCGCAGTATATAAAATCCCTCTTCCAATAAATTTTAATGAATTACCTTGTTTCGCAAGTGAGTTAAGGATAGAAGATATCTATGGCAATATATTGCAGGAGATACCTGTCGGACAACCGTGGCAAATTGCTATAGAATTTGAAGTTACGAAGGCTATAAATCACTTTATAATCGCAATTGGTATAGTTAACAGTTCAGAAACTAATATCCGTACTACATGGAGCTTAGAACAAAATCTGTTACCAGGTAAATACACAGCAATTTTTCAGGAAAAAGAACTAGTATTTTCAACTGATACCTATAATATCACACTTGGGTTGTCTTCTTATGAAAAATCTATACAGTATATCGAAAGTGTTGCGTCATTTACAATTTCGGATGCGATATTTCATGACATTAATAAAAGCATCATTAGAACATCTGGGACAGGATTAATCTTAAATCCAATGGATATCAAAATTATAACAAAAAATCTTGATGAATAAAGTAAAAACGTATTTAAAGAAATTAGTCAGAAATGATCGAAATCTTAAATTTCAAAAAGTTTCATATTCACAATGTGGAGAGGATTTAATAGTTGAATTTATCTTTAACCAGCTTGGAATTTATAAACCAACATATCTTGATATTGGTGCTCATGATCCATTCTATTTAAGTAACACAGCAATTTTCTACAAAAAAGGATGTAGAGGTATAAATGTTGAGCCTGATCTTAATTTATATAATAAGATAATAAAGCATCGTCAACAAGATATTAATCTTAACATTGGTATTGCAGAAAGTACAGGTTATGCAGAATTTTATGTCATGAACGTTCCAACATTAAATACATTTTCGGTTGATCAAGTGGAACTATACAAGAAAGAAGGAGATTATTTTGTTACAGAAATAAAAAAGATCAAACTTGACACTGTAAAAAATGTGATCGATTATAATAATGGGATTTTTCCTGATTTTCTTTCATTAGATGCTGAGGGCATTGACGAAACAGTCATTAAAAGCATTAATTACTCAAACAAGCCGAAAGTTATTTGTGTAGAAACACTATCATTTTCAAACTCAGGAAATGGCCGAAAAAACAATGATATTATTGTGTTCTTAAATGACAATGGATATTTTTTATATGCTGACACACATATTAACAGCATTTTTATAGATAGAAGCATTTGGGAGAAACAGGGAATTTAATTATGTCAATCCTTTCAAAATTAAAGGGCAAAATCAAAAATCTGTTGTCAAAAAAAGAATTATCAAAATTTGAGCAAGATTTTTTGACTTTTAATTTATTAGATAAAAACCAAAAGCTGTTATGTACCTGGTCTGATATCTATCCATGCCTTGAAGACAACACTGAAACGACAGGATTTGATGCACATTACATTTATCATCCGGCCTGGGCTACAAGAATTATTAAAAATATCAATCCAGTTAAGCACATTGATATATCCTCAACATTACATTTCTGTTCAATTCTATCAGCCTTCATTCCAGTAGAGTTTTATGATTACAGGCCCGCTAATCTAAATTTGAGCAATCTTTTAAGCCAAAAAGCAGACTTAACTAATCTTTTTTTTGAATCAAATAGCATCGAATGTTTATCCTGCATGCATACCATCGAACACATTGGTTTAGGCAGGTATGGGGACCCTATTGATCCAGAAGGAGATTTAAAAGCTATAAATGAGATTAAAAGAGTAGTAAAAAAAGGTGGATCAATACTATTTGTTGTACCTGTTGGAAAACCGAAAATCATGTTTAACGCACATCGAATATATGATCCAACAATGATTTTAAATTATTTCAGCGACTTCGAACTTAGAAATTTTTCTCTAGTTACAGATCAAAACAATTTTATTGATGGAGCAAAAATAAATGAGGGTTCTACTCAGAATTATGGCTGCGGTTGCTTTTGGTTCATTAAGAAATAATGATAATTGTTAAATTACAAGGAGGCTTAGGCAACCAAATGTTTCAGTATGCAGCTGCCAGAAGTTTATCTAAATCGGGTAAAGTATATTTTGATTTCGCCTTTCTGCTTCAAAATAACACCACAACCGAATCATTTACCGCACGTCAGTTTGAACTGGGTATTTTTGAACAACTTAATACTCGTATTGCCAGCAAATATTTCATCAGGTTAATCAAATCGAAAAGAAATATTCTTAAAGGTATTTCACCTCGATATGAAGAAGTCAACGATGAAAACTTCCTAAATATTCTTGACACCAATTCAACAAATCTTTATCTAGATGGGTATTTTCAAAACCCTATTTATTTTCAAGACTTAAGAACGATGTTACTAAAAGAATTTACATTTCCAAAACTGTCAGGTTATTCGAAAGAAATTGAATTAAAAATTAAACAGACAAAATACCCTGTTGCAATACATATTCGTCGAGGAGATTATATTAAGCCAGAAATTCAGAATTATCATGGAATTTTAACTCTAAATTATTATAAACAAAGTATTGAGAATATTAAAAGTAAAATAGAAAATCCAATATTTTATATTTTCTCTGATGACACTGAATGGTGTGAAAATAACCTATCATTTATACATAATAAAAAAATAATTTCAGGTACAACCCAAGCATGGGAAGATATGTATCTAATCTCCAGATGTAAACACCAGATCATCGCAAATAGCAGCTTCAGCTGGTGGGGGGCATGGCTAAATCCTAATCCGGAAAAGATGGTAATAGCACCGAAAAAGTGGTTTAATAATATTGAGTCAACTATTTTACCTGCAGAATGGATAAGCCTATAGTATCAGTAATTATGCCTGCCTTTAACGCAGTATTATATATTAGTGAAGCAATAGAAAGTGTGATTAACCAAACTTTTAGAAACTGGGAGCTCATCATTATTAATGATGGATCTACTGATGCAACAGAGGAAATCGTTTTAGATTTTGAAAGAAAAGACAAGCGTATCAAGTATTTATTTCAAGAAAATGGCAAACAGGGTAAAGCCAGAAATTTAGGAATAGCTAATAGTATTGGAGAATATATTGCTTTTTTAGATGCTGACGATTTATGGGTAGACAATAAGCTTGCCACACAAGTAAACTATTTAATTGCGAATCATAAAATAGATCTTATATTTTCACAGGGCTATCTTTTAGAAAAGGATAAATTAACTGATTTCGATATCTTAATTAAGCCGTTATGGACGATTACGGATATACCTTTATTTATTGAAAAAAATCAAATCCCAATTTTATCAGTCGTGGTAAAGAAAACCTGTCTAATTGATGTTGACAATTTCAGTGAAGATTTAAACATTCAAAATGTGGAAGATTATCATTTATGGATAAAGCTATTAATTAACCAATTTAAATTTACATCAATTTCAGATAGGTTATTTTATTACAGAATTCATTCAGATCAGAATACTTTTAATAATAACAACACATTTTTACCTATCGTGAGAATGTTTAGATTATTGCATGATGAAAATAAAATTTCAAATTGGGAGAAAAACGTCATCATCCGCTTAAAATGGATACTATTTGATTCCAAAGCAAAAGAAGAGGCGACCAAACTTATAATAAAATTATTAAATTCCATTAATAAGTATCTAGCTCTATTAATGATTTTGACCTTAGAGATATCGTCTAATAAAATTAGAACGAAGATTATTTTTAAAATAGCTTCATTGGTATGAAATTTTAATAATCGTTTTTAACTTATGGTTTCTATTATAATAGAGCACTTTACGCATAAAAAAATTGAATAATTTGTTTAATACTGAGCGTAATGCAAAAACCCCTAATCATTTGGTCTCAGTTATAGTGCCATGTTATAATCAAGTGGAGTTTTTAACTGAAGCTCTTAACTCTGTTTTAGCCCAAACCTATCAAAACTGGGAATGCATCATTATCAATGATGGTTCAACAGATAATACCCAAGAAGTAGCTTTACAATACTGTAAAAAAGATAGTAGATTTAAATATATAGAAAAGAAAAATGGCGGTTTAAGTTCTGCAAGAAATGCTGGATTAAAAATAGCCAAAGGTGAATTTATACAACTCCTGGATTGTGACGATATAATTCAATCTCAAAAATTAAACAAGCAGACTGAAATATTAATAAATAATAAACAAATAGATCTAGTTTATTCGGATTTGAGGTATTTTCAGTCTAGTAATCCGAATATTTATTATAAGTCATTTCATCTAACCGATGAAGATTGGTTACCTAAACTTTCGGGCAAGGAAGAGATTATTTTAAGTAGGCTAATCATTGGCAACATCATGGCATGTAATTGCCCTCTTTTTAGAAAGTCTTGCCTTAAGAAAACAGGTTATTTCAACGAAATTCTTTTCAATCATGAAGATTATGAGTTTTGGAACAGATTTGCATTAGCTGGCTTTTATTTCCATTATGATGATCAGCATAATACTAATGCGCTTGTTAGATTACATAAAAAAAGTATGAGCAGGAATTCAAAAATGGATATTGGTTTCATGATGGTTCAATTAAAACTCTTTATTGAATTACTTAAAGAAAACCATAAAATCCATGTTGATAAAAATTCTATAAGAAATCAAAAAAGAAAATTAACGAAACTATATTTATTAAATGAAATTAAGCGAGAACATTTATTCTTTATATTAAATTTCTACGAAAAAATTAGATTACCTATTCTTGGGCTGGTACCTAAAAAATTTAAATACCAATTCTTGATGTTCGATTTACAAGATTTATATAAATTAATTTAGTTGCATTGGTGATTATCATAACTAGAATTAAAGCCAAAATGCTGTAATAAATTATGAAAATAAAGAAAACATTCAATTTTAAGATTTTCATCCTTTAGATGAATATGTCCATACCTAAAGTTTCTGTAATCGTTCCCAATTATAACCATGCAAAGTTTTTAAAACAGCGTTTGGATTCCATATTAAACCAAACTTACCAAGATTTCGAAATTATCATACTTGATGATTGCTCCACAGATAATAGCAGAGCAATAATTGAAAGCTACAGAAATAACAAAAAAATCACAAAGATTGTATATAACACAAATAACAGTGGAAGCCCATTTAAACAATGGAAAAAAGGGATAGAATTAGCTAAGGGTGAATATATTTGGATTGCAGAGAGTGATGATATTGCAAATTTTTCCTTCTTACAAAAAATGATATTAACTATCCAAAAATATAAAACTGCATCATTAATTTTCTCGGAATCTGAATTAGATATTAATTTTTTTGATCAGAATATCACAGAAAGGATTGAACATATATACGATTTAGGTGAAAATTTTATCAAAAAAAAGATGCTTTACAATTGTTCCATTATAAATGCAAGTGCTGTTTTATTTAAATCTAATTCTGTCGATAATTTTATTTTAGAAGAAATAACGAAGTATAACTCCACAGGTGACTGGTTGTTTTGGAACTACTTAGCTTCTAGAGGTGATGTTATAAATTTAATAGAGAAATTAAATTATTTCAGGCAAAATTCTTCCAATATAGTTAAGCAAAGAGGAAAAGATGCAATCTTCTTATTTGAAGGATTTAAAGTAATCTTGTTTACAGTAAAAATCCTAAAAATAAATTTGGGTTTATCACATATTAAATTATGGTCATCTATATGGGCGCAGTACTATCTAAGTAATGTAGCTTCATTTCGTAAAAATTTTTATACTGCCATAAAAACATCATATCTTATACCTATCTATTTCATCTATTACTATTGTAAATATCTTCTTACTAATACAAAAAACATAAACATTGCAACAAAAAACTAAGATCTTCTCTATTTGCACTGGAGATTATAAATATGGTGTATTTGCCCTAATTAATTCTATCAGACATTGTGGCATTATAAACGATATTATAATAGGTACGGATAAAATCATACCAGAATTAGAACATATCATAGGTGTTGAGCAATTGATTATTGAATCTGAGTGGAATGGCTTAAATTTAAAATCAACTGTTATCTTAGAGAGTGAATGTGATCACTTTGTATTTTTCGATTCTGACATTATAGTGACTTCTGCAGATTTTTTCAAGGAGATTGAGCTATTAATAATAAAATCTAAGTTCGTAGTTTGCATTGACGGAATTGTCAGTGGCAATGAATATCGGAGGATGTATTGGAATGATATTTATCCAAGCACATTAGCTAAACGTGAATACCATAATTTTTACTATAACTCAGGCTTTTTTGCAGGAAGTTATTTAGAACATAATTATATTCTTAAGGATTGGAAAAAGCTGACTCAAAAATATCTAGATCCTAAAGCCTATCTGTTTGATAATCCCAAACTGCCTATGGCAGATCAAGATCTTTTTAATGCTATCATCCAAACCTTGCCGCTAGACAATTTAGTATCATTACAAATGCCAGATTGGAGAGCTATCAATTTGGAAGACTTTCCTTTCTTTCATATTGGAAATTTTAGACCTCATGCCTTTTTACATTGTACTGGAAATTTTAAACCTTGGAAAATTAAAAAGGTACCTGCTCAAAGTCCTACATTATACGATGAACTTTGGTTTAAATATGTAACAGATCCTACAAATCCCATTACGCCAAAAATAATTTTCCCAAGGGTTCTGAAACTATGGTTTAAAAGAAATATGCTATCTCGCATTCTCGTAAAGATTAAAAAGACTTTTCATTAGTATAATATGGTATCAGTCATTATACCAGCATTTAATGCCGAAAAAACAATCGAAGAAACACTTAATAGTATTTTTAAGCAAAGTTTTAAAGATTTTGAGATTATCGTAGTTAATGATGGATCAACGGATCAAACCTTAAAGGTCTTAAATCTCTTTAAATCAAAAGTTAAAATTATTAATACTCCAAACATGGGAGTAAGTTATGCTAGGGAAAATGGATTGAAGTATGCTGTTGGAAATTTTATTCAATTTTTAGATGCCGATGATATATTAAGTCCTAACAAATTCAACATTCAACGTAAAGCCTTAATTGATAATAATGCAGATATTGCATATGGAGATTGGCAAAAATTTCATACAATAAAAGATCAGATTATCATTCTGGAAACGGTAAGGAAAAAATTAGAAAATGATTTGGAAAGATCATTATTCACAGATTTCTGGTGCCCACCTGCTGCAATAATGTACTCTAAAAAAATAGCTGATCAATTAATTTGGAAAAAAAACCTTCCCATCATTCAAGATGCAAGATATTTATTAGATGCTGCGATTATTGGCGGAAAATTCATTTATACTCCAGGGGTTATGGCCTTATATAGAGATAATCAATCTGATTCACTTTCTAAAATTAGCGAGCTGAAATTTGTATCCGACTGTTTGACTAATGCAATAGAAATCTATAATATTTGGCTTGGACAAAATAAATTTACAATCGAACGCCAACAAGCAGTAATTGGAGTACTACGTTATTGCATTAATCGATTAACAATATATGATAGAAATTTAGCTGAGAAAGCAATAAATTTTCTATTAAGGATAGACTCCAAATACATTCCGTTTGAAAAAGGATATTTAAGATATATTTCAAAGGTGTTTGGTTATAAAAATGCTGAGAGGCTAGCTGGATTAAAACGAAGGCTCATTAAATGAAAGTTCTTCTAGGTACGCAATATTATTATCCCCGAAGTCTGGGGGGGACAGAGCGATATGTATTGGATTTAGGGTTGGAGCTTAAATATTTAAATATTGATGTTGCTATATTAAAGGTTGGTCATGAGCCTGATTACTATTATGATGGTATAAAAGTATTTGTTATACCTTACATAATAGGAAATGGGGAAAAGATAAATAATTTCAAAGAATTCAATGAAGTGTTAGATATCTTCCAGCCCGATATATTTCACCTTAATACACTGCATCCACATTTAAATGGAAATCATATAAAGTATGCAAAAAAAAGAGGAATAAAGTGTTTTTTTACCGCACATCTACCTAATGTTACTTGTCCAAAGGGAGACTTACTATTAAACAATGAAATACAATGTGAAGGATATGTAACGCCTAGAAAATGTTTAAACTGTATGCTAATCAGTAACAATAAAAGAGGCAACATTATTACTGATATAGTATTGGCAATATCAATATTATCTAAAGTTAAAATTAAATCTTCTGCGATAGACGCTATCATATATACAAGGATACAAAAGCAACTCTTGGCTGATAACTCTACTAAAATGTTTGTTCAATCCGATTGGCAAAAAAAAGTATTAATTCAAAATGGCTTCAAAAATGAACATATTAAACTGATAAAGTTAAGTATTAGTGATAGCTATCTTGCTTTTAAAAAAGAAGTATCTAAAATATATGATATCTGCTTTATTGGAAGATTTTCTGAGGAAAAAGGATTGTCAGTTTTACTTAGGGCATTGCAGACTGTTAATACAAATTTGAAAATTTGTATTATTCTATCAATCGTGGATAAAGATAAGCCTGATATTGAAAAATTAGTAAAAGAGAATCATAAACATCAATTTGATTTGCATTATAACATTAGCAAAGAAGCTATTATAAACAAATTAGATGAAAGCAAAATACTTGTAATTCCATCAGTATTTGTAGAAACAGGTCCTTATGTTTTACTTGAAGCATTTTCTAGGGATGTCCCAGTAATCGGTTCCAATATCGGAGGTATGAAAGATATGATTAAAAATGGAAAGAATGGATATCTCTTTGAATTGCGAAATATTAATGAATTAGCCGAAAAAATAATGCTTTTGGTATCTCAGATCGAGAATAAAACCTTTAAATTCAAAATTAACACCACAATTTTGAGTAGTCAGGGATATGCACACAAAATAATAGAAACTTATAAAAATGTCCATTAAAATTAATCTTTTCTATCAAGAACCTGATCCTGATAGATGGATTCTATATGATAGATACCCACGAAGAATTATTAGAAGACTAATAAGAGGCAAAAGGAGACCAGGAGGAGTAATGATGATTGCTATTGAGCTTATGAAGGGATTGGACAAACTCGGAATTCCGTATCGCTTCAATGACTTTAACTTTGCAAAAAATAACCCAAAAGAATTAATTGGTGTAATTGGCAAACCTCAATTGATATTTAGAAACAAATTTAAAAATCCAATATTATTTGGTTCTGGAGTTTTTTCTCATCCAATAGATTGTCCAGATCTATTTATAAACTATCCAAATGTTAAAAAAATATTAGTGCCTGGCCCATGGATGAAAGAGATGTTTAAACCATATTATGGTGATAAAGTTTTATCATGGCCAGTAGGTATAGATACAGTAAAATGGAATAAGAAACTTAAAAAAAGTAATACGAAAGATTTTATTATTTATGAGAAGTTCTTATGGAATAAAGAGCATAATTTTAAAAATATTCTTGAACCAATAAAAAAAATACTGTCTCAGCATAAACATACCTATGAAATAATTCATTACGGCGAATATTCACATGATGAACTCCTCAAAAGGTTGAATGAATCAACATACGCAATATTTTTAGGTGAACATGAAACTCAAGGACTTGCTTACCAACAAATTTTATCAACTGATACACCAATACTTGCCTATGATAAAAATGGGGTATGGCCAGATCCGAGTTATTATCCTAAAATAATTTTCAAACCTGTTACTTCTACCCCTTATTGGGATGATCGGTGTGGTATAAAATTCAATTCTATCTCAAATTTTGAAACAAAACTAGAAATGTTTAAATCTAAATATGAGAAAGGAGAATTTGCACCAAGAGATTTTATTTTAGAAAATTTGACACTTGAAATTTGTGCAAAGAGATATTATGACATCTATTGTTCTTTATCAGAAAAAGTATAATAAATTTTAGACTAAGACTTTTAATTGGAGTGAAAGACATAACATTAATACTAAATGCTGCCCCTTCAGATGCAGATTATGCAGAACTAAATATCATACATTTAATTAAACAGCATTCAAGTATATCAGAAAGAATTTTAATAATTGATACTTCCAAAACGAAGCATGGAAATGAATTAAATGAAGATTATCAAAATAAGCTTGATAAGATTATTGCAATAGCAGAAAAATTATTACGGAGTTCACTAATTACACAAATAATATATACTCACTCATATATCAATTTTAATACCTTATACAAAAAGTTTTTAAATAAATTTATTGAATCCAAGCATGAATACGATTATAGAGGTGCCCCAATAGGAGCATATTTAATTGGTTTCGATCTAACCCAAACAAAATTTCAATTGAGGTATGATATTGATATGCTTCTACATCAGCCAGATGTTGTAGATTGGACGGAATATGCTATATCAGTAATGAATAAAGATGTTAGAATATTATGTTCGTCGCCATCAACTGCACCAAAAAAGTACAATAACTTATTAAAGGATGAAAAATTTTGTTGGTTTAGTACCAGATGTTCACTAATTAACATGGAGATATTTTATAAAATGAAACATTCTTTAAGTATTCAATTTCGTATTCAATCATATTTAAGAAAATTTTTAAAAAAATCTTATCCGCCAGCATTTGAAACTATTGTTTACCAAATGATGTTAAAAAATAAAGTTACCAGCCTTTATATCAATAGCCATAAAGCATATCTTCTTCATCCTGAAAATAAAAATGCATACTATATAAATATTTTACCAAAAATAATATCATGTATAGAAAATAATAATATTCCAGATGAGCAATTGGAAAAAGAGTATATAAATCTTTCAGCGTGGACTTAATTTAACTATAATTGAAAATAGCCATCATAGCCGATCCGGAATTACCAGTTCCTCCCTTATTTTATGGCGGAATTGAACGCATTGTAGCTATGCTTATAGAAGGCTATGTGAATTTAGGCCATAAGGTAAGTTTATTTGCACATCCAGATTCTGTAACAGCTGCTAAGCTTTTTGCGTATAAAGGTAAAACCAGTACAAAGCGATCAGACGTTTTAAGAAACTCATTTTTAATTAATAAAGAGTTGTTCAGCCATCGCTATGATGTAATCCACAGCTTTGGCAGGTTAATTTATATTCTACCACAATTGCCTTTAGGCATCCCTAAACTGATGAGTTATCAAAGGGAACCAACTATTAGCCAAGTTAGGAAGGCAAAAAGATTAGCTAAAGTAAATTCATTGACTTTTACAGGATGTAGTGCTTATATCAGCAATCAAATTGTACCCATTGCTCCTGCCTATCCTATTTTTAATGGTGTAGATTTGAGGATTTATAATTTTAATCTCAACATACAGAAAAATGCCCCACTTGTTTTTTTAGGGAGAATAGAGCCTATCAAAGGAACGCATATTGCAATCCAGGTGGCACAGGCCGCCAAAAAGAGATTAGTCATTGCAGGAAATATTCCTCCAGAATATACTTATTATTTTGAAGAGGAAATTAAACCCCATTTATCTAATAGCATCACCTACATAGGCCCGGTAAATGATGAACAGAAAAACACACTTTTAGGCAATGCCTTAGCATTCTTAATGCCAATTGAATGGAATGAACCCTTTGGTATTGTAATGGCAGAAGCCATGGCTTGTGGAACACCCGTAATTGGTTTTAATAAGGGTTCAGTGCCAGAAGTTATTATCAACGGCATAAATGGATTTAGATGTGATACACAGGAGGAAATGATTCAGGCTGTTCATACAATAGGATCAATTGACAGGAAAATGATTCGTGAAGATGCAGAAAAAAGATTCTCTTCTGAAGTTATTATTCAGCAATATCTAAATCTTTATAACAAAATTATTCATAATGAAGATTTCCATCGCTAACCCCACGGTAGCACCACATGTTAAACAAAATGTGCTAGCTTATCATGAAGGGAAGCAGTTAAATAAATTTTATACCACCTTTTTTTCTCATCCAGATTATATCTTTTCTGTTTGGCTTTCTGCTTTTCCACCGCTAAAAAAAGAAATAAAAAAAAGAGCTTTTGATCTTATTCCCATAAAATATTTTGAAAGTAAACCCCTTTTGGAGATCATCAGAAGCATCGCTGCCAGAAAATTAAATGCGAGAATAACAGATGCCATCTGGTATTATGCTGAACTGTCATTTGACCAATGGGTAGCCAGAAAAATTAACGCAAAAATAGATGTCATTCATACCTATGAACATTGTTCATTAGCCACTTTAAAAAAGGCTAAAGAACATGACATATACGTTATTTACGAACAATTGAGTCAGCACCATACTTTTTTTACCAGTGTGGCGCAGCAGCAGTTTTTAAAATACCCTGAACTTCAAAACAAAGACACTAATTTATTGATTAATGACAAAGCTTCCAAAAGAAATAGAAGAAGAGATGAGGAACTTAATCTTGCTGATACAATTTTATGTAATTCTTCATTCACAAAAAAAACATTAATACTGGCCGGAATTAAAGAAGAAAAAATAACAGTAATCCCTTTGGCATTTCCAAAACCAATTGATCACCATAAAACAAGGGATATAAGCGAACCCATAAAATTTTTATATGCAGGAAATCAATCCCTCAGAAAAGGGGCTCATTTACTTTATGAGGCTTGGAAAAGATGCAATTTTATTCCCGCCGAAGCAGAATTGTGGTTAATTGGAAAAATGGAACTTCCGCAGCATTTAAGAGATAATTTGCCGGGAAAAGTAGTGATTAAAGATACTATTCCACATGAAGAACTTTTAATGTTATACCGAGAGGCTGATGTTTTTGTATTACCAACATTAGCTGATGGGTTTGGAATGGTGATTACAGAATCAATGTCCCAGGGAACGCCTGTAATCACCACAGAAAATAGTGCTGGTCCGGATTTGATTGAACACCAGGAAAATGGCTGGATTATCCAGGCAGGTAATGTAGATGCATTGGTTGATCAAATGCAACAAATTATAAGTAATAGCAATAATTTAGATACTATAAGCAGTACAGCACTCAAAAGTGCACACCTTTGGCAGTGGAGTGATTACCGAAAAAGACTACGTCAAAAAGTAGAATCTCTATATGAAGAGAATCAAAATAAAGGTTAAATGATCATCAAAAAAATCTGTCTGATTACACCCGGCCATATTTCTTCTAACCCAAGGTTAGTCAAAGAAGCTATTGCATTGCACCATGCAGGGTGGAGTATCCATATTATTTTTACACAGTACATGGATTATCTGGTTTATCAAGATACAAAGATTTTGGAAGCAAATCCGGAATGGACCTATGACTACCTTTTGTGGACACCAACTCATAAAATTTTAAGGCTAAAAACAGCTATTGTCCAGAGACTTGCCAAATTAATAAGCCATACACTTGACATTTCGAACCTGCTCATCAACAGAAATTATTATTGGCAGCTTAAAACTGCGGTAGAAAGTCATGCCGATCTTTACATTGCTCACAATTTGACTGCACTTCCAGTTGCCGTTAATGCAGCAAAAAAAAATAAAGTAAAATGCGGTTTCGATGCGGAAGATTTTCATAGGAATGAAGCCAGTAACGATCCTGATAGCGCTGATGTTAGATTAAAAACATTTATCGAAGATAAATATTTAAAGCAAACAGATTATATTACAGTAGCAAGTCCATTAATCTACAAAGCATATAATAGTTTATACCCAAATTTAAACCCTATTATAATCAATAATGTATTTGAGTTAAAACATCAGCCAAAGTTAAACTTAGGTACTAAAACAGGCTTAAAACTCTTTTGGTTTTCGCAAACCATCGGTAAAAATCGTGGATTAGAAGATGTTATTGAAGCACTTAACCTGATTAATAATCCATTAATTGAATTGCATTTATTGGGGAGCTCATCAGTAGAAAATGCTAGCTATTTTAATCAGATGGCACATTTTGAAATCAAATACTATAGTCCCGTTTCTCCTGATCAAATCTTTGAATTGGCCGCTACTTTTGATCTGGGTTTAGCAATGGAACAAAATAGTCCATTAAATAGAGATATCTGTTTAACTAATAAAATTTTTACCTATCTGATTTCTGGACTGGCCATTATCGCTTCTGATACCCAAGCACAAAAAGAATTTATGACCTCAAATGCTCTTATTGGTGAACTTTATTCAATAGGAGATGTCACTGCTTTGGCTGATATAATCACCAAATTATTTAATAATCGGGACTTATTGAATATTTACCGGGAAAATTCATACGAACTGGCAAAATCAAAGTATAACTGGGAGAAGGAACAGGAAAAATTCTTAGCCATTATCAAATCGCTTTTAAGTTGAAAAAGGTTCTGGTCATTTCCCCCTATTTTCCTCCAGTAAACGCGGCAGATATGCAACGCATCAGAATAAGCCTGCCATATTTTTCAGCATTTGGATGGGAGCCTACTATAGTAATGGTAGATCCCAAATATACAGACCTGCCAACAGATATACTTCTGAATGAAGATATTCCTGAAAACATCAAAATTCACCAGGTAAAGGCATTACCAAAAAAATGGACGAGTAAGATGAGTTTAGGCAGTATTGCTTTACGCGCTTTATGGTTCTATAGAAGAAAAGTCAATCAATTACTCAAAAAAGAAAAATTCGACCTCATTTATTTTAGCACTACGCAATTCCCCGTATTAATTCTCGGCGCATATTGGAAGAAAAAATTTAGTATTCCATACATTATGGATATGCAAGACCCTTGGCATTCTACCTATTATGAAGATAAGCCAAAAGCAGAAAGGCCTGCAAAATATTGGTTTTCATCTCGTTTAGATAAACATCTGGAACCTATCGCCATGAACCATGTTGATGGTTTAATTAGTGTTTCACAGGCTTATTTGGATACATTGAATAAACGTTATCCACGGTTAAAATCGTTGCCCCAACAGGTGATTACCTTTGGTGCTTACCAAAAAGACTTCGAGCTGGTTCAAAAAAAACAGTATAAGTTTGATTTGCCATTTCAGAAAACAGATGGTCTCACGCATTTGGTTTATATAGGCAGAGGTGGTAAGGATATGAAAGACGCATTAACTTTATTATTTAAGGGCTTTAAAAAAGGGCTGGCTGATCAACATGAACTTTTCTGCAAGATCAGATTCCATTTTATCGGAACCAGTTATGCCCCGGCGGGAAAGGGCATTCAAACGATTATGCCGATAGCCGTAAAGATGGGAATTTCGGCATATGTGGAAGAGCAAACCGATCGCATCCCTTATTTTCAGGGTATTTTTACCCTCCTAAATGCAGATGGTTTAATCGTGATTGGCTCAAACGATGCCCAATATACAGCTTCAAAAGTATATCCCTATATTTCGGCAGAAAAGCCATTATTGGCATTTTTTCATCCAGAAAGCAGTGCTGCTAAAATCATTAAAGAATGTGAAGCTGGAAGGGTATTCTCGCTAAAAAATGAACATTTAGCAATTGATGAAATTAGCCAAGAATTATATTTAATGCTTTCAGGAAAGAGAAAAACAACCATAAACTGTTCTGTATTTGAACAATACAGTGCTAAAAATCTGACAAAGAAACAATGTCAATTATTTAATAGCGTATTAGATGCAGGCAATCTACCGAACAATTAGCTTTATTAATAATCATCCGTTAGCCAAAAAAAACCTTATATTGGCTTACTATAGATTTTTAAAATGGCAATTCAATTCTATCCTAAATAAAAATTTACAATCAGTTAATTTTATTGGTCCTATTAATTTTTTAGCAAAAAAAAGATTAACAGGAATAACAGGAAATATCTATACTGGCCTGCACGAATTTAACGATATGGGATTTTTATTGCATTTTCTAAAACAGGATGATGTATTTTTTGATGTTGGGGCAAATGTAGGCTCGTATACATTATTGGCATCATTTCGTAAAGCGAAAACTATAGCATTTGAGCCAATCCCAGAAACTTTTGAAATTCTCACAAAGAACATACAACTAAATAGTCTTCAATCTGATGTGACTTTAGTAAACAAAGCTGTAAGCAATAGATACGGTATTTTAAATTTCACAAATAATCAAGATACTACAAATCATGTAGTCAGCCATTCTGATGAACAAACTACAGAAGTTGAAATGATATTACTTGATGATTTTTTTGCAGAAAACAAACCTATTTTAATGAAAATAGATGTAGAAGGCTTTGAAACTGAAGTATTAAATGGATCACAAAGTTATTTATCAGATACTTCTTTAAAAGCAATTATTATTGAGTTAAATGGCAGCGGAAATAGATATGGTTTTAAAGATGATGATATTCACGCTAAACTTTTGAAGCATCACTTTAAACCTTATGATTATAATCCTTTTACCAGGATTTTAAAAGAACTTAATACCTATGGTAAAGATAATACCATGTATGTAAGGGATATCGAATTTGTTAAAAAAAGAATTCAATCAAGTGAACCCTTTAAGATTTTAAATCAGGTAATTTAAAAATTATATCAAATCCACTCCATTTAATTCATTGAAGTCGCTCGCCATCATCGTCACCCACCCTATCCAATACTACGTACCTGTTTATCAGCAACTCGCAAAGGCATGCAAATTAAAGGTTTTCTACACTTGGGGTGAACAAGGTGCAACATCGAAATATGATCCTGATTTTAAAAAACATATACAATGGGACCTTCCATTATCGGAAGGCTATTCTTTCGAATTTCTCGAAAACATCGCAAAAGATCTAGGATCACACCACTACAAGGGCATAATTAACCCACAATTAGTTGAAAACATAAAAACCTTTAAGCCCGATGCGATACTGATTTACGGCTGGGCTTATCAAAGCCATTTGGCTGTGATGCGGTATTTTAAAGGTAAGATTCCGGTTTGGTTCAGAGGAGATTCCAATCTTTTGGATGAAACAAGCAGACTACGCAAAATACTAAGGAAATTATTCTTAACCTGGGTATATCAGCACATTGATTTGGCATTTTATGTCGGTAATGCCAACAAAGCTTATTATCAAGCCTTCGGCTTAAATGAAACAAAACTTGTTTTTGCGCCACATACAGTAGACAATACTAGATTTTCGACTGCACCAAATTCCTCCGCAGAACACATTAGAGCACATCTCAACATAAAAAGTAATGAAATATTAATTCTCTTTGCCGGCAAATTTGAATCGAAAAAAAATCCCTTACTCCTCCTGAAGGCATTTTCTGAAATTACATTAGCGCACACTCACTTATTATTTGTTGGAAATGGAGAACTGGAAGCAAAATTAAAAGCAAGTGCCCAATTAAATCATGAAAAAGATAAATTTCAGAAGGTACATTTCATGGATTTTCAGAATCAAAGCCAAATGCCTGCAGTTTATCAAGCTTGCGATTTATTCTGTTTACCTTCGCAAGGGCCTGGGGAAACCTGGGGATTGGCCGTTAATGAAGCGATGGCTGCGGGGAAAGCCATTTTGGTTTCAGATAAGGTAGGTTCTGCACAAGACCTTATCTTAAAAAAGAAAAACGGAGATACATTCATTTCAGGAGATTTGACTGACCTAAAAAATAAGCTCCAGTTTTTATGTACAAATCGGGAAAATTTATTTACTATGGGACAGGTAAGTAAAGAAATTATTCAAAACTGGACTTTTGAACATCAGGTTAACATATTGATTAAAACATTAAATGACTAAGCATATCTATTATATTCTTTTATATATACCCTACCTGCTTAGCGTAGTCCTACGTTCCTCACCACATACTTCCTATCTCATTGCGTGGTTTGGTTCGTTCTTTATCTTTTGGGTCTGTTTTAAGGGGATCATTAAAAAACTTCCAAATGACCTGCCTTTGTTTGAACAACTATTAAGACCAGTATTTTTCCTTCATGTAATATTTGCAGGTTATATGGCTTGTACCTCCATATTTTATTGCGTCAATGCCCTTGGTTATGAATATTTCAGTTATGTTGGAAACAAAGGTTATTTATCAGATGATGTTTATAAATCGATTGCCCTCTGCCAGCGTTATTATGTACTAGGTCATGCCGCACTAGTTCATGGCATTCTTGCAGGGATGAATTATCCACAAGAAAAGAAATACCATATTTACGCGCCATCCATGAGTAATTTGTTATTGGGTATTTCAGTCGTGTGTTTACCCTTAGGTTACTTATTCTCTAAAATTGGCAGTTTAAACCAGTTTAGTATTCAGTTAAACGGACTTAGTTTTGTAGCAGGTAGTATTGCGCTCGCCTTTGCTATTCGTGAAAATAAAAGAGTTAACCTTCTGGCTTCAACCGGGCTATTTATATTAAACATGATATCGGCACTAAGTTCTGGTTTTAAAGAACCCATTATTGTATGCGTATTGCTCCTGGGCGTTTTTCTCCTGCCGGTTTATGGCAAAAAGGTACTACCCGTGCTGATTCCTGTCTTGATCTTATTATTTTTTGTACTGCCTACCTTTATTGGAAACTTTAGGAAACTCTCATCTGAAGGGGTTGATGCCACCGCTGCCAGAAATAAAAGTATTGATAAAATCTTAAATAATGATAACCTTACGGATGATTTGCAGGAAGATAACTGGGCCTTTCTAACAGGTAGGTTGTCTGAGATTAGCATGTTTATTAAATATACTCAATCTACCCCTTATTATATTCCCTATTACAAAACAAACCTGATCAAAAATGCGCTACAAACTATTATTCCCCGAGCATTCTGGCCCGGAAAGCCTAATGTGGAGCAGATGGTGATGGATCGGGTGTATGCTGCCCGGGTAGTAGACAGAGAAAGTATTGTTTCTGCCAAGCCGGCATATATTGTAGATTGCTACCTTTCTTACGGAGGGATTGGTATCTGGATTGGCCTGTTTTTATATGGATATGTAGCACAGAACCTTTCAGCCCTTGCAGAGCGAATGTTTGGTGGCTATTTTATGGGAACAGCTGTGATGTTTGCAGGGTTATTCCAAATTTTGTGGCGGGGAAATAGTTTCGAATTTATCACTAATGCCATTTTCTGGAGTTTGATCACGATGTTTATTATTCAAAAACTTTTTAAAGCAAGGGGAATCCTGTACAAAGTTGATTAGCCCATTGAAAATCCTCCACATCACCGCTTCCTATAAACCAGCTTATATTTATGGCGGACCTATACAAAGCGTAGGAAAACTATGCGAAGCAATTGCTCTACAAGCGCAACACCACCGCATAAATCTGGAAATTTTCACTACTACGGCCAATGGAAAAACTGAGCTTGATGTGGAAACCAACAAACAAATAGAAGTTGACGGTGTTCGTGTCACTTATTTTAATAGATGGACAAAAGACCACAGTCATTTCTCGCCAGGCTTGCTGTTGGGTTTACGGAAAGTTCTTCGGCAAACTCATAAAGACAATGAAAAAATAGTTGTTCACATTCATGCCTGGTGGAACTTGGTCTCTGTTCTCAGCTGCTTCATCGCTAAGTGGTATAAAGTTCCGGTAGTGCTGTCGCCCAGGGGAATGCTTACCGGATACAGCCAAAATAATCGCCATTCCTTTTTCAAAAGTCTGATTCACAAAACAATCGGCAGAAAGCTATTACAATATTGCCATATCCATGCCACCAGCTTGCAGGAAGTGAAAGATATTGATCAGATTGTAAAACCAAAAAGTGTAACGGTTATTCATAATCTGATACAGATTTCGAAAAAACACTTTAATGTTAGAAATTCAGAATCAACAAATGAGCAATTCTGCTTTCGCATGATTTTCTTATCTCGAATTGAAGAAAAGAAAGGTTTAGCCCTTCTCTTCGATGCATTGGCCAAATTGGAAACACCATGGACATTGACCATCGCTGGATCAGGAGAAAAAAAACACGTGGAAAGCCTGAAGCAAAAGACAGAACAATTGAAAGTGAATGACCGGATAAAATGGATCGGCCAGGTTTCCAATCAGGATAAGTTCGAACTCCTGGCGCAACATGATTTACTCGTGCTCACTTCATACAATGAAAACTTTGCAAATGTGGTGATAGAAAGCCTGAGCGTAGGTACTCCGGTTTTAGTTTCTGATCAGGTTGGCCTTTCTGACTATGTTCTGGAAAAAGAACTGGGATGGATCACCGCACTAAATCCGGCAGATATTCAAAAATCACTATTGAAGGCCACTAATGATTATGAGAAGAGAAATCTGATCCGCCAGGAAGCACCAATGTTTATTGCAAAAGATTTTAAAGACAACAGTCTCGTTCAGAAATATTTAAACCTATACCAAAACATTACGTATTGAAAAGTCCCATCACCGTAATTATACTCACTTTTAACGAAGAAAATAATATTGTTGACTGTGTAGAAAGTGTAAAAGACTTTGCAACAGAAATTTTCATTGTCGATTCCGGTTCAACGGATCAAACACTGGAAATGCTGTCGAAATATCCGGTGCAGGTTTTTCAGCACCCTTTCAAAAATTATAGTCAGCAGCGAAATTGGGCGCTAGAGAATTTGCCCATAAAAACAGATTGGGTAATAAACCTCGATTCAGACCAGCGACTAACGGAAGAATTTAAAAAAGAAGTACACCAGCACCTCAACAGCGGAAAGCTAGATCACATCAATGGCTTTCTGGCCAGCAGGAAAACCATGTTTATGGGCAAATGGATTAAGTATGGTGGCCACTACCCTACCTATCACGCCATGACTTTCAGGTTAGGTAAAGGCATTTGTGAACAAAAATTGTATGATCAGCACTACCTGGTGGAAGGTGATACTATAAAACTGAAAGGTGATGTAATCGACCTGATTACCGAATCGCTGAGCACTTTTACCTTGCGACACGACAAATGGTCAACACTGGAATCTATACAACAATTTAGCAATACAAATTCCTCAACAGCAACAATATCTGGTAAACTAAAAGGAGATTCGATGCAACGCAGGAGATACTTTAAAAACCTGTACGAGAGGCTTCCGCTATTTGTAAGACCTGCGCTCTACTTTCTAGTGAGATACTTTTTCCGCTTAGGCTTTTTAGATGGAACCCGTGGTTTAATCTTTCACTTTCTACAGTGTTTCTGGTTTCGATTCTTAATTGATGCCAAAATTTATGAACTTCGAAAACAAAAAAATAAATAATCTGCAAACATGAACGATACTAATGTTAAAGACGCAAAAAAGCAAGCCGATAAGAAAGCCATTAAGTTCATTGTGGTATTATTTGTTCTCTATATTCTTTTCAGTCAGGGCAATTTATTTATGTATAGTGTGATGACGCCCACTGGCCGCTTCTACAATCCGAATATTGCCGAACACTTCGATTACATTCAGGGTTTAAAAACAGCTTTGATTAAACCAGCGGTATGGATCATCAAATTGTTTGGCTTCTATGCCATCTACAACGAAATGGATGTCTTGGTGGTTAATGGCCCCTATCTTCGAATTAACTATTCTTGTTTGGGTTTAGGAGTAATGAGTTTTTTAGCAGCTTTTGTTCTTGCATTTCCAGCATCATGGAAATCGACTATAAAGATGTTAATCATTGGCCTGATCACCATCTACATCCTTAATATTTTTAGAATTGCCGGACTCGGTCTCTTGTTCGGCTTTTTTCAAAGTCAACGCAATTATTTCGACTATCATCATGAGATTTTCAATGTAATTGTTTACATCATTATATTCGTGATGCTTTATATATGGATCAGGAAGAACACCCAGAAGGGGTTAGAGGGTTAGGCGTATAGATGGGTTAGGTATGTTGGTAATATTATGATTATTACATTAGCTTTAGTCTTTAGTCTTTAGTCTTTAGTCTTTAGTCTTTAGTCTTTAGTAAAAATTAGAATTTAAATAAAAGGTTTTGTTAAAAACACAGTTAAAGAAAAATTTTGATACCGGAGATTTTCAAATTGGTGCTTCTGGTTTAAAACAATTGTTATGGTATTTTACAGACGTATTTTTTTTCAGGACTAAAATTGTACCCTTCAGTGCAGTTCTGGTTTTTTTACTTCGGGCATTTGGAGCCAAAATTGGTAAAGAGGTGCGAATTAAGCCAGGCATTCAGGTTAAATATCCATGGAAATTAGAAATTGGCAACTATTGCTGGTTGGCTGATTGCTACCTCGAAAACCTGGACTGGATAAGAATGGGTGATAATTGTTGCATCTCCCAGCAAGCCATGCTGATGACTGGAAATCATAATTATAAAAAGACAACCTTCGATTTGATGATTGCTCCTATTGTTTTGGAGGATGGCGTATGGATTGGCGCAAAAGCAGTTGTAGGCCCCGGAGTAAAACTATACTCGCATTCGGTACTAGGTTTAAGTAGCATAGCGGTTAGCAATCTTACCGCTTACAGTATCTATCAAGGAAATCCGGCAGTGAAAATCAGAGATCGGGAAATCCGGTAAGTTTGAAACAGGAAACATATAGAAAGCCACTTTGTGGCTTTTTTTTGTGTCTAAACTTTTCTGGCTCAATCAATTTAAAAGCAATAAGAGAAAAAAGGACTAATTAGACTTACAGTAAACCATCAAAAAATAACGTCGCTCCTGACTTAATTTAACAACAAAGCGCTATCTTGGTTGCCAATATGCAGTTGTTGAACTATCTGGTTAGCATTACATGTTTTTTTCTTTTGTTATTTTCGATGCATTTGTTTTTCGCAAAAAAAGGAAACAAGAGACAAAACCTGTTGCTAGCATCTCTATTCTTTTCCCGCTTCGGGCAAATTTCTACTTCACTTGTAATTAAGTCAGGTTATGAAAGTACATTGTCTGTAATTTTTCAAATCTTTACTCCACTTTACTTTGCTGCGCCAGCCTGTCTCTATCTATATATTACTGGTTTTATCGATAATAGGAATAAATTAACTAAAGTAGAATTACTCCATTTTCTGCCTGCGCTACTGGCCATTATCCATGTATTTCCCTGGCCAGGGTCAAAAGCCCTCGATTGGAACTTAATAACGGCTCAACTTCGGGAGAGCGGATATCTTTTTTTAAGAGCTAAAAGCGGATTATTTCCTGCCTATTTCCATTATGCTGGCCGGCCTATTCTTAGTTTAGTATACCTTGTGCTTAGCTGGCATGCCATTTTAAAGTTTAAGATTAATAATCAAGTCAGCCATGATAATCATGGCCGCAACTGGATTATCTTTTTGCTAAAAGTGGCTACCTTTTTTCAACTGGCAGGATTAATTCCACTTATATTAAATTTCCTGAACATCTCCTTTTATCATTCGTTTTTTATTATCTTAAATTGCATTGTGCTTTTAACCATTTTAACTTATGCGCTCCATCGGCCTAATATTTTCTATGGATACCTGCTCGTTGCCATCGATTGGGATAAAAAAGAACCGCCGATTAAAGAACCTGCACTGGTTAAGGAGAAGATCCCTGATCCGGCTTTATTAACTACTGTCAATGAACCAGTTATTAAAGCACATGTTCAAAAGAAGCTCAATCTGTCTCCTGAGCAAACTTCAAATTATGCTGTGCTGATTAGAGATATTATGGAGAGAGAGCAGTTGTATCTTCAGCCTGGTCTACAAATTATTGATCTTGCAACGAGAATTAACATCCCGGTTCACCATTGTTCGCATATTATCAATAATCACATTGGTAAAAATTTCCGGGACTGGATTAATGGATATAGGGTAGAATATTTTCTTCGCCAATATCCACTCCAAAGTGATAAAATTACCATTGAGGCCATTGCACAAGAGTCTGGTTTTAAAAGTCAGGCAACCTTTTATAATGCTTTTAAGAAAGAGAAAGGCGTAATGCCAACCGTTTACTTTTCTCAGGGGTCTAACACTAACCCAGGTTAAATATTTTCGTCTAACGGCTGAATGGTTAGAGAGAAATAAAACTGAAATAAAGTGTTCTTAAGTGATTTCGGCTAACTTTGGCTCCTCATTATACATGAGGGTCTTAATGTACCTGATGTATAACGGTTGTCTATAATAGTTCTCTCCCAATCCAGTTCCAGTATGAAAGTATGCCAAGAAAATCATTCCTTTTTGCAACCTCTGTTCGATTTTATGGAACAGTTTCATCCACTTTCAGAATCATTCAAGATGCAGCATAGAAAAGAATGCAAACTTCTGAATGTTAAAAAAAATAAATTTATTCTTTCCCCAATTGATACCAACGACTCGGCTTTATTTCTGCTAAAGGGAGTAGTAAGGGCTTTTGTAAAAGAAGGTAAGAAAGACATCAGTACACGCTTTGGTTTCGAGAATGAATTTATCGAAGCCATTAAACATCCAGGCAATACCTCAGATTATTCCATCGAATACCTGCAGGCTTTGGAAGATTGTCAGCTCATTCGGATTCCTTACAAACTCATTGATTTCCTTAATTTAGAATATCCAGAATCACAAGTAATTACCAGAAAATTGCTGGAAAGTAATTACCATGCGGCATCTGAAAGATCTATTTTAGCCAGAATACCTAGTGCTATGGGCCGGTATTTAAAATTTGAAAGTGACCATTCTGAAATGAATCGCATCCCACAACGCTATCTTGCCAGTTATTTGGTAATGCGTTTAGAAACTTTAAGCAGAATGAGAAACAAAGCAGTAGATGATCGCTTGCAGAAAATGGATCTAATTTGCTGATAAATTCGTCCGATTGGCACTATTAAGAAATTGCAGTCCGCCATTCTTTCCTTATTACCTTCAAGACATTATTTGCAGTGTACCACTATCAGATTGGTAAGTTTTATCCATTAATGGTCTATAAGTAACGCCTGAACAGGAAGCTAATCATTAGCGGAAAGGTGCCACCATGCAAATAGGAGTTTTTCATAAACTAATATAATCCATACCCATCTGTGGTTAAAACCCCAACGCTTTTGACTGTTACCACCACAGTAATCCCTATTACACACTCTTTCCTTTCCAAGGGAGAAATACCGCAAGGCAGATAGAGACATTCTGACCCACCCCGCCACAATAAATCATTATTACACGTCCTTTCCCTCCCGGGGAAAGGTGCCGCTAGGCGGATAGGGGCTTTTTAAAAATAAAGTAAGAAATACGGAATAAAAAACACAACACACTGACAACCAATATAAAATCACAATATTCATACCCTATTGTATTTATTCGGACAAGCGATAAAAATACCTACTATGGTAAGTATATATACCCGTTTTGAAGGGAATAACCTGTTTATCATTTAGATCTGAAAACCCTCCCAAAATTTTTGGTGTTGTTTTTACAATGTTTACCTAAATCAAACCTTATGAAAAAGTTAGTTATTTTCATGCTATCGCTGTCATTAACCTGGCCAGCCATAGCGCAAACCCGACAGGAGACTATTAAAAAGAAAACAGAAAAAAGTAAACCTGCAAAAAAGGGCACTACCACCGGGGATACCATTCAACGTGATACTGCCAGAAGAACATTTCCACCGCAATCGTTTTAAAACAGCTAATATCTTAAATATTTGAAGCTGCCATCGTAAAACCAACGTTGCTCGCCTTAAAAATTAAACAGTTACTTATGACAGAAAATGAATTTGCTATGAGTGTGAAGACACATGCTAAATCATTGATATCGCATGCATTTAAATTCACCAAAGACCTCGACGATGCAAACGACCTCGTTCAGGATACACTAGTTAAAGCTACTCGATTTGCTTACAGGTGTGATTACCAAACCAATACTAAAGTCTGGCTTTTCGTAATTATGCGAAATACATTTATCAACAATTACCACAAAAATGTAAAGCACAGAAGTCGCGTGGTACGTGAAGATGAAGTTCCTGTAAGTCAGATGACATATGGTGCCACTGCCAATGCCGCCGAAACCAGTTTTGCAATGGAAGATATCAGGAAAGCATTAAATAATCTTCCCCAAATCTATTCACTGCCATTTATCCGATATTTTGAAGGTTATAAATATCAGGAGATTGCCGATGAACTTAATTTACCACTGGGAACGGTTAAAACCTATATTCACCATGCCAGGTTAGGATTAAAGAAGATGCTGAAACAGTATAAAACCCGCTAAATCAATATCATTATTAAATAAGATAGACAGAGAGATAATATCCTGCAAATTCCAAATGTTAACCACATCGCAGCTATGAATCACTATTTCCACGCCCTTTCAAGAGAAAGATGCCTGCACGGGAATAGGGTCTTTTGCTACCTGCTAAACACCTTGCCACAATAAATCCTTATTACACACCCTTTCCCTTTCAGAGGAAAGCTTCCGCTAGGCAAATAGCAGTCCGCATAAATACTCATAGAACTACGTGATCTACCCCTTACAAATGAGTAGATAGCCAACAACACATTTTTGTAACTTGTAATGCCGAAACTAAAAACATGGATCGCAATTTGCCGCTATTAAATCGCTTTATCAAGGAATATTAATTATTATATTTTGCTATCGGGTGTAAGGAATTGCGCATTTTTCACAATAATTCCTTCACAAATTTTTAAGGAAGTTAACCAAATGAAAGAAATATATAATTTTACGTATAGTGCCACACCAGGGATGTATAACCTCATTAATGGCGTATTATACACTATTTTAACCAAATCAGCCTAATAATTGATGAGTGCCCAAATACAAGGTTTATTTAAATATTATACCGAAATGGTAATTAATCAATCGCTAGACGCTACGTTCTTAATTGATTTAGAAAAAAAGGTGCTGGTGTATAACCGCCATTTCCTTGGTCCTTTTTACTTTATAGACACAGAACTATTGAACTTTCTTTTTTAGAAATTGTTAACAAAGAACAAGAACGCATATTAAGTTTCTGTCAGAAAACTGATCGTTGAATTGCACATTCAGAAAGGATTTTATTTGCAACACTATGTTAATGGAACTGGTATGATCGGGCCGTAAATGAAGGACTTAATAAAAAACAGAGAAGCTTAAGTGCATATAGAAAAATTAAAAGAGGACCTCAAAAAATTAGGGAGGCCCCAAAAAAACTAAATTATAGCGATGTTAAAGATTATACTAGCAGAAGACCATATTATTGTACGGAACGGCATTAAACTTATTCTTGAATCACAACCAGACGTTCAGGTGATTGGAGAAGCAGGCAATGGAAAAGAAGTTTTAGACCTGATTGCTGCAGGCACTATACCTGATATTGTACTTACGGATATTAATATGCCTGAAATGGATGGCATAACCCTCATTCGCGAATTGAAAGAACGATCACCAGAAGTTAAAACGATTGTGCTATCCATGCTTGATAATGAGAAATATGTGGCGCAAGCCTTTCTGGAAGGTAGTCATGGCTATCTAATGAAAAATGTTAATGAGGATGAAATGATGTTTGCGCTAAAAACTGTTTACTCGGGTACAAAGTACCTTTGTTGCGAACTCTCACAGGTTTTGCTAAACAGGCTTTTAATTAGTTCAGCCGTACAAACAGAACAAACGCATCTGCAGATTGAACTATCGATGCGCGAAATTGAGGTACTCCACCTTATTGCAAAAGGTTATACCAACCAAGAGATGGCCGATAAAATTTTCCTGAGCAAACGAACAGTAGAAGGACATCGCCAGTCGCTAATTGATAAAACTGGCTCTAAAAATACAGCCGCACTTATTCGTTTTGCTGTAACCAATGGTTATTTAAATTAGATAACCCCATTTCACATCAGAAATTCATCAAGTTTAAATCCATCACGTTAAAATGTTAATGGCCGTTGAATCAAGAAATTCAGCGGCCATCAAAGTAAAAGACATTACAATTACATTTTAAACTTAAATCACGATCTTTTCGTTAGCCGTAAATATCATTCATAGGGGTATTTTCCACTGTCCTTTATGGTTATTCATCTTCAGATTTTGGCTTGGAGTGAGGCATGTTACCTGCTTCACCTTCATTTCCCTTATCAGCATCAGCACGCGCTTCTTCCGATCCAAAATCGCCCTCTCCTACCTCGCGACTTAGAAAACCAGCATCACTTTTAACTTTGTTTTCTTCATTGTTATCGTTACTGCGATGTCTGGGAACTTGATTCTCAGGCATATTGGATTTATCAGCCGAATGCTCAGCCTGTGTATCCCCTAAATTTTTATTTTTATCTTGCTCGCTCATAATTATTTTATTTAAAAGTTATATTCATTAAAAGACTTAACATTATTAATGAATCCGTCACTACACATCGATTCATTCTCTTTTACAGTCGTGGATAATGACATCAACATTATATCACAATATCCGGAATAGCTGGAGTTTCAGCTGGTGCCTTACCAATACTACCCTGAGGGGTGTTTTCATTATATGAAACCTCTAAAAGTTTCAAATAGATTTTCAAATTCTGAATCTTGGCATTAACCAGTTCCTGCTCTTCGGGAGTATGTTCCGGGGTACCATCCATAGATTTTAGCACTTCTATAGAATAATCCATAAAGTCCTTCAAATTTTCAGATAAAAGCTCTTTCTTCTCAATCATTTTATATCGTTTTGTATAATAAACATGGTGTGTGGCAAAAGGTTCTCGGAAAATTTAAGTCTGTTAAATTCTTGCTGAAGATTACTGTTATAAAAGCATTTAGCTTCATAAAAAAGAGGTAAAAAACACTTTAAAAACTGAAGATTATTCACTTAAAACTTTGATTTTCTGTAACATTTTCGTATCTTTAAGTTAATAATTAAAAGAAACAGCCTATAGAAAAAGACTTACCTAATATTTTTTTTATCCATATATCTATGAGAAAATACATTTTAGGAATTTCCGGTCTTTTATTAATCGCTACCTGCTCCGTTTTTACTTCATGGAAAAATAACGACAAAAAAAACGTCAGTCTGGAAAGTGAAAATGAAGCTCGTTCAAATACTGCTTATCTCCACCATGCAGAAACACTTTACCAATCAGCCCATTTAAAAGAGTCGGGCCTGTCTTTTCCCGTGTTTGAAAAGGCTTTAACGGGTTTCTATAATTTGAAGAAAGCTGGCCGATTATCTGATCATGCATTATTAACCATTGCCGATTTTGATCAACCGAGCACAAGCAAAAGGTTATATGTACTCAATGTTGATGAAAAAGATGTGTTGCTCAACACCTGGGTTGCTCATGGGCAACGCAGTGGAGAAGATCAGGCCGTAACTTTCTCCAACAAAAATGATTCATTTACCAGTAGCATTGGCTTTTATGTTACAGGTGAAGAATATCACGGCGCGCACGGCCGGTCATTAAAACTTGATGGTATGGATCCCGGATTTAATGATAATGCCAGACTTCGTTCTATCGTGATTCATGGCGCACCTTATGTTAGTGAAGGTACAATAGCGGCTTTAGGCAGATTAGGCAGAAGCCAGGGTTGCCCTGCGGTTTCCCCTGAATTTTCTGATCAGTTAATTTCTTCTCTGGGGGAAGGCAGTGTCCTTTTTATAAACAGGTCGGCAGAAAAATATTCATCTGCTTATCTGAATGAAAAAAGTGCCTATCTGGCCGCAATGCCAGAAATCAATAAAGAAGCTTTGTACGGAACATTTTTAAGAATGGATTAAATGCTGGTAAGATGTGTGTATAATACAGCATCTAATCCATAAACATCCTTAGCAAACTTCAATGCGCCAGTTGTATCCCGCCAACAGGTAAAATAGCTGAGGTAAACTGGAATTTGTTTCGGAAGTGAAATATTCTCTGCTTTTGGATCGGTGCTAACCATTTCGGTGCTGATCCGATCAAATTTTTTCCCCGGACCAAAAAGTGCTCTTGCCAGTTCCAGTGGCTGTTCCACCCGCACACAACCATGGCTCACCGCTCTTTCGCTTTGGTTAAAAGCTGCTTTTGCAGGTGTATCATGCAGGTAAACACTGCTTTGGTTATTAAACAGGAACTTGATTTTCCCCAAAGAGTTATCATCACCGGGGCGTTGTTTAAAGGTATAAGTCTTCCCAACATCTTCAGCTGTCCAGTCAATGGTTTCCGGGTCATTAACCAATTTACCTTTGTAAAATACATCGATACTTTTATTGCTGAGGTAATAACGATCTTTTGCAGCTTGCGTAGCGATTTCATTGGTGGCTATGCTTTGCGGAATATTCCAAACGGGATTTACCTGAACGCTATGGATCATACTTTTTAGTTGCGGCGTTTCCCGGTTAAAAGGACGATCTTTTTCCAGGTCATCATCATCATACTCTGCCAAGGACTGCACAGCAGGTTGATCTCTCCCCTCTCCCACACATACCTTCATGCTTAATGATGTCTTTCCATGTTCAATTACCTGAAGTTGATACTCAGGAATATTTACCCATACATATTTTTCTTCTGTTGGATTATTCTGCCAGCGAAGTCTTTCCAGGTTAACCTGAATAATCCTTTTACTTTCTTCGGCAGAGTAACCCGGTGCAAGTACATTTTGCTTTAACGCCTGCTGTAACATTTTATAATCTGCACTTTTCGGCTGAATGCTGTCTAGAAATGCAGGCAAATTAGCCGTTTGATATGGTTTTTTAAAACTTAAAGAATCTGGACGCTTTGTTTTGGTATAATATTGTGCGTAAATTCTCCGTGGACTAACCACGCCAAATTCCATCCCCTGACTATAACTTGTAATGGAATTGCTGGCTGCCAGCTCCAGATCAATAAGGGTTTGGTAAGCCAGATCAAGGTCTGTTACCGCTGCTTTATTGTAAGTTTTCACCAAAGCAGATTTAAATTTCGAAAGCTTAAAAGTTTCTGGCAATAAGCCATGATCTTCGGCCAATGCAATTACATTTGCAGCTTTGATAAGCCCGCTATCTAACAAATATTTTTCAACAAGAATAGGTCCGTAACCATTAGCCGAGTAAAGTGCATCTGTAAATTTTGGATTTCGTAATGTCTTTGAGCGGTCGGAAATTGCAGATTTCATTCGCTTCCCAAATTCATCCATGTCGATTTCTTTAAAAATCTTATTGCCTGTCGCCTCTACGAGGTGAGTGCCAACTTGTGATTGATGCTTCTTACAACTTTGTAAAACGGTCAATCCGACCATCATCATCATTGATAAGCTTGTTATGAATGGCTTTTTAAATTTCAACAAATACATGTGTGTATAATTCCATTTTTGTAGTATTTGTTTTATAGATTTTATATTTACTTGAAAACTAACTCATTAATTTACAACTGGTAAAATGATTTCCGGTTAACGCCAATTGTACAGATAAACTGAACCTTAGACCTTTCTTATTGCGCTAAACAAACCAAATGAAAATCTGTTGACCTATTATGAAACAGATTGTTTTTTTTGGCGATAGTCTTACTCAAGGTTATGGTTTAAGAGATCCCGAAACCGCATCCTTCCCTGCATTGATTCAAAAGACAATTAATGAAAATGGTGGTGGTTTTAATGTGATTAATGCTGGCTTAAGTGGAAATACCACCTTTTCGGCATTAAATCGCTTAAAGCCAATATTAGAAATGCAAACTGATATTTTTGTGCTTGAACTCGGTGCAAATGATCTAATCAGGGGGCATTCTGCTTCAGATGTCGAAGCGAATCTTCAATATATCATTAATCAGGTGAAACAACATCATCCGTCTGCGCCAATTCTGCTGCTGGGAATTGAGTTACCCGGTTGGATTCCTGGTGCCAAAGCAGCTGGATACCGGAATATTTACAACCGCCTTGCTGCTAAAAATGAAATACACTTGGTTCCCTTTCTATTGGAGGGTGTAGCTGGTATTCCGCACCTGAATATGTTTGATGGCATCCACCCGCTTGCCGAAGGTTATGAAATAATCGCCAGAAATGTTTGGAACACTTTAAAAACAATTCTGGAGGCTACCCAAAACAAACCAGGTAATTAGTAAGCACAATAACCATTGTAGTTTATTACTTTCTAGCGTTGCCTGCTAAAAACATTTTTTCTTCGTTTTGGTGGGGAAATTGGTCCGATCAGGAAGCCAAAAGCATTTAATGCCGGCACCCTATCGCAGATAATTTTTAAAATCCCCAACAATGGAATGGCGAGAATCATGCCGGCCACTCCCCAAACAAACTCACCTAAAACAATGGCCATAATGGTAAAAAGCGGGTTAATATTTACCTGCTCTCCCACAATTAAGGGTTCTAAAATATAGGTTTGAATTAATTGTACCAACCCGTAAACAATGAGCACGCCAATGATCATTTTGCTGTCTCCTCCCTGGGCAATCACCGAAAGAACGGTGAGGCAGGTTCCGGTAAGGTTTCCCACAAAAGGAATAATTTCGAGTATTCCACAAAGTACAGCAAAGAAAATGGCACTTTCTATCCCTACTATGCTGAAACCTATTCCATACATGATCCACAACACACCAATCATGGCGCCAAGGCCGCTTAAATATTTTTGGGCAACACTCCCGCATTCATGCACAATATCTGCAGCATTTTCTTTTTCATTTTGCGGAACTAGTTTCAAGATAAAACGCTTAATATGAGATCGGTAATACAGATAAAGGTACATGTAAACCAAAACCAAAACAGTGCTAACGCCAATAGAAACCAGGTTGATGGCGAAACTCATCACCATCGTACCCGTTTGTTCGCCTTGCCCTTCTACAATTTTCTGCTGTTGCTTCTGGTTAATGCCCGCTTTTTCATTAATCCAGGCCCTCACATCAGTAACCATGTTACTTAACCGCGACTTCATCTCCTCTATATTTTCGGTAAATGATCCCATTTGCCAATACAAAAGTCCTACAATTAATACAACTGTAAAGACAAAAATTAGCATGCAAAAAAGCGCCGCCACCCCGCGGTTGATCCCTTTACTTTCAAAATAGCCGCACAAGCGAATGAAAAGCATCGAAAATACTGCTGCAAGCGCCAGAGGGATTAAAAAGGAACTGGCGAAGTAAAGTCCTCCAAAAAAGAGAATGAGAAAAAGTATGATGTATACGCTACGTTGAAGTTTATCCATGGGTTGGGAATTGATGATGAAACGGGGAAAGAACAAAGATGAAGGAACAAAGATTAAAGACGAAAGCTTAAAGCTCAAAGACTAAAGCCAAAAAGAGAAAAACCAAAATAGATCAGGCTATTCGATCTCCCCTTCTCCTAATCCTTCGAGAAACCATCCTGATTTATATTCAAAAGATACTTCCTGGTCTCCTGATTCACTTACTACCTTTGACGTAAAATCGTGGGCAATGGCTTTTTCGTCTTCGAGAATTAATTTTGCTAATGCGGCAAATTCCTGCAGATCAAGTCCGTCTTTTGCCACATAGTAGGGTTCTCCGGTTTGTGTCCATCGCGTTTCTACAAGGCCATGTTCAAATTTTTCGTGTTCTGCCTCGCTTGCACGGGGGGCATGATTTTGATTATTCATATGATAGTTGATTTAAAATTAATACTTGTATCTACAAAAAAGACCGGACTGCCGCCCGGTCTTAAATTTATGATGACAATGGAATAAGATTATGCCGGAATTTTCCTTGGCACTTCTCGTTCCCAGAATCTGTGTAGTGCAATCATCTGAACAAATAAATCTGTCAGTGAAGCAAGATCATCAGAAACGATCACACCTTCCCGCAGTACAGTTTCTGCAGAATATTCTGCCGGAAGCTTCTTAAAGAAATATCCGGCTTCCAAAACCTGAATGGCCCCTGAATCTGCCGCGATGGCTTTGCAATGTTTAAAAGCTTCATTCAGAAAGTGAACAGCATTGGCTTCTGCCTCTAAACTCGCCACACTATTCGTTCCTCCCGGAACATACACGGCATCGTAAAGTACAGATGCGGCAGTTAAGAAACTTTCATCAACCTGAATCTTCTGATCTTCGGCAGAAATAATTTCGCCTAATTTCGGTGCAATAATATGAACCACGGCACCTTGCGCAACCAATGTATCTTTTACTTTGCTCAATGATTTTCCATCCACTCCATCGGCTGCCAGAATGGCAATTTTTCTAGTCGCAATTGAATCCTTTATGGTGTTGGCCATGCTCAAGGCTTCAGATTTCGCCAAAGTTCCTTCTTTTTGCTCTGGCGTATAATCTGCCAGATCTGCATCTGCAGGAATACTGCCATTAAGTTCATTCAATGGGATTTCAGGCACATGTAAACCTAAATTATAGGCAACCGCAGCCGCCAGGCCTTTATCTATATGAGCTAAAACGCCAAGCATCCGCTCTCTAATGTCTACCATTTTAACTTTACCCAACTCAAAACTAAGGGCATCAGTTAAATGGTTTTTTTCAGGGTCAGACTGACTATTGAAAAATAATCTTGCCTGAGAGAAATGGTCAAGGAAGCTTTTACTTCTGGCCCGGATCTTTCTGGCGTCGATGCGTTCATTATAACTTGTAAATCCACCATCCGCAGCTGTTGTTTGCTGTGGATCGTTTCCAGCAATCGCATTCGGACCATAGCTCGTTTTACCACGGTTAATGGTTTGACGCATATGGCCGTCACGTTGATTGTTATGAACTGGAATTACTGGTCGGTTAATCGGAATCTCATGGAAATTTGGTCCGCCTAACCTGATTAACTGCGTATCAGTATAAGAGAAAAGTCTGCCCTGTAATAATGGATCATTGGTAAAATCAATTCCCGGTACCACATGGCCGATATGATAAGCCACTTGTTCTGTTTCTGCGAAAAAGTTATCCGGATTCCGGTTTAACGTCATTTTACCAATGCGCTGAACAGGAACTAACTCTTCCGGGATCAGTTTGGTCGGATCAAGCAGATCAAAATCAAACTTAAATTCATCTTCTTCCGCTACAATCTGAACACCTAATTCCCATTCCGGAAAAGCGCCGGCTTCGATAGCATCCCACAAATCTCTTCTATGAAAATCAGGATCTTTCCCGGAAATATTTTGTGCCTCATCCCAAGCTACCGCATGCACGCCAAGCAATGGTTTCCAATGAAATTTAACAAAACTTGATACGCCAGCGGCATTTACTAATCTGAATGTATGCACACCAAATCCTTCCATCATGCGGTAACTTCTTGGCAAAGCCCTATCGCTCATGGCCCACATAATCATGTGTGCAGATTCAGGAAGCAGCGAAATAAAATCCCAGAAGGTATCGTGTGCAGAAGCTGCCTGAGGCATCTCATTATCCGGCTCAGGCTTTACAGCATGTATCAGGTCAGGAAATTTAATTGCATCTTGAATAAAGAAAACCGGCATGTTATTTCCAACGAGGTCGAAGTTACCTTCCTGCGTATAAAATTTAACAGCAAAGCCCCTTACATCACGGGCAAGATCTGTTGATCCTCTTGACCCTGCAACGGTAGAAAACCGCACAAATACTGGTGTTTCTGCTCCCGGATCGCAAAGAAATGCCGCCCGGGTAAGATCAGACATATCTTCATATACTTTAAAAACGCCATGGGCACCAGATCCTCTTGCATGTACTACACGCTCCGGAATCCTTTCGTGATCGAAGTGCGTAATCTTTTCTCTTAAGATAAAATCTTCCAGTAAAGTTGCGCCACGATCACCCGCCTTTAACGAATTTTGATCATCATTAATTTTCACACCATGATTAGTGGTTAACCGTTGCCCGGTACTATCGGCAACAAATTCCTCCAACTTGTTGGTTTTATCATTTTCAACCTGTTCAGGCTTACTTGTATTTTCTACTGATTTCTTGGCCATTATATCTTTTCTCTATGCCTCCTGGGCTGCTTTGTAGTTAATCTCTTTTTCTGCAACATCAGATAGTTTTTGATCTGCACTTTTTTCTTCTGCAAGTGTTTGCTCCAAAATCTCAGCTACTTCAGTTAAACCCAAAGTTGTAGCCAGTTGTACCAAGCCACCATAAGATGCAATCTCATAATGCTCTACCTTTTGCGATGCCAGAATAATACCTACATCTCTGGTAGCTGTACCCGGTTCAGTCTCTTCTACAATGCCCTCGCCTTCTTTGGTAATCCCTTCCATGGCATCGCATTTTTTTGCAATCGCTTTTTCATCAAGCAATTCAAAAATCTGCTCTAACCTCGATACGTGAGTTTTGGTTTCTTCTAAATGTGCCTCAATGGCAGATACAAGTGCTGGTGCAGTAGCAGCAGAGATCATTTTTGGTAAATTTTTAACCAAATGATTTTCGGCCCAATATAGGTCACGGATACCATCAGTAAAAAGTTCGTTAAGTGCTGATGATGAATCTTTCGTCGGTTTAGTACTTAATTTTGGTTCAGTACCGCTTTCCTGTTTTTTCATATGAATGTTTTGTTTATGTCGATTGGCATCTGGTAGGGGTTCGAATATGGAGCAGATTCAAAAGATTTAATTTTCAATCTATAAATACGCCACCCCTCTCAGACTTAATTTTACATATAATATGCTTATTTAGAACCTCCGCCAGGTATAAATGGTTTTAAGAGTTTTCAGGTATTAATACGTGAATTTATCACCACTATTTTTAGCATAAAGCTTGATAAGTTAACCAGTTTACCAATAGAGCCACTTCAATATTATTTTCAAATATTCGATCTCCCAATTATTGAAAATGAAAGCCAAACTTTAAATGAAATTTATGGTTTTGAATTCATGGAAAATATCGATCAACTGATGATACCTGCAGCCAGAAAAGGCGAAATGGAAGTTTTGCAGGAACTTGTCCGCAGAGGTGCAGACGTAAATGCCCGTGATGAAAAGGGATATACGCCGCTAATTATTGCTTGTTATAATAACCAACTAGAAGCTGCACGTCTACTGCTTGATGCCGGGGCTGACATTAACGCCGCCGATTATGGAGGCAATACCGCATTGATGGGGGTAAGCTTTAAAGGATATATTGAGATTGCGAAAATCCTGATTGAGAAAGGTGCGCAGCTCGACCTTCAGCATGGCAACGGTGGAACAGCATTAATGTTCGCCAGTATGTTTGGCCGAAATGATGTGCTCCAATTGCTGCTTGACAATGGCGCAAACATAGAAGTAACCGATGCTCGCGGACAAACCGCTGCAGACCTCGCGCTAATGCAGGGAAATGAAGCAGGATTAGGATTATTGACCAGTGCTATGTCTAAAAAGTAAGCCCCTATCCGCCTGGCGGCACCTTTCCCCGGGAGGGAAAGGGCGAAGAAAAAAGCATTTTTCGCACCTCGCGATAGGCAACCTTGTGTTTGAACTGTGCTCTGGCAGAGAAGGTTTAGTGTAGAATTGAAGTCAGAAGATAAAATGCAGGGATCTTTCGTGGCCTACCATTGATGTGATTTCTTAAATAAAAAAATTAACCTTCAGCATGACGAATCGGTTAGTACATCCCTCAAGAAAATCCATTTTGCAACGAATCGTCCTCCTGAACTTGATTCACTGTTGTCCGGTAAAAAACAATTGTTGGAAAAAAGGTTTGATTTCGGTCAAAATAAGTGGGTTTATGTTTTGAAACTGATATCAAAGCCCCCCAATTTCAGCTGTTGGCTCTGAGGTGGGGTA